>CP027224.1:3954166-4695000 GCA_002973635.1 Lysinibacillus sp. B2A1
TTTCCAAACCAATCTCGATACCAAATAAAGAAAACATAAATCATCAACATTGCGATACAAAAAAAGATTGGTATCACAAACCATTCAGAAAAAACAAATTGATGAAAGGAAAAAGTACCATATTCCTTAATATATTGACTCACCGATAGTTGATTTTCATACATTACTTGATCTGATCTATTCATATAACCTTTGGAGACGATAATCGCCCCAACGAACTGGCAGACAAATGTTAATCCTATTAAAACTAGATATAGTTTGAAAAAACGGCTTATTTCAAAATTTACAAGCTTTAAATAGTTTTTCATCCTCGATACACCTCCCGCATCACATCAACAACTGATTTTCCTTCATTCTCACGCATTTCCTCCACGCTAAATTCCTTTAATATTTCACCATTATCAATAAGTACTGCTTTATCAATTAAGTGTTCAATATCACTGATTTCATGGGTTGTGAGAATCACACCACGCTCTTCAATTAAATGGCTTGTAAACACTCCGGCAATCTGTTCACGGGAGAACATATCAATACCAGAGAATGGTTCATCCATCAGTAAGTAATCCACGTCCAGTGCTAAACCTAACAGCATATTGACTTTAGCCGTATTTCCCTTTGATAAATTGGCAATTCGTTCAGTTGGGTCTAACTTAAAGAATTGCAACAGCTCTTCTGCCCTTTGCGCGTTCCAACTTTTATAAAAATCCGCCATGAACGTAAAGGCCTCACCAATTTTCATTTGTGGTAACATCGTGAGTGTATCAGGAATAAAAGTAATTTTTTCAAAGCTATCCTTCCGAATTTTTTCCCCATCTATTAAAATTTCACCGCTATTAATCGGCGTGAGTGCCATAATAGCTTTCATGATCGTCGTTTTCCCTACCCCGTTTATCCCAATTAAACAAGTAATTTCACCCTTTTTAGCAGTAAAGGAAAGATCTTTTAAAACCTGTTTTCTACCGTATTTTTTATTGATATTTTTCACTTCTATCATTTAGATTCCTCCGTTTCCCCGCTTTCAGCTTCATACTTTTTCTCAACTAGTTTCAACACTTCAGATAATGGTACATTGATGGATTTTATAGAACCTAAAAATAAGTCAACTGCTTCGATAATTAATTCTTCACGGACACTTTTAAGGACCGCTTCATCTTTCGTAATACAGCTCGGCATATTTCCCTCAGTAAAAATCAATCCTTGTTCCTCCATTTCCTTATAAGCTCTTTGTGCGGTATTGGGGTTAATCTTCAGTTGATTGGCCAGTTCCCTTCTTGACGGAACTTCCTGACCTGGTTCAAAGAATCCCTTAGCAATTTGCTCTTTAAAATGCCGGATAACCTGTACATAAACCGGATCCCGATTATTAAACTTTACAGTCAATTAACTCAACTCCTTGCAAATTGTATTTTCGTGTATTAACTCCTTAATACACATTACGCATAATGAAGCAATGCATTTTTTCATAAAGCATATGCACTAAATCATTTAACTATAGCTACTGTTCTGTATTACCCACTTAATACACCATCTTTTTAAAAGCGTATTAAACTGTTAATACACTTTTGAATGTATTATAGGCTTAATACACATTTTATGTCAACCAAATTTATGGAAATAATTTATTGGAATATTAATTGTTACAAAAACTTACAATGTCGTGCTAAATAGGAGGACGCAATTTTTGCAAAATGTCCTTTGATTCTAGGTAATAATTCGTACTGATCATCTTTTAATTAAAACAATTCTTTTCATTTTGACTAATATAGTTATCAAAAAGAAAATGATACATTACAATAAATTTGAGTTGGTTGAGATGAAAAGTAGATTGAAAGAGCTTCGTGTCAGAGATGGATTGAATCAGTCTGAACTAGCAAAACGAGCAAAGATATCGAGACAAACGGTTAGTTTAATTGAGCGTGAAGAGTATATGCCATCTCTATTAATAGCTGTACGAATAGCAAAAGTTTTTCAAGAGTCGATTGAAAATATCTTTATTTTTGAGGAGGAGGAGCTTTAATGAAGAAGATTGGAGTACCGCTAATATATCTAGTAATTCTTTTCTATATCCTAAAGGAATTTACGAGTGGTTATGATCAGCGAAGTGTAACACCGAATTTACTTTTTGCTGCGAATATTGTGAGTTTTATCTGTCTAACCATCGCAAACATATATAATGCTTACATAAAATATTAATCTGAACGCTCTGTATTAATCCAGGATAAGGACGATATTCAGTTTACTTTAGAACGTAAGTCTTATTCTGTCGTAATTTGGATACAAGTTTCCCTTTCAATATCATTTATCACCCTTTTAATAGGATTTTTATTGGTTCGTGATTCATACGCATCTATTGCTTTTTATGCTGCCGTATTATTCATCGTTTCCATTATAGCTTTGGGACTATCAATGTCTTTGATGCGTTTTACACATCCAGAATTTAAATTGCCTAATCCGACGTCGCCAACTTACCAACAAGAACTCTTTGATAGTTTTGATGACGGAGAAAAATATATGATGTTAAAAAGCCTATATAAATTATACTTTTTGATTATTGGAGCACTTGTATTATTAGCATTTGGATTAATGTATTATTCAGCGTTTACAGGTAACTCGCAATTAAATAGCATAATCGGAATTGGAACTATTTTATTATTTGTACAAACCTATTATTCTATTAGTTTAAAGCCTAAAAGGATTTAATTATTGAGGAGCAGTTATATATCTTGAAAATCTGCATTATGTTTTGTATTTAGTACATTCGAAGAGGGGTTTTCCTCTCCGTTAGCTGAATTTAACAGCTCAATGTCTGAATCAAACCATTGTTCGATAAATTGTATTTGCTCTCTTATTTGCTCTTTTGTGTACTTTTCATCCTCAGATGTAACGACCCATTTTTCTTCTACATCATCATTTCTATGGACAATTGCGATAAGTTTACCTATAAATTCATCTATTGGGCCCTTTATAGTATTTGAAAGTATATAGACATCTTGTTCCTCCCCGTCGCCACCAATTTTCCCAGGTATATAACCATAATTTAACGGATAGACATTATCAAAATCATCCTTATAGCCAATTGACCGATCTACTTTTACTTTCAATTTTTGAAATTTCATCAACAATATATATCCTTTCTACACACGGCGCTAAAAAATTCGCCTTAATTGCTGAACCTTACCTATACAAAATCAGAGTAACCTATTGGGAGTGAAAGCGTCTAATTTGAAAATAGGGAGGAATTGCTTTGAAAAAAATAATATTAGTATGTATGGTAATCCTTATTTTAGCTAGTTGCGATACAGCTACAAATGACAACAAAAACAAACTAAATTCTGCAACTATTGAAGGTTATATAACAGCAGCAGAAGATGGCAGATACTTAGTTGTTAGTAATGAACCAATCTATTTAAATCATTCGAATCCCCAGTATGTGAATGCATTATGGGTTTCCACAACAAAAAAATTAGCAATAGGTGACTATGTGAAAGTATGGGCTGAGGCAGTTAATGAATCCTATCCAGGTCAAACAGGGACAGATAAAATCGAAATTATACCATTAAACTTAAATAGTACACTTTCTATAAATGAGGTCCTCTCTAAAGTAGCAGAAAATCTTGAGTACAACCCAATTATCACTAATATAAAGTTTGATGCAAAAAAGAGCATATGGACCCTGCATTATAAAATAGATATTGCTGCCAATGATACACTTGTCGGTATGGTTATCCAGGATCAAAAGCCTATCTCACTTGGGCAGCCCATTTATGAACAACCACCTCATCTAGAATTGGCTATTAACGAAGAAGAACAGCTCCCCTTATACCTCCAACAATATAGTTGGACATACACTGACATTAAAACAGGAGAGAAAAAGCAAACAGAACACGAAACACCGCTGTCGCATATACAAGCATCCTATAATGAAGCTATTACCCTTCAAAAGCCAGAAAAAGTAAAACTGATGGCTAATGGCTTGGATATACTTCACAGTGAAATTGTGTTTTTGGATAAGCAAATGAACAAGGTTGAAAGGATTATAAATGAAGACGGCACATATCCAATAGGCACGTATTATATGCATGTAAAAGTCCAGTTCGAACAAGGAACAGCGACTTATGTGGATACAATTCAAATTAAGTAATCCTCATTTAATCTACATGTCTAGGATTGTACAAATTTTTAAAGGGAGACATTCTTGACTCCCTTTTTGATTCAAAATATTTCATCATGTATCAAGACTTCTGCCCCCGTCATTTTCCCAACGATCAATATCATCCCAACCTTCAGATGTACCTCCCCTAGAAAGGTAGCCATTTTGTGCTTTGGAAATCCTTGCTGACATGTAAGCATCATCCTTTTATAACATTTTATTTATTCTATGTTATGTAAGATGTTTTAGTTCATTTAAAATTTTATCACCCATTACACAGGTAGTTATGCTTTAGTCTGAAATTATCATCACGTTTTTAGCTACATACTTCTGATCACCTGTCATGGACGTTTCAATTAAATCAAAGGTGACTCTTTGCTTCTGACGAAGGTATCTAAAATGATCGGGAAATCGATCTTTATCCAAAAGAATAGAACTAAAATGAACAAAAACATGTACCCCTTCTTTGCCTTCAAGAAGGATCCGTCCATAGCCCTCTTCTTCTTTATACCATTCTACAATTCCCTCTCGTTTCAAATTAGCACACCTCCTTCTTTTTTATTTTCATAATAGCTCATAAGGTATTAGACCTTCCATCTACCCATAATCATTGTATGATAGTATTTGCCATCAGAAAGGCGTTTGTCATTTTTTAAAATACCTTCTACAGTAAAGCC
Organism: Lysinibacillus sp. B2A1; assembly: GCA_002973635.1. Taxonomy (GTDB): domain Bacteria; phylum Bacillota; class Bacilli; order Bacillales_A; family Planococcaceae; genus Lysinibacillus. The sequence goes on from CP027224.1 coordinate 3,958,994, forward strand.
CAGTTTTTCATAGAGTCTACTTGCTTTGTCATTTGTCTCTAAAACTTGTAAGGCTATTTTTTTTATATTGTTGGCATCTGCCCAATCTATCGATACTTGTAAGAGGTTCTTACCAATGCCATAGCCCCAAAATTCCTTAATAACACCTACACCAAATTCCACTTTATGTGCCAATCGTTTTAATGCTGATCCCTCGCATCTTGAAAATCCGATAATCCGGTTATCGACGACAGCTACTAAACATATATTGCTTGGGCTTTCTGTATCTATGCGGATAATCTGTTCAAATCCAGCTGTATCGATAAAGGCTTCTCCCTGCTCGCGATCAAAATTTTCCGTTTCTCCATCTAATTGTAGTCTTAGGTCTGATAATGCTTGTGCATCTGGGATAGTAGCGGATCTAATCGTGTAACGAAGACCATTTATATAAAATTCCTGTTGTTTGATAAGCATCATTGAATCCTCTCTTTTATCAGTTTTTAAAGAAGTTAATTAGCTGGGTAGTGACAAACCGTTGATGCCAAATCGATTTGTGATGCTTTATAATTTGCTGGGTATTTATGTTTTAAATAATAATCTCGTATTCCATAATTTTAGCAGTATTCTGAGCAACTTCAGAACCTAGTAATCTTTTCACGATATGAAATGACATATTGATACCTGCTGAAATTCCACCAGATGTAATTATATTGCCTTCATCTACAAATTTAACTTCCCGTTGTACTTCGACTTGTGGAAATTCTTTTTTTAACCTTTCAAGACTTGCCCAATGAGTCGTCGCCATTTTACCATTAAGTAAACCTGCCTTTGCTAATAGTAAAGCACCCGTACATACAGATGTCATGAGTTGCACCGTTTTCATTTGATTTGTAATCCAGTTTATTGCATTATCATTATTCATTTCTCGTTCCCTCGCACCTAGACCACCAGGTATAATTAAAATATCAAATCTAGGTACATTATCAAAACTGTAATCAGGCTGTACCTTTAACCCATTAGTAGCAATTACTAAGTCCCCTTTCTCTGATACTGTTTCTACGACAAATGGCTGCTGACCATTTTCTATTTCAGTGACAGAAAAGACTTCAAATGGCCCAGCAAAATCTAAAACCTCTACATCATCAAATAAAAAAATTCCTACTCTCCACTGTCTTTTATTCATATGAAGGTCCCCTTTTTTAATTTTTATCTTAGTTTATTTTACAGAAAAATCGCGCTAATTCTGTTCGATAATGAAACCTCTGATTGCCGTAGAAGCCTTTGGTAAAGCTCCCAACCTAGCTTGTCAAATGGACAACCCTCCAAACGGTAAACTGGATAATTAATCTTCACTTGGTTTGAGTGTGCTCAAGTATTTTTTGACTCAAATAAGTGTTTTGACTATCAACAATGACTAATGGTTGCTTCATTTGTTCTTCTATTAAGCTTCCGACTTTAATGTACTAATTGTACAGAAATCTTTCATTTATTGAAAGAAAATCAAAAAAAACGAAAGCAACCTAACATTGTGTTAATGTTAAGTTGCTTTCGCTAAGTATGTAAAACCATCTAATACACCTTCCTTATTAGATGGTAAATGATTCATTTAATATAATTTAAGGTATGTTTGACAGCCTGAACAGACTTGCTGAATGCCTGATGCTCCTCTTCGTTCAAGTGTAATTCAATAACACTTTCTATCCCATTCCCACCAAGAACAACTGGTACACCAATACAAGCATCGGTTACATGGTATTCACCCTGTAAATAAGCGATAACGGGCATTACGTTTCTTTTATCTTTGATGATGGCCTCTATCATTTGGACAATTGATGCTGCTGGCGCATAATAAGCACTACCATTGCCAAGAAGTTCTACAATTTCGCCGCCACCTTTACGTGTCCGTTCCACTAATTGTTGGATTTGTGCTTTTGGTAGCATTTTTTCGAGCGGGATTCCACCGACATACGTATAGCGCACAAGTGGCACCATCTCATCTCCATGACCTCCCAAAACAAAGCTAGACACATCCTCTACTGCTAGCTGTAGAGCCTCTGCAATAAATGTATTAAAGCGAGCTGTATCTAAAATGCCTGATTGCCCCATAACACGATTTTTGGAGAAGCCTGTTGTTTGCAGACAAACATAGGTCATGGCATCGACAGGATTACTCAACACAATGACATAGCTGTTTGGGGCATAGTGCTTTACATTTTCGCTAACAGACCGAATAATCGAGGCATTTGTTGTAATCAGATCCTCCCGAGTCATTCCTGGCTTTCTAGCGATACCAGCTGTAATTACAACAATATCTGCCTGTGCAATTTCCTCATATCGTGCTGTACCTGCAATATGCACATTAAACTTTTCAATTGGACCTGTCTGTAAAATATCTAGTGCCTTTCCCTTAGCTGGTTTTTCTAAATCTGGAATATCGACTAGAACGATATCTCCGATTTCTTTTTGAGCGACCATTAAAGCTACAGTGGCACCTGTATGACCAGCACCAATAATGGCGATCTTTGGTCGTTTAAATCTCATCTTCATCACTCCTCACAGTGATGCATTATTATATAGATACAGGGACACTTAGATTATTCACTTTGAACATCTGTAGAAGAATTTTGGGCAGTTTCTTTTACTTGAGCTTTACTGCGGGAGGATGTTTTTGGTACTCTTTCCACCGTTTTTTCTACTTTTGGTTTTGCTTGGGAATGATCGATGATTGTTGTAAAAACATCGTCTGCTGCTCTTGGGATTACATGTGCACTTAATAATTTGCCAACGCGTGTAACCGCTGCTTTTCCTGCCTCTACTGCTGCCTGCACAGCTCCAACATCTCCCTCAACAATAACAGTCACAATACCGCCATCTATTAATTCATGCTTGACTAATTGGACATTCGAGGCCTTTAGCATAGCGTCCGCTGCCTCAATAGAGCCGACCATACCATATGTTTCAATCATACCAATCGCTTCTTTCATTGCTCTCACCTCACGATCCCTCTGTTGCATCAATTATGCCTACAATGATGGCATCAATTGGACAAATTGTTTCCTTTGAAAAGCTTCGAACAGCAGCACTGCCCATCGTTAAAATCACATCATCTCCAACACCTGCACCAATTCGATCTGCCGCAACGATTTGCTCATCACCAAGTTGTCCATCTGTTTTTTTAGGTTGAATAATGAGTAATTTCAATCCCTGAAGCCCTTCTTCTTTACGTGTTGCCCATATATTCCCTACGACTGTACCTATACGCATGCATCATCATCCTTCATCTTTATACTGTATAGTAATCCCTAAAGTCACCACCGCATCCATTGCGAGTGCAGTAAATCTCGTGAATCGAGGAACAATAATTGTTTGTCCCTGATACGCTAATAAATCCTTTTCAGTAATTATTCTTTCATTAATTTCATTCGCCTGAACGGCAGTTGCTTTTTGGGAGGAATTATTCGTAAGCTCTTCGGCATTTTCTTTTAGTAAAGTACCTGTTGCACCAGATTTTAGAAAGCCAGCATTTGCTTCATCCGTATCAATATGCATCTCTAAACGATAGCGCTCTGAAACTCGTACTTTCACATGATGAAATGTCACAGGTCGGATACCCGAAGTTTTTATTGAAACATACTCTCCATCAAAAACGTTTAACCCGCTTGCTTCTTCTGGTGACATATGGATATGCGCCTGGGCAATAATGACACCCTCATGCAAATATAAACTGCCTTTTGGGCCAACTAACGTACAACTCGCTGATCCTGCAATATTACCTGATTCTCTTATTGGCGGCTGAATACCTAATGCAATAGCATCTGTATGGCTAACTTCAACCTGTGTTAAGGAACGAGCAGGGCCTAATACACGGACATTTGAAATACTGCCCTTTGGACCAACAACCATTAATGTTTCATTAGCTGCGAACTGCCCTGGTTGGGACAGCATCTTGTTTGCTGTTAATTGCTCTCTCTTGCCAAAGAGATGCTCCACATGCTCCTGTTTCAAATGGATATGCCTTGCTGAAATACCGATGGGAATGTCGTATTGTGTAATAGGTGCTTCTTGCTTTGATTGTAGTAATTCAGCAATGACCTCATTGACAATTTGCTCTATAGCTTGTTGATTCATCATTCCACCTCACTTCTAAGCTAACGGTAAAATCGCTTCTAACTCTGCATGTGGGCGTGGAATCACATGAACAGACAACAGTTCTCCTACACGCTGTGCAGCTGCGGCTCCTGCATCAGTTGCTGCTTTTACAGCACCTACATCACCACGTACAAGGACTGTCACAATCCCTCCACCCACATGTACCTTACCAATGATATTGACATTGGCAGCCTTTACCATAGCATCTGCCGCCTCAATGGAGCCGACTAGCCCTTTTGTTTCAATCATTCCTAATGCACCAAAATTATTCATACTTCAATTCCCCCTACGTTATCAAAATGCTTCAGCATCTTCTGGTAATGTTTGTCCACCATCAATAATAATGGATTGTCCTGTAATAAAACCTGCTTCTTTGCTGCTGAGGAATAGTGCTGCATAGGCAATATCCTCAACACTGCCCAATCCACCGAATGGAATAGCCTTTGCCATCTTCTGCAAATATTCCTCTCCAAGACCATCTAATCCTTCTGTTGCAATATTGCCTGGAAGAACTGCATTAACGGTAATATTATAGTGTGCTAATTCAAGTGCTGCAGTCCGCATAAAACCAAGCTGTGCTGCTTTACTTGCTGCATAGTGTGTCCACCCTGTATATCCTGTCACTGGACCTGTAATGGAGGAGGTAATAATGACTCTTCCATAATCTGCATTCTTTAAATAAGGAGCACATGCTTTCACAGCGAACATCGTTCCTCGTGCATTAACATTTAACACATGGTCCCATTGATCTGTGCCCATATCCTCTAGCTTGACAGATGGAAAAATGCCTGCATTTGAGCATAAAATATCGATGGCACCATATTTACTAGCAACCTCTTGTGCCATATTTTCCACAGATTCATAGCTTTCTACATCGACGGCTGCCCCAGAAGCAGAGTAGCCTTGCATCTGTAGTTCAGATGCTAATTTTGTCGCATGCTCTAAGCCTCTTGCAGCAATAACAACATGAGCACCTTGCTTTGCAAACACTGTCGCAATGCCTTTACCAATTCCTTTACTTCCACCAGTAACAATAACAACCTTCCCAGATAAATCTACTTTCAAATCCATCTCCCACCTTTTCAAATGATTGTGTGATTACGTCGGTTTTTTAGCAATTTCCATCACTAAACCATTAACAGCATCTTCTGGGCGTAAAATAGTAGTAGAGGCAATCCATTGGTTAGCAGCTTTGGCCATTTTTGTACCAATTTCAATTGCTTCCCGAATTGCCTCCGTATCACCTTCAATAGCAATTGTTACAAGTGCTAAATCAATTGTTTCTTGTCGAAGCAATCTAATATTTGCTCCTTTTAACATGGCGTCTGCTATTTGAATAGAAATGGCAAGACCTCTCGTTTCCACAATACCAATCGATTTTGTCATGTAACAACACTCCTGCTAGTTTCTTAGAATACGAATGCCTTTCTCTTGAATCAGATCAAGGGCAAGTGGTGTGATCTTTGTATGCAACGGCAGTTTTAGCTGCTGCCCTTTGTATGATTTAATCATTTCCTCTGTAATAAAATCTGCTTGGATATCGTAATGAATGAGATCTTCCTTATCCTTGATATAAGGTATAAGCTGTGAGAATAACTGAAACTCACAGCCGAATACCTGTAAACTTTTCATGTGCTGCAGAAGCATTTTCATGTAAGTATTTGGTTCCTTCGTTGTAAAAACGACAGACATTTTTTCATCAGGGACTAATATAGCTGGCTCATCTTTCAGTAATAATTCAGTCAGGAACAAGGATGCCGGGGAATGAGGCAATCCTTGCGCACTGCTGACAATGAAAGACTGATCAACTTCAAGAAATACTGTTGCATCGTGAAACATTTGGGATGGGGTATCCGCTTGCCACTCCTCCACTTGGAAATAGCTTTTTAATGTTTCAACCTGCCTATTTGAGATTGTTGTTTGGGGATGAACAATCAGTACTCTTTTATTTGTGTTCACAATAGTAGATACCACTTCTTGAATAAGTCGTTGTAACGCTTGCATATCCATTTATGTCACCCCATTTTTATGAGCTTTCCAGTTTGATCAGCAACGATAGATGCCGCATTGGCCTCATCTGTATCAATATGCATCTCTAGTCTGAAATTTGGTGACACACGAACAACTACATTCATAATTTGAATTTGGCGAACCTCATTCGTGATTTCTACCTTCACAATTTCTTGATCCGTTACATTGAATGAAGCTGCCTCTGTTTCGGACATATGAATATGAGCTTGTGCAATAATAAGCCCGTTATCTTTATGCAATATTCCATGTGTTCCTATTAATATAATTGGTGAAGATCTTTCTAAATCACCTGACATACGAATAGGCGGGGAAACACCTAGCTTTATTGCATCCGTTTGGCTTATTTCAATTTGTGTATCCTGACGGAACGGTCCTAATACCCGAAGCTTGTCAATTTGACCTCTAGGACCTTTAATAGTAATAACTTGCTCTGCAGCGTATTGGCCGGGCTGGGAAAGCTCCTTCCATACTTTTAATTGAGCATTTGCGCCAAATAAATGAAAGAAATCCTCTTCACTGACATGACAATGGCGAGCTGATACAGCAATGGGGATCGCACCAGCTGCAGAATTAGACACAAGCGTTTGATGGTTTGTCATTCAAACACCTCCAATTCTTATTTTGGTAAAATGGCTAATAGTTCTGAATGCGGACGTGGAATCACATGCACAGATAACAATTCGCCAACACGACGTGCAGCCTCAGAGCCTGCATCTGTTGCAGCTTTAACGGCTCCAACATCTCCCGTTACTAAAACAGTGACAATTCCTCCACCAACATGTACTTTACCAACAATATTAACGTTTGCAGCTTTCACCATAGCATCTGCTGCTTCAATAGACCCAATTAACCCTCTAGTTTCAATCATTCCTAATGCTCCATTAATTTCAACACTCATTTAAAATTCCTCCTCTAGACACTTAATTTGGTAACGATTTCTTCTACTATTTTTTGAATCATAGCTGTATTCAATTGTGCTTCTTCATTTACCTGAAATGAAGGGGATGTTTCTTGTATATTTTTTGGATGCTGTGGCTTCGGAATCGAAAGTTCCTTGATGCCATAAGCAACACGTTTTTTATTGATTAAATGACGAGCTGAAATATTATCACTTGTAATATTTCCACCATATGCCCCACAGCCTAATGTAAAGGAAGGCATTAAGCTTGTAGTACCACCAGCAGCACCAACAGACGCTAATGTATTAACTAAAATTCTAGACACTGGCATTTGTGTAGCAAACTCTTTGACAAAGCCCTCGTCTTGAGCATGAATTGCTAAACTATGCCCCCTACCGCCAACATCTAGTAATTGTTGACAAATTGTTACTGCCTCCTCATGAGAATTAGCAGTATACAGTCCTAAAATCGGTGATAGCTTCTCCATGGAAAATGGATATTCTTTTCCTATTAGATGCTCCTCAGCCACTAATACTCTTGTAGATGAAGGAACATCAATATTCGCCATTTTGGCGATGACTGTAGCTGGTTTGCCCACAATTTTGCTATTGAGTGTACGTGGGACAGGAGAAATAACTTTTGCTAATTTTTCCTTGTCTTCTCCTTTTAGAAGCACAGCTCCATTGTTAGCTAAAGCTGTCAGTACTTGATCCTTTACATCTTGATGGACTACAATCGCCTGCTCTGTTGCACAGATAGTAGAATTATCAAAAGACTTACTATCCATAATTTGCTGTACAGCACGAGCTATATTTGCCGTGCGATCAATGTACGCAGGGACATTTCCTGGTCCAACACCATAAGCAGGTTTACCTGAGCTATAGGCAGCCTTCACCAGCCCTGATCCTCCAGTCGCTAAAATTAACTGTACGTCTTTATGTTGCATTAATGCCTCTGTTCCTTTTAATGTTGGATGGGCAATCCATTGAATCAATCCCTCCGGAGCACCTGCACGAATAGCTGCCTGATGACATATTTTTAATGCCTCAATCGTACAGTTGACAGCTGTTGGATGGGGACTGAAGACAATTGCATTTTGAGCTTTCAGGGCAATTAGTGTTTTATAAATTGCGGTAGCAGTTGGATTTGTAACAGGCGATACTGCTGCAATAACCCCATATGGATAAGCAATTTCTACCTGCTGTGTCACATAGTCCTCCTGTACAATACCGATTGTTTTTTCATCGCGTATTGATTCATAGACACCTTTTGAAGCGAGCTCATTTTTTATTTTCTTATGCTCAATGACACCCATCTGCGTTTCTGTAACAGCTAATATTGCCAGATTCTCTGCTTGCTCAAAGGCTGCCTGAGCGATTGCTTCGATAATTCCATCGACCTGTTCTTGCGAAAAGCTAGAAAACTTTTTTTGTGCACTAGATGCTGCTATAACAGCATCCCTTGCCTCTTGAATAGATAGTAAATCTTGATCCTTAATCATTCGACCACCCTCTCATCATGAAAACTTTTTAATGGCGATTAAGTCGTTTGTCGGAGACGGTGCTGATTTAGAGACAACGAATGCTTGTTGCTGATGTAAGCTATCCCAATTTTGCAGCTCTTGTGAAGATAAAGCCTCATATACACTAGTAGCAACGACAGGCTGTTGAGACGTATTCACGCTTGAATTCATCGGGTGAAATGACTGCCATTCTTGCAGCTCGCCTTGTGTTAGGCCTTGATAGCTACCATCCGATTGAGAAGTTTGTGAAATTTTCTCCATTACTAACTCAGTAATTTTTGCAATCAATTGATGGTCCATATAATCACTCCTTTTTTACAAACATAGCTACTAAAGATTCATCATAGGATTCAATGATTTTCGTAGCATCTGGTAGATAATCTTTCGGATAAACTTCCTTTGGGATAATGCCGACAGAAAATAGCATGCCTGCGTTTTTTGCAAAAAGCATATCAGCATTGGAATCACCAATCATCACTGTCCGTTCAAGTGGCACATGATAGCGTTCCCTTGCCACATAAGCCAAATCTGGAAATGGCTTGCTATAAACTGCTTGATCGCTCCCTAAAACAAATTCAAATTGCTCTAGAATACCTAGCTGTTTAAGATGAATCTCCGCTTGAGCAGTTAAATCGGCTGTGATAACGCCTAATTTTATCCCACTATTTTTTAATGCCATTAATAGCTGTCGAATACCTGGTAGTTCTTTTACCGTTACATGCTCTTGTTGAGTAGTAGCTGAACTTGATGCAGCTCTTGCTAGTGTCACGCCCTTACTCCATGCTATTCCTTCCTGATAGAGTAAATAGGCGACAATCGTTTCTGCTTCTTGTATACTTCCAATGGCTAATGGACTTGTTGGATCAATGGAGCGACCATTGTCTTTTACACCTATATTTTTTAAAAACGCCTGTAATGTAAACCTAACTTCAAAATCTGAATTTTCAGTTAAATGAAGGTAAAAATTTGTGGCCCATGCTATCCATAAAGAATCCATTTCAATAATGGTTCCATCCTTATCAAAAATAATCCAATCTACTTGATTCATTGGGGGACACATCCTTTTACTCTATTCTCGAATCGCTTCAATGGGTGTTGCAGTAGTAACCTGACTTTCATGTGAAGTAGTTGCTTCTTTAGCAAAGCGTTCTTCTGGAGCATCCTCGTTAATTTGATGACGAGCCCAAATCCAATAGTAGATACTTGCAGCAGCAAAAACTGCTAACGATACGATGAAAAATGTAAAGTTGGCAAAGAAACTTGCAAAGATAGCAATAACCGCCAGTACAAGAGAAACAATTGGTGTAAATGGATATAATGGCGTTTTAAATGTTCTTACAAGATTTGGCTCCTTTTTACGTAAAATCAACACTGATAAATTCATCGTAATATATGACACTAATGCCCCGAATGTAGAAATTAAAATGAGGTCATCAGGATTGAATAAGATAACAAGTGCTAGTCCAATAAAGCCTGGTAAAATAATTGCCATATAAGGTGTCTGACGCTTTTTATGCATCTTTGCTAAAAGGCTTGGCAAATAGCCTGCTCGAGATAACGCGTAAACTTGACGTGAATAAGCTAAGATAACACCTGAAAAACTAGCAATTAATCCAACTAATCCTACAGAAGCTAAGATTTGAGCTAGCCAGTACGTATTACCAAACGCTGCTGCAATTGCTGCTGGAAGTGGATCTTCCGCTACAGTCATAACATCGATACCAGCAAGACCTATTGCCACAGTTGTCGTTAAAACAGACAATACTAATAATGTGATCATTCCAGAGATTAAGCCCTTTGGCATGTCCTTTTGTACATCTCTCGTCTCCTCAGATAGCATTGGCAGCATTTCAATGGCTAAAAATAGCCACATAGCGTATGGTAAGGCAGACCAAACCCCTTTAAATCCACCAGGTATTAAATCACCATTTTCAGGGAATAAATGAGCCACATTAATTTGTGGTAATCCAACGAAATACATTAATACTAATAGTCCAAGCGCTATAAAGACGAGCACCATTTCAATTGTTGCATATTCTTTAATACCGATAATATGGACACCCATGAAGAGAGCATACATGAATGCTGCTGCTACTACTGTCGGAACAGATGGGAATAAAAAGCTTATATAGCCGCCGATACCTATGGCAATAATCGGTGCTGCAATCACATACTGGAGCACAACTCCAATTCCTGTAATAAAGCCAATATATCTCCCCATTGCACGTCTAGCAAAAGAGTATGGTCCACCTGCATACGGTAACATCGTCGATAATTCTGAGATTCCTAAGGTCATTGTTAAATACATAATAGCCATAAATATTGTAGCGATTAGCATCCCTAAGTAGCCAGATTGACTTAATCCAAAATTCCATCCAAAATAATTTCCAGAAATAACAATCCCAACACCAATTGTCCATAAGTGAATCGGTGTAAGGGCTTTCTTTAATACAATTATTTCACCCTTTTTAGAAGACATAGCATTCGCCACCTTTTCTCATTATTTAGATGTTACAGTACTCTACTTTTTTCCAAATATGCATTCACTAAAGCATCACTCTGCACTGTATAGTTTTCACCTAGTAATCTTGTTGTTTCATTATCGCGGCTACCTATCCAAGAAATAAGCTGTAGTCTTCTCATTAAAATAAATGTTGGAATCATTTCAATTTCGTCATCCGTTAAGGTTCTTATTTTGCTATAACCTTTTAACCAAGAAGCAATTAAATCATCCAAGTAAGGCATATGCTCTATAAAGCTTACTGACGTGGCTAAATCATATAAAAACCAACCAAAGCCACAGTCGTCGAAATCAATAACTTTTATTTCATCTCCGCAAATTAATAAATTGGCTAGGCGTAGATCTGAATGTATAAGTCCAAATCTTGTCCTGCTTTTGCCGAATACTTCTAACTTCTTTTTAATAATGAGAGATGCTTCTTCATATAAAGCTAAACGTGACGGTGTCATACCAAGTCCATCCTGCCACCTAGCCCATTTTGGTGAGTCCCCTAAAATCGTGTCATAATCCCATGTCATGCGTTTGAAGTCTTTATAATACTCATGCTGTTCAATTGTATGTTTATGGAACATTGCTGTTATCGTTCCTAATGTTTCAAATTGTTGAATCAAATCTTCTTCTTTATTTTCATCGGGCGCATTTCCCTCCAAAAATGTAAATAATGTGCTATAATAGATGGTGTCATTTAATTTATGAGCATGCACGTAGTCACCGTCATCTGCTCGGATTGGTAATGATACATCGATTGGAGATTGCTCGTGTAATGAGTTTAACCAAGCAATCTCCGCTTCTATCTCTTCTTTCTTATGGTAATTCGGTCTACTGATTCTCAAAATATACTTTTTACCTTGAACATCCTCTACTAAATATGTAGAATTTTCGGAATAGTCAATCATTTTACAAGATGCATCTGCTAAACAGCTGAATTCCTTCAAGGCATCATGTGCTGCTTGATGAAAATTAGATAGTACAGCATCTAAATCTAAGAAATCCATTTGTCCCATTTGAAAACCCCCTTGTTTACAAATTGCTAATCTTTCTATACTCAATAACGAGCAAACTTTACAAGCTGTGCAGCCTCTTTAATACCTGCTTCACATTTTTCAAGTAACTCATCACAGTATGCTTTATCGCATAATAAGCCTGGTTTAAATTGAAGAACTCGTGTATCAAGCATTGAATAAATTGCCCACACCCCATGCTTGTACAAGGAGCTCATTACATGCTTTGCCCCTTCAGGATGATTAAACTCTAATCCCATGACAACCCCTAATTGACGAATGCCAACAAAGAAATCTGGGTATTGCTGTTGGATACGCTCTAAGCCTGAACGCAGATAACGTGCCACATATTCCACATTTTTGACCACTTCTGGTCGTTGAGAAATTTCTAATACTTTCATGGCAACAACACATCCTAGCTCAGCACCGCCGAAAGTAGAAATATGGGCTAGTCCATCTTCTACCATCCAACCGCCAGCTCGCTCATTCACAACAGTAGCCGCAATTGGATAAATACCTCCACTTAAACCTTTCGCAGTCACAAGAATATCTGGCTTCACACCATAATGTTCAATACCCCATAGCTTCCCAGTTCTCATTAACCCAGTTTGCACTTCGTCTGCAATATATAGTGCACCGTAGCGCTCACATAATGCCTTCACCCCTGATAAATAATTAGCATTCGGTAATGGGAAACCATATGTTGCTGGGATTGTTTCGATAATAACGCTTGCGACATCCCCTTTGGACAGCTCTCGCTCCATCGCTGCTAAATCATTAAATGGAACATGTGCAAATTCACCTGGATCTCCTTCACTTAAAAACGGCTTAGAATAGCGTTCATTTCCTAACGACACAGCTAAACCACTATGTCCATGATAGCCATTTTTAATCGAAATGGTTTTTTTACGTTTTGTGGCATAGCGGGCACATTTTAGGGCAACATCAATTGCTTCACTCCCACCACTTGAGAAAATCGTATATTTTAACCCATCTGGTGTACAGGCAGCTAATTTTTCAGCTAGTTGTGCACGAGCTGTAGAAGGAAAATGATGATTACCAATATCAAAATAATTTGTTCCTTCAATTAATGCTGCGATGACTTCTGGATTACGATGACCTAAATTATAAGTTCCACCATTTAAATGGGCATTCATTAATTTTTTGCCATCTACATCATAAAAGTAATAACCTTCTCTTTTTCCGATGACGAGATCAACGCCATCTACTTGCCATTGCTTTGTTTTCCCTGGATTCCACCAGTCAATTGATTTTTGTAAGGTTGCTTGTTTATTCGCAAAATAATCCATGTTTTCCACCTTCCTATACGTTGACATCCTCCAAAATTTCACCTGCTATTAATAGTTCAACCTTTTTTTGGGCCAAGCGTTCTTGCCATTGTGTAGAACTTTTTTGATCTGTAATCACCATGGCAATATCCTCCAAATGACAAATGTGTGCAAATGTGGAGACTCCAAATTTTGTGTGATCTGCTAAAATAATCGTATTTTCTGCTCGTTCTATTAATTTCTTTGAAATCGCAGCGCCTGTAATATCATAGTCTGTAATGCCCTCATTCAAAGAAATTCCGCCTGCAGCTACGAAGGCTTTATTTGCCTTTAGTTGATTAAAAAATAAATCAGCTAACGGACCACCCATAAATTTTTGTCGATGCTCATATTCACCTCCTGCAAAAAGCACCTTGCCTTGAAAGCATTCTGCTGCTAATGATAGAACCGGGAGAGAATTTGTTACCACTATTACATTTGGTTTATCACTTAAATAACGAACGATTTCATAGGCTGTTGTACCATGACCAATAAAAATAACGTCTCCATCCTCCACAATACTCGCTGCAGCCTTGCATATCATTCTTTTCTCTAAGTTGTTGAGTGAAGTTTTCTGTTCAAATGTCCGTTCATACTTTTCTTTAGCTTTCACGGCACCTCCATAAACTTTGTGCAGGAGCCCTTCCTTCTCCAATCGGTCCATATCTCTACGTATAGTCTCACCTGATACGTTCAATAATTGTTCGGCATCACTTACCTTCACTTTGCCTTCTAAATCTAAAATATCTAAAATTACTTTTTTGCGTTCCTCAAACGAAAGGGACATACACAATCACTCCAAACACATAGTAGAATCCAACAAAATCCACAAATTCAACATTCATATTCTGTATTTATGTGGATTTGTTTTGAATTTTATAGAATAGTTAGATAATTGTCAATACTATAAATATTAATTTTATCTAAATTACGAGGTTTTTTTCTTCTTAATACTATATTTTTCTACAAAAATATAGTCCCCTAGTTGTTTTATGATAACTAGGGAACTTGTTTAGTTTCATTAAAATACAACATCAATCCAAATTAATCCAAACACTCTTCACTTCAGTGTAATTTTGTAGAGCATACGCACCCATTTCTCTACCAATGCCCGACTGTTTAAATCCTCCAAAAGGAGAAGCAGGGTCTGTCATATTATAGCAATTTACCCATACTGAACCCGCCTTTAATTTTGCGGCTAATGAATGTGCATTTTTTAAGTTCTGTGTCCAAATGCCTGCTGCTAGCCCAAAGTTCGACTTATTTGCTCTTTCTACTAATTCATCCACGCTATCATATTCCAGCACAACAACAACTGGTCCAAAGATTTCCTCTTGTGCAATTGTCATCGTATCAGAAACATTTGTAAAAATAGTAGGCTCCATAAAATAGCCATGGTCAGCCGATTTGCCACCACATGCTAATGTAGCTCCTTCCTCAACACCTATTTCAACATAATTTTCAACACGATTTAGCTGTTTTTCTGAGACGAGTGCCCCCATTTGTGTAGAAAAATTTAAAGCGTGACCTTGTTGAATTTTTGTAGCATAGCTCACCATTTGTTTGATAATCTCCTCGGACTGGCTACGATGAACAAACACTCTTGAGCCTGCACTACAAACTTCACCTTGATTGGCCATTATCCCCGAAAGAACACCCGGAATTGCTGTGCTCAAATCTGCATCCTGTAAAATAATATTAGGAGACTTCCCTCCAAGCTCTAATGTTACTCGTTTCATTGTGTCAGCAGCTTTTTTCATAATGCTTTTTCCTACGTCTGTAGAACCAGTAAAGGCAATTTTATCGATTTTCTCATGTATCACTAGCGCCTCTCCTGCAATTGGACCAAAGCCAGGTACGATATTAATAACACCTGGCGGAAAACCTACCTCCGTCACCAACTGAGCAAAATAAAGTGCAGACAGGGGCGTTTGTTCCGCTGGCTTAAGGACAACAGTACATCCAGTTGCTAGTGCAGGCGCTACCTTCCAAGAAACCATCATAAACGGAAAATTCCATGGAATGATCTGCCCCACTACACCTACTGGCTCATGCCTTGTATAATTTAGAAAATTACCCGCTACAGGCAGGACTTGTCCCATATTCTTCGTTGCCCATCCAGCAAAATATCTAAATTGCTCAACAGCATTCGGAATATCATTTCCCAACACCTCATTAATCGGCTTACCATTATCCAAGGCATCAATCTGAGCGATTTCCATTTTATGCTCTTCCATTAAATCTGCTAGTTTTAGCATCAATAAGGCTCTTTGAGCAGCATCCATTTTTGACCATGGTCCATGATCAAAAGCGTCTCTAGCCGCTTCCACTGCTGCATCTATATCCTCTGCTTGCGCTTCATATACTGTTGTTATTTTTTCTCCAGTGGAAGGATTTATTGTGTCGAAGGTTTTACCAGCTTTTGATTGAGTAAATTCTCCGTTAATATATACCCCTTTGTTTCCTCTAAAAAAGCTTGCACCTTAGGTAATAATTCAATTGCCTGTGGTAATTTCATCTCTAGCATAGATAGACCTCCTTGTTAGATTGATTGATCTAAAATATTATAGATATCCTGTCTAGACATTTTACGTGGATTCGGCACCATGTACTGCGCATCATGGAAGGCAATATCAACTAAAACATCGATTTGATCTTTGCTTACACCTATGGCACCCAACTTCTCAGGAATTCCTGCTTCTTTCGTTAAGTTCTTCACATAGGCAACAGCTGCTTTGGCTGCCTCCTCTACCGAAAGTCCTTCAATATTGACACGTAAGGCTTCAGCAATATCTTTAAATTTCTCAGGATTCGCAATCCAATTGTATTCTAGTAAATAAGGCAATAGAATAGCATTGACTATACCATGTGGAGCATCATACTGTGCACCAATAGCATGTGATATCCCATGGACCATTCCTAACCCCGAATTAGCCAT
Source organism: Lysinibacillus sp. B2A1 (assembly GCA_002973635.1). Taxonomy (GTDB): domain Bacteria; phylum Bacillota; class Bacilli; order Bacillales_A; family Planococcaceae; genus Lysinibacillus. Next base: position 3,975,362 of record CP027224.1, read on the forward strand.
TCCTAAGCCTGTAATAGAACTAGCTAATAACATGCCATGCATTGCCTCGGTATTTTCACTATGTGCAATCGCTGGTAATATTGATTTTCCAATCACTCGTACTGCATGTAAATTAAGTGAATCCGTAAAATGCGAGCTCCAAATAGATACATATCCTTCGATAGCATGTGTTAACGCATCCATCCCTGTTGAGGCGATTAGACCACTTGGCATAGCACGTAATAAGCTAGCATCTAAAATCGCCACCCTAGGGAATAAATCTTCTCCAAAAACTAATTTTTTTGTTTTCAATCCATCTGTCTCATCCGTAATGACTGCCGCATTTCCACTTTCACTCCCTGTTCCTACCGTTGTTGGAACAGCAATTAACGGAAGTGCTTTTTCAGTATATTGATCGAAGCCATAATAGGTTGATATAGAGCTCTCATTTGTTAGCACAATCGCTAAAGCCTTGGCACTATCAATTACACTACCTCCACCTACAGCGACTAGAGCTGAAATCTCTTTATTCCTATAGATATTGGCAGTTTCATCAATACTTGCTACATCTGGATTAGGTTTTACCTCGTCATATATCAAAACCTCAATATTTTCAGAGATTTCACCAAGCACATTTTTTAAAATCCCCGAGTGCTTAATCCCTTGATCTGTCACCATCAAAATGCGATGAGCACCCATTTCTTGTAGAACAGGGCCTAATTTTTTTATAGAAGATACGCCTGTATAAATCTTCGTTTTGGCATTAAAAACTGTTTCTGAGTATGCATTCATCGTTAATCCTCCCTATCAAGTTAAATATCTTTCTGCAAAAACACTATAAAATTCAATAGCATCAAAAAATGCGTTCATTTCAATATGTTCATTTGGCTGGTGTGCTAAATTTTCATTGCCAGGGCCGTAGATGATAATAGGGGCATTGGTAGCAGTTGAAAAAACAGAGCCATCTGTATAATAATTAACACCCTTTTCCAGTAACGTTACATTAGATAACTCATTTTTCACCGCTTTCAATTGAGCTAATAATGCTTGACTGCCTGAGTAATCAATTGAATTCAAATCGTGAATCACATGAATCTTTGCATGGAAGTCATGGTCTGTCTTTCTAATTTCTCCAATAATTTCTTTAATATCCTCTACTATTTCTTGATGAGATAGCAATGGTGTGGATCTAATATCTATACGTATAGCACAATAATCTGGTATTACATTAGTTGTAACCCCCCCTTTTATCGTGCTAATGACAAGTGTTGGTCGGCCAAGTAAAGGATGCTCTTCTACTGTCCTAAATGAATAATTCTGTAAAACGCTTATCACTTTGTGCATATGCGTAATTGCATTTATGCCATTTTGAGGCATTGAACCATGCGCTGTTTTACCAAAAGTTTCAATCTCTAACCATAAGACACCCTTATGTGCACAAAAAATCTCACCGCTGCTCGGTTCAGCAATAATAATGGCACCCGCATTTTTTACAATATCTGTTTCAATGGCTTGTTTCGCACCTATGCAATCCACCTCTTCACCTGCTGTTCCTAAAAACAATAAATCTCCTTTTAAAGGAATCTTTTTTTCCTTTAATATAATCATTGCCTCGAGTAAAGCAGCTACCCCTCCTTTCATATCTGTCGTTCCTCTGCCATACATTTTGCCATCAATGATTTCAGCCGAAAAAGGCTCAAAATCCCAAGGTAAATCTCCAACAGGAACGGTATCCAGGTGACCACTAAATAGCAAAGAGGCTTTTTTTTCTTTTGCATGGCTCAATAGCTTTACAATGATGTTTGCTCTAGCATCATCTATCATTTGAATATCTACTTCTAAGCCGTAGCGTGTACAATGCTCAGCTATTTTATGAGCTACTACCAGCTCATTAGCGGGAGGATTGACACTATTGATTTGAACTAAAGTTTGTAAAAATTGCGTCGCTCTTTCACCATTGATCAAAATAACACCTCCCTTCCTTAACTAGCATCCAATAGAAATGTAGCAGCTGTTTTTACTCAAGATTGTCAATGACACTCAAGCTACAAATCAAAAAATAAGTGAAAATTACAAAAATTTAGTGTATTATACTAGTAATCTCACCTTTCACTTACTATAGCATTGTATTTTTTGGCTAAGAGCCAAAAGATTGCTTCCATTTTTTTATAAAATAAAATTACGACTGCGTTGCTCTAAACATACATAATCACCATCTTATCAATACATTTATGAGGTGATTAACTTGCGGATAAAGGATGTTATGCTGTTACAAGAATTTACACATGCCAAGATTATCGCTGGAAAAGATTTATTGGAAAAGGAAGTAACAGGAGCTACTATTGTAGACGCACCAGATGGATTTTCTTGGATTGAACGGGGAAATTTCATTCTTACAACAGGTTTTCCATTCTTAACAAACGAAAACAGTTTAGATGAAACATTAAAAAAATTAATTTTGACACTCTTTGAAAAAGGAGTCAGTGGCTTAGGCATTAAAATTGGTCGGCATATTCCATCTGTTTCCATAGACGTGCAGAATTTTGCAGAACAATATGAGATTGTTATTATAGAACTGGACAACCAAATTGCTTGGGCAGATATGATTATTCCGATTGTTAATCATATTAATAATGAACAAAGACTTGAGTTAGAAAAAGTAAAGAATATCTATGAGGAGTTCCAATATTTTTTATTATCAAAAACTGATTTTCAACAATTACCGCTATTAATTGAAAAATTAACTTCCCAAAAGGCTACTATTTATTTACATTCCATTGATAAGTTGTATAGCTCATTTGAATTGACGCCTGTTTATGAAGAAATCACTTCAGACATTATCCACATTATCAAAACGAAAAACCTAACGAAGGAAAGTTTTCAGGAGATTCCCATCCAAGTATATGTGAAGCCGATTTATGAAAACAGATATCTAGAGGGATGTATTATTCTTTGGGAATGTCAAGATATTCACGCTCCATGGGAAAAGGTGGCTATCTCACAAGCAACTGCTATTTTATTAACTGAGCTACAAAAAATAAAAAGTATTATTTCATTATCTCAGCAAAATAGAAGCGGCTTTCTAGTAGATTTATTACATGGAAAATTTAATAGTACTGAGGAGATAATCCGTGTTTCGAGAGAGGTCAATTGGGATTTGACGGATCAACCGCATCAATTACTTTTAATTGAATTAAAATTCCCGGATTATAACAAACAAGATACACTCATATTAACATCCAAATTTATCTTCCTATTGGAAAAATATACTTTAACCAAGATAGGGTTTGATTCCAATAATTATTTAGTTGTGCTGTTAGATGCAGCAGCAGAAATTGATGTTACCTTTATTTGTGAGAAAATCGATTACTTATTAGCTAAATATAATGTCAAAAACGCCTATTTCGGCGGAATTGGGCGGTTATATCCTCTACAATCTATTGTAAAAAGCTACAACGAGGCATTAGTATCATTACATTTTGCACAAGCGAAAAAAAATCAATTAGCAAAGGTTGTCAATTTTGAACAATTAAATTTCGAACGAATCCTTTTCTCCAGTCAGCCTATAAAAGAGGCTTCATTTCTCCAGCAGGAATACTTAATGCCATTAAAGGAATTTGATGAGAAAAAGACAGCAGAGCTCTATAATACGCTAAAAGTATTTTTATTTAATAATGCCGATTTTAATAAAACAGCCGAGCAGCTATTCGTTCATAAAAATACAGTCCGTTATCGACTTAGTTTAATTAAAGAAATCTCAAAGCTCAATCCTGAAAAATTACAGGATCAAATTTTGTTTTATATTGGCTTTTTGCTAGAAGAGCTTCAGCTACCAACCTATCAATAATTGCCTAACAAAAACAGTCTATTTTTATCAATTCCATAAAAATAGACTGTTTTTTAAATGGGTTTAAGTTGCCGTATAGCCACCATCCACTGGTATTAAGGCTCCTGTGATAAAGGATGCTTCATTTGAGGCTAAGAAAGAAATAGTATTGGCTATTTCCTCTGGTCTACCTAACCGTCCTAATAAATAGGCATTTTCATAAGCCTGCCGAATGGATTGACCACCGCCATCTCCTTCGATGAGCTGCTCTGCCATATTTGTGTCTGTTAAACCTGGACACACTGCGTTAACACGTATCCCAAACTGCCCAAGCTCTACAGCAGTACTTCGTGTAATTCCTACCACTGCATGCTTTGTCATAATATACAAATTATGATTTTTAGTACCGATCATACCTGAAATTGATGCTAGATTGATGATAGAACTACCCTCTTGCCCTTTCAAATATGGAATAGCATGTTTAGTGCTGAGCATCACACCTTTAATATTGATATTGGAAATTTTTTCAAAGGTGATAACATCAAATGTTTCGACTGTATTATTGACAAAAATACCTGCATTATTAACCACTGTTGTAATATAGCCATATTTTTTTATTGCTTCCTCATAAAGCTTAGCAATATGCTCTTCATCGGTGATGTTACATACTACCGCATGAACATCAAAGCCATCTAGTTGTAATTGTATCGAAGCCTCCTGTAACTTATCCACATTAAAATCTGAAATGACAACTTTCGCTCCCTCTTGGCCACATTTTCTCGCTGTAGCAAAGCCGATTCCCTGTGCAGCACCTGTAATCACTACAACTTTATCCTGTAATCTACCTACCATGTGGTTCCCTCCTACATTGTCAAATAGCCAGCATCCACTGCAATATGTGATCCTGAAATATTGTTGGAATCATCCGACACTAAGAAAAGTGCTGCATTAATAACATCCCTCGGTGCGATAAAATCTTGATGTGGGAATACATGATGATTGCCAAATGCAGGTGTCGCTTCCTCTCTTGTAGCTCCTTTTTTATTTGCCAAACGATCATAGGTAGCTTGATTATTAGCCATTGTCGTATCAACAGCAGTAGGACAAATAGCGTTGACATGAATATTATAGGGTCCTACCTCCATTGCTAAAGTTTTGACTAATCCTAACACCCCATGTTTTGCAGCCACATAATGTCCTACATTTTGACCACCTCGAAGTCCATTCACTGATGATACACATAAAATTTTCCCTGCTTGGCGTTCAATCATATGCGGAAGCACATATTTACAGGTTAACCAGGTACCCTTTAAGCAAATATCGAGCATTTCATCCCATTGCTGTTCTGGCATCTCCCATAGCTTGTTATACGATAGAATGCCAGCATTTGTTACTAGAATATCAATTTTTCCAAAATGCTCAATCGTCTTTTGGACAGCCAATTCAAGCTCCTGTGCATTACGAACATCTGCTACTAAACCTAAAGCATCTACACCGCGCTTTTTTATTTCATCCACGGTTTGTGCTAATTCTGATTGCTTTGCCATTTCATAGGCAACCGTCGGAACATCCTTAGCGATATCAGTAATCACGATGGCTGCGCCTTCCTCTGCAAACCGTAGCGCATACTCCTTACCCATCCCTCGGGCACCACCTGTAATAAAGGCCGTTTTCCCATCTAATTTTCCCATCAACTACACCTCCCTCTATAATCCCTCAATACCGCACCAATCTATGGCTGTTAAGGCATATGTTTTAGCAGCCTTTATGAGATCCTCAACTAGTACATACTCATTGGCAGCGTGGGCTACTAATATACTTCCTGGACCATATATAATAGAAGGAATTCCCTTGGCATTTAAAAATGCTGCATCTGCAACGGCTACAAAGCCATGAATAGTCGCTTCTTCACCAGTTGCTTCTTGGTGTGCCCGACTTGTTGCTTGCACAATTGGATGATCTACCGCTACATCAAATGCAGGCCAATGTAATAAAAACTCAACTTTGGGAGGATTATTTCGTAACCATAAATCATTCTGCACAGCTCTATCTACATGTCCTAAAATTTCCGCCTTCACTTCCTCAAAGGTCTCTTTAGGATGGTGCCATACTGCATATTGAATCGTACAATAATCCGAAACAACAAAAGGTAAATCTACATCATAGGATTTTCCATGAATGATGCCGGGATGAATTGAAAAATGTCCTGGTTCAAATAGCTCATGTTTTTTGGTAAATCCCCATTCCTCTTCTAACTGCTGTAGGGCTTGTACAATATACATCCCTTTTTCAACGGCATTGATGCCAACCTCACCATGCTTACCACCTGCCCGAATAAACTCTCTACGTACAGACGCATGTGTTGTTTTCCCTTTAACTGTTATATGCATTCTAATAACACCTGGACTAACTGGCACAACCGCTAAACTTTGTGGTGGCCCAGAGGGTTCTGATACAATTGCCGCATCAGCCGTATAGCCTCTTTCCACAGTAGCAGTAACCCCTAGTTCATGATCCATCGTTTCTTCACCAACAACCGTTTCTAGCAATAGATCCCCTTTCAACTGCACACCTAATTTCCTCAAGGCTTTTGCTGCCATAATTTGAGCAGCAATCCCACCTTTCATATCACATGCGCCACGTCCATACAGTCTGCCATCTTCCACTCTACCCGAAAATGGATCATTAAATTTCCAGTCTGAGTTTGGACCAGGAGGCACTACATCAATATGTCCATTAAAAATAAGAGATTTACCACCATTACCTGAACCTTTAATTCTTCCGACTAAATTCGGTCGTTGCTCCTCGACCTCCCACATATCTACTTCATCACAAATTCCTTCAAAGACTGGTTTTAAAAATAGTTGCACATTCTTTTCCCCACCAATCACTTCTGCCTTATTGACTCCATCATAATTTGGGTTTACACTTGGAATTTTCACCATATTACTTGCTAATTGAATGATTTCTTCACGCATCTCATCTATGGCAGCCAATACTTCTTGCTGGATATTTTCAGCTGATAATGTATTTTTCATATTATTCCTCCTCGTTTTACTTATTTTCCAGGCTAATATTCGCCGTTACCTGTTCCGTTTCTGTCGCACTTAGCGAAATTGCTTTTTTATTTTGCCTTGCCATTTCTACATCTTTCCACAGTTCCTCAACATGTGGCTCTATCGGTCTCATATATCCAGCAATAATCATAATAATTGTTGCTATAATAAGACCATAGACACCAGCAGACCATCCTAAATCTGCAATAAATGCTGGCTCAGTTACCGTTAATGTCATGGATACAATTGTGCCAACAAGCATTCCTGCAATAGCACCTTCCTTATTCGCACGCTTCCAATATAGGCCAAGAATCACCACAGGGAAAATCATAATAATCCCTTGGTAGGATAGTAATGCTACATTAATTAATGCCCCTACATCAACCGTTGCTAATACTGCACAAATTGCTCCTATAATAAAAACAGAAAATCTTGCTATTTTCATTGCTGTTTTTTCAGAAATATCCTTTTTAATAACGGTCGCAACATCACGAGAAATTGATGTTGACATAGCTTGAATAATTCCACTTACTGTTGCAATACTTGTCGCCATAATAACTGTAGACATGAGAGCAAGTACGAATGGACCAATTTGTCCAGCAGCCCACATATACGCTTCTTCAGGATTATTTCTTGCTGTATCATTCATATACAGTACATTTCCTAGCAGTTGGAACGCTACGTAGAATATCCCCCCGATAATAGGCGCAATTAAGGCCGATTGTTTAATGGAGCGAATACTATCTGAGGCAAATAATTTATTATATACCCACGGCCACATGAAACCGCCTAATCCACTAGTTATAATAATGGATGTCCAAAACGGAGTAGGTAATTCCCAACCTGGTCCTGGGAATGTTAATGTTTCTGGATAATTAGCCACTAAAGAATCCATACCTGAAGATAGTCCTCCAGCAAATTTAAAAATCATATAGATCATGACACTTGTTCCAACGAAAAACATAAATGCACCTTGGAAAATATTCGCTGTAATTACTGATTTCATTCCGCCTAGTGAAACATAAGCAAGCACAACAATAATGCCAATAATCATCCCAACAACAGGGCTAATTAAACCGTTCGTGGCATAGTTGAAAATAACGCCCTGGGTAATCCATTCCATTAATAGCCATGGGGCAGTAAACACAATTCCTGCAATACCAACTACTAACCGCACCATGCTGCTTTTGTAGCGTAAATCCATTAACTCAGCCTGCGTACCAATATGATATTTTTTACCCCAAATATATGTTTTTTCTGCAACTAAATACATAGAAAGCATTGTTAAAGTTGCATATGTCAGTACGTAAAGACCAATAAATCCATAGCCCACTGAATAGCCTGCAAAAGCCGTAAATGTCGCACCAACATACCAGGTTGAAAATACGGCTAATGAAATTGCCATAACCCCAAAGCTTCCTCGTGCCGTTGCATATTCCTCGAAGGACTTAACACCAAAATTTTTAGCATTGATCGCAAAAACGATGACAAAGAAGATGACAATAAAGGTAATAGATAGCATTAACGAGTCGCCTCTCTTTCTAGCAATTCGGCTTTCGTTAAAGGCTCAATATCAATATCCAAATCCCCATATTTAGAATCTACAAAATACCAAGTTATTAATAGCGCAAAAATCAAGATATTCATAGAAATTTGCCAAAAATAGGCGAAGGATAAACTGAAAATTCTCGGCTCAATTTTATTACTAAAATCAAATAAGCCTGGAAAACTTGCTAGTAAAATTAACCCAATAAAGCAGGCAGAGAAGATGATATTTCTTGTTACAACTGACTTCAAATCAATCACCCCTTGTGTCTTTATATTAGTTCTCAAACATTTAATTGCTGCTTTAAAGCATTTATTTGTTAAACCGGTTATTGTACATCTTATTTTTAGGTGAGTAAAAAGTCAATAAATTATCAGATTATTATTATAATTTAGAATATAGACAAAAACATCCCTTTTCTTTTGTTTATTGTCCAAAATGATTTTCAAGCTATTGGAAATAAAAAGATAAAAAACCCTCCATAGCTAGTTGCTATGGAGGGAACATAGTAGTTATTTCATTAATTCTTCCACAAATTCAAGTGGAACGTAAGTTTTTGTTGGCTCTAACAAAGCTGGTGCTGCTTTAAAGTGACGAATTGCCTTATTATAACCATAATCTTTTTGACCACGCGTAATTGTATAAGATCGTGCGCCTTTAGAAACAATTGCGCCTTTTCCTGTTGATTCTACAGTAAAGCCTAATTCTTCAGCAATTAAGCGTAATGGTACCATTTTTGTACCAGCTACTTCATAAAAATCTTTGTTAATGATTTCTTGTACAGCAGATTCAAATGGCTCCCCTTCTTCAGGTTCAACCTCACTTGGCTTTTCAGTGATTGTGTCTATCACAACCACTTTTGAAGGAGGTGTTTGTGCTGGAATGCTCATTGTTGCAATTGCATAAAACACTAGTAAATGTTGCTCTGCTAAATCAGCTGCCTTTACCTCTTTACCAGATAGGCTAAGTAATTTTGTCTCTTCACCAATATTGAGTTTTAACGTGTTATTTGTATTGACTAAATCTTTATTGAAAAAGTCAAGTTCAACACTTCCCATTTCATTTGTTTCCACAATGATTGCCTCTGGGTTATATTGAGGTGGATAAATCATAATCATCGGCTTGTTGGCATACGTATAAGCCGTTACTTTATCACCCTTTTGAAGCTTTACCTCTTTACCCATATTATCAAAAATTAATGTATCGTTAGTGACAACAAAAACATTTATATTTTCGCCATCTTTCACCGTATAATATGTGGCTTTATCACGTGTTTCAACTGTATCTACAGTGCCAGTTACTTTTATAAAAATAGGCTGAACTTGTGGATTTTGCTCCTTATTTTCAGCAGCTTTTGTTACAACTGCCTCTCCTTCGTTTGCTAATGCAGATGGAACACCGATTGCGCTCCCAATTAATAAAGCTGTCATAGCAAATGGTGCAACTTTCTTCATTTTCATAAAAAGCATCTCCTTCATCATTTACGAATTCATAAAAGTAGTCGTATTTAAATGAAAAAGGTTACAGCCTCCATATTTTTATACTATTTAAAATATAAATTGAAGTCTATTAAGAACACGCTGTAAAAAGTATTGATGCTCACTTTGCTTTGTTCGAATATCCAAGGCGACATCTGGATGATCAGTAATCACACCGTTGACATTTTTCTCAATAAATTCATGTAATGAACGATCCTTATTTAACGTCCAGACAAATAAATCAATTTTCTGTTTCTTTAAATCGACAATAAGCTCAGCTGTCACCCAAGATTCCTCAAGAGCAATAAAGTCTACTGATTCAACCATTGGTCCGATATTTAATGCATATACTATACCCACACGTAAATTGGGAGCCAGTTTTTTTAACTGAGTCATCATTTGTGGATCAGAGGATTGCACATAATATGAATCAAGCACCTTATAAGCTCGTAGCTTTTCCACTAACTTTGGCAGGGCATCTTCCGTTTCCTTCCCATGTACCTTTAACTCAATTAACAATGAAACATTTAGAGCCTTTGCAATTTCAATAAAATCATCCAAAGAGGAAATTTTATCGCTAAAACCATTTGCATGAATCGTCAGCGTCTTTAATTCGCCAAGTGTCATATTAGCAATCACACCATTTTTACCTGCTAATCTTCGTAAAGTTCGATCATGAAAGACCACGAACTCTCCATCAACTGTTTGCTGAATATCAATCTCGATTAAGTCGGCTCCAGCACTAGCTGCACTTACAAGACCGCTAATTGTATTTTCCACATTGCCTGCTGTATAGCCTCGATGAGCAATAATTTTTGTATCAGGTGCATAGACGCTTTTCTCTAAGGAGATGGTGTTCATCACACTTAAAGCAATAAAAACAGCTACTACAATAAATGACAGTGGTTTTAAACGTCTTTTCTTAAATTTAGGTACAAGCGTAAATTTGCCTAAAACCGATGTATTAAAGGTAATAGCCACCATAACTTGTGAATATGTTGCTTGCAGTAAAGTGAATAACACGACAAAAACCATTTCTAAAAATGCTAATGTCATCCCTGCTGTGATAAGAGCCATACTCGGCATAAAACGCTCTAAAATATACAATGGCAGAGTACCAATAATAGTTATTCCTACCAGAACAAGTAAATGACCAGTTAAAAGCATGGCCAATAAAACGAGGATTTCAAACAGACCACGTTTTGAAAAACGCCAGCTCTGTATCAATGATCGGAATATAGAAATTTTGGGTTGGACTGTAAAAATCGGTAATGTCAATATACTACGGATACCAACGATTACTAAAAAGCAGGCGACAACTGCATAGATTAATCTGCCCTCACGAGTACTCATAATCTCTTCCATCAAAAAACGAGGAATAGTAATAGCTTGAGTTAACGTTAAAGGTAACATAAACGAAGCTAATGGTAATAACAGAACAAGATAAACAATAAAAAAAAGTATTTGCACACTAAAAAAAGAAAAAACCTTTCGATTCAATCGCTGCCAAATATTTAGAAATCGGTATCGAATCCCTCTTTGCTGGTAAAAGGCCATTAAAAAAAGAAAGCCCATTTCATAATAAATAAAAAGCAACAACACTATTATTACCAAGCATATCGTCAAAATGACAAATGGATGTGATATAAAGCTTTGAATATTTTGCTCAGTAATATGCGTATAACCTGTTACTCGTAGCATTAGTTTAAAGACAATCGTTGTCACTGGTAAAAAGAATAAAAACTGACATAACCGAATAAGCGCGAAAACCTGTATATAATCAAAGCGATAATGATATATATTGTAGATAGCATGTCGCATTACTTGTCCAGCTCTATGCATTTAAATCACCCCAGTCCATACTACCGTATTCCCCCATTTTCGCTTATTACACTTGTTTCTATATGATATGCTCTATATGCTAAATTACCTTAACAATAGAAATGAATTTGAATTTGTCCCATATCATATGCCAGAAAAACGCTTAAGATTTGTGTATTTATGGTGATTGGATATATTTTCTTGAAACTTTTAGATTGGTCATCCAGTAAATACTATAATGGAGAAGAATTTAAGGGGGTTATTTAATAATGACGCAGAAGGGCTTTAACCTTGGGGATATTATTAGTACAAGTATAGTGCTGGTTATGTTCCTTGTTATATTTTTTGTTATGATTCATATGATAAAGAAAATGAAAGCTACTACTCCTCTGCCTCCACAGCAGACGCTACAGCAACAAGTGGATTCACTAACAAAGCGTGTACAAAACCTTGAACAGCAACTTGACAAACTATCCCGCACAAATAGGCAATAAGGCGCCCACTTCTTGAAGCTAGAAAAAGAAGTGGGACATCCATTGCCCGAATAAGTTCCACAAAATCGATTCCTTGCGTAAACAGTAGCTTCCTACCTAGAATTGTTCCAAAAATTTAAAAAACCGCTGTTAGGATTAACCCTCACAGCGATTTGCGTAAACGATACGGCCATCAACAACCGTATAGACCACTTTTACGTATGGTATTTTTTCAATGTCAATTGTCAATAAATCCTCTTCGAAAATAGTGAAATCTGCGGTATAGCCTTCCTCAATCTTACCACGAATATGATTCTGACCTATTATCTGTGCTGCTCCAACAGTGTAGAGGTGCACTGCCTCATAGCGTGAAATCTTCTCAGGAGCATTATAGCCATTATGTGTCTCACCGAAATTTCGTCTTGTCACTGCTGCATAAATACCATGCAATGGATTTGGTACTTCAATCGGAGCATCACTGCCCCCTGCAACGATTACTCCACGATCTAAAAGCGATTTTAACGGATGCAGCCCTTGCGCTCGCTGCTCACCAAGTCTTGCTAGCTCTGCCTGAAACTCTCCCTGTACAAATTGTGGCTGCATATCGACTGCAACAGGTAAGGATGCTAATTTTGCTAAAAGATCGTCATCCACTAAACTACAATGAATAACACGATCTACTTGCCCGTGTGGTGGCGGATAATCCTTGAATACAGCTAAAATAGTTTCAATGGCTAAATCTCCAATTGCATGAACTGCCACAGTTTGTCCATGCTGACGTGCAAGTTGAACATATTCCTTTAACTGCTCAGTGGAATGAACAAGCATACCACTATTATTGAGTTCATCACAGTAAGGCTTACGAAGTGCAGCTGTTCGTCCTCCAAAAGCACCGTCAATAAAGATTTTCATGGCACCAAATTCTATATAGGGAGATGCTGTCTCCTGCATTTTAACAACTTCCTCAAATACTGTGTGATGCTGCAATAAATGCACCTTAAACGATTGTTGTGCGTCTACAACCTTTCGGAACGCATGAATCGGTTGCATTGGTGGACCATAATAGCTTAAATCCTCCGAATGACCACCTACTAAACCGAATGATTGTAGTGATGCAACAGCCTTTTTCAGTGCATCCTCAATATAGGCTGGTGTGATATAAGGCATGTTGTTTACAATCATATATAAAGCTGCATCCTTTAAAACACCTGTTAGCTGTCCTTCTATTTTCTCTATAATGCCCCCCTTTGGCGAAGGAGTTTCATTGGTAATACCCGCAAAGGCGAGTGCCTTAGAATTGGCTAAAATTAAATGATGGCAGCAACGCTTTATAATAAGATGTGCTTCACCTAGAGCATCCAGCTCCATCAATGTAGGAAAAATAGGTTCATCAAATTGTGTTTCATTCAATCCGATGGCAATAACCCATTCATCCCTTGAAGCGGTTACCATCCTCTCACCAATAATAGTAAGCAGCTCTTCCTTATTTGTGACGTTCGATACATCGATATGCTTTAATTTTTCTCCATACCCAATTATATGTAAATGACTGTCCACAAAGCCTGGATACATAACACTTCCTTGTAAATCCTGTATAGAAGTAGCAGATGGCGACAGACTATCAACTGAGCCTGTCGCCACTATTTTTCCATCCTTGACTAGGACAGCTTCAACTGTTTCGCCAACTTTCCCCATCGTGTAAATTTTCCCGCCTGTCCACAACGTTGCCACAACAATTCGCCTCCTATGCAGTTGCTTCAATTAAACGAGCAGATTCTAAACGGCGGCGAACAATGATGCCAACCCATGCAGCAAGTACTGCTTTTGCTAAGCCTAGAATAATAAATGGCGCTGCACCTGACATAAATGCTCCCATCCAAGAAAGGTTCATCGCGAATTTCAACCATACTGTACCAAATGCTAAAGTAATAACCATCCCTATTACATTTGAAACAATCGCATGAGGAATTGTAAGACCAAATTTCTTTAAATAAAGCCCCATAATGATAGCTGTTGGTAAAAAGCCAACAATATAACCACCTGTAGGACCAAAGAGAATACTAGGACCGCCAGAAAAATTACTATAAACTGGTAAACCAGTCGCTCCAATTAAAATGTATAATAGCACTGATAATGTGCCAAGTCTTGTCCCTAAGATTGTTACAACTAAGCCAATTGCAAGTGTCTGCCCTGTAATGGGTACAGGTGATAACGGAATTGGAATACTGATTTGTGCCAAAACTGAAACAATAGCAGCTCCAAATGCTGTTAATACGTATTGATATGTACTACTCTTTTTCAAACTAAATTGCCTCCCCTTGTACGTTAACTACAACTTAAAATAAGTTAACACAAAGATTAAAGCAAATGAAAACCGTTGTCAATCAGTTTTGAAAAATTGCTATAAAAAAAATGAGATTACTATGGTGAGCTAGCTATTTCTTTACAATAAATTTATAAATACCCGCCTAAATATAGTAATAGCATCAAGAGAATAACCCCTTGTACACATCCTATAATCATCCATATTTTCTTTTTACTGATTTTTTTAGAATTCATACGCTCACCCCTTTAATTATGATTTTAAGTCCATCTAAAAAAACGTATTGATAGAACAATAAATACGAAGGCCATTCCTATTAGGATTATTATATTTAACCATATAGAATTGACTGATTGACCTGTCCAAGTAAATGTTAAAAGGTCATTTACATAGTGTAATGGTAAAGTTTTTGCCACAATTTTTAGAGGTAGAGGCAAAATCTGATAAGGAATTACTCCTCCTGATAAAAACGTTTGTAAGTTTAATGCTAAAACACTTATGCCAGCCGCTCCTTGCATTGTGGAACTAATGCCTGTTACTAAAATTCCAAACGAGAATAACGTTACCATGCTTAACACAATGGAAAAAATTACTGCTAATAGATAAATTGGTGGTTGTATATTGTAAATGAAATAACCACTAAAATAAGCAATAATAATACTAAAAAGGGAAATAATTACTCCTAATGAACAAAAAGATAGTATGATTCGAATAGAATGTAATGGCGTTATTTGATAAGTCTTCAGTAATTGGGATTCTTTATAGCTAACAATTCGAGTACCTAATGTAAATAAAGCTGTACTTAACAGACAAAGAGCTATCATATTTGGAATTAATAAAGTTTTATAGTCAATTTCGCCCACAGAAGAATTACCAAATAAAAATCCTAAAAAATAAATCATGACAAAGGGAAAAATAAAAGTCCAAATCAACGATTGTAAATCTCTTAAAAATAACTTCAATTCAATTAAAGTTAGCATGTGAATTGCCTTCATAACATCACCTCCCCTTTCAGCTGAGGTAATTTGACAAACAAATCATCTAATGAACCCGTACTAAATCGAAAATCATCTACAATCCAGCCTTTAGTACTTATGAATTTGAAAAGCTCAAATGTCGTCCATTCAAGATTATTTGTAAAAATTTGAAGTAGATTATTTTTTGATTCTACTCTCGAGACACCAGCTATCTGTTGAATCAATGCTATATCTAATTGTTTACATGCTATTAATATAGATTTATCTTTGTTCAGGCTTTGAATAAGTTTTTGAGGCGTATCTAAACCAACTATGGAGCCATGATTCATTAATGCTATCCGATCACAAAGCTGTTCCGCCTCTTCCATATAATGTGTCGTCAACACAATTGTTGTTCCAGCATCTCTGAGGGAAAGAATCATTTTCCATAGTTCTCTTCTGGACTTTGGATCTAGCCCCGTACTTGGCTCATCAAGAAATACTATTGATGGCGAATGCAAAGTTGCTAAAGTTAAAAGTAATTTTTGTTTCCATCCTCCAGATAGATTTTTAAAATACGTATGACGAAACGGTTCCAATTTTAAATTTTCCAGTGCTTTTGTCGTATCAATCTGACGAGGATAAAAAGAGGCAAACAGCTCTACAGCCTCACCTACTTTAATTTTTGGCTGCAAATTTGTATGTTGGAACATTACACCAATGTTTTCCTTCAATTTTTTTGCATCTTTCCAAGGATCATAGCCGAGTACTGTTACTTTGCCAGACGAACATTCTTGCAAACCTTCTACAATTTCAACTGTTGTTGTTTTTCCAGCCCCATTAGGCCCAATTATGCCAAAGATCTCTCCTTTTTGAATGCTAAATGTTAAATTTTGAATGGCTTCAAAAGAATCAAAAGATTTTTTTACATTTTCTATCTGTATAACTTCCTCCATAACAATTCCCCTTTCATAAATTCTTTTAAAATAAAATATTTTTATTACCAAAGTGGTTTTTGAGGCTCCTGCATCGGATCATTTTCCTGTAGAGCAAATATATATGGGATGAGTATAAAATAAATTATAGGGATACTTAGTACATAAAAAGCTATTCCAATTAAAATATTTTGAAAATTAAAACTCGTAATAAATAAAAGCTGAAATAATGGTAGCTGTATTAACCCATTTAATCGCATCGATTTGTTTGTACGGTATTGTTTTTTTCCACAATGTTTACATTCAATCGGTTTCGCATTATTTTTCCAAAAGAGTGTGTGAGCTTGCTTTTTAGTCCATGATTCTCCACATTGAATACAAACTGGTAAACCGTATTTTTTCTTTTTTAAATATTTTTTTATAAAACATGCCAAAATTAGATAAATAGAAAATATCAAGATACCCTTTACAAAGTCATTTTCTAACAAGCCTAAAATACTCCATGTATCCGATTCCTGCTCCATATTTGCCGCTTGTTGACTTCCTGCTTGTTGGTCTTTATTGTTTGATAGTAAAAAAACAAAGGAAATCAAAGTAATCGCAAACGTTGTAAGCACAACACGATATTGCCAAGAACTGCTTCTTCTTATACTTTTATGACGTGCTTTTTGGGCGATTGCCTGTTTTTTTTCAGCTGTAAACTTAACCTCTCGAAGTTCTTTTAGTACCTCTTCTTTAAATTGATTCATGGCGTAACACCTCCCAATCATAATCTCCCATGGTTGTTGCCAGCTGTTTTCTAGCACGTTGCAAGCGTGTTCGTATTGTTGCTTCTGGACAACATACGAGCTGTGCAATTTCCACAGTAGTCATATCTTCAAAATAATAAAGAATAAGCACCTCTCTATAGGCAACTGATAAGGTAAACAACGCTTCCACCAGCTCTCGCTTAGTCGACTTGGCAAGAAATTCTTTTTCAGGTGTGACAGCCGTTGTACGTCCCGTTATTTTTTCTAGCAGTGTTAATCGTTTACTTTTCCAGCTTCGTAAATAATCGTTGCTCCGATTAACTGTCATTTTCACTAAATATGTACGCAAGGATGATTCCTGGCGAAACTGCTCCTGCTTTTGATAAAAGGCAATCAATACATCCTGCACAATGTCCTCAGCTGTTGCTGTATTTTTGACATATAGATAAGCAACCTTGAGTAAATAGTCACCGTGCACCTCGATAATCTTTTCTATATCCATTATTGCCCTCACCTTCTTTCTAAATTACTGACGGATGTCAATTCACTTCCGATTCATAATATTTTAATTTTCTTTTTTCCCCAATAAAAACAACCCGTAATGATTAATTACGGGCTTCTTACATTATTGGGTAAAATAAATAATTAGATTCCTATTTCTCTCATTTTTGCTGTCACTTTATTCACTCTATCATCCATATCTGTGTTAGTGTATTTTTCGAGACGCATCTCACTAACAATCATTCCATCACGCATAAACAGGATTCGCTCCGTTCTAGCAGCAACCTTTGGGTCATGCGTCACAAGCATAATAGCAGTACCCTCTGCGTTTATTTCAGAAATAATGTTCATGATTTCCTGAGCAGATTTGGAGTTAAGAGCTCCTGTCGGTTCATCACCGAATATAATGGCAGGATTACTCATTAGCGCACGGCATATGCCAGCGCGTTGAAGCTGGCCTCCCGAAACCTGCGTAATATCCCGTTTTTCCAACTCTGCAATTCCAACTCTTGTCATCACGGCTCTAGCCCGTTTGATAATTTCCTCACAGTTTTTTCGATTATCTCGCATGGCGGGTAGAATAATATTATCTAAAATATTTAAATTTTTGAGCAAAGTTGGCTGCTGAAAAATAAAACCCATCTTGGTTCTACGTATGTCGGCAAGCTCCTTTTCACTGAATGCTGATAAATCACTGCCATTAAAAGTAACCTTTCCGCTATCAATATGATCCATACCGCTTAGTGCAAACAACAATGTTGATTTTCCTGATCCTGATGGTCCCATGATTGAGATGAACTCACCCTCATTTATCTCAACAGACACGTCCTTAAGAACAGGATGATTTTCATTACTTGCTCTAAAAGATTTTACAATCTTTTCACCTATAATAATCTTCTGCATAATCTACTCCTTTATATTATCAGTTATTTTTATCTGACCTGCGCTAACCGTACTGATAACCGTTGCTACTAGTACAGTACACCCCATCACCAATGGACATAATAGATAGGCAGAAAGTGGATTAACAATGAATGTAAACGACGCTGCTCCAAATGAGGCAATAACTGCACTTGCTAGTAGCTCGCCAAGCGTATTAGCTAAAAGCGTTCCTAAAACAATACCTACAATGAGGACAAATAACGAGCGGGCTACATATTGGATGGTTATATCCGTATTTGTAAAGCCCAAAGACTTCATTATCGCAATTGAGTGTCTATCCTTTGCAATCAGCATTTTCATAAATAATAATGTCACCAAGATTGATAGAATTAGGGCTATAATGACTGATATAGAGGACGCTTTCCCAATAGAGCCTATCGTTGAGCCAAACGTCTGTGTAATATAATCGTCTATGCCCGAAATCTTTGCAAATTGAAAGCTATCTGTGTACTCAGAAATTTTCGTTTCAGTCAATGCTTTATCATTAAGCTCTACATAAATAACACTCCACATTGTATCCGCCTGTAAGTCAGAGAAAGCCGCCTTCGCTGTTTTACCACCGTTCGTAATATCGGAATAGGTTCCAGATACGATGAGGTTTCTCTCCTCTCCATCGACTAACAGGGTCATGTAATCTCCGACCTTTTTCCCTAATTCCTCAGCGTTCATCACTGACAGCGCAATTTCATCTTGTGAAACAGGTGCTTTCCCTTCTGCATACCTAAGCGGGAAAATCGAGTGGTCACCAAGTTCAATTTTTATACTTTCCTTAGAGCCATTCGTTGTCTTCACATTGAAAGTTTTGGTCGTAAGCACAGCATATTTAGAAATCGTGCTGTCACCATTCAATGTTGCTACAATTTCCTCAGCTTTTTTCGGAATATTGTCTGTCTGCTGAATATCTATACGCAAATCACTGCTCCCTACTCCCATATAGGTGATGAAGCTTTTAGAGGAAATCGTATTGTATAGATTTTGTGGAACGATGATGATAAATGTTGACATTACAAGTACCGCAAGCATGGTCATGTAAAGTCTTTTTCTAGAAAGAACATCCTTTATCCCTAAAAATAGATTCGTATTTAGTAGTCGATTTTTGCTAAGATAAAAGCCTTTAGTGCCAGAGGATTTTCCGTGTGAAAAACCAAACCGCAGAGCCTCCGCTGCAGAGATTTTTCGAAAACCTCTTAGTACATTACCCACGTAAGCGATCATTACAAAAAACACTAGAAGTACACCAATTATTCCAAAAAATAAAGCCAAAAATGCATTTTCACTCACTCCCATATAAAGCCTTATGTTTTCAAGAAGCATACCCTTGAATACAAAGGATAGGGCAAAGCCAAGTGAACAGCCAACTGCTGCAATCATTGCGTATTTTGCGAAATAAATTTTTTTAATATCTGAAACACGTAGCCCTATGGCTTTCATAACACCTATTTCTCGGTAATCATCCTCAATTTTTGCAAGCAGCGTAAATCGTATACACATAAATGTGATTGTGACGACAAGAACACTTATTAGAAGTATGACTGCTATCATTAGACCATCAGAAATGGCATTCAACATTTTGAAAAGTGGATATGTAATTGTCGGACCATTTGCTTCAAGTCCTGCGGAAGTGTAAGCAGTTTCGAATGTGCCTATATCAGATATATCCTTTAATCTAAACTCAATTAAATATTCTGTAGTTCCGTAACTCTTTATTGTTGCATAATCATGCTCACTCACCAAAAACCTTTTTGATGAGGCAAGTAATGAATTCATCTGCGAATCACGAAGAAATCCTGCAACGATGAATTTCTTCTTATTATCTAGAACAATCGTATCTCCAATGTTTGCAGTGCCATCCTTCATATAGCCTACTGGCACATATACCTCTCCATCTGCAACCTCTATCACCTGTCCGTCAAGATCCAGGAGATAATCAAATGTTTCACTTTGCGTCGTGAAGCCATTGTCCTGAACATTGCCTGCAAGTGATATTCCATCAATAACGATATGTGCTCCATCAACATTGAGAAATTCAAGCACCTGAAATTCTTTGACATTGCTATTATTGTTAGCGAAGTTTTCTAATCTATCCCAATCAATTTCACCTGAATGCATCTGCAGAAAATGCGGTGTTTTCGATTGCTTCATAAGCGTATCTATCGCACCTGAAAGATTCACCATTAATATGGCTGAAAGGGAAACAAGCAATGCTGCAGCAGCCACAAATATAATCGTGGTCAATGATATTAATTTGCTTTTTGCCATATCATTACGAATTATTCTGTAATACATATGTCACC
This sequence comes from Lysinibacillus sp. B2A1, assembly GCA_002973635.1. GTDB lineage: Bacteria > Bacillota > Bacilli > Bacillales_A > Planococcaceae > Lysinibacillus. Next base: position 3,996,241 of record CP027224.1, read on the forward strand.
TCTTTTACTTATTTATGGAAGAATGCCTTACACAAAATTTATTATTCACTGTTTTCATTTCCAAACATCTTCATCATATACATGAGACTTCCACTTTCAACACCAAGTAACCTTTCTACGTTGAATACTAACGCAACTATTCGTGAAGTGCGCTCTTCGTCTGTTAAATGAACCATATCATCATCAAAAATGGTATTCGAATACGCCACTATCATTTCCATGCATTCATACGGATACGGTGTGCTAAATAATCCTTGCTCAATGCCTTCACGAATGATATTCGCCAGAATAGATGGCACATTGTTAAAAATAATTTTTTGAATCTTCTGGTGCATCAAAGCATTCTGAGGTTTGTGAATATGCTCCATGATTTCCTTGCTATCCCCCCCGCTAATGTTCAAAGCCATTACAACTCGAATCATTCGCTCATTTACTGGAATACTTTTATCTGTACCAATTTCCTTTGCCGCTTCTAAAATCGTGTCTGTCATCCGATCAATTAATGCGTCCATAATATCCTCTTTTGACTTAAAGTGATAATACAGCGTTCCTCGTGCGATTCCGACCTTCTCAAGAATATCGTTTGTGCTAGTACCATCAAAGCCCTTCTGGTTAAATAGCTCCTCTGCCACATCAAGAATTTCATTTCGACGCTCTTGTGCTTTTTTTATCGTTCTCATGGCTATAACTCCCTTCAATAGACCGACTGTCTGTCTATTTGATTTCATAGTATCATACAACTGGGTTCGTTTACAATATCTTCTATAGAGAAATTAGAAAACATTTTTTAAAGAGATACTCAACTGCATCAAGACAATAAAAAAATCTGCAAGTGCTCAGCGTGTATCCCGCGAAAACAAGCAGATTTTTAAAATTTAAAGACAACGCTTACATCAAAAAGGAGACAAACATTCAGAAAAGCGCTTATCATTATCAATCATTTCCAATATCACTATGTTGTTTAAAGACAGTAATTTGATTACGCCCATTGCGTTTTGAGGCATAGAGTGCAGTATCAGCCTGATGAATGAGCTCTTCGACTTTTGTTACCTGCCCTTTGTTATTGATGCTCACGCCAATACTAAACTCTAAATGAATTGCTTCATCTTTTATGATTAAAGATAAAGATGCTAATTTATTATAGAGGTTTTCTGCCAATGTTTGGGCAGATTCCCCCACCTTTAATTGACTAAGAACAATAAATTCATCTCCTCCAAAACGTGCAACAATCGATTCAAAAGGTTGGAAAAATTCCTTTAATGTTGTAGCTGTAAAGGTCAATGCATCATCACCAAACAAATGACCATTCCTATCATTAATGGCTTTAAAATGATCTAGATCAACCATTAGTAACGCTAACTGCTGTTTTTCAGATGCAGCTTTCTGCACCATTTTTACTGCGTGCTCATCAAAATAGCGTCGGTTATAGATATTCGTTAACGGATCAATATAAGAGGATTTTTCTAGTTGCTTTTTCTCGTCATTATACTCCATTTCAAATAACACATGTGTATAATTCTCCCGTTGAATTTCTAGCAAAATATTAATATACTCCTTCTGAATTGCACACAATACTAATTTATTTCCCTGTTCCTCAATTAGCTTCACTAAAGAATTGTAAATGATTTGTAGCAAAGCAAGATCATTATTTTGGAGGGCATAGTGCTTTGATTTTTGATATAAATCGATGGCCTCTCCAATGCGTCCCTGTCTTTCATAAAGCAAAGCATTGGCATTCATAATCTCCAACTGTACCTTGGAATACGGAGGTTTCTGAATAGTTGCCAGTAGCTCTTGTAAGACTTCATGTGCTTTTTCAAATTCCTCAAGCCAAATTTGCGCAACGGCTAAGTTAATTTTAGGATGGATAATTCCTGTATACGGATTGTCATGCTTCGTCTCAAAAGCATTTGCATAATATAAGCTCTTTAACGCGAATTCCTTTGCTGTTTGATAGCTTCCTAATGCAATTTCTAAATCACTTAAATTATTATATATTTTCCCCATGCTTTCTACATGTTGAATGCGCTCAGCAATCTTAAGTCCCTTTAGCATAAGCTCCTCAGATTTTTTTAAATGACCAAATGTTCCCCAGTAGATGGCCGCTAAAATATAATAATGTATTAAATCAATATCATTGCCATATTGAAAGGTTAATTCACGATATTGCTCAAGTACACTGATGGAAATCTGCAAATCACCTGTTTGAAAATAACTGGCACAGCGATACCGTAATAAAAGGATTGCTTTATCGTACATCTCAAGTACAATTGCACTTTCGATTGCGGCACTACTTAATTCGATATATTCTAAAAAGCGATTCGCATTATATAATTCATTTAGCGTAATCCATAATTCTTCAAACTCCTGTGTATTCATACCGCCCCTCCTCATTTAACCCCTTACATCTTTAATACTACCTTTACTAATAAAATATTACAATTCTTTGGACTCATTTATTTTCAAATTAATGAGTAATTTAACCCAAATAAAAATCCAACTGAATATATCCTCCTAAGAATTTTTAAATCTAAATAAAATCCTCTGAGACTAATAATGATAACAGTACACAAAACTATAATTTTCTGACAAAGAAAAAACAAGCCTCTTTTTTAGAGACTTGCTACGATTCTTGCAAACCTAATATCACCTTTAATTGTTCCGATCTTTTTTGATTAAGATGTATAACCCCATATTCCATTTTTTGCAGATAAAGTGTCTGACCATAGCTGAGCCAAACATCAACTCTAACTCCCTCTAGCATAAAAGAATACTCTGGTGGTTGTTTCAATTTATTATTATTATCTGGAGTTTGCCAATCTGTTTGGTTGAAAAATTGAATGATTTCCTGTTCATTTTGAATAGTAAGCTTCTTCGTTACAGTAGGCTCAATCCATTCAATACTGTTTAAAAAACCATTTGTAACCTCTGCACCATTTTCTTCATATGACATACTTCCTGATGATTCTAATGAAATGTAATCTCCTACCTTGACAGGAGAATTATCCAAGATTGGATACCATGTTGCATTATTATATTTCTTAATAATTTGATCCTCAGATAGCTTTGTCAGATCCTCAGGGATGGCACCCTCCACAAATAAAAAAGCATTTGTCTCTATTTTAATGACCGTTCCAACGTAAATCGAGCCTTGTGAGTGTGTACGATTATCGATACCCATTTTTTTCTGAAATGCTGTTGACTGTTCAGCAAAATGAGTTTGAAAATAACGAAGGGCGTCTCTTGCAGCGATTTGATCTGCTGTTCCAGCTAAGCTTGGATATTTTTTTTCATAAAATGCATTCAGCTCTTTTCTAGCTGCATAAAACGGTATCAGGGGCTCAATATACGTCTTAAAATATTGTTTTAGTCCTAGCCCTTGAAAAAGCTCCACATATTGCGGGGATTCTTGTAGCATGACAAGCTCGTCATAGCGTGCCTTTTTTTCTGCCTCTAGCTCTTCCTTGGTAGATGTCTTACCTAATGATTTTGCAAAATAATAATAGGCAACTAGCTGCTCATATTTTTGATAGGCCTCCCTCTTAGAAAATTCCTCACCTTGTTCCGGCCACATCAAATACACAACATGTTCAAAGTGCTCAAACTGCTTTTCGTTAAACATCTGGGCTGCTTGCTTTGTATCCTTATTTAACAGTTGCGCCATCACAAATCCTGCTAAGCATAAAGTCACAACGGCAGTTAATAGTGCGAAACGAATGGGCTTTTTTGGTTTGACAGACTGCTGCCGCAGAACGTGTTTTTTAATACGTTCCTTACTCGTTGACATATCACCAGCTACCTTCACTAATTCCCTTTGCCATTCATTCATGCCCAAGCACCTCCCATTCCTCCTGCTTTAAATGAGGCTTCAGGGCTTCCCTTGCCCTTTTCAGCCTTGTTTTCACAGTATTTTCTACAATACCTAGAACCTGTGCTATTTCAGCTATCTTCATTTCTTCATAATAGTAAAGGATTATGGGCTCTCTATAGGATAACGGTAGTTTTAAGATAGCTGCCCCTATATGCGATCTTTCCTCCGCTTCAATCAGTTCATCTCGCTGTTTTTTTGCCTGCACTGGAAGGATTTTTTCTTGTAAAATTAATTTTTTATAATGCCAGCTTTTTAAATAATCCTTACTTTTATTTATGGTTAATGTGGATAAATAAGCACGTAGCTGCCCACGCTCCTCATAGTTGTGCTGTGAAAATTTGATAAAGACCTCCTGTACGATGTCCTCTGCGACGTGCCTACTTTTAACGTAGAAATAGGCGAGACGAAGTAAATGCTCTGCATGTTCATCCATTATTTTTTCAAGTATGCCGTCCACCTCCCCCTCTTACACTATAAACGACTGCCAATTAATGACCGTTTCACTTTCTTATTAATTTCGCCTTGGCGTAATTGTAGCTGCCGCTATGCTTTCGCTACAGAAAACATTTGTTGCTGTTGCTTCGCTTTCGCACAGATAAATTGCCACAGGACGTGGCGTTTTTAGAATTAGTTCCTCTATTTCAGTAGGTGTATGGACACCTCTGAAAAGGAACCAAAACCGTATTCATCTCACCACCTGTAGAGATGAGAGTCTTCTGTATCTGCCGCTCCACTTACGCACATAAAACATCTGTCGCTATGCTTTCGATACAAAAAACATTTGCTGAATGAAGATAAATATTTTCTTGACCTTGGAGCACACTCCAATGTTAGGATAAATTCAGGAGGTAGTTAGATGAAAATTAAACAGTTTGCTGAGAAATATCAATTAACAACTGATACAGTGCGCTACTACGAGAAGGAAGGGCTACTGTATCCACATAAACTCGACAATGGCTATCGCGTGTATGATGACACTTGTGAAAATACGATTAAATTAATACTAGTATTAAGACAGCTTGGCTTTACACTACAGGAAATCAAGCAATTACTGATGCTGGATCAAAAGCCTGTTTCAGAATCCTGCAATCAAGAAACCGTTCAGCTATTCTCTGCAAAAATCGCCCATATTGAACAACAATTATTGTTTTATCAGCAGGCACTCCAATCCTTACAGCTAACGAAGACTTTGATGGTTGATGGGAAGTATGCAGAAAATCAAGTGGTAATCGCCTCGCTCATCGAAGATATGTATCAAAAATTACAGGAAGGTCGTGGTCATTATGAAACTACGTAAAATTATTTCTCTTGAATATTTACTAGCATTTTTAATCAGTCTATTTTTCTATTGGCAGTTTGACTTTTCATTATTCTATTTTTTCTTATTTTTATTGCTTCCTGATATCAGTATGCTTGGCTATATTGTCAACACTAAAGTTGGGGCTTTATTTTACAATATAGGTCATAGCTTAATACTGCCAGCAATTCTAATGATGATTGGCTTTGCCATGATATCTACTCCGCTTCTAATGACATCGATTATTTGGCTAGCCCATATCTTTTTAGATCGTGCGCTTGGCTACGGCTTAAAATATGATGAAGCCTTTAAGAAAACACATTTACAGCAAATAGCTTAAAATAAACCCGTGGAGGTCCGCACATGCTGCTGTTAAATTTAGCTCTTCGCTTTTTATTAGAAATTTGTCTGTTAATCGCTCTTGGGTATTGGGGTATGCAAACAGGTAAAGGATGGTTTTTAAAAATATGCCTTGGCATCGGTGTACCTATGATAATCGCTTTTATCTGGGCACTTTTCGGCTCACCAAAAGCAACGATGCCTTTAAATGGGGCCTTCCATTTCATGCTGGAATTTGTAATGTTCTCTTTAGCTGTAATTGCTTTGTATACAGCGGGACAAAAGCAATTAGCTTCGATTTTTGCTATACTAATTATCATTAATCAGATCTTATTAACTTTTTTTAATCAACGAGCATAATAAAAAATCCACTTTTAAAAACGTGGATTTTTTAGTCTTTTTGATAGTACATGTAAACCTTTTTAAGATTAGCATGATAAAATTCCTTTAGTGATACTATTGTATGGATAACCATATGTTGCACTTGCATTAAAATTGATAAAAAGTTGACAGGATTGTAGATCGATACATGTAAATCCTCCATCGCTATACCTAGGAAAGCTATTTTTTCTTTTGTCGCTTGGTGAATTTTACTTTTCTTTTGGAACCTTGGCTTTGCAATCGCTGTAAAAAACACTCTCTTTAGGATGTAAAGTAAAATAGTCGATTTCCAGCGTCATTCACAATCCTCCCAAGCGGTTTTTACCTATTACATTAAAATAAAAATCCACTCTATAACAGAATGGATTTTCAAAATCTATTAAATAAATCGCTTAAACAGCGTTTCATATAAAGCCACAATTAATACGCCACCAAATACAGGAAGGAGAGAACTAAAGCTGAAATAAAACCCCTCCTCACTATAGTCACCAAAGAATTGAAATTGTAGCCATGACACACCATATGTTTCACCTACACCATATAAAAAACTGGTGCTAAATAAAAACAACGCGAAACATTTTATACACTCATTGCGCTTCATACCATTCACCTCACTTATTGATGGTCATTTGGTTGGCATACGCGACTAAATCTTCTTTTGATAGCTCTGGATTTTCTCTAATAATATTGTATTGGTACCCCTTTTCCTGCCAGCTAATCGTTAAAAACTCACCTAGCTCCATATAGGTACCTTGCTTCCCACGCACCTCAATCGGTTTTTCATCTTGAACGCCACCAAACTCCGTGTAACTTCCAGTCATTTTAAACACTGAAACTGAGAAAGCAGGCTGTTCATCCTTTTGATATTCTAATGAAAACTCTGGACGTTCCTCCACCTTCATATCTTGAATTGTCGTTAATGTTACCCCATTTTCTTCTGGCACCATTAAAAATTCACCAAGCTGCTCCTTCATTACATCTAGTGTTACTGCCTCAGGTTCCTGTGCAGTTATTTCTTCTATTTTAACATCAGCTGGAATATCCAAGGTAAATTGCGCTTCATCAATTTTTTTATCAATATCTATTTTGGTATATTCCGTAACCATTTTACTCCCAGCGCTATTGGTTACTGTTTTTAATGTTAGCCATGTTTTTTTATCAATCCATACTTCCATATCGCCCATTAATGTATCAGCATTTTTAGCTTTCGCTACCACTTTGTACGTATTTCTGCCTGCAATTTTCTCTTCGCCGTCAATCTTCACATCATGTGTATTTTTCACCATATTAAATAGAATTTCCGCCTGATCCTTCGGTGATTGTAAGCCATCCAAATCACCTTCCTTGTAATTCATCGTCTGAGCCGTTTTTTCAACCACATCATACAAAATAATTTGAGAACCATTATTGACAGAGATGAAATGCTCCCCATTTTCAGTTGTCATGTCAATACGTCTTTTACCATCCTTAGACCACTCCTTGACATGAGCCATTCCACCAACCTCGCCCATGTCCATTGTATATTCGCCGTAATAAGTAAGTGGTTCTTTTGTTTCCTGTAACGCTTGATCAATAATCTCCTGTGGTGAATATGGTGTCTCCGAATTACAACCTACTAAGCTAAATGTAAGTGCGGCAACTAAACCTGCCGCACGTAATGTTTTTTTCCAATTCATAATCAAATCTCTCCTTTATATCGTGGTATCCAACATAGTACAGCTGTTCCAAAGCCTTCTTTCGATACAAGCTCAATTGTTCCACTGTGCTTTTCTATGATTTGCTTTGCAATATTTAAGCCTAGCCCTGTACCACGTTCTCCAGCCTTCGTTCGTGCTGTATCTGCCTGGTACATTGGCTCAAATAATTTCTCTTTATCCTCTTTATTAATCCCTTGTCCGCTATTTTGTACAATCACATAGCACCCTTCCTGTTTCGTTAGGGCAGATTTTACAAAATCAAAGCACCATGTAGGATAGTTCCCAGCATTTACGGCTGCTAAACCGATTGTTGTTCCTACTTCCCCATAGCGCCAGGCATTACTCATTAAATTATCAATCACCCGTTGAAGTTGCTTTGGATGCACAGTATATTGACCGTCTACTTCACAACGAACGTCAAGCGTAAAGCCTTGATCTTCACATAATGGTTCATAATCTGACACTACCATTTCAAAAAACTCTGCCCCATCTACCGCCACTAGTTCTAAATCATAGCTTGAAGATTGGAGTAACGTGTACATCGTTAAATCTTCTAACATATGCTTCATCATGTCAGCCTTAGTTAAAATAATCTCTCGGTATTCATACTGCTGCTTTTCCGATAGGGCTTTATTTTGCAAAGACTCCGCATAAGCCTGAATGGAGGTAAGTGGCGTTTTTAAGTCATGTGAAATACTAGCTATCATAAGCTCCTTGTGCTGTTGTTCAGCTTTTAAGTGAGTGCGCGCCCTTTCAATTTCGTCCTGCATCGCAAGGAAGGCTTGCGCAAGTTCACCAATTTCATCTTTTCTGATTCCTAAGTCTGATGTCACCTGCTCGCCCTTAGCAAAGGTATGCATTTGTCTCATCAGTTCTTTTAGTGGACGATTTAATTTTCGATGCAGCAGCAACACAGCTGCTGCATATATAAGTAGAAAGAATAGTATTGAGCTAGCTAGTACAAGCCAAGAGCGATTCTGTACGCCTTGTACCCAGTCCTTTCTTACCAAATGAATTTCATATATTCCGAGCAGTTCACCTTTTTGATAAATAGGTTCTTTATAAATAAAGGCATTATATTTTTGCTTTAATTCATATAAATCTTTAAATACTTGATCTTTTGCAACGAATCCCGAAGTTAATGGATTGGAGGAATACAAGACAATGCCTGTTTTTGAGTAAAGTGTTATCGCGAGCTGATCATTTGTTAATGCTTCTATATCTTTTATATCAGCATTTTTTTTATAATACTCAGTGTTATTGAGCACAGATTTAATGTGATTCAACTCTGTCCGCTTTTCGATGTATTCAGCAAAGCTTTTATCATGATAATAGCCGTTAATCCACACATAAAGGCTATATGCACCTGCTATCGGCAAAATCATGACGAGGAAGAAGGATATGAGCAGCCAAGTTTTAATTTTCATAATGGTTCACCAATAAAGCGATAACCCTTTCCCCATACAGTTTGAATATAATGAGGCGTTTTTACTGGATCTTTTAGCTTTTCACGCAATGCCTTTATATGTACCGTTACCGTATGAGTTTCATCCACACTCGCCTGTTGCCAAATATGCTGATAAAGCTCTTCTTTTGAAAAGGTTTGGCTTGGATTTTTGGCAAGTAGCTTAAGTAGGGCAAACTCCTTTTGTGTCAATGTCAGTTCCTCATTAAGGAGACTCGCTGTTTCCATTTGCCAATCAATTTTCAAACCATGCGAAAAGGTGATTATATCTCCCATTATTTCTTGTTTGTTATAACGTTTCCAGCGACGTAGATGTGAGGCAATCCGTGCTTTCAATTCCTCTAAGCTAAAAGGCTTTGCGATATAATCATCAGCACCCTGCAAGCCCTCCACCTTATCTGCCTCTTCCTTACGCGCACTCATCATTAAAATAGGCACTTCACTTTCCCAGCGAATATTTTGGCAAACTGTAAGCCCATCCATCTCCGGTAGCATCCAATCAACTAACACTAAATCGAACGTACCCGTTTGAAAATCAGCCAATCCTTCCAGTCCCGTTGTCGCCCATGTAACTTGGTATCCCTCTTGTTCAAGCGTATCCTTCACAATACGCCCTATCGCCGTATCATCCTCAATCAATAATAGCTTTTCTCTCATCTGTTTTCCTCCTGTAATAACCTTACTATGTAAATGGCTTAATTTTTTAAACTTTATACTTTCTTTATAATTACCATAAGATGCATTCGATACGGTCGTTCTATCCGTCAGTTTAAAATTAAAGCATATAAAAAGCTATTGTTTTGAATAAAATCAATCAAAACAATAGCTCCTCTATTATGAATGTAGTTCCATTCATTATATATGTTACTTTTACTCCATTAAATCAACCTTTACTGTTATAGCTAAATCAATTGGAGGCTCTTCTTCTTCAACTACACAAAAAATGCTGTAATCTCCTTCTGGTAAATCATGAAATACCTGTTCAAAGCTTTCGTTCATCTTCAAGACGCCCACTGCAACTTGTTTTTTATCATCCACACTTCTGATTTTATATAAAAGGCTTTCAGTACCAGTATTCAATAAATACACCTTAACTTTCAATTCACTATAACTTGTAAAATTCGTTTGAAATTCACCAATAGGAGACACAATCTGCGCATCTATCATGTGGCCACGATTAACTCCAATTGGTTTCCCAAGATCATCCTCTTTCTTCTCTTGAGTGTTCTCCGACTTCATCGGTTCAACTTTGAAACCTTTTGACACTTCGTTGGAAGACGGTTCTATTGTTTGAGCTGAATATGTACTACATGCTGATAAAACCACACAAATAAAACTGATCTGTACTAATTTAAAAATCTTCATCATTCCCTCCTGTGTCATATTTTTCATTTTAAGAAAATTATACCAAAATATAAAGTTATTTTCTCTATTTATTGGGAAAAACAATATCAAGAACTTGAACTCAATGTAATAGTGTTCCTGCTTCACAGCTTCTCCACTATCTATGTCCCATCCTATACTTTGACTCTCATTTACCCAAGAATCCTTAAAATTACCCGAGGCTAATCCATCACTTTAATGGTTCTATCCACCACTTTTGCTTCACTATCCATCAATAGGTCATTGCTATCCATTGCTTCCCCCATCCCATCAAAAAAGGAATACACTCAAATAATGGTGTATTCCTTCATTCATATTAGAAAAATAAACTTAAGATAAAGTAAATTGCTCCAGCCATCACCGCAGAAATTGGCATTGTGATAACCCATGTTGTCACGATTTTACGTGCCATGCCCCATTTTACACGATGTGCTGTTCCAACACCCATGATAGATGAAGAAATAACATGTGTCGTTGATACTGGTAAATGAATTAATGTTGCCCCAAAGATAATCGATGCAGAGGCTAAGTCTGCTGCCACACCATTCACTGGACGAATTTTCATAATCTTACCACCAACCGTTTTGATGATTTTATAACCACCTACAGAAGTACCAAGACCCATTGCACATGCTGCTGCAAAACGTACCCAGAAAGGAATATCATCTCCTTGATGCAAGCCACCCGCAATTAACGCGAGCGTGATAATCCCCATCGCCTTTTGTGCATCGTTTGTACCATGTGTAAATGATTGTAGCGCTGCGGTACCAATCTGCATTGTTCGGAAACCTTTATTCGTACGATATAAATTCATATCCTTAAAGAGTACTTTAAATAATGACATCATCAAGAAACCTGCCGCGAACGCTAGCAATGGTGAAAAAATAAGGGCTTGAATAATTTTCATAAAGCCTGCATAGTTCAAAATATCAAATCCTGCTGCGGCAATCGCTGCTCCTGCAACAGATCCAATTAATGTATGAGAAGAGCTTGATGGGATGCCAAAATACCATGTTAGCAAATTCCACGTAATGGCAGATAATAAGGCTGCTAAAATCACAACTGAACCAGTAATATCACCATCATAGGCATTTAAGGTAAACGGGTCCACAATATCTTTTGTTAGTGCTTTGGCAACTCCAACGAAAGTAATCGCTCCAACGAAATTCATCACTGCAGCCATATATACTGCTGTTCGTGGCTTTAAGGCCCTTGTTGATACAGAAGTTGCAATCGCGTTGGCTGTATCATGGAAGCCGTTTATAAAATCGAACACAAGTGCGAATAAAACGACTAATATTGTTATTAATAATATTGTATCCATTTCCTACACTCCATCTTACGCGTTACGCATAATTATTGTTTCAATTGTGTTTGCTACTGTTTGACAGCTATCTGCTATATCTTCAAATTGCTCATAAATATCTTTAAACACTATAATACGCATTGGATCTTTCTCTTGAATAAATAATTGCTTCATGGAAGAACGGAAGATTTCATCACATTCACGCTCATAGTCTTTAATTTGAATGGAGTGTTTACGCATTTCAACAAGCTTCTTACTATTTAATAGCTCCATCGCTTGTACCATCTCATCTGTACTTTTTGCAATATATGTGAGGAATTGACGCATCGGCTCTGTTACTTCTGTTAAATTATACATATTGAAATGAGCAATACAGCCTTCCATACCATCTATTACATCATCTAATTTATTAGCAAGGGCTAAAATATCTTCACGTTCAATGGGTGTCATAAATGATTTATTTAACATCACAATAAGCTCATGAATTAATTTATCACCGCTAGTTTCATATTGCTTCATTGTATCTGCAATTTCTTTTAGCGCATCTATATCTTGAATACGTGCATTATGTGCAAAGTAAATACCTTCATTGACATTTTTCGAGATATTCAATAATGCCTTAAAAAATGGATCTTGCTTGTTTGAGTTGAACATTATGTTCCTCCTGTTGAGTAAATTGTCGATTTCTGCAATCATCATAACAAAACTTTTACACATTTCTACATATTTTTAAACATAAACGAGTTGAATTTACAAAAATGTAATATTAAAATCGCCACAATTCATTTCAAGCTCTTTTCCAAGTTGAAAACGTTGGAAACTGAATAATAAAAATACACGTTTTTTCTTTAAATATTACCGTTTTTTCTTTTATTTTTAGAAAAATACTTGAAAAAACTTTTTTTCTTTCTATTTTTTTCAGGCAGTGAATTGTTAAGGAATTGTAAATGTTATTTACATTAGTTTTGGAGATTTCATTGTTATTTCATGTAAATCACAGTACGCTTATAAGTACAATATAAGAAGGATGTGAATCATACATATGGACATCGATTTACTATCACTTGCCATACTATTAGTGCTTGGCTTTATCGCATCCTTTTTAAATGCGATTGTTGGTGGGGGAGGATTAATTTCCTTGCCTGCGTTTATGGCAGTTGGACTACCACCTAGTACAGCTATCGCCACAAACAAACTCGCCAATACAATCAGCAATGGCACAAGTATGTTAACTTTTTTACGAGCTGGCAAGGTAGACTTAAAAAAAATCGGCAAGATCATCCCTTTCATCTTCATCGGCTCTTTAATTGGAGCCTATACGGTACATCTTGTATCGCCTACTATTTTAAAGCCCCTAATGCTTGTTATGCTCGTCCTTGTGACCACTTATACAGTTTTCAAAAAAGATTGGGGACAACAGCCTGAGGAGCGAATATTAACAGCTACTAAAAAAATCGCTTTTATTGGCGCTTTTGCGGTTATTGGCTTTTATGATGGGTTCTTTGGACCTGGAACTGGTTCTTTTTTTATTTTCATTTTATTAATGATGGGAAATGATTTCTTGCAGGCTGCCGGCAATGCTAAAGCATTTAATTTCACTTCAAATTTAGCAGCACTTATTATGTTTTTACTGTTAGGAGAAGTTAATTTTTTATATGGACTGCCTGTAGGGTTTGTCATGATTTTTGGAGCTATCTTAGGTTCAAAATTCGCGCTGAAACGCGGGACAAAAATAATGCGTATTATTTTCATTATCATGACATGTACATTGATTCTTAAAAATGCGTGGGATTATTTTATACAATAGAGCGACACTTCCAAGTCAACGCCTAAAGATGCATTAGAAAATGTTCTAAACAATTGAAGAAAAAAATATCATACTATAGCAATTGTCAGTCAATTGACAAAATTTATTTGCGTGCTATAATTCTTTTGGGCTTCACCGCATTGAAGCGAAGAAGTAATTACTAGGAGGATTAGCATGTTTCGAATTGAAGCAAAGAGTAACCCTCGATTTATTGAGGCAGGCATCATCATACTTTTAATTATCGCCATGATGGCATTTAGTATTGGGTATTTAAAAGCGACTCCCCATATCCCTATTTTTTTGGTTATTTCACTTTTAATTGCCTACGGATTACTTAAAAAAATTCCTTTTCGTGAGCTTGAAGGAGGAATGATTGCTGGTGCAAGTGCAGGACTAGGCGCTGTATTCATCTTCTTCTTTATCGGTATTTTAATTTCAAGCTGGATGATGGGAGGTACTATTCCTACACTTATCTATTATGGCTTTTTAACTGTTTCACCTAGCTTTTTCTTTGCCATTGTGTTTTTAATTTGTAGCGTTGTTGGCATATCTGTAGGAAGCTCATTAACAACTGTTGCCACAGTGGGGGTGGCTTTTATGGGAATTGCTGGTGCAATGGATATCTCCTTAGCCATAACAGCTGGTGCGATTGTTTCAGGAGCTTTCTTTGGTGATAAAATGTCTCCCCTATCAGATACAACTAATCTAGCCTCTGGTACTGTTGGAGTAGATCTTTTTGAGCATATTAAAAATATGGGCTGGACAACGATACCTGCTTTCATTATTTCCATCGTTTTATATGCTATTTTATCCCCATCAGGTACAGATACAGCATTTGAAACAGTGGAGCAATTTAAAGAAGGATTACTTGCAACAGGACTTATTCATTGGTATACATTATTGCCAATTGCTGTACTTATAGTAATGACTTTTTATAAGGCGCCTGCACTAATTACGCTTGCAGTCGTTTCGATTCTTGGTGTGGGGCTTTCCTACATGCTTGAACCAATAACTCTTTCTAATATTTTTAAAATGCTTTTTGAAGGTTATGTCTCTCAAACTGGTAATAAGGAAGTAGATGCATTGCTGACACGAGGTGGTATGAGCAGTATGTTATCAACAATTGCCTTAGTTTTACTTGCATTAACAATGGGTGGGCTATTATTCACTCTAGGCATTATTCAAAGTATTTTAGCAAAGGTTGAGAACATCTTTAAAAGCGCTGGTTCTGTCATCACAGGTGCTGCCATTACAGGAGTAGGTATCAATACACTAATCGGTGAACAGTATCTTTCCATTTTATTGACAGGTGAGGCATTCAAAGCACAGTTCGCAAAGGTTGGACTAGCACCCAAAAACCTTTCCCGTGTAATGGAGGATGCAGGTACAGTTGTTAATCCACTCGTCCCTTGGAGTGTTTGTGGCTTATTTATTGCTAGTGTACTTGATATATCTACAGTAACTTATCTCCCCTTCACCTTCTTCTGTTTACTTGGTCCGATTTTAACAATCATCTTTGGTTGGAGTGGGAAAACATTAACAAAGCTTGAAAAATAAGATAGGTAGCTGATGCAAATCATCAGCTACCTTCATAGTGTTGAAAAACTAAATGGTCAAGGGAATCTTTGTGAATACTACTAAGTCAAATGAAGGTGATTTCCGTTCCAGGCTACTCGCTTTCCTGTGGGCGAGCGACGAGCCGCTTCCTGCGCTGATGCTCCGTGCAGGGTCTCGTCTGTCTCGCTATCCCACGGGAGTCGAGTAGCCCATAGCTGTCAACTTAAGATTTCTACACATCTAATCAAATGATTTTATAATTAGAAATGATAGGTTTCATTTATCGTTAAAATGGGAAAAAGTATTTTAGACATATCCAAATAAACCCCTCTAGGTGAGTTGGTTATATTTGGATATTTTACGTGAATTGAAGGCGTTGAAAGGCTGTTCCTTTGGTGGACTTTGATTTCCGGGCCGTCTTGAGCAGGAACTCGGTGGTCAAATGGATAAAGTCTTTCAATGCATTCTCTTTTTTTATGCATTCTTCATATAGCTTCGGTAAAATCTCTGTCGCGATACTACGAATGGCCACCATCTCACTAATTTCTATGCCCTTCTCCTTCCAGATGAAGTTTCTTATTTGATAGGCCATCAATTGACTAATAAAATAAACTAGGATGGTCCCATATAAATGACAAAGCCACCTGTCTTTCTTCATCACTTTGAAGTGGTTGATGCCTAAATCAGATTTCCACACTTTAAAATGCAACTCAATTTGCCAACGTAAGCGATACAATTCCATGATATGACGAGCAGACATCCACTCTGGCAGATTCGTCATATAAATCGTAATACCTGCTAAATCACGTACCACTTGTTTGGGCACCTTTCCTGATTTTTGGGCTCGTCGATTAATTTTTTTGATGTGTTGCGCTTTCCCCTGCTCATCATGGGAAAAAATAATACAACGAGCTGGAAAATGAGCATCTCGTCCAAAATAAACACCCTCTAATTCTAAAAGTTCCTCTGGTAGTAACTTTTTACAAAGTGCCACGAAATCAATGCGATGATAAAGACTACTTTGAATAACCTCACCATTTGAGTGATAGGAAGGAAATAGATTTTCGAAAGCGGCATACGCATCTGTCCGTATTTTTGTAATAAAAAAACCCTTTTTTTCCTCGATTTTTTTTAATTGTTCGAAGTTAAAATAACCCAAATCTTGTAGACAAAGTTCATGTTCTGTCAGAAACGGAATCCGCATGGCACCTACTTTCGCATCATTCATTCGGTGAAAAGCAACGTGAAGAAATGTCGATTGACCGGATAAAAGATCCAATTCAAATTGAATTTTGGCGGATGCTTGTTTGGTTTTTTGAGCGCGCTTTTGAAAACGATCTGGTACACTAACTGTGGTGGAATCAAGTACCCGAATACTGGTAAATGGCCATGGTTCAGACAGAGAGAGCGAAGAAAAAGATAGTTGATGTTGTGCCCATACGAATTCTTGAATGAGTCGTTGTAAAAAAGCCGTGGCTTCCGGGGTAAATTTTTTATCCATGGCTGCCCGACTAATGGAAATGGCTTGTTTCATTTGTAAGGTTGTACATAACTCTTGGATTGAGCAATCTGCTAAATTCCCATGGACATGAAACAATAAGGATAGGAAGTCACTCGCAGAGACTAGTCGCTTTCTTTGAATAAAACCCGTTTCTTTGGCTATTTCATCTACTCTTTCAGGACAAATGACTTCAAATAGCTTTTGGAGTAATTGTATATGTTTCGGTGTCGACATCAAAAGCACCCCTTCCAAAAAAAGTTTTGTATATATCTATACCACTTTTTAGAAGAAGTACACATTTCTTAAGTTGACAGCTATGGTCGAGTAGCCTTGCACTCCAATCAGCAATAGTGTAGAACTTTAAATATTTTCTTCCCTCAAAAAGTAAAGTAAAAGCATGTTACTCACCATCATTAAATGGATAGAATAGTGGTACAATTCTACAGCTGTTAACCTACGTTTTATGTGTAAAACTGTAACTTTACATAAAGCCACTTATTGCTGTCGCTCTGCTTTCGCATAGAAAAATGTTATCAAAGTTCCTTTTTTTTGCGCAAAATAGTGATGGTTAAGACTTCAATTTATCACTATACATTTATGTGAAAGCCAATGAAAACATTATGAGCAATGGTTGATTGGAGTGTAGACTGAGTGACTCCTCGGGGATTCAGCGTCACAGATGAGACCCTGGAGCGAGCAACGTGAGTGAAGCGGCTCATCGGACGCCCCCAGGAAAGCACTCAGTCGGAACGGAAATCAACCTCTCGTTTTGAAAAAGGGCTATACTTTTTAATTTGTCACCTTGATTTCATTGACATAATAGTATTTCAACAACATGTAGGTAGCTGATGCAAATCATCAGCTACCTTTTTTGTCACATTTCTTTCATGTTATATTATCAATTAATGCATCATGTAGCATCTGTTCATAGGTATTATCCTATATACTGATCCATTCGTTTAATAAGTTGAAATTCTATGCTCAAGCTATCCTCTTAAGATGAAACTACGTAAGTCTTATCATTGTCCGTTGATGATAAAAACTCTTTTAATGCACCTTTGTTCTTATCTAAATCAATATCTAAAACTTCACCTACATTTACACGTTTGTCTTCAAAAGAGCCTGCAATAGGAATGCGTAAAGTGTTCATCCCTTTAGATTCTCCATTTACTATCCCTTTTCCAATTGTAAGGATTGTTTTTTTATCAACATTTGTATCGATGTAGGAGTCTGCAACACCAAGTATTTTAGGCAAATTCATTAAGCTTGAAATACCGATTTGTTCTTTCACCTTAGCCAATACTTCTTGTTGACGTTCCACTCGTCCAAAATCACTTAGACGATCATGGCGGAATCGTACATAGCCTAATAACTCGTTACCATGTAAAATTTGTTCTCCAGGCTTTAATGTCATGCCAATTCCATGAGACATTTCATAAGGAATATCAACCTCAATCCCATCAGGTGCTAAAAGATCAATAATCTTAGGAAATCCTTTAAAATCGACTAAAGCGTAGTAATTAACATCAAGATCAAAATTTTGCTTAATGGTTTTCCTTACAAGTTCAGGACCTCCAAAAGCAAAGGCAGCATTCATTTTATTCATACCGTAATCTGGAATTTCGACATATGTATCCCTCATAATCGAAATAAGTTTTACATTATTTGTCGTTTGATCATAGTGTGCAATCATTAATGTATCCGATCTACCATCCTCATCTCTAGCATCACTTCCAATCAATAGCACATTAATCTGACCAACCTGCACATCTGCACCATCAAATGGGTCAAATTTCTTTCCGTCATCTTTAAAAGGACCATCATCTGCTATTGCTAATCCGTTATTGTATTGATAAATCGAATATAGAATCCCTGCTACAATTACTAATGCGAATGCTAAGAACAAATTTCTTAGCCATTTAAGGCTCTTTTTACTTCTTCTCATGACTAAATCCACCTATCATTTAACTCAATTTTTTAGTAATGTCTTTGTAGTTAGTTGTACAGCTATTGCATCATCTAAATAACCAATAGGAAATAGATAATCAGGTAAAACATCTACAGGAATAATAAAATATAATAAAGTACTTCCAATTATGGTTAGTTCAAAAAGTGTACCTTTCCCAACTAAGAATCTTTCATATAATTCTTTTAATTTGCTTATAAAAGGACCTACGCTCCCTACATTCTTAATTTTCTCATCAAAATCCTTAACAATCATATTTTTACCTTCTTCTGTTTGCGCAAATAGTCCATAGTTTTCTAGTTTCTGTTCAACGTGTGCCACCGAAAATTCATCATCATAAACATTAGAAGACCTAAGAAGAGCCTGTATTGCGTCAACAGATGTATGAATATCCGATTCAGATTTCTCTTGTCTTTGTTCAATGGGATATCCAGCAGCTTCAAAAAGATGAATTAAAGGAACTCCAAGGCAGTCAGCAAATTTTTCTAAATGCTGTGGGGTTGCTTTTCGCTTATTATTTATTATCCGTGAAATTGTAGCTGTATCGATTTCAGTGAGCTCACTAAACTTTCGCATAGATAATGATCGCTCTTTCAAGAATTCTTTAAGCAATAAGCCAAGATTATTATTGTTTCTCTTCTCAGTCATTTTCAATTCTACCTCCTTGCTTTTCTACCATTACTGAATTCAGTTATAACTATCATTCTAAAGAAGTGTATTATCATGTTGACATTTTGTCAACAAAATTGGTTAAAAGAGAGCTGCAAATAAAATGACACAGTTATTTATTGTTCCAAACTGCCCTCTCAGCAAATAAATCAACTCGAACATTAGCTACTACTTCCTAATTTGGCCTGGATGCATCTTATTACGTTGACAAAAAATCAACAGTCATAAATACAGTATACTAAATAATAACCGTTATAACGTGGGAATGATATCTGTTCCAACAGGAGGTTTATGGGGCATTTGGATACTGGTTACGAGGTTAGGTACAATTGTAGGGTATTCCTCTTTATTCCAAAGTGGAATCAAAATTGTTATTTTCTAGAATTTCTATTCAATTAAACTCTTTGTTATGCTCAAATAAAGGAGCTGAAGTAAAATGAC
The DNA here is from genome assembly GCA_002973635.1 of Lysinibacillus sp. B2A1. GTDB lineage: Bacteria > Bacillota > Bacilli > Bacillales_A > Planococcaceae > Lysinibacillus. Next base: position 4,015,921 of record CP027224.1, read on the forward strand.
AACAAAATGGAATGCCAATTTATACGATCAAAAGCATGACTTTGTTTCAAAATTTGGAGAAAGCTTAGTGGACCTGCTTAGACCACAGAAAAATGAAGTAATATTAGATGTTGGTTGTGGGACAGGAGATTTAGCACATGAAATTGCAACACATGGTGCCATTGTTCAAGGAATTGATGCCTCTCAGGACATGATTATCGCGGCACAGCAAAAATATCCTGACATAGAGTTTCAAGCGGTGAATGCTACAACATTCTCCACTGACAATCAATTCGATGCTGCCTTCTCGAACGCAGCCCTTCATTGGATGAAGCAAGCAGATCAAGTTATTGAAAATATCTATAAATCGCTTAAACAAGGAGGGCGTTTTGTTGCTGAAATGGGTGGAGATGGTAATATTGCCTCTATAGTATGGGCACTTCAAAAAAGCATGGAGGATTTGCAACTACCTTATAGAGAGGAATATTTCCCTTGGTATTTCCCCACTTTAGAAGAATATCAATCAAAATTAGAAAAAGTTGGCTTTATGGTTGATACGATTACACTATATGAGCGACCAACACCTCTTCAGGGTGCGGAAGGGCTTCGTAATTGGTTAGTGATGTTTAGTCATAACATCCTACAGCATTTAACGGAAAAAGAGAAAGAGCAAATTTACACAAAATGTGAGGAACTATTAAAACCTAACTATTATCAGGATCAACAATGGGTTGCTGATTATTGTCGACTACGATTTGTTGCTATCAAAAAATAATATAAAGTTATAAAAGAACGTATGTATTCCAATACGTTCTTTTCATAGTGTTGAAATAAGATTATGTCAATGAAAATGCCACAAATTTTTTATGGCATTTTTATGATTCTATTTGTTTTTTTAAACAGATTCTTCTATAATTTCATGTGTTAGGTGTAGACCAATTTGCTTGAGTGAGCGGAGTTTGGTCCACTTTTTCAAGTTTTGTATGATGGCTGTCATCAAAACTTGTCTTTTTACTTTTTGGACTCCACGGTAACGCGCATAGCGTAAACCGTGGAGTTCTTTACTATGTGCGAAGCTAAGTTCGACAGTGGCTGGACGTACAGAACGAAGGATTTTCCCCCGATAGGACAAGCGTTGCCCTCGTAATTGATTATAAATTTCTTGGTGAATCGAAATTCGTAACACACGGTCTTCGTTTTCCCTTTTTACAAAAGGGCAGAATTGACAACTTCCTTTTGGTGGTTTGAATTCGTGATAGCCCTGTCGATTCGTTGTTTTATAATAAAATGGTACACCACATGGACAGGCATAGAGATCCTCATTCACCTGTTTAAACTGATAACGGCGACAATTCGGGTGGTCCTTCGTTGCGAATCGTCGATAAGACATATAAACGAAGAATTTCCTTTCAAACAATCTTCGGGCAAGAGGGGCATTGTAATAACCTGAGTCGAGCGCTATTTCCTTCGCGTATTGCCCAAATAATTGCTTTAATTGATCCACTTGTCCTACTAATTTACGATGCCCTGGTACATTCGCAGCTGTGACATCTGTCGCAATAATAAAGTTATGTAACGAATCCACAATACGGTGCTCAAAATACGCAAAGCGCCCACGTTCATCATGTTTAACAGACAAACGTGCTTCCGGATCCACAGGGCTACTATTTGTTCGCTTTTCTTCTACCTTTGGCTCTTTTGTCATAAGAAATTTCTTCCCATGACGCGCACGGTGTTCATTAATAAGCGTTAAATCATCCTCTTTTTCTTCTATGATTTTCTCTTCAATCTGTACGTTACGCACCCGTTTATTGGCATTCGCTTTTAATTCCGTTTCATCTGCCACCCATGTTTCGTTCGCAATAAATCCTTCATCGTGAATGAAAAGAAGACAATGTTGAAAAAGTTCCTCCCAAAACGTCACACCCTGCAGACGTTGCGAAAGAAACTTAGAGATGGTTGAGTGATCTGGAATTTTTTCTGTAGGAGAAATGCCTAAAAACCAGCGATACGTTGCGTGTTGCTTCACTTGCTTACACGTAAAACGAACTGAACGAAAGCCTTCTAAATACTGAATCAATAAGATTTTCACCAACATGATGGGATCTTTTGTTGGGCGACCAATACTGTATGGATAAAAAACTTCCAATTGTTTCGATACAAAATTCCAGTCCATCACTTGATCCATCTTCACTAACTGATGCGAAGGGTCGTACATCATCTCGTAGAATTTTCGATTCTCTTCAATCTCTCTTCTGGAGTATGTAACGTACATAAAAAATCCCCTCATTTCACTTATTTCATTAATGAGAGAATTTTATTGGAATGTTCACATTTTGTCTATAGACGATTTTGTTTTTCAACAGAATGAAAAGAACGTATGTATTCCAATACGTTCTTTTTGCTTCTTAAAATACATTAATAGAGAATCGACCTTTGTTAGCTTTAATTTCGAATGAGTAACTTTTAGTGTTTTTTAATGTATCTAATTTCATACTCTTCCCTGGCGATATCCGGAATTCGTCTACTACAATATTATCATTCTCATCTTTTATTCTTAGCCAAACATCTCCCTCATTATTTGCATCATTAACAATTTCCTTGTTCCAAAAAATATTAGTAAATGTTAAATAATCTTGATCATCAAAATATAGTTTATCCCATTCTTCCTGGTTATCGGTGATTTCAATAATAGCACTACTTCTTGGAAAAAAGATTTCATTGACTACGCCCACCTCCTGAACCACAAAAGAGCCTATTACTGTTAGCATAAAGGTCAGCAAAATAGACAATACAATTTGAATACGGCGCTTTTTATTTATTTTTTTAAACGGTGCTTTGGCCACGGTTACCTCATTAGGTAAGATTTGAATAGCATTTTTTGATTGCTCTATTATCTCTTTATATTTTCGGCATTCCTCACACTGCTGTAAATGTTCCTCCACCACTTTACAAGATTCTTGACTGCAAATGCCATCGATAAAGGAAGGCAGTAAATCCTTAATAATATTACAGTTCAATATTTTCACCTCGAATTCTTTCTATTAATTTTAATTTGGCTCGATAAAACGTCACTCTTGCCCAATTCTCACTTTTCTCGAATATCTCCCCAATCTCCTTGAAACTAAAATTGACGGAAGTTCTAAGTATAAAGATTTCGCGATATGGTTCATTTAGTAAATGAATTTCTTTATGTATAGAAATTAATGTGTTACGCTTGATCACTTCCACATCTGGTAAGTCTGCATTAGATGGCACATCATAGCCCATTTGTATCATTTGTTCAACACTCCTGTGATGATGACGTTTTTCCTTTTTTAGATGGTTATAGTATGTATGCTTTGCAATTTTACATAACCAGACAGTCATTTTACATTCACCATTGTATCGCTCAATTGATTTGACAGCTTGATAGAAGGTTTCTTGGGTCAGTTCTTCTGCTAAATCAACATCAGCTGTTAAACAAATAAGAAATCGTTTTATGTCAGCTGCGTAAGTATAGATGTCACTTAACTCTTCCATCCTCCTCCCTCCCCTCTAAGATTTTTCATTGAGATACTTATATATAGACTTTCTCTACGATTCGTTACAAAAAATTTTAATTTTTTTCATAAAAAAACCTTCACAAGTTGTTTTACTCACATTGTGAAGGTCAAAGAATTTCTTACTATGCACGAGATAATACACCAATCAAAACATTAAAAACCAGTAAATCCATCAAAATATGGGCTTAACCAAATTGTGATGTACGTTAATCCATCAAAAAATAAAATAATACCAAGTACAACCATCATATAGCCACCTATTTTTGTAATGACTGTGCTATATTTTCGTATCCATCCTAATTTCGTAATAAATTGTGATAGTAGTAAAAATGGGATCGCAAACCCTAGCACATACACAACCATGTAAAACACGCCAACATTAGGATTTTGGGAAGCCATCATAAAAACCGCGCCAGTAATAGGGCCAGAACACGGTGTCCATCCAGCAGCAAATGCAAGTCCAATTAGTAATGAGCCAAAATAGCCTGTTGGTCGATTTTTAATAGCTAGTCTCTTCTCTTGCATCAGAAACTTCGGTGACAAAAAACCGATGATGATTAATCCGAAAATAACAATTAAAATAGCGCCAATTTGACGAAGTAAATCCTTATATTGAAAAAAGAACCAGCCTACTAATGATGAACCGTATCCTAAGAAGATAAAAATAATTGAAAAACCTAATAGAAAAAAGATTGTATGAAGCAAGCCAATTCTTTTTGATTTTTTATTTTCTCCCTGTAATTCATCCAATGACATACCCGTAATATAGGAAATAAATGCAGGGTATAGCGGTAAGGTACAAGGTGAAATAAAATTCAAAAATCCTGCACCAAATGCTAATAATATATTCAAGTCTGACAGCATAGTCAATAGCTTCCTTTCTTCAGTATAGTGCCCAGTATGTAATGGTATCTGTTACACCTATAATGATTAAAATTACACCCGCTACATTTTGAATTACTCTCCCCATTCTCATGCTAAATCGTATAATGACACGTTTCTCATAAAAGAAATGAATCAGTGCCAACATGATCAAAAGCGGTACGGAGGTTGCTACACCAAAAATAGCTGGTAGCACTAGGCCATACGAAGTTGATGCAACCGTCGGCATTAGCCATACAAAGAAAAGTACGAACATTGTTGGGCAAAAGGCTAGAGAAAAACTAGCACCCATCAGCAGGGAACCAATTTCCCCTTCTTTCAACACTGTTGGAAGAAGCGAAGAAATTCGATTCAGAAATTTTATTTTAAAAATGCCAATGAGTACGAGACCCGTTATTATCATAATCGGACCTATTGCCTGGCGAAAAATAGGAAAATACACAGTCATTTTCGTTTCAAAAGATTGGCCAAATATCCATGCAAAAAAGCCTAATAAACTAAAGACAATAACCTTCCCAACTATAAAAAACACAATTTCCTGCCAATTACTTTTCATTTGCATAGTACGATTCCCATAAAAAGTAATAGCGCTCATATTACCTGTTATTTGACAAGGAGCTAAAGCGCCTATTAAGCCAAGCAGAATCGCCATAATAAGCGGGGCATGCTCATAGGCATTCAAAAATTCTGATATAGGATTGCTTATGATTTGGCTTATTTTTGACATCAACGTATACATTTAAAACACCTACTATATTATTGCTGAAGTATGTTTGTTTATCTAAATATTCTTTGTACTCGGGTGTTTTTTGACTTTACCTGAGCGGATCTCTCTTGCACTCGAGCGTTTTTCGGCTATACCTGAGCGGATCTCTCCTGCACCTGAGCGTTTTTACACTTTGCCAGAGCGATTCTCTCTTGCACCCGAGCGTTTTTCCGCTTTACCTGAGCAATTCTCTCTTGCACCCGAGCATTTTTACACTTTGCCTGAGCAATTCTCTCTTGTACCCGAGCGTTTTTACACTTTACCTGAGCGGGTCTCTCTTGCACCCGAGCGTTTTTCCGCTTTACCTGAGCGATTCTCTCTTGCACCCGAGCGTTTTTCCGCTTTACCTGAGCAATTCTCTCTTGCACCCGAGCGTTTTTACACTTTACCTGAGCAATTCTCTCTTGCACCCGAGCGTTTTTCCGCTTTACCTGAGCGGGTCTCTCTTGCACCCGAGCGTTTTTCCTCTTTGCCTGAGCGATTCTCTCTTGCACCTGAGCGTTTTTCCTCTTTACCTGAGCGGATCTGAGGTTAGTATCTCTCCTGCACCCGAGCGTTTTTCCTCTTTGCCTGAGCGATTCTCTCTTGCACCTGAGCGTTTTTCCTCTTTACCTGAGCGGATCTCTCTTGCACCTGAGCGTTTTTACACCTTACCTGTTTTATATGGGTAACTGTATGCATACTAAACTATGAAAGAGATTGACTTCCTCTTTGTTTATGCGGATTACATACCACTAGTATATAAAGTAAATATGAATAATTGATGCAGATTAGCGTTTTAACAGATGCACTTTTGACCAAAGTATGTCTAATGTAGTTTTATAGCTTGTTGTACCTTTACTCACAAACTAAATCATCGTAAATTAGGTGACAAACCGATAAAAAATTCTCAATATCAGCTGATAAATATTTTGCTAGAAAGTAGCTATTGGACATAATATGAGAAAATTCTTGTACGGAATAGCTATGTAATAAATTCTGTTGATAATCAGCCTCAATGACACTTCTTGGTAAAAAGGCAATGCCAAGTCCATGCTTCACAAAATTTTTAATAACCTCAGTTTGATTAATATGCATGCTTTTATAGCGCTTAAATTGTTGTAATACTTGCTGTATGTCTTGCCAATAGGGTGCATATTCATGTGTTAAAATCATTTCTTGTTGTAAAAGTGTCAGCGCATCCACCTCTTTTTTTATCATTGGAGCAATTAATTGAAGTGGTTCCTGTGCGAGAAGGACAGTATGAAGATCTCGAGTGGAGGTCAGTTTTGATAAACCAATATCTACCTCTCCTGTATAAACCGCCTCTCCTATTTCATTAGACTTTAATAGCTCAATCGTAATTTGTATGGAAGGTTTCTGTCGTTGAAATGTTTGGATAATGGCTGGTAATGTAGAATTGGCAATTTGAGGTGCAACCCCGATCGTTAAATGGGACGTATACCCATGCAAAAAGGATTCCATTTTATGTATTCCTTCATCCACAGTCATTATCATTTTTTCTGCCTTTTGAAAAAAGTAAGCACCAAAACGATTTAGTTTCACCTGCTTCCCCTGTCTATCAAATAACGTTGTTTGCAATTCCTTTTCAAGATGCTGTATATGCTTTGATACTGTAGATTGTGTAATAAATCGTTGTTCAGCCGTTTCGCGAAAATTTTCTGTTCTTGCAGCAACTAGAAATGTTCTGATCCATTCTGTTTCCATCTCGACGCCCCATTTGTTTTTCATACATTATAACGAAAATTTTTTATATCTTGAAACCTTTTCAAAAAATGAGCGTATGTATAACTATTAATGTCAATTGGAGGAATACAGATGTCGTTTTTTAACAATGTACTTGCAAGTATTGGGATAGGCTCTGCAACGGTTGATACACGATTAGAAAAAACTACATACAGAGCTGGTGAAGTAATGCATGGCGAGATTATGGTACGAGGTGGGCAGACTGAACAGCAGGTCGATACGATTTATTTATCGATCAATACGACCTATATTCGAGAAGCGAATGACAATAAATATACGGAGGTAGCGGCACTACAAAAAATTAAAGTATCTGAGCCATTTGTTATTGCAGCAGGCGAACGGAAAACCTTCCCTATCTCTATTACATTACCATTCGAAACACCGATAACAGCAGGCAAGACCCAAGTATGGATTCAAACAGGACTTGATATTAAAAATGCAGTGGATCCAAACGATAAGGATTACATTTGTGTTCAGCCAACTGAGCTTGCTGCACATATACTAGACGCTATTAGTGCACTGGGTTTCCGTTTGCGTGAAGCAGAATGTGAACAGGCACCAGCTCGATTCCGCGGCTACTATCCATTCATTCAAGAATTTGAATTTGTGCCAACAGGACAATATCAAAATCATTTAGATGAGCTAGAAATTGTTTTTCTGTCACAATCTAATCATTCAGCAGAAATATTGCTGCAAATAGATCGCAAAGTTAGAGGCATTGGAAGCTTTTTCGCAGAAGCTCTTGATATGGACGAAAGCTATGTTAGAACCACGATTACTAAGCATGATTTACCAATGATTGAAACGAAGCTACAGCAAATTATTGCGAAGCATTTATAAAGGGTAAAATAGAAAAACACGGTATGAAAAACAACAATTTCATACCGTGTTTTATCTATGCTGTCACATCGCGTTTCATAAAGGACGTATAGCTGATTACAAGGAAAATAATAGCATAAATCGCTAAGACAGTAAGTGAGAATGGCATTGTGATACCTTCTATCACTGGATTCCCCGATTCATATTGCGTTAAATCAGAATGCGTTAGCCAAATATATTTGACAATATCATATCGACTTAAGAACATCACAATCATTCCACCTGTAAACGACAAGAACATCGTTAAACCAATAGCTAAAGAGCTTGAGCGGAAAACAGAACCTACTAAGAAGGCAAATAGCGTTGACATCACAAAGTCACCGCCAGACAGTAAGTAATGATACCCCAAATCATTCCATATAGCCTTTTCGACTATTTGTCCATTGACCATCTCTAATTCGACTCCCGTCCCATTTCCAAATAACAGGAATCCTACTATGGCACTTACTACGACATTAATCACAAATAAAAACAGACCAAAAATAAAGGTTGTGATTAATTTAGAGGTTAATATTTTTGCCCGCGACATTGGACGTGTTAACAGCATTTTAATAGTACCTGTTGAGAATTCACTCGATACAATACTTGCTGCTGTAATCACTGTAAATAATGTAACTAACGTGAGCATATTACTTGAAAAAGACATAAAGCTTGCAAGACTTCCCTCTTTTTGAGACGGCACATCATGCTCTAAACGATACTCAGATATTGCAATTTGATCCTCAAAATATGTTTTATCTGCTGGAGAAAGATCGTCTCCTGCTAACATTTCTTTATAGTTGATAATGGCCAGTTGCTCGTTTTCTTTCCAGGAAATATCCTCTGAATTTTTCGTTTCATAGTATTTCATCATAATACCTGGTCCAATAATAAAAAGAATTACTATTGCGGCCATCGCCCATGTTCCTTTTTTATACCACAATTTCATCCATTCATTTTGAATTAGCTTCAGCAATTTGGCCACCTCCTGTCATTTCTAAGAATTGGTCCTCTAACGTTTTTTGATGTGGCTGTACAGCAAATAATTGCATTCCTTCATTAACGAATTGTGTAATCAATGATGGAATATCTTCTTTCTTTATTTCAACCACGTAGCCGCTATTTTCTGTAACAAAATTTATCTCAAGCCTTTGAAGGAGCGATACAGCCTGGTCATTAGGGGTAGCCTCAATATAATAAAACGAAGAATTATAACTATGAATGTCACGAATATCAATTAGCTTACCATTTTGAATGACAGCTACCCGATCACACATTAATTCAATTTCAGATAATAAATGACTGGAAACAAAAACAGAGACACCATCCTCCGTCGCAATTTTCCGTAAATACATACGAAATTCACGAATACCTGCTGGATCAAGACCATTTGTTGGCTCATCTAAAATTAAAAACTTAGGTCGATGTAGCAATGCCTGTGCTAGTCCTAAACGTTGACGCATCCCAAGAGAATACGTAGATACTTTCTCATGAATACGTTTCTCAAGACCCACTTGATTCACTACCTCTTGAATACGCTCCTTTGTCACATTCTTATGCATTCGCGCAAAGTGCAATAAGTTTTTATAGCCCGTCATAAATTTATACATTTCCGGGTTTTCTACAATTACACCGACCTTACTAATTGCCTCCTCATAATTCTCCTGCAGAGAAAGACCATCAATAATAACCTTCCCCTCCGAAGGATGCATAAGCCCCGTCATCATACGTATAGTCGTCGTTTTTCCTGCACCATTTGGTCCTAAAAATCCAGTAATTTGTCCTGGATATAAATCGATATTCAATTGCGAAATTAATTGTTTACCACGAATAATTTTTGATAAATTTTGCAATTGAACAATTGGTTGTGTTGTCATTGATTTCATCCTTTCTTATAGTAGGCCTTCATCCATTGCACAGCATCCTTATTTGTCACATCTCGAATCCTTTCAACTTCCTCATGTGCAATAATCGAGCCATTTTGCAGTAAAATGATTTGATCTAAAATCGGCTCTACCTCATATAGCTCATGAGTGGATAAAAGTATTGTTTGATGTTCCATATCAGTAAATTGAATGAGCCCTTTAATGAGTTGCTCACGAACAATTGGATCAAGCCCTGCAAATGGCTCATCCATTAAATAAAATGGGACCTCTCGTCCAAGCGTTGCAGCCATTTTCATACGACCCCGGTTTCCCTTAGATAGCTGCCTTAATTTAATTGCTTTGTCAACCTGCAAAAACTCTGCAACGATACAGGCCTTATCATATGAGAAATCCTCAAATTGAGAGGCATAGTGCTGAAAAAGTTGCTCACCAGAATAAAAGTCAAAAAATAAATCCGTATCTGGTAAATAGGCAATTTGATCAGCACTCCTACGAGTAACTGGGGTACCATTAAGTAAAACCTTACCGCTTGATGGAAGTAACAACCCAGTTAATACTTTTAAAAGTGTTGACTTCCCACTACCATTTTCTCCAACGAGACCAATAATCTGTCCAATTGGTAAAGAATAGGACACATCTTGCAGTATTGTTTTTTTCATATAACGAAAAGAAACATTTGAAAGCTGTAGCATTTATCTCACCTCACGACTTATTTTGCAAAACAATCAGCATCTCTTCCTTTGAAAACCCAAGTGCTTCAATGGACGATAAAAAATTATCTGCTAATTGATTTTTCATATCTTCTCGCAACACAACAATTCGCTCTTCATTCGTTGTGATAAATGTACCCTGCCCTCGTTTAGTTTCCGTTATATTCATCGCCTCTAACTCCTTATATACACGCTGCACTGTATTGACATTAACCCCTGTCTCTACTGCATACTCTCGAACAGAAGGAAGCCGGTCCCCAAGTGCTAACATCCCTTTTAAAATATCTCCACAAATGCGATCAACAAGCTGGCTATAGATTGGTTTATCACGAGAAAAGTCAAGTGTCATCGTAAAACCACCTTTTCAAGCCACTTTGTAGCTATGATAAATAGCAGTACGAGGAAAATGGAAAGAGCTAGTTCCTCTACTACATACAATGTGCCAAGCTTAAAATCCATCGAAGGCAATATGGATTTTGGCAAATACCGTTCAAGCCAGCTTAACGAGATACCTATATGTTGTAAAATTTTAACATATAATAAACTTTCAGTAAATCTAAACCATAGATAAATGCTTGCAAAAAAGGCTACCATCAAAAGGACGATCGCAAAACGACCGATAAAGTACTTCATTTGGAGATAAAATGCTAAAAATAGTAGTATGATTACAAATAGCGTTAATTGAAACACTGCAATAATGGCTACCACGATTACTAGCAATAACAAAATCTGCCCAAAGCTGGCTATATAAGCAGCTCTTAATGTATAGATAGCAATACCTGTAAAAAGAATATTAAAAATTGTATATCCCGTTAAGGAAAAAACAATTTTTACACCTATAAGCTGTCGAATAGAGCTTGTTGAGTGCAACCATATTTCTTTATTTCTTAAATCCAAGCGTAAGCTAGCCAAAAACTGCAATACAGAATAAAAACCTCCTAAAGCAAGGACTAGAAAAGTAAAAGCAAATGGAAGTTGATTATCCTCTGTAAATCCATCACCATATCGTTCTATTAAATACGGAGCAACTATGGATAGTAAGATTCCTAAAAAGACCCCCACATATAACCATGCCCGAAAGAGCACCCATTCCTTTTTGAATTGCCCAATAAAACTTTTCAATGTAAGCACCTCGTGTCATAGTGTACTAGTCAAATATTACACTATGACTTTTTGAATTGCAAGTATCAATAAAAAGTAAAAGGAAGAATCGGTTTATCAAGACTCTTCCCTTTGCTTTATTCATTTTTCCTCCTACTTTAGCCTTTAATTTTGTCGCATTCTCAGGATGATAAGCAAGTGGTGTTTCTTCCACCTCCACAAATTTCGGCGATGGATAGGCCCCCACCACTTTCCTTTCTTTAAATTCTTTTATAAAACAAAGCGGCCATTCTACCTTTAAGTATCTTTGTGATGCTTTTCAAAAAGAACACCACATTCTCTAATGGTTTGTAGACGATAGAACTGACAGTAAGATAGTGGTAGAATAATCTATAAGTTTATGAATAAGTGAGGAAAATTACGATGTCCAGGATAAACAAAATAGATTACTCATATGGAAAAAAGATACGTGAAAATCTTCAGGCTGATTGTCAAAATTGTTTTGCCCTATGCTGCACGGCTTTAAATATTGTTTCTTCCAGTGACTTTGCGATGAATAAACCTGCTGGTATTCCCTGTCAAAACTTACAAACCGATTTTAGCTGCCAAATTCATGGTAATCTTAGGGAGAAGGGGTTTAAGGGATGTACCGTTTTTGATTGCTTAGGAGCAGGGCAGAAGGTTTCACAAACAACCTTTCTTGGACAGGATTGGTGCCAGCACCCTACACATGCTGACACAATGTTTCATGTGTTTCCAATTATGGTGCAATTATTTGAAATGATTGCTTATCTTGCGGAGGCTCTATCCTATAAGGTTGACGCTCAGTTATACAATAGGTTACTTGAACAATTAGAAAAACTACAATTTGCTACGGAATTAGATGCAGCGACATTATTAAATATTGATATACCTAATTATAGAATGCCCATTAATATGTTATTACTTGAAACAAGTACGCAGATTCGTCAACACTTTATAAAAACAGCCACTGGCAAAGCCTCTCGAAAGTATAGCTATCGAGGAGTAGATTGGATGGGCAAGAATTTAAAGGGCAAGGATTTACGTGCTACTGACTTAAGAGGAGCTTACCTCATTGCAGCTAATCTTCAGCAGGCTAATTTACGTGGAGTCGATTTTATCGGAGCTGATTTACGGGATGCTAATTTACGAGGTGCTGACCTTTCCACAGCTATGTTTTTAACTCAAATGCAGATTAATTCTGCACAAGGAGATGAGCAGACAAAATTGCCCTCTCACTTAAAACATCCTAAACATTGGCTTGTTTAATTAGAAAAAGGGCAGATGAACGAGAACTCCTTCATCTACCCTGCTAGTTATTATTGTTTCTTTTTATAGATAATTGTCGCTACAACTAGTAACAGTAAAACTGCTTGTCCAAGCATGGTTTCAACCGTAGGATAGAATCCTATTAAGCTGACGACTGGCAAGCCATCTACAATTGTAGTAGGTACCGAATCTCTTAATTGGAGCGTATGCAGACTGACACCAATAATTTTAAAGGCCAATACATAAATTAACACAGTTGCCACTGCAAAGAATTTATAAATTGGAATTTTTCCACTCGCTTTAAATAGCACAAGTGCAAAGATTGCCAAAATTAGTAGGGCTACCACAATACCTAGCATAAATTGAGAAGTCTCCATTTTTGGAGCAATCCCTGCGTAAAAAACAAGTGTTTCTGCTCCTTCACGGAAAACCGATAAAAAGCTAATGGCTGCCATGGCAAAGACAGAGCCACTGGAAATAGCACTACCTATTTGTTTAGAAATATAGCGATTCCAGCTCGCCACACTTGATTTACTATGCAACCAGATTCCCACGCCAATCATCATGGCCGCTGCAAGTAAGCCTACATAACCTTCCATTAATTCTCGATTTGTATCAATAGTTGCTGAGTTCAAAATAGTCGACATGAGGATTGCTGCAACAGCAGACAGCAGAACACCAACAAATGCGCCTACATAAATCCATTTGCGCATCTTCTTTTGTCCTGATTTATCAAGGAATGATACTAAGGCCAAAATAATAAGTAGTGCCTCAAGACCTTCACGAAGTAAGATTAGTGCTGCATCCCATATTGTATAATCCGAATCACCTTGAATAAGCTCGATTTCGGTACGGAAATTTTCTAATTTTTTTGTAATGTCTTCTTTATCAACAGAGGATTTTAATAAATCGCTCGCAATAATGGGCATATCACTTTCAATTTTTGTATATAGACTACCATTTCGTGTTGAGATTTCTATTTCAATACTTGGCCAGACTGTAATAAATTCACGAATTTTCTCAGAAGCTGCCTTATAATCCTCAGCATCAATGAAATCATTAGCTTCATCAATATAAGCAATTAATGTAGCCAAAGAAAATTCTCCTTCTACTACTTCTGCTGTTTCTTTGCCTGCCACAAAATCATTAATCGTTTGTTTTAAATCTGCAAATTGAGACTGTATTAGGCTAATATCAGGCTCTTCTGAAGAAATAGTGATACGCAGAAATGCCATTTGTGTTTCGATTTGCCCATACATCGCAATGCTTTGCTCACGTACAGGTCGCTCGCTTTTATTCCATTTTATATTAAAATCCTTGTAGGCTTCATCAATTTTCTGGATATCTCCACTTGCTAAAGCCTTTTCAAAGTCTGCCATAATCGGCTTAAACTTTTGTCCAAACTCCGCTCGCTGTGCAGCTTCATCTACTGGATTTTCAAGTTTTTCTAAGTTTCGTAGTGCATTCGACAGTGCAGAAAGTGCCTCCAAGCGTTCATCTTTTGAAGCGGCTTCCGTTGCCTGCAAAAGAATCTCATCCACCTTTGCTTTCGCCTCTTTTTGCTCTGAAGTAACCTTAGCCCAGTCTGTGGCAAATTGTTCAAGCGCCTGCTTTGCCTCAGCTTCATTATCCTGCTTCGTATTCATCAGCGCATCACTAATCGCAATATATAGATGACTATAGGATTGCGCTGCTTGCACTGGTACAGCTAATGTCAGGAGTAAGCAAATAATCAAACTACAGCGCGTTAAAAAGTGCTTCACCTAAATAACTCCCCTTTTGTACACCAGGGAAGCATGCAAACACAGCACTGCCTCGATGGGTAATGTATTCATTCATTTTATCCATTCGTCCTAAACTATTTTGAATGGCTGTAAATTGTGCTGGGTCTTTTTGAAAAGAGATGAATATTAACCCTGCATCATGTGCACCAGTATTCGACATAACACCGGATGCGTAAGAATAAGAGCGCCGCAAAATACGGGCACCTGATTTCCGTGCCAAATGGACATGTGATGTATCTGGCATTATATACTCACCTTTACTATCCTTTGCCTCGACATCAAAATCATCAAATTCCTTTGTTTTTCCAAACGGAGCACCACTATCACGATAACGTCCAAATGTTGCTTCCTGATCCTTTAAAGATGTACGATCCCATGTTTCAAGATGCATTTGGACTTTACGTGCAATTAAATAAGAGCCGCCTTTTAGCCAGCCTTTATCAACCCAAACAACCTCATTTAAATCCTTTTCATCTGTAATCGCTGGATTCACAGTGCCGTCCTTAAATGCAAAGAGATTTCGCGGTGTCCCTCCTCCAGCAGGAAACGAGTTAAAGCCTGCCTGCGACCATTTAACCTCTACCTTACCAGAGGCTGCACGTACTAAATTACGTACGGCGTGGAACGCTACCTGTGGATCATCCGCACAGGCTTGAATACAAAGATCACCGCCCGTAAATTCCTTTTGCAGCTGATCTTTTGGGAAATGTGGTAAATCCTTCAACTCTGCAGGCTTCAAATGCTGAATACCAAGCTTATCAAATAAAGATGGTCCTACACCGATCGTAATGGATAAATTGGAGGCATCTAAGCCATCCGCTTCTCCCGTATCGCCAGTCGGGACTCTAGTATTCGTTGTTAAATCGACCATTATTTCCCCATTCATTAAACGTACAACAAGAGGTGTCCATTGTTTGAACAACTCTTGAAGATCTTTCTTAGATGTAAATAAAACATCCAAAGAAGCAAAATAAATATTTGTTTGTACAGGCGTAGTGATACCAGATTGATGCTTACTGTAGAAATTAACTTTGTTACTAGCAGTGATGCTGTCTGCAACAGGCTCAAAGACATCATAGCCCATCACTTTCATGACACCACCTAAGCCAGAGGCACCAATTGCAGCACCTGCTACACCAATGCCTGTAAGCTTTAACATTTCACGTCTAGATATTTTTTTATTGATCCATTTTTCATCGTTTGACGCTGTCATTTTATATCACTCCAAAATAATGCCCATTTTACTTAATGGTTCACCAAGTTGATTAACAGCTGCTGCTAGTGCTTTTGTATTTTCCTCCGTTAACTCCTCATAGGAAACATAGCCGCCATCAGCTGTTGCATGCTGTGCTAATAAGTCATCCACTGCTTTGAATTTTTCATCTAATGTTGCTACTAGTTCTTTGTCTTTCGCCTCTAATTTAGAGCGTAGGATTTCAAAGATTTTTTCTGCGCCTTCGATATTCGCCTTGAAGTCATAAAGGTCAGTATGAGAGTAAATTTCTTCTTCACCAGAGATTTTAGATGTTGATACTTCATTTAATAAATCAACTGCACCAGTGATCATCAAATCTGGTGTCACTTCAACGGTTTGAACTAATGCATGTAATTCCTTTGCATCTGCTAATAATTGATCTGCAATTGCTTCATAGCCTGCCGTTTTATTTTCTACCCATAGTGCATATTCAAGCTTATGATAGCCTGTCCATTCTTCCTCGCCCTTACCTTCTTCTTGGATATCGGCTAAACGACCGTCGATTCGCGGGTCAAGATCACCAAAGCTTTCTGCAATAGGCTCAGAACGTTCGAAATACATACGTGCTGGTGCATAAGCTGCTTTTGCCCCTTCAATGTCACCTGCTTTAAATAGATTTACAAATTTTTCTGTTTCTAGTAAGAATTGATCTATTTGCTCTAAAGCAAACTTTTGATAGGCTGATAGCTCTGCAGATAAATCCACTTCTTCTTTTACTGTCCCTGCTTGTTCTGTTTGTGGCTTTTCTTCCTTTTTTGCTTCATCTGTATTACCGCAGCCAGTCATAATGATCCCCCCTGCTACTAATACTGATAATAACGATGTTTTCTTCATGCTAAAATACCTACTTCCGAATTAGTTTATATCGAGAATGATAATGATTATCATATTTGATTGCAAGAAGTATTTTTATTTAAAGAAAAAAACGTCATTTTGTAGTTGAAATTTATACACAACTAGAAAAAAAACGTTTTTTCTACAATATAATGATTCTAATCTATGAAATTTTTGCTTGTTTCAAGTTTTCATATTTCCCATATAAGAAATAATAAAGCACAATTGATAGTAATATAACAAATACCATTGTGAAGAAAATAGCACCGTAGCCCATTGATGAAACAAAGAATCCTAAGAGGTAAGGACCAACACCTAAACCTAAATCATACAAAATAAAGTATGTAGATGTCGCAAGTCCTAAACGCTCATTTGGTGTCACCTTGATGGCTATTGCTTGTGCTACAGAATTAAAGTTCCCATAGCCGACCCCAATACAAGTAGCAGCGATTAAAAAGGCTATTGTAGTTGTCGCTGAGCTAAAGGCATACATCCCTATCGCAAAAATGACTAGACAGGGATAAATAATAATATTTGCTCCTCTAGTATCTAGTAATTTCCCTGTAAATGGACGAGTTGCCAAAATCACAACCGCATAGATAATAAAGAAATAGCTTCCCGCTGTCACCAAATGAAGCTCTTTTGCGTAAAACGACATAAAGGACATTACCCCTGAGTAGGAAAAGCCAATAACCAGTGCTACAAACGCAATTGGTAATGCACGCATCTCAATAAAATTTGATACCTTAAAGCCTGCTTTCACTGTTGCTTCTGTTGTTTTCTTAGGCATGTATGGCACCGTTACGATGAAATACATTAAAAAGCAAATAATTGCTAAAACTGAGTCAACAGCAAAAATCACGCGGTAATCCTCAAATAACTGTGTTAAAAGAATCCCTATAAATGGACCAATCGCAGTGGCTAAAATGGCACTTAAACTGTAATAGCCAATTCCTTCTCCACGTCGTTCAGACGGTAAAATTTGTGCAATAATTGTTCCCGTTGCTGTACTTGCCACACCGAGTGCAATTCCCTGTACTAAACGATTTAGCATTAGTAAGGGAAGATTTCCTGCTATAAAATAGGATATTGTTGACAGCATAAAAAGTAATAAACCGCAAAACAATGTTTTTTTACTACCCCAGTCACCTATAATTCGTCCTGTACCAAGTCGCCCAAATAATGTCCCGATAATAAAAATACTTGATACTAACCCTGCTGTACTTGTTGAAGCATGGAATTGCTCTACCGCATATGCTGCAATCGTCACCATTAATAAATAAAAAATTAAGGTAATCGTAAAATTGATAAGGGAGATGATTAAAAAGTCCTTTGTCCAAAGTTTCTGTCTAGTTGCTTCCACATTGTTCTCTCCTATTGATTGATATTCATACAAATTCTTGCTAAAACCTGTGTCGCGATTTCAATATCTTGCTGTGGTACACCCGCAAGTGCCTGCTCAAAAAAAGGGCTCAATTGCGACTTTATTTCCTGCACAAGTTCTTCTCCATACTTCGATAAGTGAACAAGCTTTTCACGCTTATCCTTACCCGCTACCGTTTCCACATAGCCCAAATCCACGAGTTTATGAACAAGCTTCGTTACACTCGGTTTCTCTATAGACATAAAATTAGCAATATCCACAAATGAATGAGGACCTTTATCATTTAAGAAACGAAGTACAGCCCATTGCGAGCTATATAATTGATAAGGTTCAAGTTGAACATTCAACTGATTGATAAACGGCCTATACATTAAACGGTATTGATTGAAGAATTCCTGTTCCACCGTCATAACATCACTTCCTTCACTATTGGTTAGCCTAGCTAACTATATACCTAAAAAATTTATTTGTCTAGTAGTGTCTGATGGAGTATCAGGTAAATGAGCAACTCCAATGCGTATCCTCCACTTTTAACGTTCTATCCTTCACTTTACGCGGTCTATCCGCCACTTTTATACTTCTATCCTTCACTTCTCACACGCTGTCCAACTACTTGTGCGTTTCGCCACTTTCAACGTTCTATCCTTCACTTTACGCAGTCTATCCGTCACTTTTATACTCCTATCCTTCACTTGCCACGTGCTATCCATCTCTATCCTCCTAAGCTGCAAACATCTAATCCATAATCCAATACTTTCTATGCCTTTTTATCCCCTCCGCTTTCAGAGGTAATTGCTGCAATAACTTGTATGCCAGGTTTGGAGAATCGATGGCAAAGAACTCGCAAAAGCTTTTATTTGTTAGCTTTGTGCCAACTAATAATCGGTAGTCCTCAAGCGTCCTAATCAAAGCATCACGATCCACTAATCCACACCTTGGGCAAAGCCATTTTTTGTAGTGATACCTTAATGGCTGACCATCTACACAATTTGTACATAACACTCCCTTCACAATGTCCCTGATAGGCACATTTATCTCTCTTTTCACTCTTGTATGCATGGTCAAGAGAAGGTCAGCAAATCGAAACAGATCTTCTCCTTTCTTTACGCTGGGTTGATGCAGTTCTAACCATTTTTGCATTTGGGAGCGTAATCCCGTCACATGAAATATAGGTTACCCCTTAAAATCTTCTGTCAAGATACCATTCTTAGTTACCATCACTACGGCATGTAGAATGGGTAAGCTAAGGCGTTCTTGTTGGATCAGCCTTTTCATCCATGCCACATGCCGCTCAAGTTGCTGAAATGGGTCAGACATTCCTTCCACAGTGCCATCTGCTGTTGTCCGTATAAATTGAGCGAAAGATGCATCATAGGAGAGGATTCCTGTGATATTTTTAATCTCTAGTATGAGTAAAAAGTGAGGACAGAGAAAAATGGTGTCCATTTGGTGAGTAGAACCGGTGTGATTTATCACTTGAAAATCATGGAGAATATAATGAGGGGATGGTAAATCTAATTCCTGCCATTCTGCATCAACGCGCTGTTCGCCAGCGAAGCCTGCCTGGATGCGTCGTAAATGCTCATAATAATTGAAGTACTCATTGTATGTTCTAGGCAGTCTCCTTACAATTACCTCTAGTGTTTTCTGTAACTCCGAAGTTTGACGTGCTAATAAAATCATTTTTACACCTCCTACCATGATTATACAAAAAAGAACCTCCACAAATGAGGTTCCCAAAAATTTGAAATACAAAGATCTTAATATCATTTTCGCCTTGGCGTAATTGCGTCCGGATTTTGAATTGTGCCTGCACAATTCATTCCTTTGAAAATCTGTGACATCCGCCGGAGGCTTTATCTTCACTCAGTAGGTGTTTGGACATCCACTGAAAAGAAACCAAAACCGCATTCATCTTACCACTGTAGAGGTGGGAGTCTTCTGCTGAATGAAGATAAATATTTCACTATTTTTACTAGATAAAAAGTACAGTAATTTACGTATACACTATTATTTGCTATTACCTTTCTGCTCTCGATCCATCACTTTCAACGCCCTAACCTCTACTTTTTCATTTCAATCATACATTCTTCCTTAATAAATACAAAAAGTATGGTGCGCCGATAAAAGCAACAACAATTCCAGCAGGTACAGTTGCTGTCTCAATAGCAACACGTCCAATTGTATCAGCTAGCATAAGCAAGCTTGCGCCAATAAACAATGTCAGTGGGAAAAAGAATTGATAGCGTGGGCCAACGAGCTGCTTTGCAATATGTGGGGCCATTAAACCGATAAACGCAATACCACCCGTTACAGAAACTGCGGCTGCCGCTAGCGCCACAGCTACAATTAATAAACGTAATCGTTCACGTCCAATATTCATGCCTAGACCAACTGCTGTTTGCTCTGTCATTGCTAAGACATTTAAGACATTGGATTTATAGAAAATATACGGAATACCAAGCACAAGCCAAGGCACTAAAGCCCAGAAAAATGGCCAATCCGTTCCCCAAACATTGCCTGCTAGCCATTGCGCAATAAATTGCACATCGCTACGCTCGGCTGAGGAAATTAACACCATCATGACCCCTGATAAAGCAGAAGCTACTCCTACCCCTATCAAGATAAATTGAATAGGATGCACACCTTTATTACGTTGATAAGAGAAGAAATAAATGCAAAGCGCTGTCAATAGAGCACTACAAAAGCCCACAACTGGTAATACATAAGCAAAATGAGGAAGATCACCGTTTACTAGTAGATAAAAGACAGTAATGCCAACGCCTGCTCCTGAACTGATACCAATCATGCCAGGATCTGCTAAATCATTGCGTGTAACCCCCTGTAAGACCGCACCAGCTAAAGCTAACGCCATCCCTGCCGCTGCTAGCACCAACATTCTTGGTAATCGAACTGAGAATAATACGAAGGACTCTTTAAAACTACCATCGCCTAACAAGGTTGGGATAATGCGATCAAACGAAACAGAGGCTGGCCCTAATGAAATGCCCAAAACAAAAATTAATAACGTGACTACAAGCCAAGTAAAAAGCCATTTTCGCTGTTTTTTACGACCCTCTTTAAACAAATTGGCGTCCTCCCTTCCGCACTAATAGTAGGAAGAATGGAAGACCAAGAATCGAAATAATTGCTACAACTGGCGTTTCAAATGGTGCATTAATCATGCGTCCTGTAAAATCAGCTGTCACCATAAACCAACCACCAACAATAGCGCTCATTGGTAAGACAAAACGATAGTCTGTCCCTACAAATGTACGGACAATATGTGGCACCATTAAACCAACAAATGCAAGATTCCCAACGAGTGCTACGGCAGAGCCTGCCAGAATGACAACAGCAAACATCATGATTCCTTTAATTAATGTTGTATTTTGCCCAACACCGACCGCTACTTCTTCATTTAAACTTAAAATCGTTAATTGACGACTAAAAGCAAATGACAATAGTAGACCGATGACAATCACAGGGACAATCAGTAACGCCTTCCATGTTGTACCAATAAAACCACCACTTGTCCACATCGATACATCCTTGGAAATTTGAAATAAGATGCCTGTGCCTTCCGCGATTGCTTGTAATAAAGCGGTAACTGCTGCACCAGCTAAAACAAGCCTCAATGGAGAGAAGCCTTTCTTAGTAGAAGCACCAATCCCATAAACAATCATCATACCAATTCCAGCTCCAATAAAGCAGGCTAAAATTAATGTATAATAGGAAAATTTCGGGATAAATGCAATCGTTAAGGCAAGGGCTGCATTTGCCCCTGCCGTTAAACCAAGCAGCCCTGGATCCGCTAATGGATTTCGTGTAACCCCCTGCATAATCGCTCCCGCAACTGCGAGTGCACTACCAACAAAAATAGCAGCAATGATACGAGGAAATCGAATTTCACGTAAAATCGTGTAATGCTTGTTACCACTTTGTCCGACAATTGCTTGATAGACATCCTGAATGCTCGTATTCGCTGCACCTAAGCACAGCGAGATACCAGCCGTGCCGATTAATACGAGCAATGCAAGCAATACCTGAAGCCAAAATGGAAACTGTCGAAACTTTGTCATTTGCCTTCGCTACTCTCTACTAATTATTGTAAAAATTTCTCTTCAAAGAATTTTAGTTGATGTTCTAATGTAATTGGATCATTGAAATAAAAAGCATTCGCGTTCACTTCAAATAAATGACCTTTCTTCACAGCTTCTAAATCTTTAAACCATGCTGCATCTGTAAAAGAATTATCTTGGTCTTGGAACATACTGAAGATTACATAATCCCCTGCATAGTCACCTAAAACTTCTTGAGAAATCGCATAGTAGCCCGGCTCTAAAGCTGTTTCTTTTACTTTCTCAGGCATTTTCAAGCCCATTTCTTGATATAAAATTTCTGTTCCACGACCCCAGTTATCGCCATAAATATAAAATTGTTTATTAAAGTTTTCTGCTACTGTTACCGTTGCATCTTCACCAATTTTTTCTTTAATTTTTTTACCTGATTCTGCTGCACGTGCTTTAAAGTCTTCTACCCATGCCGTTGCTTCTTTTTCTTTATTCACTACTTTTCCGATTTCAATAAATTGTTGTAAATAATCAACTTTCCCATACGTAAATAATACAGTTGGTGCAATTTCTGCTAATTTATCAGCATTTTCAATACCATTTAAGCCAATGATTAAATCTGGCTCTAACTCCAGAATTTTTTCAATATCTGTATTTTCAACTACTACTGCATCTTTAATCGCATCTTGGAAATTCGGTTTTTTCGCTGCCCATGCATCTACACCAACAACATCGACATCAAGCTGTAATAAATCCCCTACAAATGAAGATAACACGACTACTCGTTTTGGGTTTGCTGGTACTTCGATAGGGCCTGTCTCAGATTGATATGTGATTGTTTCCGCTGAAGTTGCTTCTTTCGAACCTTCATCAGCCTTTTCTGTTTTCTCTTCTTTATTGCCGCATGCTGCTAATACTAGTACGAGCATCATAAACATTGGTAATAACCACTTTTTCATTGTCATTCTCCTTTAAACGGTTTGTAATAAGTTATATGTAATGCACATTGGTTTATTTGTTCGTGGATCTTGACCAATAACCGCATCAATATTAAACACTTTTTTTAATACTTCTGGAACCATGACTTCCTCAGCTGTTCCAAATTTTACAAGCTCCCCTTGTGACAGTGCCACAATATAATCAGAGAAGCGTGCTGCTTGATTTAAATCATGGAGTACCATGACAATCGTGCGCCCTTGTTCTTCATTCAGCTTGTAAAGTAACTCTAAAACCTCTAATTGATGTGCCATATCTAAATAGGTTGTTGGCTCATCTAAAAATATGATGTCGGTTTCTTGAGCTAATGCCATCGCAATCCACACACGTTGACGCTGTCCACCAGATAAAGCATCTACAGATTGCAAGCGGAAGTCTTCTGTTTTTGTCACCTGTAAAGCCCAGTCAATGACATCTTTATCCTTTTGTGATAAATTGCCAAAGCCCTTTTGATAGGGAAATCGACCGTAGGATACAAGCTCTTCCACAGTTAAACCATGCGCACTTTCAGGACTTTGTGGTAAGATGGCCAGTTCTTTCGCCAATTCTTTCGTTTTCATTTTGGAAATATTTTGACCATCTAGTACTACCTGTCCACTCTCATGCTTTAAAATACGTGTAATGGCCTTTAATAAGGTGGATTTTCCACAACCATTTGAACCAATGATGGTTGTTATTTTGCCATCTGGAATTTGCAGCGATAAGTCATGCACAACCGTTTTATTCTCATAACCCACACGAATCGATTCAACTTCTAAACGCAATTTGGACCCTCTCTTTCTTTTTACTTCTTTACATGCTATGATATTCACAGCTAAAAATGATAATCATTATCACTTAAATTAGTCTAGTTTTCTGATAAGAATTTGTCAATTACTTTTTTACTATTTTTTAAGGATGTGGCAATAAAAATGTGGCATGTATACGATGTGACGATTATTGGCGGATGTCCTGCTGGCTTATATAGCGCCTTTTATAGTGGCTTACGTAAGTTAAAAACAAAATTAATTGGGAGCCAATCACAGCTTGGTGGAAAAGTATTACTTTATCCTGAAAAGCTCATCTGGGATATTGGTGGACATCCTCCTGTGCTTGGTGAGCAGTTTGTCACACAATTAATAGAACAAGCGAAAACATTTGACCCAACCATTTTAACAGACACTAAAGTAGATAGAATTGAACGTCAGGGCGATGTTTTTATAGTACATACAGCAACTGGTGAAAAGCATTATAGTAAAACTGTACTTTTAGCTGATGGAGACGGTATCATTAACCCTCAAAAGTTAGCACTTGAAGGAGCCAAAAAATATGAAATGTCAAATTTACATTATACCGTTCAATCCTATAAACGTTTTGTAAATAAGGACATCATTATTTCAGGAGGGGGCAATGCGGCGATTGATTGGGCTGTTGGGCTAAGCCCTATTGCCAAAAGTATCACGGTTGTTTATCGCAAAGATACATTATTAGCTCATGAAGTAACAATAAAGGAAGCACTTGATGCTGGCGTGCATATAGAATGCAATACTAGCATTACAAAACTTACCGCAAATGCTGATAAAACAGCTATTCAATTAGTCACATGCGAAAATGCTAAAACTAAACAGAGCTATACTCGTCAAATCGATGAGGTGATTGTTAGTCATGGCTATAACCGTGAAGCATCCCTTGCATTTGATGAAGCCATTGTCATTCCTAAAAAGGATGATTATTATTTTGAAGGAAAAGCAACGGGAGAAACGGCACAGCCTGGTATTTTTGCAGCAGGCGATATTTTATCGTTTGAAGGAAAAATCAATCTGCTTCTCGGAACATTTCAAGATGCAGCCAATGCGGTTAACTCGATTAAAACGTATTTAGAACTGACAGCCTACCGATATGGTATGGTGTCCTCTCATAATGAGCTATTTTTTAAAGAAAAAAATCGCTCTATTATCAAAAAGCAACTTGTCCAAGTAAATTAATTCAAAAAATTACCCTCTTAAGAAATCATTCTTAAAGAGGGTTTCTATCTTTTATCTAAATAAACTTAATAATGCTCCCATCTGCCTTAACATATTTACTCCGTTCGTAATCGTACCAGCATGCCCCATAATCGTATTTAAATGATTTGGCAAATTCCCTACTCTAGAAGGTTGATATTGTTGATTGAGAGAATAGGAAGGATGTATCATCCTACCTCGAAAAGGAGGTCCAAAATATTGTCTATTGCTTGGCGGATATGGTCCTCTTCTAAAATTTGGCTGAAAATATGGCATTGATTCACCCCCTATCAGAAAGCTTCTAACTAGTATATGTACTTATTACATTGATAAACTAGACTTTTGAAGAAGTACTTAAAAATAATATATATGTCTTACCTCCAAAAATATGGAATTCTAGCGTTTCGACTTACGCCGTGATATTTTGAAGGAACCATACTAGTTTCATTCTCATACTATATGAAAAAAGAAGGTGGTTTTCATTCAAGGTTCTAATTATCTCGAATTTTTAGCAAAATTTGGTGTCGGAGGCGCACATCCTGGCGGTATTAATCTGTCAAAGGAACTATTTAAAACAGAGAGCATTCAGCAAACCTCACATATTTTAGATGTTGGATGCGGTACAGGGCAAACGGCTGCCTATTTGGCTGCTCACTTTCAAGCAAATGTAACAGGAATAGATATCAATCCCATCATGATAGAAAAAGCTCGCCGAAGAATGAAAAAAGCACGTTTACCTGTCAACATCATACAAGGCTCTATTGTGCAAACTTCATTACCAAATGAGTCATTTGACTTGATACTCGCTGAATCGGTTCTTGCTTTTGTTAATCAACAACTTGCCTTGCAAGAGATTTATCGTTTATTGAAGAAGGATGGCCGCTTCATTGCCATTGAATTTACCATTCCCGAATTACTCCCCTCTCAACTAGCAGATGACATTCAACAATTTTACGGATTTGATGCTCTCCTTATGAAAAAGGATTGGATCGCCTTGCTGCAGCAGGCTGGTTTTCATAATATTCGCATCCACAAAAACAAATCTATCTCATCAAAGCCTGAATTTTATTTTTCCAAAGATATTGAATCAGAGCTATATGATATAATGGATCAACATATTGCCATGAACGTAAAATACGAAAAAATTTTGGGTTATCGTATTTACTCCTGCACAAAATAATCGCATTTCGCCAGCATCCAAAGCGTTGCTGGTTTTTTATTACATCTTTATGACAGGTGTCATAAAGATCCTTTGACTGCTGTGAATAGGTTTTTTCTTGACGTTTTCTTATCATTAAACGTAAGAAAACAAAGAAAGAGTGATTGAACATATGCAAACACAACAAAGACTTCCCTTTATTGATATGTTAAGAGGTTTCGCTGTCTTAGGGACTCTTGGCACGAATATTTGGATTTTTGCCTATCTTGGTGATTTATCGTATATCACAACGAGTAAGTATAGTGGTTGGTGGTCCTTGAACGATTTTTTACGAATGGTGGTATTATTTTTAGTCAATGGTAAGTTACTGGGACTGTTAACAATTATGTTTGGTGTAGGCTTACAACTAAAATATCAGCAAGCCTTGCGAAAAGGAAAAGCTTGGCCTAGCGTGTATCTTTGGACAATAGTCTTTTTAGGATTGGAAGGGCTACTTCATTACACACTTGTTATGGAGTATGATATTTTAATGAGCTATGCCATAACAGCTCTCATCGTTGCCTTTATTATCAGATTAGGCGACAAAGCAATGAAATGGGCTTTCTATCTTTTTGGTAGCTTTCACGTCCTTATGATTCTGCTTATTTTTATAAGCTCATTACAAGGGGCTTTTGTTGCCTTAAATGGTATGGAAACAGTTGCTGCACTGTATGAAAATGGCACATGGCTAGCGCAAGTACAGCATCGCCTGACAAACTTTTTGTTTTATCGCACGGAAGCTATTTTTATTATCCCCATGAATGTCTTTTTATTTATACTTGGCGTGAAGTTCATGCGTAACGAAGTTTTTTCACAAACAGACAAAGGACGTCAGGCTCGACAAAAGCTTTTCAAAATCGGTGTATTCATTGGTATCCCTTTAAATCTACTTATTTTTATTCCTGGGGGACTTTTTGATTTTCCTGTTCGTTATTTATGTGCGCCGATTCTATCGATTGGCTATATTGGAATTTTAGGTAAGCTGGTAGAATATAAGAGTCTAGATTGGCTTTGGCACCGCTTTGCAGATGTCGGCAAAATGTCTTTGAGCTGTTATGTCCTACAAAACGTGCTTGCATCTATTATTTTTTATGGCTGGGGGCTTGGCCTTGGTGGACAATTAAATAGCATTCTTATTATTAGCATTTGGCTGGCTCTAGCTTGCCTACAACTGGCTCTAGCGTCATTTTGGCAGAAGCAATTTCATATTGGCCCGATGGAATGGATTCGAAAAAAAACCATTCAAGCCATGACACAGCATTAAGCAACAAAGGATGGTGTAAGCAATAAAAATTTATCCCCGAGAGCAAGTAAAACATTATTTAATCATCGATACCGTTTCCTTGATTATCCTGATAACGATGGTTTTATGGTCAGATTCAAACGTCCCCCTCGCGGCTAAAATAGCTATCTTAGGCCTGTACTTAGGTGCATTTTATATAGCTTTATGGCATCAGGATTGGAAGCTACTTTTTGCGTCACTTGTAGGATTCGTTGTAATTAGCATCTTGGGCATTTACGAGGACATCTTCATGCTTATCTTCGGATTTACCTTTGCTGATTTATTAGGAAGAGCCAAATCTAAATGGCATATCGCTAGTGGTATGCTTGGCATTGCAGTCATGTTTTTAGTCGTCATGAGGATGACCACAGATTCCTTATTACCCGTTGAATCACAGGTACTAGCACCGATGATGATTATTCAATTGGTATTCCCTGTCCTTATTTATTTTGTAGAAAAGTCGAAGAACCTACAATCCGAATTGGCTGATATCAATACCCAGCTCGTTCAACAGGAGGAAAGACAGCGAATTGCCCGAGATCTCCATGACACAATTGGGCACACGCTAACGATGATTAAAGTTAAAACAGAACTTACTACAAAACTTATTGATCGAGATCCTACAAGCGTTAAGCAAGAACTAAATGATATATTAGCCACAACACGTACAGCCTTAAAACAAGTACGTGAGCTAGTATCTGATATGAATTTTGCTTCTTTACATACAGAATTGCTGCACTGCCAGCAGCTTTTACAAAGTGCGAATATTACTACGACTATTAACAATCAATGCCCTAAAATGGTTCTTTCAAGTGTAGAGGAAACAATGTTGGCATTATGTGTGCGCGAGGCTACCACCAATATGCTGAAGCATAGCCAGGCACAAAACTGCCAGATCACGATACAATGTCAAAATGGACAATATTCGCTTGCTATCATAGACGATGGGATTGGCTTTCAGCATAAGGGACTCGGCAATGGCATCCATTCGATGAAAGAAAGAATGCATGTTCTTCAAGGTGATACCATTATTGAAAGTAATAAACCTGCAGGTACCTGTGTTACATTCAACATACCAATTCAAGATGGAAAGGAGCCTCCAACATGATACGCGTATTACTAGCAGAGGATCAGCAAATGTTACGTGGTGCCTTAACATCTCTGTTGTCATTTGAGCCTGACATTGAAGTAATAGCAGAGGTTTCAGATGGTCAAAAAGCATGGAACTACATACAACAGGAGCTACCAGATGTTTGCCTAGTGGATATTGAAATGCCTAATCTGTCAGGATTAGAGCTTGCTGAAAAAATTAAACAGGCCAACTTGCCCTGCAAAGTGATGATTGTCACAACTTTTGCACGCCCTGGCTATTTACAAAAAGCAATGGATTGCGAGGTACACGGCTATCTATTGAAGGATGAACCAATTGATTATCTAATTGCTACTATTCGGAAAATCATGCAGGGGGAAAAGGTTGTTAGCAAGGATTTAGCCGCTACCTTGTTTATGAAGGAGCAAAACCCTTTAAATGAACGAGAAATTGCGGTACTACAGCTTGTGAAGGAAGGCTTGACCACAAATGAAATTAGTAAACAATTATTTTTAACAAAGGGCACCATTCGTAATTATTTATCGACCTCTATTCAAAAGCTTCAAGTTGAATCTAGACAGCAAGCTGCTCAAGTTGCTAGTGAGAAAGGCTGGCTATAAAATCTCGCCACAGCTGTGACGAGATTTTTACTATTAGTGATTACTTTCCTTGTAAGACTACATTAGTTGCTGTAGCCCAGTTGTTTAATGGTACAACCGTGTAATTTACATTTGCCTTTAATGTGCCTCCATTGGCACAATATCAAGATGCCTACAGCCCCTTTACGTTGATTTGATAAGGTACAATACCCGTTTTTCAACGTAAGGTGTTATTATTTGTCTCCTTTTTTTAGGTCAGTATCTACTCTACAGTTTTCAAAGCATATGATTGTTTTTTATACCGCACCTGCTGCAATGAGGATATTTTCAATCTCTTTGCATCCTTGCTTTTTCGCATGCTGTAATGGTGTCACATTATTATTATCTGGAATATTCACATCAGCACCATGGTCAATTAATAATTGAACTACAGTTTGCTGTGTTGGGTTCCCATTATTTAGAACAATTGCCTCCATCAGTGCTGTCCATCCCAAACGATTAACATGGTTGAGTCAATAGTCGTATTGATCAATAATTCCTCTATGACCTCGACATGACCATGCTCTGCTGCTGGAATTAATGCGGTTCACCCATACCTATTCAAAATCGTAGGATCTGCATTAGCTTGAATCGTCAGCTTTAAAATTTCAAGATAGCCTTCTGCACCTGCATAAAGAAAGGGCGTGTTTAGCATATCATCTTGAATATTGACATCAGCACCTGCATCCATTAATAATTTTGCTGCTTCGACATCCTGATTGTATATGGCAATCATTAATGCTGTTCGTTTTTTTGAATCCTGAGCATTGATATCTACCTTTTGAGCCAAAGCATTTTGAAGCGCATCCAAATCCCCTTTTTCTACTGCTTGAAACAATTCACTAGCCCAATCTGTAGCCATCTCCTCGCCCCCTCCTTTATTAATTTTTAGAGCCTCTGTTTCGTTTGAGGCACATCCTTGAAGTATAAATGATAATGCTATCATAACTGCCTGTATTTTCTTCAATTGTCATACACCACCTTCACTGTTATGATGTTGTCATACTATTCTTAGTGTAAGTGGTAATGTTAGATAATCCATTAACCCTTTCTTAAAAAAGTCTAAAAATTTGTCAAAAAAATAGCTCGCCACCTCGACGAGATATTCTTTCTTAAACATTTAAGCGGTAACCTGCGCCCCACACTGTTTCCAAAAACTTCGGCTGTGCTGGATCACGTTCAATTTTTTCACGTAGCTTTCGAATATGCACAGTAACGGTTGAAACATCCGCAGCTGATTCATAACCCCAGTTTCTTTCATATAACTGCTCTTTACTTAATACTTGATTTGGATGTTTGACAAAAAACACGAGCAAATCAAATTCCTTTGTAGTAAAGGCAATTTCTTTACCATTCACGAAGACCTTTCTGGCAGATGTATCGATTGTAATGCCATGGATGGACAGCATATGGTTCGTTTGTTGGTTTGTGGCTAGACGCTCATATCTTGATAAATGTGCCTTGACCCTTGCAACAAGCTCACTTGGACTAAATGGCTTGGTAATATAATCATCTGCTCCTAAACCAAGCCCTCTGATTTTATCAATATCCTCTTTTTTAGCCGACACAAATAAGATGGGGATGTTGTTCACTGCACGAATCTGTTTACAAATTTCAAAGCCATTCATCCCAGGAAGCATAATATCCAAAATAATTAAATCATAATCACCCTGTAATGCCTGCTGTAGTCCATCATCTCCATTATGTTGAATGTCTACTGTAAAATCATTAATCTCTAGATAATCACGTTGGAGCTCCGCTATGCTCACTTCATCTTCAATTAGCAGTATTTTTTTCATAATCTCTCACCCTCTCCTCAGCCTTTTTCAGTGAAATAAAAATGCTGGTCCCCTTTGTTAATTCGCTCTCCACCCAAATATCGCCATCCATTTCAAGGACGATTTGTTTCGCAATGGCTAACCCTAAGCCACTTCCTCCTGTTTGTGAATTTCGAGAGGGCTCCGCACGGTAAAAACGATCAAAAATATGAGGTAAAGCCTTAGGGTCTATTCCTGTACCATTATCTGTTACTTGTATAATCGCATCATCTACTCGCTCATGCAGGGAAATAATGATTTGCTTATATGATTTATCCATATATTTTTCGCTATTGCTTAATAAATTCGACAGTACACGTCTTAATTTATCACGATCAGCCATCGCAAAAAGAGGTGAACCTGCTGAAATATATTGTATATGAATGTCTCTTGCAATAAAGTCAAAGCTAGCATCCTCTACATAATCAAGCATGTATTGATGAAGATTCACACTTTCCACTTGAAAAGGAATCTTCTTTAGGTCCAATTTAGAAAATAAGAAGAGCTCATCAATTAATACATCCATGTCCTTTGCTTTTGTATAGATAGTTGTTAAATATTTATCCATTTTTTCTTCTGTATTCGCCACGCCATCTTTAATACCCTCCACATAGCCAATAATAGAAGTCATCGGCGTTTTTAAATCATGGGAAATATTTGATAATAATTCTTTACGATTTTCTTCATATTGAAGCTGAAGTTGAACAGATTCTTTTAGCTTTGCTCTCATTTCCTCAAATGATCGATTGAGCTGACCAATTTCATCAGTCGAACGGGAAGTAATATCAAAATTTAAATCCCCAGACTTAATCCGTTCAGCACCTTCCTTTAAAGCTATGATAGGATTAATAATACTTCTGGATACTAAATAATTTAACAAGCCAATTATCATCATAAATAATAGAAATAAAATACCTAAAAGAATAGGTAAAAGCTCTCGTGTTAATTCCGCATGAGAACTAACCTCTCTCAAAACAAAAATACTCCCCTCTGTTTTATCAGGAAAATAAAAATCGAACTTAACGTACGTATAAAATGCTTGATTAATCAGTATAGTGTCGCGTGAATTAATATTGGTCGCTTCAAAACCAGGTAAACTTTTAAGCAATATTTTCTCATGATCTTTCTGTGATGCATAAACAATTTGATGATCTTTTCGCACAACGATTTCAATAGATGGTGCCTTTATTTTTTGTAGCTGCTCGATGTCTAATAACTGCTGGGGATTATTTTTTGCCAGTAGTTTTAAATCTAAAAAAGCATTTTCTTCTACCGTCGTCAAAGGTTTTTGCACATACGATTTTTTGTAAAAATGCTCAATTGCTTTCACATCACCTGTTATCGCAAAGGAAAAAAGAAAAACCGATGCCAATAAGAGCGTGATAGCAATAATAATAACCCCTACATAAGATAGCAAAAACCTCGTTTTAATGGACATATGCATTCCCCCAATAAGCTGAAACTATTAGCAATGTATCATACAAATCTTAAAACTTTATAAAATCGTGCTGAAAAATCTATAAACAATTTTTCAGCATCAATATAGTATTCCCGCTCATATTAACGAAATAAACACGAAAAAAGATACGGCACTTTCTTTGATGTGCCGTATCGATAATGATTTTATTTAATTTCTTCTGTTCTTAATTTTTTCTTTGTTTGCCAGCCTAAGATGATGAATTCAATCAACACCACAGCAATCAATGAAGCGCCAAATAATGGCATTAAAATTCCTAAAAGTATGAGGAAAATGACAAAAGGCATCGAAATTTTATGAGAAATTTGTGGTGGCGCAGATAGCTCACCTTTTTTCTTACGTAAAATCCAAGTGCGAATTCCCCACGCAATCACTGCTAAAAAGGCTAGACAGACAACAAGGTTTAATAGCTTATTTGGCCAGCCAAACAAGTGACCTTCATGTAAAGGAATTCCCAATGTAAAGAACTTGGCCAACATACCATAATCCTCATAGTTAACTTGGTCAATAAACTTGCCGCTATATTGATCAAAATACATAGTTGCTTCTTCTATAGGCTTAACATCGAGTCCTGTTACACCAGAGTTACTAGCCTTTGCCACTGTATATACCCCTTCTCCGTTTGACGGATAAATAATCGAATATGGCTTGGCGATACTCATGGCAGTAATTTCTTTTTCAAGATTAGCAATTGAAATTTGGTTGTCGTTTGTATAACGGACAGCAACACCGCCATGATGCTGAGCATGTTCACCCTCAGATGCTGGTGCTTCTAATTGACGAGTTGCCCATGGAATTTCAGACACATCAGATGTTGGTGGCTTTTGTTGTAATAATGGGTAACCGAAAGTTGGACTTTCTGACGCTATATCTGCTAGTATCGAACCTTGAAAAGCAGACCATAAAAGCCCTGTAGAAATGAACATCACCATAGGAATGGTAATGATTGTCCCAACAAGTGCATGGTATCTCTTACTTTTTTGTCGTTTATTTTCCGACTTACGCCTTTTCAATAAATTCCCTTTAAAGGTCATATAAAGTCCAGACAGTAATAAAAAGATCGTCCAGCATGCCGCTAGTTCTACTAAATAATTAACAAATGTACCACCAATAAATAAAGAGCTATGCGTATTTCTCATAATATTAGAAAATGTATAATTGGCATCCTGACTACCAACCATTTGATGATGATTATCTAAAAATACGTATTTCTCTTCTTTCCCATTTGATAATGTTAAACGAGTATTATAAGGTTCCTCTAACATAATCACTTTAGTAGTGGAGTATCCTGCAAATGCCGCTTCAGCCTTTTCAACGGCTTCATCAATTGTTAAGACCTCTTCTTTATGACTGTTGCCAAAGAAGTAATCATCATATAACTGATTTTCAACATCTGTGAAAAATAAATAGCCAATTCCACTCAATGTTAATGATAGAAGTAATGGCGTAATAAAAAGTGCTGCGAAAAAATGCAGCCGCCAAAATCTTGTATAAAGTAAATTTTTCATAATTAATCTCCTATCTCACTATTTATAGCAGATTAATTATATAAATAAAAAGTGAAATATGAGTGAAGTACTAAAGGCAGTTTTATGACAAACAAATGTATTCCCATTGGTATTATGTTATTTAGAACAATAAAATGACTACCTCTAACAGCAAGGTAGCCAAAAACATTCTATCCTAGTAATTCTTTCATAACATTGGCATATGCTGCTATAATAGATTGCTCATGTGCATCATCATGGCCAAGATATTGTTCAACAAGCTCCTTTAGTGGTTTTGCAGCATAAGGCTCTTGCATAATTTCAAATTTTAATAAGCTTTCATAGTATTCAACGACTTGTGGATTCATGTGGACCACTCCTTTAATTTTTTACATAAAAAAACATCTTTCCCTTATCAGAAAGATGTCTACTATGACAAATACACGACATAGTACAGTGATTGCCATGGTGAAAAAAGCTTTCTATTAGACATAAAAGCTACCTGTTTAGCAATCATCGTACTATGAGCGTGCAGGAGAATTTCTCTAGTCACACTCAACACCCCCTATCCTCGTAGGTTTTTTGGTTGTACTAGATAAAGGCAGGTCTCCTGGCTTCTCATCAACACGCCTCACAGCCTTCCCAGTTTCCCAGTGGCTTTTGTGATTTGCTCCGAATTACAGTTGCGGGACAGCGTCGGATTCCCACCGAACTTCCCTTTTAAACAAATCGAAAAATCCGATTTGTACCTCTATCTTATTATTCCGTTTTTATTATTATACCATAAAGATTTGTGTGCACAGTCACAATCCAGATAGAATAATTGTATTCTTTATAACTTGTTAGATTATATCTTTTTTCACCGGTAAGTATCTTCCAATCCGTTCATATTCTCCCTTCCTGTGTTGAAGTGAGTTAAAAACAAACTTTTTTTGATTTTAAGACTATGTTACCATATGAGGGAATATATGTTTCAGGAGGAATACATATGAAATGTAATAAAATCGGAATATTACTATTAATAAATTTACTCATTATCTTAGTTTTATCTGCTTGTAGTAAAGAAAATGATACAGGTTTCGATGATCAATTTATTGCTGATTTAAAAGACTATTTACAAGTAGAATGGGAATATAAAAACATAGAAGAGAATAATATTATTAGTTTGATTAATTTACATTAGTCACAATCTCACTCATTTCTAAATTCTAGTGATGAAATAAAAGAAACGCTTGCACAACAGCAAGTATTCTATGAAGATGCAACAAATTATTCAGATATTAAAATAGATTTCAATCCTAAAACAAGCTCGCCAGAAGAAAAAGAAATCTATGATGCGATAGATGATTTTAAAACCAAAAAACTCTATCATTACACTCCAACTACCAATTTAGTCGATACAATTAATCAAGTTCCTATACAAAATGCTAAAGAAGAGTATGAAAATTCTTTACGTGAACTAGATAAATCATGGGATCATATTAAATCTCTTTC
Organism: Lysinibacillus sp. B2A1; assembly: GCA_002973635.1. GTDB lineage: Bacteria > Bacillota > Bacilli > Bacillales_A > Planococcaceae > Lysinibacillus. The sequence goes on from CP027224.1 coordinate 4,051,475, forward strand.
AGAAAAGTATAATTTGAATCTTTTTGGAGATGAAGAATGAACGATTTTTTATTTATTCAAAGAAGCTTCGTGTTACCTAATATAGGGCTACTTCATTGCCTTACGCGTAATCTATTTCAAATTTAAACTTTAAGTCTAGCTGACTAGCTTGGTGATTGCATACAAGAAAAAAACGTCCGAAATTTTACTATTTTGGACGTTTTCCATTAAAAATCTCATAAACTATACATAAAAACAGTATATTGTAAATATTTTACATTAAATATATTTGCATTCCATTTCTGTTTAATATAACCTATGTATATAGACATCCTTTTACAAGGAGTCAATACAAATAAGAGGAGTGCATTAAACATGGCAAAAAAAATTAAGAAAAACAAAAATGAAGAGGCTGTAGCTGAGAAAAAAACAAAGAAAAAAGCTGACAAAAAGAAACTTGAGAAAAAGTTAGCGAAGAAAAAAGCTGAGAAAAAAATAGAAAAGAAAGCTGCTAACAAAAAAGATAAAAAGAAAAGCAGTAAGAAAGCAGCCTAACAAAAAAAGTAGCTGGAGAAAACGAATGGTTATTCTCCAGCTACCTTTATTGGTGTAAACAAGAAATCACTACATATCTCTGTTTGACTATCACACTCATTCAGCCAGTTATAGAAAGGTACTGGACGCTCTTTATAAAGAGTTCTTCTGTATATAATGAATTTTACCAGGCGTATTATTCAAACGCTCTTCAGTCTTGTTAAACGCCCCCTACCAATACAGCTCTTTTGATATTTCTGGCAAAGTTTTATTATTTTTCCTTTTATTCATAAATACTTTCCCCATCAAGTATTATATTCTGTAGTCTAATTTTAAGGAGGACCCTATTTACAAGTGAAGTAATTCCTAAGGGAAATAGTCATATACATGTACTTATGACTATTACTGATTTTTTAGATCATCATCATGAGGTTGCAATAGAAACAGGCCCTGCTATCCGTGTTAGCGATGATAAACATGTACACTTTGTCAAAGGTACTACTACACTTGATGATGGGCATGTACATCAACTAGAATTTGCTACATTAATTCAAAAGCCTCTCGTATAAAAGGTATAAAAAGCTGATTTTCTGTATGTTCAGAAACCGGCTTTTTAGTTTCTCTTATTCAATTACAATTACCCTCCACCAGATGGAAACCTAATCGAAGTTTCCAACTACTATGTTCTAGTAATAAAAAAGCCCATGCTCAAATTAATTGAGTAACTGGGCATTTTTAGAGAATCAACCTATACAACTTCTTAACAAACGGTAAATTTATGATTGAATTCAACAGGTACCATACTTATTTTAATTACTTTTTATCATTATTTCGCTGCTGAATCGTAATAAACAACCCAATTAAACGGTCAGTCGTCATTGGGGATGCACAATTTCCAAAAGGCTTTATCAAAAACAAATTTAAATACAACGTTGAGAGCTTACCGAAATTCAATCTAATATTATTAAAATTAGGCTGTTTTCTCAAAGGTTGTTGCTATTAAAACAAAAAGGCAGTTGAAATTCAGATATCAACCAAACTTTTAACTGCCAAATTAAATATTAGATTTTTATCAGTACCCATTAAATATTCCAGTGTTGTTTTTTCCATCACCTTTTTTAGTGAACTGCCTCTTTATTTGTTCTGTTCCTCTAAAAACTAAAGACTATTAAGGACTAGTAGGAGGCGTAAGTCCGAAAAGAACAGGAGTTATTACAGTACTACCAGCGCCAAGGCGGACTTGTTGAACTTGTAGTACTTTTACTGTAAGATCCAGAACAATCTTTTCACGCAATGTGCTGAATGTACCTTCGGGTGCTGCCATAATTGGTGAAAAATCAAGTTCAAAGAAGTTTGCAGCGACTAATTCGCCAAATGGTTGTTCATTGTATTTAACGAGATTTTGGAAGAAAGCCTTATCCAATCGAGCATCCAATTGAGTTCTCTCATTCAGGAAGTTCGCTTCGGCAAACTCGGAAATGCCTAAGATTGGAGTAGGGCCTTCAGCTGTTTGTGGGAAAAAAAGTTCTGTAAAACCAGAAAACGGAACGTCTGCAATTCTATCTTGTAGTGCTCCACTACAAGCCGCTGAAGCATATTCTATATTTTTGCGAATATGCCCTGCTACAAACAATTTAGCTCTTGTTACCCTAAAAAAGTCTGTGTTAGCAATACGTGCAAATCTAACCGGTACTAATTTAACTTGATTTAGGAAAACATTTTTTTTCACTCTTTTGATTTCAGTTGCTGCAGGACTAAGCGTAATATCCGATTCCACAACAATTTGAAGTGTTGGTTCTGCAAGCACAACTGGAATTTTAATAGTTGGAGCTGTAACCGGTGTAGCGGCTAGTGGAGTAACCTCACTATTTAATGGTACTAGTTCAGTTGATGTTACTGGACAAGGTGGTATTTGATTTTGATTTTCTGATTGACCACTCAAAAAAATTCCCTCTTTTCATTTTTTAGTATTAGAGAGCGCTCTCTATATAGCTAAAATATGTAGCAATCAAATCTATGTATGGACGTGTATACTAGTTTTTTCTGATTTCAAAAATGAGATTTTGAGCTAAGAGATAAGAATGAGCACAAAATGCTAGGTATTCACCATTTTTAGCCCATTATTTTTAACTTATTTCCAAACTGACTCACTAACAGAGCATCCCCATCTTACTCCTACATATTTTTTATTAGGATGAATATCTCCTTAATTTTCTACAACTATACATATTATAGATTGTAGAAAATTAAGGAGATATTTCATGGTATACTACGGAAATATCGGAAATTACAACAACAATTGTTATTATGGAGGCTATAACGGTGGTAGCTATGGTGTATTTATATTGCACTGCCTGGGATAGATGCAATTGTTCTATTATATTTTGATAAAATCTTCACCAATTTATCAGCAGACATGGATCGCTTGATTGCCTCATGGCTGCTTTGGGCATATGCTTTGATTTTGCTCACTGGATTTGCAAAAAATTCATCTTTATTCCAAGTTAAAAGGGTTTATTAGCTCTTTTTATTGTCAAGTTTTAGAATTGAATGAGCTTGAATAGCCTGCGTCCTTAAAAGGAAGAGGTGGATTTTGGCTGCAAGCAGAAAATATGGAGGTATATGTTGGAACAGAGGAAGGGTTTTAATCGATTCACTACTAAGTCTCATATTGCCTACCATTTTGGAAAGCTAGTTTAACAGCGCATTCCATCGAAATAATTTAGTCCATTCCAATCCCTAATTTTGAGCGCTCTAAATTTAGGGATCCCTTCAGTAATTGGGTGGAAATCATTCAATAAATATAAACCTTTAGAGCAGCCATTATGCATTTGGCTGCTTTCTATATGATGCTGTCAATCGATTCTAAATTAAAACAAATACATCCTATTGAAACATTTGTAATGAAACTGTAAATTCCGGGGATGAAGCCTTTTATACCAAGCAATTAGGTCAATTTCCAGCAACGCGTGGTAACATTTACCTTGAAGAAGCCTTACTTTTTCATGCTACGATTAATTCCAATGGCGAGCCAAAATAGGATTAATCCTAACATTAGCTTCAGGAGGTAACTAACAACATGAACAAACGTAAACGATTTTTAAGCACAACATTAGCATTGTCAATAGGCTTTACCACATTAGGAATGGTACAGCCAGCTATTCAGCCAATAGAGGTAGAAGCTGCAACTATTAATAATTTCAACAATCAACAGGCTGTTGCCGCAAAGGCAGAGCAACTAATTCAAACTGGTAAAAGTTTAATTGGAAAGGCAACATACAGCAATACGGTATACAAGCCTACATATCCATATAAATTTTCCTGCGCTTCATTTTTGATGTACATTTTCGAGAAAAATGGTGTCGATCTTGCAACTTACAATGAAGATTATATGATGAAGCAAGGAACATATGTAGCTAAAAATCAACTACAAAAAGGTGATTTATTATTCTTTAAAAGTAAAAAAACTGGCACAGATCCTGACCATGTAGGCATGTATATTGGAAACAATAAAATCATTCATATGGCTGATTCTAAACAGAACATCGTAATTTCTGATTTAAGCAGTAAGCCATATTATACTGAAAATTATGTAACAGCCCGTAGAGTATTACCTACTTTACTTTCCGCTAACCCAGCAACAAAGGGTGATAAAATTGTCGAAAACGCTTATAGCTATAAAGATAAAGTGACGATGAGTTCTACGATTAATGAACAAAATCTGCGTTTTACAGGCCCTGGATTTGTCGAGTATGTTTATCGTAAAAGTGGTGTAAAACTTGGTACAACAAATTTAAAAGAGCAAATGAAATTAGGATCTACAGTTTCACGTGCAAATTTAAAGAAGGGCGATTTGGTATTCTTTAATAGTACTCCGGGATCTCAAACACCTTCAATGGTGGGCATATATGCAGGAGATCATCGTATAATGATTCCAAATTCAAATGGAATTATTACTAGAGTATTGTTTGTCGATTATTATGATAAACATTATATTACAGCGAAACGTGTTTTTTCAAAATAGCACAAATTTAATTGAATGGAAAGCTGATTATAACGAAGCTTGAATTCTTCACCGCACCAATTATAGCGGAAAGGAAATTACAACAAGGTTTGGGCATAACAAATTTTATAACAACACGTTGCATACTATAGAATAATTAGAAAAAGAAGTATTCCTCCTTGAGGGTACTTCTTTTTCATAGTATTGAATGAATTTTCGTTCCAAACTACTAGAAATCTTAAATCCTTGTGTTATGCGAGGATTTTTATTTTGTCGAATACATAAGGAAATTTTTGTTTTGAGGGTAGGATTGCTGAATTGATGAGATTATATGCACAATTGACTAGTATTTATGCTGGATAGAAGACTACTTATAATAGAATGACTGTCATAGGTTGTAAGTAGTCAAATATTTATGGCTTAACTTGTCATATTGAAGTGAATATGAATAATGTTCTGTGGCAAGATATCGCTGTGATAGCAACAACATGTTAGCTTCATTCATTCCTCTTTCGCATAGAAAATATTTAATGCTATAACTTTATTAAATATTCATTGCTTAGGCTTCATTTTGACATAGTGGTATTTCTAGCTTCTATTTTTCTTTCAATTGATTGGCAAATTCTATCATTGATCGACTAGACATTGGTCCCTTTATTAATACAATCGTGTCAGAATCAAGCTGCGGTTTTAGTACATCTAAAACACCCACTACATCTTTAAATATATGAACATCTGCCTTTGTGCCTTCCTTTGTCGCTTGCTTTGCGATATGCTCTGCTCGACTACCAATGGTAATAAGCATATGAATATCTCTTTTTGCAACCAACGAGCCAATTTCTCGATGATACTTTTCTTCAAACCTACCTAATCGTTTAATATCTCCTAAAATAAGAATGACTTTCTTTCCTTTACCTATTGTATCTAATACCTTTAAGGCTGCTTCAACAGAAGTTGGGTTATTTGTCCATGTATCATCCACTATTGTACTTTCTCCCATACCCGTTGAAAATTCTAGATGTCTGGCCATTGGTTTAAATGTCCTTAAACCAGCGATGGCTGTATTAATGGATAATCCCATTTCCTTAGCTGCAGCAATAGCCGCTAATGCATTGTATATTTGGTGCTCTCCATAGCCAGGTACAAATACATTATACTGTGCATCTGACACCTGCAGTACAAACTTCATACCATTTCTCATAAAATGCATGGAAGTGCATTGATAGTCTGCCTGTTTGTGTACACCAACGGTAATGATTTTCCCTTTGAAAGTATGCAAGGGAATTTTTTTGGTGTTTTCATCATCTGCATTAATAATTAATGTGCCACCTTCTGAAATGCCTTCTAATATTTCCGCTTTTGCTTTTATATAGCCTTCAAGGTCTTTACATCCATCAAGATGATGGACACCAATATTTGTAATAATACCAATGGTAGGCTGATAGATCATACATTGATGCTTAATATTCCCTGTATTCCCTAAGCCCAATTCAAAAACTGCTGCTTGTGTTGATTTATCGATCCCTGTTAAATATGGTAGGGATTGGCGTGGTTCATTTTTACTGCTGACAGAAGCTTGAACATTCCATTCTCTACTAGCTATATGCTTAATCATTTCTTTCGTTGTTGTTTTTCCACAGGTACCCGTCAAAGCAACCACTGGTATTTGAAATAAATTTCGATAATATTCAATGAATTTCCAATATGCCTGCACAATGCTTTTCACTTGGATAACAGTGGTATTAGCTAATGCATTGTTTAATTCTGCTGAGGCTTTATCTGAAATGACTAGTGCCGGACCTTTATGATCTATCTCCTGCCAATTGATAGTATCTCCTCTGCTTACAAACATCAGCGTATGACTTTGAGTCAAATCATGCCGATTATAATAAATCGCCTGCTTCACAGACCATTGTTCAGAACCGCACAATAGATCCCCTTGCAGTACCTTTCTCAGGTCTTTTACATTTATTTGTTGCAAATTTACTCTGCCCCCTTTCTTTGAAATACACCGCCTCAACTAGTGAAACAAACAAATTCATTAACATATAGTAATTTCATCAATAGAATTGATAGTCAAACTATTCAGGTGGTAATCCTTTCTTTCTTTTTAGATCTGCTGCCAAATTAGAAACCTGCTTACTATACATATCTCCCTTAATAAGAATAATCGTATTCTCATCCACAATATCTTGTAATAATTTATAGGCAAGTAAACTATTTTTAAATGTATATACTGGCGAACTAAATCCTAAGTCAATGGCATGATCTGCCATAATTTTAGCATGCTCTCCAATAGTAATGAGGACATCTACACCAATTTGATAAATCAATTCTCCTGCCTGCTCATGAATGATATATCCCCATGCGCCTAAATCGGTAATTGTTCCAATGACTGCAATCTTTTGCTTGCCCTCACCGAGCGCCTGTAAAACCTTTAAAGCTGCCTCCAATGAAGTCGTTGTTATACTCCAAGTGTCATCTAAAAGCATGGAATGATTAATGCCTTCAAATAACTGAAGCTGCTTATTCAGATGCCGAAAGGATTGCAGTTGTTTCGCTGCCATTGGAATTGTCATACCCATTTCACAAACAGCTGCAATTGCTTCTAATGCATTATATACTTGATGCTCACCATATCCCGGTACAAAAATCGCAAAGCTCTTGTTTTTGTGAATAATAGTAAATAGCATACCATGATTATGATAGCGAATATTGGTGGCTCTAAAATCACAAGATTTATCCTTTCCTATTTTAATAATATTGCCTTTAAATCTTGAAAAATCTATTTTTTTAGTGTTGTTATCCTCAGCATTAATAATTAATGTGCCTTTTGGATGAACAATATCTAACATTTCTCCCTTTGCCTGAATATAGCCCTCCAACGTTTTACAATAATTTAAATGATGTGCCCCAATATTTGTGATAATACCAATTTTCGGCTTAAAATATCTACCTGCCTTTGTTACATCTCCTGGTTCCCCAACGGCAGTCTCAAAAACAGCCGCCTCTGTTTCCTCATCAATGCTTAGTAAATACTGTAAAGATGCTGTTCTAGAATTACTGCTTAAGGTTGTAGCAGATACTTTTTTCTCTGCTGAAAGTATATGTTTAATCATCTCTTTTGTTGTGGTCTTACCAGAAGTACCTGTAATTGCTACTATCGGAATATTAAATTGATCTCGATAAAAGTTTACAAATTTCCAATAAGCTTCATCTGCATCTGCTACTTTTATAGTAATAATCTGCTTAGGAATCTCATTATGACTGTACGACCAATCTGTAACTAGCACTAGTGGATAAAGTGGCTCAAGACTTTTCCAATTGACAATACGTTTATTTGTAAAAAGAGCAGTATTTGGTTTTTTCACTTGCTTAAGCCGATAAGCCCCGTGCTGAATCAATGTTTCCTCGGACCCTTGCACTAAATCGCCTGCAGTTATCACTGTTAAGTTCTTCACCGTAAGAGGCTTCATATCAATTTCCCTCCTTTCCATACTAGTATATGTCAGGTCATAAAAGTTGCTTGGATGTAGTCAAGATACATAACTAGAGGAAAACTATTTCTTTGCATATATATAAATGTGATTAAGTATCTAAGTACCACTAGAAGGAGTGATATATCTGAAAACGATTATATTTATCGGTACAAACAAATCCGGGTCCAGTCGTGAAGCCACAAGAGCAGCAGAAGAAATGGGTTATTTTACTGTACTTTTTACAAACAATGAAAAGCAATTACAGCAGAGAAGAGCCTATCCAGATATCCATAAAATGATTCTTATTGATACGTCAAATATAGAAGACATGAAGGATGAAATTTATCAATTAAAAAAATCTGGATTAGAGATAAAAACGATTGTTAGCTTTGTCGATCCTTATGTCCATATTGCCTCCACCTTATGCGATGAATTTTGTGACAACTATACATCTTCGACTGCCATTGAAATGATGGAGGATAAAGAAAAAACTAGAAATTATTTAAAAAATCAACCCTATTCGCCAAAGTTCCTTCTTATCAAACCACATGAATCCGTTGAGACAGACCTAGAATTCCCGCTCATTGTCAAATCTCCAAAATCAACTGGCTCAAAAGATGTTTTATTAGCCAAAGATTCAAGTCAACTTAACGATCACCTCCGTTATCTTCGAAATAAGAATTCAGGAGAAACCATTATGATTGAAGAATATATTGATGGTCCTCAATATTTAGTAGAGGCAATTGTCTATAAGCGACAGCCTCATATAATCGGTATTATTGAGCAAGAGATAACTCAGGGTAAACGTTTCATCATCACAGGCTATGGTGTTCTTGTAAATGCTCCTCCAGAAATACAGGCTGGTCTTGAAGAAGTACTTCAATCCATTGTTAAAGCTTTTAACATTGAAAATGGTGCGCTGCATTTAGAGCTTCGCTTAACAAAAAACGGTTGGAAGCTTATTGAGATTAATCCGAGAATTTCCGGTGGCGCTATGAATAATATGATTTTTGCAGCATTTGGCTTTAATTTAGTGAAAGAAACACTAAAGCTATTCTTAGGGGAGCCTCCAAATATTCACCCAAGACATAAAAAATCTGTCTATACGAAATATGTCATTGTTGAAAGTAAAGGCATTTTAGAGAGAGTTATTGGTAGAACTAGGGCATCTAAATCATCAGGTGTTGTAGATGTCTATGTGAAACCAAGAAGAGGAACATTGCTAACCCCTCCTCTATCCATGGGTCATCGCTATGCATATGTTATCGCAGAAGGCGCAACCTTAGCTGAGGCTAAAAACAACGCTGTAAATGCAGCCAAGGAAATAAAATTCATCTTAAAGGTCGCGTAAAAAACTGTGGGGGTACATTATCCCTCACCGTTTAGTAATAAGAATGTGCAGTTAAATAGTAAAAATATCCCGGGTAATTGTCCTTTTATCATTGGACAATTACTCGGGCTTTTTTACGCCTTATAGTTTTCATCTAAAAATTTAACTGTTTCAAACATATTCGTTTTACTAGCACCTTTAACTAAAATGGTATCATGTGGTTTGATTATTTTCTCTAACAGTGCATGCAACTCTTCTTTATTAAGAAAATGATAAACCTTCGCTGGGTCCATTCCATTTGCCTTCGCAGCAGCGCCCATCTCCTCTGTTCTAAAACCATATGTGATAAAAAGATCTATATCCTGCTCATAAACATATTCACCCAACTTACGATACTCCTCTTCTCGCAAATCCCCTAATTCCCGCATTTGACCAATGATAGCAATTTTCCGTTTCTCTGCAATATTAGTAAGAACATCAATCGCCGCACGTACACCCTGAGGATGAGAATGGACTGTATCATCAATAACAGTGATGTTATCACGACAATTATAAATCGTTAGTCGTCTAGGCGGTTTTTTGAAATTCAGCCCTGCTTGAATATCAGCTGGACTAAAACCTAAACTATCCGCAACAGCGATTGCATTCAGGGCATTATAAACATGATGTTCTCCTAAAATAGGAATATACATTGTCATTTCCTGTCCCTGCAGCTTTATTTTAAAGGTCATTCCAACATCCTTATATTGAATATCATAGGCTTTATAGTCTGCGAGACGATGAATACCAACAGTTATAATTTTCCCATTAAATTGTTGGGTTTCCAAAAACTTAGAGTTATCATCGTCCTTATTCAAAATCAGTAACCCACTTTGATCCATTCCGTGTATTAATTCAGATTTTGCCCTTGCCACTCCCTTAATATCTCCATCAAAATTACCAACATGCGCTAATCCAATATTTGTAATAATACTAATATTCGGTTGAATAATACTACAGTGGTTGGTAATGATGCCTGGGTAAGCCATTCCATATTCTAACACTACCGCCTTATGAGAAGCATTAATTTCCTCTGCATGTTTTTTGGTATGCTCAGTCGTATTCCAATAATCTTTTGACTCAAAAATATTCCATTTCTTCGATAATATAGAGCCTAGAAATGCTTTAGATGTTGTTTTCCCTGCACTTCCTGTAATCGCAATAATCGGTTTCTGCTGCTCATTAGGTTGTGGTTGCGGTTGCGGTTGTGGTTGCGGTTGTCTAATTACTTTTTTCACTTGTTTTTGATTTTTGGCAAGATACATCGCATATCGAATAGAATTAATTACAACATCTAGTTCTAAATAAAAAGCAGGAGGACAACCTGGTCGCCAATTTACTTCATACATCCAAATTTTTTGTTGCTCATCTAAGCCCACATCAATACCAATTTCATCAATGACCTCCCCAAATTGCACCATCTGAATTTCATCTAGATGCTGAGCTAATGTTAAGGAGAAATGCTCTAACATACGTCGAATATCATAGGCCTCTTCCTTAAACTCCTGCTCTAAGAAAGGATCTAAATAATTCGTAAAACCTCCATTGTTGATATTCGGAATAATCGAACCAACTGGTGCTATTCTCGGGTAGACTGTCGTGATTACCCATTTACCCTCGCCATTTTTTTGCACATGAAGACGGAAATCATAAACCTGACCTGCCTTCGTTATAGATTGAATATAAGGTTGCATGATAAAAGTTCCTGTAGCAAGTTGCCCTTTAATTAATTCATCTAGCTGGTGCTTTGTATATACCCGATTTTCACTATCCTTCCTTACCTCAAAATTCGAATTACCTGCTTTCGTTATAAAATAAATTCCTTTTCCCTTGCGACCGTCTATCGGCTTAAATACGACTTTTTTATAGTAAGTAACAAACTTATAAAATATTTCAGTATTCTTTACAATTTCTGTTGGAATTAAATATTTATCAAATTCCTTTGCTTCCTTAAGACGCTTCATTACGTTCCATTTATTCCCTATAGAATTTGTTGTAAATGGGATTTCATTTTTCAGTTTCTCAATAATTTCCTTCGAAACCGATAATTTTTCAGGACTACCTGCATTATAAATTACATCTGGGAAAGGCATTATTCTCTCGAGCCATTCACCATTTTCATATACCTTTCCTCTTATGGATCGTTTATTAAAATCTACACTTTTTGGTGTAAAATAAAATAATTGAGCCCCTTCTGCTTTTGCAACGGCTGCATATGCATATGACTTAATAACGGTTGTTGGGTCTAGACGATGATGCAACATTCCGATAATTGTCATTTATCTCTTCCTTTCATATAATTCTCTCCTTAATAAATTCAGCCAATGCAATGTGCTTATAGACAGATGCTCTACCTATCACATGATTAGTAGTTTTAATTTCATTACCATTTCGGTTCAATGATGATTTTTCCCTTTAGCATGTCAGGTTTTAATAATTGGATAGCTGATATACCACTTAACTCAATGGATTTTTCAGTAGCTGTTTTTTCTAGCCTCACAACATCCGCTATTAAATTTGTATCTTTTCCTTCATAATCATAGGCTCGCAACAATGAAACCGTCCCCCGACATCGCTCGATATCAACAGCCTCTATACGGAAATACTCTGTTTCAAACTGCTTAACAGTATCCATTAATCGTAAATGTGAGCCATTATGTGTTATGAGAAAGAAGGGAACCGTATCACTTCCAACAATTTTCACAAGCAATTGACCAAAGTATTTAGAATGAAAATCCTTCATGATATCCTGTAGATCCTTAATATCATTTAGTGCTTCACATAGAAAATGATTTCTTCTTTTTTCATGATTCAATTTTCTCCAGCCCCTCCCACGGCTTTTTGAGCCATCTGTAACATCGAAGCCATCACAAAATGATTCAACCCCTCTCGATATAATATGTAGAATGTAGGAATATGACGACTTTTTTTGTAATGTAAAACTAGAACTTAATGTAGAAAACGATTGCAAGGGCAAAAGACATTGCTTGTCTATGTCGTTTTTGGCTTCTTTTCAAGAACACTCCTATCCCTTTTAATTAAAATAAAGAAGGTTCTGACAAAACAAATGTATATAAAGAATTAATTGAATATACCACGTGCCATAGCTGTTATAGCTATTCATGTATTTTACATCCCTAAGCGTTAAATAAATTTTTACATTGTTGTTTACCTTTTTCCAAATGAAACGTTATCTAATTAGGAGGGTTGATATGAATGAGGAATTTGGTATTCAATTACATGAAAAATTAAAAGCAGTATACTTTACACTGCTCAAAATGGGCGCTAATAAGCAATATGCTGAGGATATATTGCAGGAGACAGCTTATCAATTCATCAAATACATAGACGGGATTGATGCAAATTTTGCGGAAGCTTGGCTTTACCGTGTAGCAATAAACAAATATTATGATGCCTTACGAAAGAATAAGCATGCGAACAACTATGTACTCACGTTTAACTTGCAGGATTTATTAGATGAACAAACACCTGAATTGTATGTTTTACAAAAAGAACTACAAAGTACCATTCAACAAACCTTAGGCATGCTTCAGCCTAAAGAAATGGAGTTATTAATATTAAAATATAGCGCTGAATTAACATTAAATGAAATCGCTATTCTTTTTAAAACGACAGATAAAAGCATTAAAACTCAGCTTGCCCGAGCACGCAAAAAATTTAATGAGATTTTCGAAAGGACTGGTAATTATGGAGAAAATATCAATTATTAATAACGATGAATCATTTCAACATTTAGTGAAGAGCGCTAAAAGAAAATCGGTAAAACGGATTATTATTGTTTCAATAAGTGTTTTTATAAGTATTGTTCTTATCTTATGGGGACTAATTGCCATGGGACAATATATTATGTATAAGGAAATGGATAAGCAATCTTTGCAGAATTATACTAACAGCCTATTTACAGGCGCAAATATTCAAACAAATAGTACTAACTACGATCATTTTTTCTTAGCAGGTACGACAAAATCCAATCAGTTTAAGGATATTAATGGTCATCAAATAAAATGGGGTACCATTGAACATTTTTATACAATTTTAGGAACAAAAGCATACATTGAAAATAATAACTATCTAAACGGATACAATAATAATTATCGAGTATTTCAATTTTATCCCTACACAGAGCCTAAAATTGAAAACGATCTGTCTTATTTAAAAACTTTACCACCCTTCTACAATGTAGAAGTTGCTGTCTCTTTCACACAAGAGGTAACGTTTGAAGAGATGATTAAACAATTCCCAACTGCGCAATGGGCATGGATTATTCAAAATGGACTATTTGAATCTATCGAGGAAGAAAAAGAACATGCAGAAGAAATGAAAAAAGAAATGCCTACTTTTATACCCAAAAATTATGGTTTAGTAGATGGTGATTCAGCGTATGGCTTTCACATCTTAAAAGATCAACCATTTCAGTCCGCGCAGAATTTTTTAGATGAAGTAGCTACGTATGGTAACGATGAACAAGAAGCACTTGCTATTTTAAAAGAGAGAATAAAAGAGAGAGGTGGAGATGCAACAGGATTAAGTTTTCCATACCATGAAAAAGTATACGAAGCAGAGATTTTAAATAAGACTATTGGTGACGCAGATGCACATTCTCTAAAGGTTAGTGGTGCCGTCTTAACAGGTACAATTGAAAACATCCTCCCCTATTTAGAAAAGGATGTTGTACACCATATAAGTGTAGGTGTAATTCTACCATACTAAGGAGGTACAGGTTATGAGAATGTTTAGTTATCTATTTATCCTTTTCTTTTTAATAGTATCTCCCTATTTTATTATTCATCATCAGCTACCAAGTCGATTCATACAAATGACTGCTCTCTTTGTAATTATGCATTTAATAGCACTGCTTATTGTACATATAGTGCTTCCTTACTCACGTAAAATAATCAGCTTTTATCACACCGTTTTTTCAAGTGTTTTATTCGCACCAATCTTCTACTGTAGTCAAGTGATATTTGATCAATCAATTGAAAATATCCGCAGATTTTATAGCGTTATTCCAACTAGCTATGTCATCTTATTATTAACAGTTATATTTGCTATTAATTTTTATAAGTTTAAAGATTCTTCCAAATAGAAAAAAACGTCCATTCATTTGGGCGTTTTCTTGTTGAGACACTATGGTGTTGTTTGTTGTTGATCTCCACGATTTAGCAGAATGACGCCCCCAATAATCAAGACAATTCCTATAGCTGAGTATAGATTAAATAAATCTCCCCATATAACGATTCCCACAATTACTGTAAGTGCGGTTCCTACCCCAGACCATATCGCATATGCCAGACTCAGTGGTAATGTTCTCAAGCACAGTGATAACGAGAAAAACGAAAGCCCATATCCGAATGCAACCGCTATTGATGGACCTAAAATTGTAAATGCCTCTGAAAGTTTAAGCATTGTTGTCGCAAATACCTCACTAATAATCGATAACGTTAAAAACAGATAACCTCTCAATTGTTTATTCCTCCTTAATGACCGCCACCAGCAAGATTAAGAACAATTACACCAATAATAATAAATAACATTCCATAAAGTTTTTTTCGATTCATTAATTCCTTATAAAAGATTACACCAACGATGGCTGTTAGTGCCGTTCCCACTCCAGCCCATATCGCATATGCAGTACCGATGGCTAAGGATTGCAATGTTAGGGAAAGAAAATAAAAAGCTGTACCATATCCAACTACGACACCAATAGACGGTAGTATACGTTTAAAGCCATCTGTTTGTTTTAACATTGAGCTGGCAAAAACCTCTGAGGTGATTGCAATAAATAGAAAACCAAAAGTATTCATGTTTGATTGTCCCTCCTAACCCACTGTTTTAAAGATAGCCTCTGTTATACCTTATTTATTCCGTAAATAAAAGACCCAAGGAGCATTCTACTCTTAGGGTCTCTATGATTCCTCATCCTCTACATATTCTAGAATATCTCCTGGTTGACATCCCAGTGCCCTACAGATCGCATTTAATGTAGAGAAACGCACGGCACGAACCTTTCCCGTTTTTAAATTGGATAGATTGACAATCGACACATCTACTTTTTCTGCTAGCTCACTTAGCTGCATTTTCCGATCAGCAAGCATTCGGTCTAATCGAATAATTATTGTCATTTTTTCACTTCCTAAGCTGTTGCATCATATTCATCTTGTAAAAACGCTCCATATCGGAATACACGTGCAATCGTCCAAATGACTAATCCACATAGTAGAAGTGTCCAATTAACGCCAGTAAATTGATAAGCCACCCCTTTGATTAATCCCGTATCGACCAGCAATTCCGCTAACTTAAATTGTTCAAAAATGGTATAGGCTACATACGTACGGAATGCACTGACTGTTAAGCTTAAAAAAACGATAGCATAAGCAATCCATTCCATTTTTCTACTATTTGTACCTGAAAAAATAATTCCTTTACTTAAGTTACTTAACACATTTCTGACTTGCACAACGATAAATAATAATAGAGCTATGTATATTGTAGCAGTAAATAGTAATCTCAAGACAATCAATTTGGAAAATTGAAAATCATCTGCTACTTTATTGGCTAATACGATTTCCAAGCCCTCAAAGTTAATAGACGCAGCAATCTGCCCATGTACCAGTATATTATTTACTTCCTTTTCCGTCACTACAATTACTGCTACCAAAAGAACACCTATCATTGTTAGCGCAAAAATCATCAGAACCATAATAATGGTGAAAATTGTACGTAATCCTTTTGTTAACAATCGAAATTCCTTACTTTGGATTGTTTGCTCCATAATAAAGCATCCCCTTTCTTATTATTTAGTATACATAGTATTTTATTTTTTTCAATAATTATTTAATGTTTATCATTAATTAATTATTATTTAAAATTAATAAAAACTAGAAAAGAAATACACTGTCTTTTCTAGCTTTTATGATTATTTGTATTTTAGTAATTGAGCCTTTATTAAATAGTCCCGTGCAACATTTACAATATTTTCACCTTCTACATTGACCTGATAATTCATTTCGCGCATTTCATCATCAGTGATGTGATCTGCCAGCTTATTTAAAGCTTTTTCTACGTCAGGATATTTTTCAATTGTTTCTTTTCTAAGTAGAGGTGCACCTTGATAAGGCGGGAACAGCTCTTTATCATCTGCCAACACATGCAAATTGTATTGACGTATTTCACTATCGGTAGAGTATGCATCTAATAAATCAATATTCCCAGATTGAATTGCTTGGTATCTTAGCTTTGGCTCCATTGTTGTAATATTCGCAAGTGTAATGCCATAGCGTTTTTGAATACCTATATAGCCATCTTCTCGATCATTAAATTCCAATGTAAAGCCTGCTTTTATAGATTCTTGAATCGGCTTAAGGTCAGAAATTGCTTGCAAATGGTAGGCTTCAGCCATTTCTTTGGAAACTGCTAAAGTATACGTATTATTGTATTTCATTGGACTTAACATCACCATTTCAAATTGCTTCATCATTCCTTCTTTAGCCTGATTATAGACATCTTCTTGATTGTTATTGACCGCTTCCTCTTTTAAAAATTCTGAAATAGCCGTTCCTGTAAACTCAGGATAGATATCAATACTGCCTGATTTTAGTGCATTAAATACAAAGGAAGTCTTTCCAAGACCAGGTTTTAATTGTACCTTCAGGTCTGTTTCCTGCTCAATAAGTAATTTATACATATTAATGAGTATTTCAGGCTCCGATCCCAGCTTTCCAGCAATCACAATCTCCTCTTTTTCTGTGTTGTTTAGCAATGGTAAAATGATCATGAATAATGCCAAAATACTAATCATAGTTAGGGCTGTCATCGTTTTTCTAAATGACAAAAATTCTAATTTTTTTAGTAAAAAATCGAAAACTAGTGCTAATATTGCTGCGGGTATAGCACCTAAAAGTAGCAGAGATGTATTATTTCGATCAATACCAAGAAGAATAATATCCCCCAATCCTCCAGCACCAATTAAGGCTGCTAATGTTGCTGTTCCAACAATTAATACCATTGCTGTTCGAATGCCTGCCATAATAACAGGCATGGCAAGTGGCAATTCTACTTTTAATAGCCGTTTTCTTGTATTCATTCCCATCGCCATCGCTGCCTCTTTTAAAGATGGCTCTACCTCATTAATACCCGTATAAGTGTTTCTTAATATTGGAAGAAGAGCATAGGCCACTAAGGCAATAATGGCAGGTACTTTTCCAATGCCAAACAGAGGTATTAATAAGCCAAGTAACGCTAGTGAAGGAATTGTTTGAAGGACCGCACTGACCCCAATAATAGTTTCTGCTATTTTCCTTTTATTTGTTAAATAAATACCTAATGGAATGGCGATGATCACGGCAAAAAATAGCGCTATAAAGGATATTTGTATATGTTCCAGTAATGCTGCCGCTAACTGTCCCTTACGCTCATGAAACATCTCAAAAATATTAGCCATGTCCATGCCCTCTTTCTAAAGAATCCTTCGCTAAATACTGCAGCATAGATACTCTTGTTACCATACCAATCAGTTTTCCATTCTCTTGAACACCTAAACTGTCAACTTGTGCTAGTTTTTCAAGAATTGTAGCGAATGAATCATTGATAAAAATGATACCATCTAGCTTATTTGACGCAATGATTGGTTGCATGACTATATGAATATCAAAGGGTTTGTACACATTGTTTAAGCCGATAAACTGTCGGACAAAATCATTCACAGGGTTTTGAACAATTTCTTGAGGTGTGCCAATTTGAACAATTTTACCATCCTTCATCACACATATTCGATCCCCTAATTTAAGTGCCTCCTGCATGTCATGGGATACAAAAACGATTGTTTTTTGTATAGAACGCTGCATATCCAATAAATCGTCCTGCAGCTTTGTACGGCTTATTGGATCTAACGCACTGAAAGGCTCATCCATTAAAATAATCTCTGGGTCAGCCGCTAAGGCGCGAATAACTCCAACCCTTTGCTGTTCGCCACCTGATAACTCCTTTGGCTTACGCTGACGATATGTTTCAGGCTCAAGCCCAACCATCTCCAATAATTCTTTAACCCGCTTTTGGATTTTCGTTTTACCCCAGTTCTTTAATTCAGGCACAACTGCTATATTTTCTTCTATCGTCATATGTGGGAAAAGGGCAATTTGTTGTAATACATAGCCAATATTCCAGCGTAACTCATGAATATTATAGTCGCTTATTCTTTTGTCATTTATCCAGATAGTTCCTTCAGTTAAAGAAATTAATCGGTTAATCATTTTCAATAATGTAGTTTTGCCACATCCGCTTGGACCGATAATAACAAAAAATTCGCCCTTCTTAATTTCTACGTTCAGTGCTTTAACAGCCGTATGGTTGTTACCATATTTTTTTGAGACATTGTCAAATGTTATCATCTGTCATCTCCTTTTGAATTTGCTATTGAAAGCCTAGTCCTAGTTACATTGTTTCCCCCCTTTATATTTCACAACCTAAAGCCATTTCAAACATTTACCACTTTAACATTATTTCATCCAGAATATCTCTTGTTAATCGTTATTTAAAAGCGTTTCTTTTCAACAGTTAATATCTTTAAAGGTTAATAATACCATTTCTTCTTAAATTGTGCCTGTCTCTTATAATCGGAAATTGACGTTTAATTGCCACTTATGAGAAGATAAAAAAAATAGAAATCGAGAGGTAGTGAAGTATGAACAATGGATTTCAATTTATGCCTATCAGCCAACTGGCTGAAAGATTTCCTGAAGACTCTTGGTGGGCAAAGTTTTACAAGGATTTTAGCGATGATGATATTGCTGCTTATTATGAAGGCGATTTAACACTCCCTTTCCTTGATTTGGATTGGGGCAAGCCCTTCCCAGAACAAGAAAATACAATCACCATTTTTATTGGTGGTAATTTCACGGTAGACAATCTCTACAATGCAGGGACAGACGGGGCTATAGGGCTAACCGTGATGGGCAATTTGACTGCTAAAAATATAGCTGTAGGTGGTCAAGAAATCTACGTACACGGTCATTTGAAGGTTGAAGGTATTTTGAGCGGCTCCTATAATCACGGTGAAACGATTGTGAAAGGCAATCTTCATGCAACGGTTTTAGTTCAGGATGACGAGTATCGCTTCAAAGTAGATGGACAGAAGTGGTTAAAGTGTCTAGTAAACATTTGGTATGGAGATGGTGTTTTTCAGGACCTTCCCGTAAAGATTCAGGATGTGTTAATCGAAGAGGTATTTCTGAACATGGATGACGACGATGATGAGGATGACGATGAGATTGGGTTTTCATTCGATACACTCGTCAGAATTCTTAAAGAAGGACGTTCTCCACTTACTAATCTAAACGGAATCCATCAAACAAAGAAAACAGCCCCTTTATATTTTACGCATAATAATATAGATGAAGAAAATATTCGAAAGCTGACACAATGTATTCTTATGTCAGAAGATACATCTACTTTTAATTTTGAGGAGCAAGGTGTGCATTTTACAGTTCAGCGGGAGCAGATAGATGAAGATGGAGACAAACGCAACGACAATGTTTACCTGAAAACTTCGCAATACCATTATTTTATCTGGCTCAACGAAGATCAATCCATTTCCCTATTGAGAAAAACCTTAGATGAGGGAGCCGAGTGGATGGTCATTATGGAAGTACCACAGGATGATTTATCAGATTTGAAGGCTTACTGGATTTTGCTATTGACCTCTGTAAATGTAGCGGAGCTTTATTTACGGGACATCGAAATCCAATACGTGGAGGATATTTTGCAGCATCCAGAAATTCAAGCACTAGATGATGATAATGATGGTTTCTGGGACGATTCCAAATATTACAGCTTCCGTCAATCGTATATTGATGAAGAAGGTGACTTTATACACGCTCGAGTTGAAATTATGACTCCTGACGAAACGTATTATTTTTATACACTTGACAATCAATCCTATGTTTCACGATACTATCAACCTCCTAACTACTATGGTAGCCTAGATATTTCTTTTTTGGATGCTAGACGCTGGGAGGCTTCCGAACAATATTTCGAGGGTTTCAAACAGTTTATGTCCAAGAAAGTGTCAAACCAAGCTAGGAACTAATTGACACAAATGACGTTCTATTAATGATGGAATCTATTTAAACAGCTCTTTATTTCTCTTGCACTCTTTGCAATAATTAGAGATAGCTAAACTTTGATAGAAAGGAGGGAGATGTTGTAATCCACCAACATCAATGAAACCATGAAATACTTCATAAATTTCTTCAAAGGTCTAATGATTGCTACTATCGTTATTTGTATTTCGTTTTTTATGGTAACGCAGCTATTCAATACGCGTGAAACCACAGTTCCTGAAGTTGTGGATGATCGTCCAAGCGTAGAAGAATTTATTGGCTCTATTGCAGAAACTGCACGAAAACTTGGAGCTGATAATGATTTATACGCATCTGTTATGATTGCACAAGCCATTTTAGAAAGTGAGCATGGTCAAAGTGGACTTGGCGCTGCACCTAATAACAATTTATTTGGGATGAAAGGTCGTTACCAAAATAACTCAGTAACACTTGAAACATCTGAGGACGATGGTTCTGGTAACATGACAACTGTGATGGCTGAATTTCGCAAATATCCTTCCTATGAAGAATCCATGAAAGACTATGTAAAATTATTGCGTAACGGTGTCTCCTGGAATAAAGACTTCTATGCAGGAGTATTTAAAAGCAATACAAAATCCTATACAGATGCTACTAATTTTTTAACAGGTTCTTATGCAACAGATTCCAAATACAATGAAAAACTCAATACAGTCATTGCAAAATATGATCTAAATCAATACGATAGTCCTGTAAAAAATAAAAAAACGATTACCGTAACAGACGGTGATTCTCTTACGCATATTGCGGAGGCACATAAAGTGAAAGTAACATCCCTTAAACAATGGAATCAGCTCCGATCTGATAAAATCGAAGCAGGCCAAGAATTAAATATTTATCAATATTAAAATCTCCACGCTACTTTGGGACACACCCTTTGTGGCATGGAGATTTTTAATAATATCTTCTTTTATATACATGTATAGCAACAATACAAATAGAAACTTTCAAAAATTACTGATTCGTCAATCTTTGAATCACCGTTTCTATTTCAAAAACACGTTTATTTAATGCACCCGTTCTATCCTCTACTTGATGAGCGATTTTTTCGGTGAAATTTCCTAAATGCTCAACAATATTTTTCTGAAGTTCAGCTTGTCCAGCCTTCAGTTCCTGTACATCACTTTCAATTTTATCTAAGCGCTGTTCAATACCGTCAAAACGATTATCCATTCCATCTAATCTCTTGTCTATTTCATCAAATCGTTTATCCATTCCATCTAATCTCTTGTCTATTTCATCAAATCGTTTATCCATTCCATCTAATCGTTGATTAATCGGTGCTAACTCTTCCCTTAAAACGGAACGTAATAATTCTTTTAAATCTGTGTCCAATACATCTCCTCCTTTCCTTTAACTTTTGACTTTAGTATAGCATAAAATAATCCCATTCTAACTATCTATTATTAACAATTCACAGGAATAAAATACCAATATTATCCGCTGGAATTTAACTATATCTATCAACGTTGTATACTGCGTGACACCAAGGATCTACCACGTTCTTTGTATGTTTTTTTGCACCCCCTTTTCATCTCATCACCCCATAGTTTTATGAAAACAAAAAAAAAGATGCACTCTGTTTGTATACAGAAGACATCTAATAAATGATTGGAAACTAAATCAATTTCACCTTGGCGTAATTGTAACTGCCGCTTTGCTTTCGATACAAAAAACATTTGCTGAATGAAGCTAAACAATTGCTCCATTTCACTTCACCACGTTCATTAAAATATAATTAATTAAATAAGCTACCGACAGCAGCAAGTGTTGTAGCTAAGTCTTTACGATAAAGCGGATGTTGGCTATCCAAACTATTTATACTTACCTCACTCCCACCAAGTGAAGAATGAATATAAAGACTATCCCCCATATATAAGGCCATATGTCCTGGAAAATATAATAGATCGCCCTTTTGCAGGTGCTCAAAAGATATTTGTTTAATCGGAAACCCATCAACAATTTTAGCATCTCGGTAAATCCGTACTCCATTTAGCATATAAGCCATTGAACAAAGCCCTGAACAATCAATACCTAAAGGAGATTTACCTCCCCAGCGGTAGGGAGTAGCTAAATAGCTAAGCGCTGTTTGCACAACATTTTCTCGGAATTGGGAGTCTGATAATTTATTTTTAGCAACTTTTGGTTGAAGCCATTTTCTTCGTGCATATCCTATTTCACCAGACGCTATTTGTATAGCCACCCACTCTGGGTCGTTCACTTCGATTGATAAAGATCGTACAATTGAACCTTTTACGAGCGTCATTATTTTGCTACTTTGAATTCGCGGATATTGTAGAATATCTGCGAAGTTTTGAATAATGTAATGGTTGGCTTCTTGTAGCCAAGCGTTTGTTTTATCCTCGTCCGCAATTAAATATTTTTTCTGGCAAAACCCCTCATATCGATAGGCTGTTTGTACACGTACCCAATTAGCATCTATGTTGGCAATGATCTGTACAGGCATGCCATTAAGTACCTCATCCACCAATTCGGATTCTTCCTGTGGTATGGCATGTAAATTTGCAATCATTGCTGTCACAACAGCATTCATTTGATCACTCCCTTCGCTTCACAAAATGCTCATACACAATTTTTGATATTCGACCGATAAGCTGCTTTGCATACTCATTGTTTATTACATCAGTTATAAAAACACCTATTAGATAATCATTTGAGCCATTATAAACAATCCCAACATCATGATCGACTGTTTCAAGACCACCTGTTTTATGAGCCATTTTCACATCATCTATTAGATAACGTTTTAGTGATTCATGGACACGCTGGCGACTTAGAATATCAATTGTTAACTTACTAAATTTTGTAGATAAAAGGTCTTGTTGGTAGATACGTGAAAAAAGATGGGCCATATCATTTGCTGAAGTGAGATTGTCAATTCCTCTTTCTAACTTTTCGAAATCCATCATCTTCCTTTGTAATTTGGTTTGATGAAGGCCAATTTGACTAAAATAATGGTTAAAAACATCTATTCCAATAAAATCTATTAGGACATTGGTGGCTGTATTATCACTGGTAATAATCATCCACACCAATAACTCATAGATAGTACTTTGTTCAATGCGCTGTTCACTGATCACACTATAGTCAACCCATTCTTTTGGTGCTACCTCAATCTCTTGATGGATGTCTTGATTGTTGCCCTCTAAATAATGCAGCACTCCAAGTAGAATAGGTACTTTAATCAAACTAGCACTGGAAAAAACCGCCTGAAACTTTTCCTGTATGAAATAGTGATTTGTATTCGCGTCTTTGACAAATACATGTACATTATAAGGAGCTTCATCTAGCACTCTTTGAATAGCACGTTCCATATGCTATACCTACACTATAACTCTTATTTGTTGGTTTTCTGTATTCAAGGAGATGGTACTACCAAGAGGTAACGACATTGTAGGTAAACAGTGACCACACGTTAAATCCATTATAATGGGCTTTTTTAGTGGTAATAAAATCTCTTGAAAAATAGTCTGTAGCGATAAACTATGCTCTGGATGCTTCAGGTTATCAGGTCCGCAATTGGTCCAAGCTCCTAATAAAATGCCCGCCACCTCATCAAGTTTGCCCGCTAATTTAAGCTGTGTGAGCATTCGATCTACACGATGTTCAGTTTCATCAATATCTTCTAAAAATAATATTTTATTCTTAGTATCTATTTCATATGGAGTGCCAAGTGAAGCTGTCACTAATGTTAAGTTTCCTCCAATTAGCTGTCCTGTTGCTTGACCAGCAGCAAGTGCTATCATACTACGACCAGGTGGATTTTTTAGCAGATAATCATGACAAGTTGTTGCCATCACCTGTTGTTTAAAAGATTCCCATGTATATTTATCCATATCCTGTTGAATAAATTCGGTTGATGGCATCGGCGTATGATAGGTCACAAAGCCACATTTCTGATTGATGGCGATATGTAGAGCTGTAACATCGCTATAACCAGCAAATACTTTTGGATTGGCTCTTATTATATCGAAATCTAAAAGAGGTAAAATTTTTGTTGCCCCATAACCTCCACGAATACAGAAGATACCATCAATCGTAGAATCGTTAAACATTTGATTGACATCAGATGCACGAAGTTGATCAGTTCCTGCTAAATAACCGTGCCTTGCTCGACATGTTTCTCCAACGACTACCTTTAATCCAAGCTTTTCAACACTTTCTATAGCTGGCTTTAATTTGTCAGATGGAGTTGCACCTGACGCACTGATAAGACCAATTGTATCCCCAATTTTTAAAGCTTTTGGACGTATCATTTGTGTCCCTCCATGTGTAGCGATGCCTTGTATCTTGCCATTTCCTCTTCATTTGCCAAAACAAAATGTCCTTCTTCTATTTCCTTAAACGACGGAGGATTTTTATCATAACAATGCTGTGCTGGATCATAAATCTCTATGATTTTATTTCGTTCCTTATAGGGATTAGGCTCTGGCACGGCTGATAACAATGCTCGCGTATAGGGATGAATAGGATTAGAAAACAGCCGCTCAGTATCTGCTAGCTCAACGATCTTCCCTTTATAAATAACAGCCGTTCTGTCCGTAATAAAGCGGACTACTGACAAATCATGAGCAATGAATAAGTAGGTTAAATTCTTTTGCTGCTGTAAGTTTGCTAATAAATTTAATACTTGTGCACGAATAGAGACATCTAAGGCCGAAATGGGTTCGTCTGCAATCATAAACTCTGGCTCCATTACTAAAGCTCGTGCAATGCCAATACGCTGACGCTGACCACCTGAAAATTCATGTGGAAAGCGGCTAGAGAACTCTGGTAATAATCCTACATTTAAAAGTGCAGCCCGCACCTTTTGTTGACGCTCAGTCTCATTTTTAAAGTTTTTTGTATTAAGTAGTCCCTCGGAGATAATATAATCAACCTTAGCTCGTTCATTAAGGGATGCCATAGGGTCTTGAAAAATCATTTGGATTTTCTGGGTAATTTCCCGATCCCAGCTTTTTGGGATTTTACCATGAATATTCCTACCACGATATAATATCTGTCCGTCAGTCACATCATTGATACGCATAATGGCTCGACCAATTGTAGTTTTCCCTGAGCCTGATTCTCCTACTAAGCCAAATATTTCACCTTTAAAAATAGTAAAGCTAACATCATTAATCGCCATAAATTTATGCTTACCCTTACCAAAAGCAATCTTTAAATTTTTCACCTCAACTAGAATCTCTTTATGAGTCATATGCGTACCGCCTCCCTTCTTCAAAAAATGCCTGAAGTGCTTCAGGTGGCTGTACTTTAGGAGCAAGAGGATCTAACAGCCATGTACGAGCATAATGTGTCTTACTTACTTGAAAAAATGGAGGACGTTCCACGAAATCAACCTTTAACGCGTACGGATTGCGTGGTGCAAAGGCATCTCCTTTAATGTCTTGAAAAAGATTTGGTGGTGTACCCTTAATGGAATAAAGCTGTTCGCCCTTTGAGCCTAGCTGTGGTAATGAAGAAATGAGTGCCCATGTATAGGGATGCTTAGCATTAAAGAAAATTTCATGTGTCTCACCAATTTCAATAATATCTCCTGCATACATTACAGCAATCCGATTGGCTACCTTGGCAACAACACCTAAATCATGTGTGATGTAGATGATTGTTAGCCCATATTTTTGTTGAAGGTGCTTTAAAAGCTGTAAAATTTGGGCTTGTATGGTAACGTCTAAGGCTGTTGTCGGTTCATCGCATATTAATATTTTTGGTTTACAAGCTAGAGCAATAGCAATGACTATTCGTTGACGCATTCCACCTGAAAATTCATGCGGATACTGCTTGTAACGTTTTTCTACGTCTTGAATACCAACATCCTTTAACAATTTTAAGGTTTCTACATATGCGACTCTGCCCTTTAGACACTGATGTAACATAACGCATTCCTCTATTTGCTTGCCAATCGTTTTCAGTGGATTTAATGATGTCATTGGGTCCTGAGTCACCATCGCCACTTCATTTCCACGAATAGCTAGCCACTCCTGCTCCTTTTTAAATTGTGTTAAATCCCAGTTGTTGTAGATAATCTGTCCCTGATCTATGGAACCATTTTTATCGAGCAAGCCCATAATTGATTTCATTAGCACTGATTTTCCCGAACCTGATTCACCCACTATTGCAAGACTTTCTCCCTTATACAAATCAAGGGAGATATCACGAATGGCTGTTAGTATCCTGCCACGAAGCGAAAATTTAATCACTAGGTTTTGAATAGCCAAAATACGAGATAGTGCTTGTGTCAATATCCTCACCCTTTATACGTGATTTTTGGGATCTGCTGCGTCTGCAAATGAATTTCCTATAATATAAAATGCAATTGTAATCACACTTAAAACAATACTCGGAAATAGAAGCTGATATCGTAATTCTGGAGACATCATCAGCACTCGTCCTTCATTAATTAAATTCCCTAAAGACGGTTCACTGATTGGCAAACCTAATCCGATGTAGGTTAAAAAAACCTCAGCACCTATTGCAAATGGAATAGCCAAACTCATTCGTAGCATTATTACTGAAATCAAATAAGGTAATAGGTTTTTGACAATAATGCGATAATCGGGTGTTCCTAAACATTTTGAAGCTAAGTTATATTCACGATCTCGTAAAATGACAATTTGATTGCGAATAAACCTCGCCATTTCAACCCACCCCGTAATACACATCGCAATAATAATGGTGGAAACACTAGGTCGTAAAATATATGACATTAATATCAACACGATGGTTGTCGGAATATTATCAACGATGTTGTAAAGCTGTGTGATCGGCAACTCCAATTTACGCGAAAAGCCCCAAAGTGTACCAATTGTAATTCCAATAATAGCCTCTACTATGGCAACGACACAGCCAATCAATAAAGAGGTCCTTGTCCCTGCCCAAATACGCGACCATAGATCCTGTCCTATGGAGTTTGTCCCAAACCAAAATTCAGCATTTGGAGTAATATTCCGTGCCTGTAGACCTGTCTGTTCATCTAAATAAATTTCAGTTGGAGATTTTTGTGCTGGTAAATACGGTTGAAGAATGGTGAAGGTTACAATTATTAGCACACCGATTAATAAAAAGATGACGATACGATTTTTCAAAAAGGATTTCCAGGTTGAACGCCAATAGGAATAGTTTGAGTAGGCTGTTTCTTCTGCCTGACGCTCATCCATTACTGCAAACTCAAATAATGTTTCACGTGATTTATGAGAAATATTATTAATTTCCTCGGAATACATACCCATTAGCGTACACTCTCCCCTTTCCCCAATTTAATACGTGGATCAACAAGTGCCATGGCAATATCCCCTAAAATCAAGCCAACAATCCCAAGTGAAGAAAAAACAAGGACTAAGCCCTGTACAATGGTGTTATCTTGGCGCTGTATCGCATCAACGAGTAAGCCACCCATCCCAGGAATCGAGTACAGAGATTCAATATAGATGGAGCCAGTAATTGTAAAAAGAATCGTTGCAGGTAAATATTGTGCCATTGGTATAAAGGCATTTCGTAAAACATGTTTAAACATTAATGTGCGCTCTTTCATGCCTTTTGCTCGTGCTAGCTTAATATAATCCTTGTTTAATTCATCTACCATATAACGTCGCATCCACATGGCATAGGAGGCAGTTGGTGCTAATGCCATTGAAGCAAGTGGTAAAATCCAGGTAATAGGCTTATACTCATCAAAGAGCATTGGCAAATGAAAAATTTCCGTAATATACATTTGAATAACTAAATAGTAAACAGCAGCTGGTACTGCAACGACAATCACTATATAGCCAGTCCCCAATCTATCCAGCCAACGCCCTTTCATTTGAGCCATTAAAATACCAAGTGGAACACCAAGCAAAAGAGATAACACAACAGCCCCTAAACCGAAAGCCAAGGAATACATAATTTTATCTGCAATAATTGTAACGACTGGTACATCTGTCCTGTAGGTAACAGATTTCCCCAAATCTCCTTGAAACAATTTACTGTAAAAGTTACCTAGTTGGACCAATAAAGGATCACGTAATCCTAAATTTGTTAAATATATTTCTTGTTGCGCAGGCGACATTTTATCGGCTGCTGCTCCTAAATAGCCTTCCTCTGGCATTAATCGTAATAATGAAAAAACAATTGTTAGGATGATAAAAAGAGTAATCACAGATTGTAAGAGTCGCTTCCCTATATACCACAGCATGGAAGTATCCTCCTTTTTCAGAAAGATGAAAGGAGATGCCGATATTTTTTATTCGGAATCTCCTTGTTAACCCTACTGCCCAACTTTCATCTTATTGTGCTGCTTTTGCTAATGCATCAGCACGTTCCTGCTCCCACTTTGCTAGCGCTTCTTTAAATTCATCATTGCTCATTGGTTTATCTAATAGTCGTTGTCCCTTAAATTTCTCTGCTGTCACTCCAAATGGAGAATATTGAGCCTCAAAAGGATTTAATTTAGAGGCAACATAGCCGCTTCCCCCTACTGAATAAGGAATGACAAATGCTTCATCAATTAAGAAAGCCTCAGCCTTCGCAAATAATTCATATCGTTTTACTGTATCAATTGTTGACTTTGCTCCGTCCACTAAGTTTTGATATTTTGATTTACCATTAGCTTCAGTATAACCTTCCGCTAGTTCTGGTTTATTGTAAGTTCCATCTACAGTAAATGGATCAGTATACGTTGATGGATCAGCATAGTCAGGTCCCCAGTTGGCTTCCAGCAATGCAAATTTACCAGGGCGACGAACTTCTGATAAAAAGCCTGTGGATGGTCCTGCCTCCACAATAATATCGATATAGTCTGTTCCTAATAATTTCTCAATTTGCTGTTCCACCACTTGTGAACGATTTGCCCAATCTGGACTACCAGCATTATATGGCATTAATACTTTTACAGGGAATGTTGCTTTTCCTTCAAGTGCAGCCATTGCCTTTTCCTTGTATGCCAATGCCTGGTCTTTATTAAAGGAATCCTGATTTGCAATATCCGCTAATGGTGCTAGTTGCGTATAATCAAGGCCATCTATATCAACAAAGTTTTTAGGTGTAATTGTATTGCTAAGCAAATCTTTTGGATTATATGGTTCTAAAGTTAGCATGGCAGGGACACGATCAAGAGCATGGAATAAGGACTTACGGAAATCTTTGTTGTTGACTGCGACCTTCCAGTTATCTGGCTCATACTCTGCATCGAATTGAGGGTTAAAGTTTAGTGCATAGAAGTACGTATAGAAGTTATTTTGCGTTTGACGAACTTGTGATTTTTTCTTATCATCTTTGAACCATTCATCAATAATGGACGTTGGAATGCTTGCAGTATCTACTTCCCCTCGTAAAAATAATTCTGGTGCAACCGTAGCCGCTTCTTTATTGTATTTATAGCGAATACGATCAATGAACACATTGTCCTTATCCCAATATGTTTCATTCTTCACAAGTACACGCTCATTTTGCGGTTCGAATTTGTCTAAAATATAGGAGCCATTATAAAGGAAATTTTCATGTGTTGTTCCAAAGCTATTCCCTTTTTCCTCAATAAATTCACCATTTACTGGGAAGAAACAGACATAATTCAACATAGAAAGAAAATATGGTGTAGGCGTTTCTAAAGTATATTCTACTGTATGTTCATCCGTTGCCTTTATGCCAACCTGCTTAAAATCCTTAATTTCGCCGTTATAGAAGGCTTCTCCATTTTTAACAACCGTGGCAATCCAAGCTGTTGATGATTCATTCTTTGCATCCAGTACATAATGTAGGCCATCTACAAAATCTTGAGCAACAACATCCGCAAACTCCTTTCCATCATGGGTAACCCACTTTGCATCTCCACGAAGCTTAAATGTCCATACCGTTGCATCCTCATTGGAAGACCATTCCTTCGCTAGAGCAGGCTGCACGACACCATATTTATCATACTCAATTAATCCATCGACTAAGTTCGCTGCCACCGCAAACTCATTGGTTTCAGAGGTTTTTAAGTAATTTAATGTTTTTATTTCCCCTGAATAGACAACACGATACTCTGATTTTTTTTCATTCGAAGAATCATCACTACAGGCTGCGCAAAGCAATGCGACAAGACATACGAAAAGCCACCAATATCTTTTCATCATAGGCATCCCCCTAAGTTTCTTTTTTGTCTCGCATAATAAGCAGTAGATTCACTCCACTTTCACGTTATAGACCAGTCGTTAGAATGGAGCGGTAAAACTGCTCGAATAAGCACCTGAATGTTCATCTGAATCACATTATTATGGATGATAATCACGGTTACTGGATTATTTGATATTTACCCCTACGTCCAAAAATGCCTACCTCCCCAAATTAACAAGAAGGGCGTGTCCAATTGCTCTCCAAATTGTCAAAATTCATTTTCCCCTTCTACAAATTCACCTATGTTAGGAACTGTAAAATTCGAAGCACTTCATAAAAATCATCTGTGATAAATTCCACTATATTATGAGGTTTAAATGTAGCATTAGGGTAAAAGGAATTTCGATATGCGCGTGTATGGTCACGATAAATAATTTCTACTTTAAAATGTTTAGGTAATGATACTTGTAAGGAATTGCGTGAAACTTTCATAGCTTCCTCCACTAGTCTTTTTGTTTCCTGAATGGCTAATTTTGGACTAACACTAATCGTTGCATTGCCGATTCCTTCTTTCGTGGCAAATGTGACAATGTTTTCATTTATGGACTGAATTTCTTCTGTTAGCCCAACATCCCCGCTAACAAATGAAACAGGTACCCCATGTAATGCCGCTGCATACGTATTAATCAGAAATTCACTGGCATACTCCCCGTTAATTTTGACATCTGCAAACACACAGAGTGTATGGGCCAAAGGATTTCGCTCACTTCCACCTTTACTGTGATAGCCAATAAAAATGGCTCGATCAAACGTGTTATCTAATCCTGCAACCATACACATTGGGTCATAGGTCCATCCACGAATGATTTTACAATTGATGGGTAAATTTGAAATATCTAAATTCCGAGCTGAATCATGCCCATCCTTTAATAAAATTTCAGTAGCTCCGCCGGCAATTGCCCCTTCAATCGCAGCCTCTACTTCCTGAGTCATTTGCTTTTGAAAAAACTGATAATCTGGGGCATTTAGCTCCGTTTCACTCCATACTGTAGTACCTGTAATTCCTTCAATATCTGCACTTATATAAACCTTCATATAAAATTGAACTCCTTTACATAATGATTATGAATAACTGCCTGCACG
Organism: Lysinibacillus sp. B2A1; assembly: GCA_002973635.1. Taxonomy (GTDB): domain Bacteria; phylum Bacillota; class Bacilli; order Bacillales_A; family Planococcaceae; genus Lysinibacillus. The sequence continues at coordinate 4,083,233 of CP027224.1, forward strand.
GCTCCGTAACTCGCTATCTCTACTTGAACTCTCCTAGCTCAAGCAATATTGTTGTAATCATAATGCCACCATTCCTCTGAATAGTTAGTAAAACCAGCCATTGTCATGCAGTTATACAATCCAAGCTTGGAAATGCAACATACCTTCGCGTTTCGTTGTCAATCTCTTGTGTGAAAAAATGCGGAAATCGTTGTGCAATCTTCTGTGCAAAATGTGGAAACAAATACTGTTACTTGAAAGGGACGATAGCCATCATATAACACTAAACTATATGCTTTTGGCAATACTGAAAGCGCTTCTTTTAATCGCTCATAGACACCTTCACGTACATAGATCACCTGTAGGTATCTTTTGTTGATGGTAAATGGGCTTGGTAAAGATTCGGATGCTGCGCTTTAATTTGGATAAGTGGCACAAAGCCTTCACACACGGCTATTTTCAATGATTGAAATGAAGTGATATTGGCTGTAATCGGATGAAAAACGCTTTTCTCTATATGCATCAATCCAATCAAGCAAAATTATAAAATAACCATTTAATTATCTAATAATTCAGTTTTTAAAAATGGATATTACCATACCTATATGCCATTGACTAGTTAAATAGAGAACAAATACATAATAATGGTTATTCTCTTATCATAAAACAATGGACGACATAAATGACTGCTGATGGTCGAATTTTATTCTTTTTCACTTATCTATGGAGTTTATTCGTAGTTAAGGTTGATAATACCCGAAAAAATAAAAATTGATGAAACAAAAAAGCTATTGAACCATTTTTTATGTCTCAATAACTTTTTATAACCTATTACTTTCCTAAAATGGGTAAGCTTCTACTTTATGTCCATCTCTGCCAACTGTAGTTATTGCCTGTGATAAGGAATTCAAAATAGCTTCCTCTGTTGCCTCTGCAGCTGCCGTAAATAGCTGATTCATAACTGGATGATCCTCACGAAGCTGTGTGCGTGTCTCTACAAGTTGGTTTGATAGATGTGGAATACAATGTGCAGTGGAAAAGCCAATAACAATATCGCCACTACCATGGGAAAAATGGCTTCCTGTGCGGCCGAGCCCGATACCACAGCGTTTAATAACGCGTGTTAATTGACGGCTGTTAAGTGGTGCATCTGTTGCCATTACAATGATAATGGAGCCATCTGTTGGAGATATACTTGATTGAGGAGATACAGATGCCTCAACATAACGTTGTGCTAAAAATTCTGAACTTTGCCCAAAATTACTGAGCACCATACAGCCAATGGTATAGGCGATTGTCTCATATTCGACAATGCGGGACGAGGAGCCTATTCCCCTTTATAGCCAAAGCACATCATGCCTTTACCAGCTCCAACCGCTCCTTCCTGTGCAACATCATTGGTCGCCATACGAATCGCTTCTATAGCATGCTCCTGTGTTACTGGACATGCACGTATTGAATTTAAATAACTATCATTACATTCGCCTACAATAATATTAATCGTTCCTGTGGATTTTCCTATATCAGGATTCATGTCAAGCATATATTGCAATGTCCCTGTGAAACAGCTGGCACACCGAAAGTATTAGTAAGCATAATAGGTGCTTCAATAACCCCCAGCTCATTTACCTGTATTAGTCCTGCTGTTTTTCCAAAACCATTTAATACATAGCTTGCTCCTGTAACCTTTTGCTGAAACAAATTACCCTTATGTGGTAAAATGGCGGTTACACCTGTACATGCATATGCACCATCTTGCGTCAATGCTTCATCAATTGTCATATGCCCTACACATACGCCTGCTACATCCGTAATACAATTTTTTTCACCGAGAGGCAGCGTCCCAATCGAAATACCTCTATCTCGAATTTTACCTGGCAATCTTATTCCTCCTTTTGAATAGCTTTATTTACAGCAGCTTGCGCGTGTATCATCGTTGTATCAAAAACGGGAATTTCTACATCATCCTGCTTGATCAGCAACCCTATCTCTGTACATCCAAGAATTACTCCCTGCGCACCAGACTTCACAAGGTTATCAATTACTTGTAAATAATAATGTTTGGAAGAGGGTTTAATTTCCCCCAAACACAATTCTTCATAGATGATTCGATTGACCTCTGTTCGCTCCTCTACCTGTGGAACAAGTACTGTAATTCCGAAGGTTTCCACTCTAGCCTTATAGAAATCCTGCTCCATTGTATACTTTGTCCCTAGAAGAGCTATTTTTTGTAAACCCATCTCTACTATTTTATGTGCTGTTGCATCGGCTATATGTAAAATGGGGATCGTAATTCTCTGCTGAATTGTATCAATTACCTTATGCATGGTATTGGTGCAAATAACAATAAAACTCGCGCCCGCCTTCTCCAAAGAATAGGCGGCTTCAGCAAGCACCTCACCAGCCTTGTCCCATTCTCCTCTAGCTTGAAAATGTTCAATTTCCTGAAAATCTACACTATATAATATACACTTTGCCGAATGCAAACCTCCTAACTGCTTTTTTACTTCTTCATTAAGTAGTCGATAATACTCTGAAGAAGATTCCCAGCTCATGCCACCAATTAGTCCAATCGTATTCATATGCTTCTCTCCTTTTCTATCATTATATATTTAATTTAATCACAAAAATGTGTTTTTCACTTATTAAGATTCAATTCGTCTATTGCGCTTCTCCATTTCTTCAGCCGTTCTTTTCAAATATTGCAAATACCTAATTAAAAAAATTGGAAGAACTGTAGCCAATAGATTGATACTACTAAAAAATAGATAAGCCTGTTCCATTTCAATTAAATGTGAATAAATAATGCCTATTAAACTGCTAAAAGCTAAAACTAATACAGATGGGATTCGTGGAATGAGAAAAGTGATCAATCCTGCCAAAAAGATCATAACCATAATCATCAGTAAAAAATGCCAATAGAGTTGAAAATAGAACGCCATTCTCTCTCCTCCATTCATCATAATGTCTGTTTCTTTACCCTTATCTGAACATTCCGATAAAACCCCAGAATACTTTTGTTGTTATTTTGATATTACAAAGACACACGTCCACAATCCTCATCTATAGGAAAGGCTATAAATATTCGATTTAAACACCATAATATTACCATAATTCATTATTTTCAAAAAGTTGATTTTTAATAAAAAATAAGTGTAGACTAAAACGTATTGTGAAAGGAGGAAAGCTGATGGAATGGTTATCTACGATTGTCAATAACACGAACTCAATATTATGGACATATATTCTTATCATACTATTATTAGTAGCAGGATTATATTTTTCATTCGGCACAAAATTTGTACAAATTAGACTTTTTCCTGAAATGTTCCGTTTAATTGTTGAAAAAAGAGAAGGAGAGTCAGGAGTTTCTCCATTCCAAGCCTTTACGATAAGCGCAGCCTCGCGTGTAGGGACAGGTAATATTACCGGTGTTGCTTTAGCAATTGGTGTAGGTGGACCTGGTGCAGTATTTTGGATGTGGATCATTGCTATATTAGGGATGGCAACTGCCTTTATTGAAAGTACTCTAGCTCAGGTATACAAGGTGAAGGATGGCGAAACATTTCGTGGTGGACCAGCTTATTATATGGAAAAGGCGCTAGGACAACGCAAGCTAGGTATTATTTTTAGTATTCTGTTAACGTTAAGTTTTGGCTTTATATTTAATGCTGTACAGTCCAATACTATTGCAACCTCTGTTGGTGAAGCGTTTGGTATAAGACCTTGGATTATTGGGGCTATTTTGGTCGTATTAACAGCCATGATTATTTTTGGTGGGGTTCAAAGAATTGTAAAAGTGACACAGGTCCTTGTACCCGTCATGGCTATTTTCTATTTACTTGTCGCACTATATGTGGTTGTTACGAACTTATCTGAAATTCCTACAGTTTTCAAACTTATCTTCATGCAAGCTTTTGGTCTTCAGGAAGCTGCTGGAGGAGCAATTGGCATCGCCATTATGCAAGGTGTACGTCGTGGTTTGTTTTCAAACGAGGCTGGAATGGGGAGTGTACCTAACGCAGCAGCTACCGCTAATACCTCACACCCTGCAAAGCAAGGGCTTGTACAGAGCTTAGGTGTCTTTTTTGATACGATTATGATTTGTACAGCAACCGCATTTATCATTATTTTAGCGGGCTTATATGATAAAGGAGAAAGCAATGGCATTATCCTTACGCAAAACTCACTTGCTATCCATGTAGGTGGGTGGGCACCTTACTTTATTGCTATTGCCATTATCTTCTTTGCCTTTAGCTCGATCGTTGGTAACTACTATTATGGAGAATCCAATATTGAATTTATGAATGCCCATAAGGGGTGGATGTTCTTCTACCGTACGTTAGTGCTGGCGATGGTCATGTTTGGTTCCGTTGCACAAGTTCAGCTAGTCTGGAATTTAGCAGATTTATTTATGGGACTTATGGCTTTTATTAATATAGCAATTATCATGATTCTTGGCAAAATTGCCTTCCTTGTTTTAGACGATTTTACGAAGCAACGTAATACAGGCAAAAATCCAGTATTTTATGCAAAATCAATTCCAACATTGAAAAATACAGATTGTTGGGACGAAGATCGTTAATACCTCAAACGCAACTCCTTCAATGGAGGGGATTGATAGCTTTAAAAACTAAAAAAGTCGATTTGCATCACATTTTTTGTGGCAAATCGACTTTTTCAGTGTCCTCCTTTTGTGTTAATAGTTAAATTGACTAATTAACTGTTTTAATTCATCTGCCATATGTGCTAAAGCTTGTGCAGAGGCATTGATTTCTTCCATAGAGGCCAATTGTTCCTCAGTAGAGGCAGCAACATCCTCAGATGCAGTTGCATTTCCTTGTGCAGAGAAAGCCAGATCCTCTGTAATAGCTGCTACTTCTTGTACACTTGCTGACATTTGCTCGGAGGCAGAAGAAACCTCATTCATTTTTGGCATAATATCATTCATACTTGTGAGGATTACTTGGAATTTGGTAATAGCTTCATCAGATACCTGTAAACCATTTTGAACATCCTCTGAAACTTTCGCCATAATAGTAACAGATTGTTCTGTTTCTAGCTGAATACTATGAATAAGCTCAAAAATTTGCTTGGCTGATGTCTGAGATTGCTCTGCTAGTTTCCTTACTTCATCAGCAACAACAGCAAATCCTTTACCATGTTCCCCTGCTCTTGCTGCTTCAATGGCAGCATTTAAAGCCAGTAAGTTAGTTTGATCCGCTATGCCCGTAATAACATCTAAAATAGATGTTATTTGCTGTGAGCGCTCGTGTAAAGTTTGAATTTTTTGGTTGGATTCTGTCACCGATACATGGATCGATTGCATTTGATTCTTTGTATTTTGGACTGCCTTTCCACCTTCATCTGCTTGATGAGTAGCGTGTTGAGAGAGGTCTGTCACAGTAGAAGAGATATCTGCAATATGAAGAATTGCCTTCGAAAGCTCATGAAGCGATTGTGCGTTTTTATTGGCACTCGTTGTTTGTATATCTGCACTTGATGCAACATCCTGGATTGATATTGCCACCTTTTCCGTTGCTATACTTGTTTGATTCGCATTGGCAGTTAGCTCTTCTGCTGAAGATGCCACCTCCTCTGCATTTCGCTCAATTTTTTGGATAAGTGTACGTAAGCTACCTTGCATATCATTAAAGGCTTGACCTAGCTGTCCAATTTCATCCTTGGAGGTTACCACGACTTTTTCAGTTAAATCACCCTTGCTAATCGTTACAGCACTATCCTTTAGTGCTCTAATCGGTTTAATCACAGCTTTCATAACAAAATAGAAAACAATCGAGCTGATTACAATAGCTGCACCTAATACTAAAAGTGTATGAGATAAGATCGTTGAAGCAGATTCATCTATTTCCTTCGCAAAAATTGTGCCAGTAATTTTCCAATTTGTTAGCTCATTTGTTGTAAAAAACATAATACGATTATCTTCATTAAAGACATATTCATATGTTCCTGACGTACTGTCGTATAATTTATTAAGGAAACTCTCTTTTAATTCTCCGCCCGCTTCTAAGGTAGGATGAGCAATTACCATATTATTGTCACCGAAAATGGATGGATAGCCATTTTTACCGATGCTAATGGAGTCGGAGATTTTTTGAAGATCCGTTAATTTTATATCCACTGCGACAACTCCAGATTGATCCTTCACTTGTCTGGCGATTGTCACCACCATATCTCCAGTCCCTGCATCAATATAAGGGTTTGTAATTAATGTATCACTCTTAAGTGATTTTGCTTTCTTGTACCAATCTCTTTCTAATGGGTTATAATCTTCCCCATTTAGTCTAGGCTCTTGTAGAAATTCACCTTTATCTGTTCCAACATAAATACTTAACACATCTGGATGAAGCTTTGTATATTGTTGAAAATTTGATAGTATAGTCGTTTTTGATGCTTCATACTGTAAAGCGTCTATTTCATTACTGAAAATACTTACATCATTTATTTTTTCACTAATAGTTTTATCAATAAGCTTATTTAAAATATCTACACTTTCATTTGCACTAAACAAAATTTCTTGCTCTATAGAATTTTTAGCCGAAAGGTAGGACAGACTCCCAACAGAAATGACCGGGATAAGTAATATAAGAGCAAATAAAGTATAAAGCTTGCCCTTAAAGCTTCCAAAAAATTGTTTCATGCAACAGTTCTCCTTTTGTCTTCGTTAGCTATAAAAGTTTATTCTAGAGATGTGTTTGTACGCTATATGCTTTATTGGCACTTTAGACTCAAAAAGAATGCCGCTTCCCTCCCCTGTTCAACCTTCCCTTCCTTTTCAATTCACCCCAAGCTTTTATCGGTCGAAATAACTAATTTTTTCTCCATGAGTGAAAATACTTTAAATTTCTCGATAAATCGCAAAAAAGTTTCGATAAATCATATAAAACTGTTGATAAATTCACAATATTGATCGATAAAATTTATAAGCGTATTCGACTGATATATCGAATACGCTTAAATTTAGACGATTGAATTTATTTTTTTATAACTCCTGTATCATCTCGACACGTCAAAGATGAGATGAATGTTAATATTTAAATGCCTGAATCGATTCTTGTAGGTCAATTGCCATTTTAGCCAAATGAGAAGAGGCTGCTGCAACTTCTTCCATCGCCGCGTTTTGTTCTTCAGATGATGCAGCGACACTTTGCACATTGCCGCTTGATTTCATGGATACCTCGCTAATATAATCAATTTCCTTCACTAGTTTTTCAATATCTAGATAAATCGCTCGTATAGCTGCCGTGACAGCCTGTGTTTGTGCCTGTACGTCATTTATAGCCTCATCAATTGTTATGAAATTATCTCTTGCCACATTCACTTTGTCCCTGCCAACCGTTACAGACTCATTACTATTGCCCATGTCTTCCTCAATAATTCGAGTACTTTCAGTAATTTGTGCAACGACTTTTTCTATATCTATAGCAGCTAAATTCGATTCATCTGCTAGTTTTCGAACCTCTTCGGCAACGACCGCAAATCCCTTACCATGCTCACCGCTTCTTGCGGCTTCTATCGAGGCATTGATTGCTAATAAATTCGTTTGCGTGGCAATATTTTTGATAACATTCACTGCTGAAACAATCGATGCCGTATTTTCATCTAAATCATTAACGCGAGTGCTTAGCTCTGCCGTATTATCTGAAATCTCATTCATTTGTTCAATAACATCCCGAACTGAGGAACGCCCTGAACTTGCCATGCTTTTCGTTTCCACCGTGGCATTATTAACATTATCAATACTTGTAGAAATTTCGTTCATTTTTTTCAAGATGTGAGTGGATAAATTCCGAACATCACTTGTTAGAGAGTCCTGCTGTTCAATCCCCTGTGCAATATCTTGAATGGATTCTGTCACCACTTCTGTTGCCTGCGTTACCTCAATACTGCTTGCTGTCAACTGCTCAGAGGTTGCTGCTACTTGTTCAGAGGATTGTCCAACTTGCTTCATCGTATGTCTCAGTTTTTCTGACATTATATTAAAGGAATTTGCAAGCTGGGCAAACTCATCCTTTGTTTTAAATTGAAGGTGTGTTTGTAAATCACCATTTGAAAACTTATCCATTTCAACAACAGTTTGTTGAATATTTTTTGCAACCCTTCTGCCAAATACAGTTGCAATAATAATACTGATAAGCAGTGATATAATTGCCAATACTGCAATTTCTTTACCACTTGTGTCTCCACTTTGCCTTGTTACCTCTATAAGGGCCTGCATATCCTTTTGCTGCGCTGTTGCCATTGTTTTTCCAAAGACAACTAATTTTTGCGAACCTTCTCCTAATATCGGTAATGCAAGCTGCTGTGCTTGTTGATGCTCACCATTTTGAAATAGTGGCACTATTTTTTCATCAATTGGCTTTTCCCATTCATCTAATTGCTTTAAAAACTGTTCAAAGTCTGCATTTTTATAGCCAAGTTCTTCAATACGACGAATGGATTTATGTAAGGTATCTCGAATTTCAAAATGATTATTAAGCATTTCTTCCTTTCCATACAGCATATAGCCTCTTATAGCTGCATTCGCTCGAACTGTTTGGAAGGAAATATCCTGATATAAATCGATTAATTCTGTTTTTTCTTGAATCTCTTTAAGCGTGTGACGATTATCATTTAAATAATACATAGAAATACCTGTAATTAATAATAGAAAAATCAACACTAGCCCAAAAGCAAACTGCAATTTTCTTTCTACCGTTATCTTCATAAAGCTCCCTCTATTCTGCTATTGTCATAAGCTCTCTTGAGTATAGCCTATCTATAACTATTATCCTAGATGAAGTAAATCGAAAATCTTCTTATTAAACTAATTTTTTACAATAAATAAACACATTTTAAAATATCTTGACTTTTCCACGTTTCAATCAATTATTTTGCTAATTAAAGTAATGAGTGAAGTGCTCATTGCAATGTTTGCAAAAAACTTGATGGCCGTGATACAAGCTCTTCATGTTGTGTATCATAATGAATGAATAATACTAGAGCGCAACCAATTCCGAGTAAAAGTGTTAAATAGATGTTGCCTTTTCTCATTTAATCCTTCCCTATCTCCAAAATCCTCTTTCCACATCCAACTATTGTTATATACGGTTAATTCCACTAAAAAGATTCAATAATATTATAATGGTTTTATTTCCCTTTACTAGATGAAATGGCTTATACTAACAGTGACTAGATAAAGTGAATCTTTAATCATTGCTATAGAGGGGCGTACTCCTCATCCTGCGGAAACGCTTGTGTGAACAACAACGTGTTGGTGACACTTCGCTTTTGGGCACAGATAAATTACTGCCCGTTTATGCGAGATAAAGGAGGTCAATAAGTATGAGTAAACCAGAATTATATGTTAGTTTAGTAGTTGGTCCAGATTGTGATATCGAATCCATTGCTTTAAGATCTGTATTAGAGTCATTTGGTGCAAGAGTGACGCTTCATTTAATTGGAAGGCCCAATGACTTCATAGATGTGCTATCAGGTCAGGATCTTGACCAAAAACTGGATTATTTAATTCTTAATTTTCATGGAGATGAGGGGCGCTTTTGCATGCCAGAGCTAGGGGAGGAGATTTATGAATTAAATGAACCAAGAGGAGCATTTTTCAGTTCACAAGAAGTTCTACAATATTGTCAACTTCATGGTGTAAAGGTGATTGCCTCTGGCTGTTCACTAGGTGAAAAGCCATTAGCTTCTGCCTTTTTAGAAAGTGGCTGTCACTCCTATTTAGGCCCAGATGACTACATAGATGGCAATGCAAATTTAATGTTTTTAATTAGATATATGTATGAAATTATAACGCATGGGAAAACACAACAGGAGGCCTATGAAATCGCTAAATCTATAGATACAGAAACCTCCATGTATCAGCTTTATTTTTCATAGAGAACAAAATCAAAAAATCGTAGCGAAAAACAGCTACGATTTTCTTTATTGATGTTTTTTTACCATCTCATCTGTAAAACTCTGAGATTGCCCTCTTGGAATACTTAATGTTTGCCATTGTGAGCCCGTTACTTGCTTTGCAATGTAAATAATTTGTCCAACATGCTGAGCATAATGTGACATTTGTCTTTCAATTGCATCAATCACTGAATGCTGCTCTCCCCTGATTGTAATAACTTTCTCTAAATCAGCTTCTGTTAATTGCTCGATGGCATCCAAAAAAACTTGCCATCCCTTTTCCCAGGCTGTTAAAATCTCTTCTGTAGTAGTAAGACTGTCTATAAATTCATCATCTCGATTTCTCGTTGATTTCTCGCCATCCGTTGTTAAAAAATCTGTCCATCTGGATATCATGTTGCCGCTAATATGCTTTACTATAACTGCAATGCTATTTGACTCTTCATTAATAGTCCAATGGTATTGTTCATGATTTAACTGTGATAGTGTTTTGTCACCTTGCTCTTTGAGACTTTTAAACCTTTTACCAATTACATCTAAATAGATTTGTTCAATGTTCATAAATATTCCCCTTTCTTCAAATAATATCAATACAGTCAAGACTCAATGCAATTTTGTGAGACATCCAACATTCAGAGTACTCTGTCCCAATTTCATGATTTTGAAGGCAAATACGATTCATTCCATCAAGCCCATCGTATCCACAGTAGCCATTTAATCTTCTTTCACTAGAATGATAGTTACTATTTATTAAATCTTCCTTATGAATCAATATAATGGACTCTTGTTGATCCATAAATACACCCTCACTTTTAACATAATAACCTTCTGGTACAAAATTCTGTCCATCATTATTATTTAATAGTTGATTATTCGTCAACTCCTTCAAGCTTTTGGTTACTTCAATTCCACATGTTTTACACTTAACTATCAAACAAGGATCCTCCCCTATTATTTGATGTTATCTTTACTTTACAATATTTAACACAGGTAAAGTAGAATTTTTTGTACAGTAGAGGTTATTCAGCTAAATTCCTTTACCAGCCCAATCGTTTTCTTTTGCATAGCCGCTTCATTTAAATTGACTAGATAGGCGATATGAAAAACATAACCATTATGATAGGTGTAAAGCTCATTGCACAATTTCCTCTGCTATTTATAAATCCTTTGTGTAATAGTAATCAATTCGTACTACTCTCTGTATGTAGCTCCATAAACGAAGCCCAAGCTATAAAAGATTATTTTTCTCCATAAAAAAACCGTCTCTTCATGTTGAGACGGTTTCCTTCTTGTTATTATAAATTTTCATCAATATATGTTTCGATGTCAGACGCCATTGTATCAATGGGTACATCCTCAATATTTTTGGCATATCCCGTATACATTTTTACTAAAATCCCGTCTTTATCCACTAAGAAAAATTGATTACCATGAATCACTTGATCGGAATTAGGGTCATCCTTAACCATAATTTTAGTTGATTTTACTGCAAATTGTTCAATATATTTTTGTGAATAACCAGTAAGGAGATTCCATTTTAATTCATCAGGTACATTATATTTGCTTAGATAATCCGCAAGTACATCTGGCTTATCAACATCAGGATCCACTGAAAACGCAACAATCTGATAATCTTCCACACCTTTTTTCTTCAGCTTTTCTTGGACCTGCGCCATATTAAAGGACATTGGTGGACAAATAGAAGTACAATTCGTGAAAATATACATCCCAATCCATGGTTTTCCTTTTAAACTTTCTAAAGAAACAGCTTCTCCACGTTGATTAACATGCTCAAAATCTGGCAGTGCTAAGTTGTAATCTGCCTTAAATTTTGCATTTCCACATGCACTAAGTACAGTTGTCAACATCAAAAGTAGTATGAATCCAATTATATTATTTTTCATCTTAACACGCTCCCTACCTACATTACCCTCATCCTATCGTATGATCATAACGTTGACAAGGACTCCAAGTGACAGCTTTCGAACATCTTTGTGAAATAGATTTCACTTTAAGGAAATAAGTGCTTCATGAATCGCATCCAGCTTTACCTCTACTCGGTGCAATAAATAAAACGACACCAAAATTGGAAAGCCAATATCTGAAATCATGTTTAACCACTGCTCCATCTTTAATTTCCTCCTTCACAAATTAAAATCGAGTATTCTCCTGTATAAAAAGGTCTTTGTAGTACAATCCCACAAAGACCTTTTCTTCATTATGCCATCACTAATTCAAGATCCGTCACTTGGCGGTCAATGATCCGTGCCCCTTTTATGGCAACTAGAGTACCTGCTTGTCCTTCAAAAACATTTTTAGCGATAATTGTCTGCATAACCTGTTGGATTTCTGCAGTTGTAATTGTTGGCTTTGGTGCATCAATCGTAAGCACAGTTGTTTTTCCTATAGCTGTTTCAAAATGCAGTTCTAAAACTTGTGTCATCTTTTTTCCCCTCCTTAGGATAAATCTGTTGTTTCTACTTTAGAAATGCTGTCTAATGGATGTGTAGATAGACTTGCAATGGCATTCGCCACAGCTACTAAATCCACTGTTGAATGCGAACCATTTACATTTCGGTATGTCTTCGTTGCGAACTTTGGCTCGTTTTGTTCATTGTAGCCAGTAACATACTTTAAACGAAGCGTTGCATTAACAAAATTTACACTTGTCATAGGTGTCACCCCCTTTCTTACACAATATATACAGACTTATTGCTAAAAGAGGGACATTAAGGATGAATTTTTTTTTGCTAGCTTTTATAATAGAGTGAGAGAAAGCAAAGAGGTGAACGATTTGTTAACAGGCTGGTTTTTATGGTTTATCTTGTTTTGGGTAGTCGTATTGATTACCTTTATGGGGATTGGTGGATTTTTTATGTTCCGCAAGTTTTTAAAGGCATTACCAAAGCAGGATGGTAAATCGGATTTAGATTGGCAAGAGTTTTATTTAGATAAAACCATTCATTTATGGGGACAACCTGAGAAGGAGCTTTTATATGAGCTTGTTAGCCCTGTCCCTGAGCTGTTTAGACAAGTAGCAAAGGAAAAAATAGCTGGCAAAATTGGCGAGCTTGCATTAGAAGAAAAAGCGCCTGCCATTAATCATGACTTAATTATTCGTGGTTATATTCAAGCAACTCCTAAGCGTGATCATAAATTTTTACGCAAAAAATTAGCGGAAATGAAAATTGACATTACCCCCTATGAACATCTATTTGATTAATGGTTATGCTGCACATCGCAATCGGTACTTTTCTATCAGCTTTTATTCATGATATCAAGGTACAATGGATGATGTATTTATTCATATGGTCTGGGTTCTATTACAATTTTAAAAGAAAGCATCGTTAAATTTTTTTGTTCAAAATAGAAAGAAAAATAAAACCAAGCCGCTTTTCACAGTGGGCACTGAAAAAGTCGATTTGCCACAAAAATTGTGATGCAAATCGACTTTTTTAAATTTTCAAATCTAACAAAAGACAAATTTCTAATATAAATATGTGAATTTTTTTAATTTTTCAGTGCCCTTCTTTTCACACGGCTTGGTTTTTACCATTTCAAACCCATTTCATTAATATTGAAATTGGTCTGTCACATCATATTCATAATTAATAGTCGCACGTACATTAGTCATTTTAGAGGAAGCTGTTGCTTTGGCATTATATTTGAAATTCCATTTCTGAGCTGCCATTAATTGGTCTTGTAAAGATATTGTATACTGTCCATTTGTTGCGTTTGAAACAATAGCTGTATACCAAACATTTGTCTGTTCTGAACTAATTTTATGCAATACATTTCCTTGACTCGGTGTTTGCGTACTTGATGTAGTGATTGACTTAACAACTGCTTTATCTGGGATTGTTGCATTATTTCTTAAATCCATTGTGATCACAGTAGAGTCTACGCCATTTAGATTTAAACCTGTATTCCCTGAGTTTGTAGCTGTACCAGTAAAATTAAATATACCGCTACCTAATTTGGTACGCTCTAAGATTGAAATTGTAAAATACATATTGCCCGTATAATTTCCTCTACTTACCTTCACATATACTGTTTGAGCGCTAGCAGCATCTGCCTTTGCAAAAATAAATGGTGTTAATGAAGCAGGATTGACTACAGCAATTCCTTCATCAATTGGTTGCTGATTAGTATTAAATAATTCAATCTTCATTCCATGATATTGGCTTTGATAAGAGCTTTTCACATACACTTTTTCACCAGCATTTAGTGTAAATTTAAAATAAGCTGCCTCCTCGTCTTCTGGTAAAATAGTTGTATCTATATTACTATATTTCCAATAACCTACCGAATAAGCAGTGGCAAAACTATTATTTCCTGTAATTGTACCTGCTGCTGACGTAGTTGTAGCTAAGGACAAGACAACAAACAAAGCTACGGTGAATCCTAGTAAATGCTTTGATATATTTTTCAACACAACAAATCCTCCTTTTGTTATTTTACCTATTATTTTCATATAAATTGAATTTTATGTAAAGTTTATTTTCAAAAAAAGGTTAATAAACCCATTATTTATTTTTATATCCAGCCGATACTATAACTATAAAATAAAAACAGGAGTGATTTGTATGAATATAAGTTCAAATCCACCATTTGTCTCAACAAATACAGCTACTAAAACAACTCCAATTGAAAAAGATACAACGGTTATTCAAAGCCGAAATGGGTATGAAAGCGAGTCAGATAGACGTAGACAATTACACACAGAACATTATCAAAAAGTAACTGCGCAAAATAAAATGTTTCAAGATCCCAAACAACATATCATTGATAAGTATCATAATCCTCTCTCATCTTACTTTAGACATGACTTGACTGCTCAAGAAAGGGATATTGCTTCTAGTACTGAATTGACTTGGCTAAGGGCTGGTAAGGCAAATATGTCACACCTTGATGCAATCTTTCGTGACAAGCCACCCATTTATGACGATGTAGAGGTGGCGACCAAAAAAGCATTTAATCGCCAACAAATAAATGGGCAATTCCAACAACTATTGAGTCAGTATCAACTGACGATGCCCAAAGATGCAAAATTAACATTTACCATTGACCCTAACACTTATAAATTGGGTGTTAGCGGGACAAAGGATTCAGATTTTGCTCGATTATTAGAAGAAGCACTCAATTCCGAGAACAATGCCAAGCAACTATTTGCTCATATTATCAAAAGCCGTTCTGATGATTCGACACAATTTACGCAAAAAAAATATGACAAATATAACCTTGTCCGTGAGATTCAAAATGTGACGGGTTATAATTTGAAAGATTTACAGGTAGTAGATAATAAGTTTGTAACGAAGGATGGAACAGATATTTTTGAAATTTACCAAAACAATTTGAAAAAAAATTCCTATGTATCCGATTGGGAGCGAGGCGTGCGGAATAGTCATTACGGTTCACAGTTAGCAGACCTAGCTAAACAGGGATTTGACTCGATACCTGATTTAATCTTGTCTATTGACTATGAAAATGGCTCTTTCCATGATGTAGGTCAACGGGAAAACTATGGAACAGGGAGAACAGATTGGATTGAGCAGTTGAGAACACACCGTTCTTCAATTTAGAAAAGAGCATACTTTACTATTAACTGGCAATATATACTGCACTTTATAAGACTTTATTAAGAAGTATTGTTAAAAAATCACGTGATCATGAGGAAAGCATAAGCATCTGAGGTATTCAAAACTGGATTTTTATCAAAAATATCGTATTTTCACGTATGTCAATCCGAATGATACCATGGCTTAATATGCATCCAAAATTTTCTTCAAGGGTGCGGAATATGAGGTGGATTGTGGTGACGAGTTATACAAAGCTCTGAAGATGCCATAACCAATCTAATGACAATCGTTCTTAGTTGTACCATGAAAATAAAATTATTGGGAGGAATTTATGGACATTAATAATCTCAGTACATTTAATACTATTACAAATCGCAAAATAAATAATGTTGTAGTTACTGTTCCAATAAAAACCTCTTTATTTGCAACTGTATTTAATGACTTTTTGAAAGAAAAATCATTAGCAATAACTAATCCTAGCGATTTGATTTCTTCATTGGAATTAGATCTTCTGGAGGACAAAGTTAATCAAACAGTTGAGCTTGAAGACAAGTATTGCTCGCTTTGTGGTTCTATGATTGAAAATGATGGTAGTTGTCCGTTATGTATTGTACCAATATTTATAACTGGTAACAGCAACCAATCATTTCAAAACCAAAATGTTTCACAAGTAAATAATTCTCATGTAGAGTTTGGAAGTAGAGTACACCACCTTATAGAAAGTAAAGAAAAATCAATAATTTCATATGATACCAATTTGAAATTTATGAAAAAAGCACCTATTTAGTTGAATGGGTGCTTCTTTGTGTCATTATCATTATTCAGTTCCAAACAATGTCTGTATACTTACTTGTACGTTCTACAGGTGTTAGTTTGGTATAATCATTATCCCAAGCAAGTACAAGACATTATATTATATGTTAAATCTTGCTCGGATTCAGGTAATAAATTGAACATTTCTACTAGACCGTGTCTAAAAATTAAAAAATCGGGTGCTACATATAAACTTTTTGTCCAACTATTCGTGATAAAACATTTTTAAAGCATAAAATATTCAAGTACTTGACGGAGGTTTATTGGTTGAGCTGATTGATACAATTTAGATTCATGAGAACAATGAAATTGCTATTCAGTTCAATTTTGCTGACCAACATCAATCTTCCATCATGTATCGCCCCAAACTGATATATAGTTGAAAACCGTATCTGCAATTGCGTCGTATCTTGTTCTAGTAATAACTCTACGAAAAGGATTGGATGCTGGTTCTATAATTATCCATCCAATGTCATCTAAAGTATCTTGCAAAGCCATAAGTCGTTGTAAAGTCACTTTCTATCCCTCACAAACGCAAATCTTCTATCACAACTGGCACATCTAATTTTTCAAGAAAAGCCAAACACACATCAAAATAAGGTTGGTCTTTTGCTTCCTTTTCCAAGTAGTTACCGCCAAACGTATGCGAATCCATCAACGTATCGAGCACTTGTAAAAAGAGTTCCTTTTGTTCATGTACCGACTGGGTGGATAGTTTTGGTAATGCTTTAATCAGTAACAATTCATCTTTATAATCTAGGAAAGTGGGTTTGGTTATCAAAAAAGCAGCCAATCCCGATAAGGTCATCAATACGTTCACCTCTTTTTTCTAATTCACGACAAACTTGTACTTTTCTCCCTTAGCGTTTGTCGTGTTAAGAATGGATTCTAACAGCCCTAGTATGTTTCATAAACCAGTTTCCGGTCTATATTGAATTTTCCATCAAAAGATACATAAATATGAAGTTGTCCCGCTGGCGAGTCGCCTACATCATAGCCTAATTGTATTGTATTATCTGTGTTAAAAATCAATTCAACTAACAGTAAATTGCTGTTATCTTCCTCAGCATGTATTTCAGTAATCAAGTCTAGCGCACTGCTGTTTAGTGTATCCAAGTGATTCCACACTTTTTTGATAGAGGGTGATAACCGTTTAATCATTGCTTCTGTTCTTGCTTTCGTTTGAACAAAAATTTCCTGTTCCTTATAATTCCATGTCGTCTGATAAAAAGTTGTCCCATTATCATATTGAAACGTTCCAACACCTTGAATAACGTACATTGGCTCCATCATAAGATTGTCAGCATAATTCAAATCTTCTAGCAATAGATTATATGTCGTATCCAACTGAGTTAGTTTATTTTCTGAACAATATAGCTCAACCAATTGCACATTATGGCGAATATCTAGCTCTGTAATATGATTGTTGAAACATCTTAATCGTTGCAACATTGAATTTTGACTGACATCCAAATAGTTAAGGTGGTTATGATTGCAACGAACACTCTCTAATTTTAGACAACTTGTTATATCTAAAAGAAGTAAATAATTGTTTCCACAGTTAAGGTGGGTGAGCTCAGCATGATGATTTAAATGTAGTGTTAATAAAGAATTATACCCACAGTTTAGTTCTTGCAGATGGTGATTTTGCTCCAAATGCAACGCCGAAAGCATATTCTGATAACACACCAAAGAAACAAGTTTGACATTGTGACTGACATCCAACTCTCGCATTCGGTTAAAGCCACAATCGACCTTTTCCAAGAAAGGATTGTTCATCAAATTCAAAGACGTGATTTGATTTTCAGTACAGTTTAGTATTTTCAAAAGAGGGTTATAGCTTACATCTAGTTGCGTTAGCACATTATTTCTACAAGACAATTCTTCTAGTTTTGACTGATTACTTATATCCAGTGATGTTATTTTGTTTGTACAACAAATAAGAGTTTGCAAATGATAGTTATGACGAGTATCCAGTTCAGTTAAATCATTGAAAGCACAATCTAATTCTTTGAGAGCTATAAAATGCTCAATACCTTGTAGACTAGTGTAATTGTGATTCCTCAGTTGTAAGGATTCAATTTGATTCACATCGCTAAATAAAATAGTTTTGCGATTGTTACAAAACGTTTCAAGTACATACGTTTTAAAGTTCTCATCAATGAAATCTTGTGTTATATCCATAATGCACTCCTTCATTATTATCTCAATCAAGATAAAAACGAATTCTCAGACACCTCCTCGATTTACTCTACAACATAAATTTACCATTCTGGCGTTTTTTTGATTTGAATAGCCACCTCAGAATACCCAGTATTTTCACAGAAAATCTTATCATAAAAATAAAATTCAGGAAATACTTTATAAAGATTTGATAAAATTGTTAAAGTGCATTTTTTATCCACTAAATAATCATTTACTGCCGTTGCTTCCAATTTCATTTTCTCTAATAGCTCGCCTATTTTGCTTGATTCCCACTTCTTCAGTGTTTCCGCAAGGGGTGTTTCAAAAATATAGACATAGTAACCATTAAATACTAGTTGCAAAAACCCACCATTCTGTAAATTGTTCTACTTTCATCTAATTGCCTCCTATAATCACGAATGGTGAACAAGCTATTGATTGTATATGTTAAGCAATTGTACAGTTTATTTTTATCAATCATGGTAAGATTCGAATCCATATAATGAAACATTGTATTTACTTTTGCTAGTCCTTTTTCCAAACAAATATCTCGTATCTCGAACAATGTTTCCTGTCGAACAGATAAAAATTTTTATACCTAAACACTTCGTATATCAATTTTTACATGCCTCGTTTTCATCTATAATCCTCATATTCCCACTGAAAAAATCGTTGCAAACATATACACGATTCTTCCCAAGTCTGCTTGGAACAGCTTTGCATAATTTCTTGGATGGCTTCTCTTAATTTTTTAAAATCAAACTCATCTATAACTAATGTTCTATTTCTTGCAATGACATATTCATGTTGGCGACTTCTCAATGCCTCTGGAGTAGCTACCTTAACGTGAAACATATTGGAAGCAGTCTCGCCTTTTAGTCCGATCTCCAAATCCAAAGAAATGAAAACTTGCTCCAAACTATTAGGACGCCACTTTTCAATAGAGGCAACATTTGATGAGGATAAATCTCTTAATTCTAGCTCAACCACTTTTTCGCCTTCCACTATATCGTAACCTTCATACTCCCATCGAACATATCTTCTCAAGTAACTATATGATTCTTCCTTTGATGATTTAGAACAAATTTGCAATATTTCTTTAATGGTATCTTTGATCTTTTTGAAATCAAATTCATCAATAACTAAAATTCTCTTTAACATATAATGATTATATTGACGAAAATTATTTCTCAATGCCTCAGGGGTAGCAACCATTACAACATTCTGACCTATAATAGAGCATGCTTCGCCTACAAATTCAAACTCTAATGCCACTTGGAAGAAAACACGCTCCAAACTATCAGGATATTCAATAAAATCTTGTAAATGTAAATTTTTTAATTCCCATTTAACCAATGCATTCCCTCCTATTTTTGCGATAACCCTCTTGTAGAATACTAGCAATATATTCTCTGCTCAAAGGATAGACACGACATTTTATCTCGCATGTCCATAAATCAAAAATAACTGTCCTTCTCAACAAAAGGAACGGATATCGCTTCAAACAAAGCTCGTAATTCATCTGAGCAATCTTCAAGGATTGGCGTAACTAGACGCCCCCTATATTGTCATTTAGAACTTTTTGATTTTCCAACTCTATTTAATCTAAATCAGAATAAACAATGTACTGCTGGCATTCTAAGCATTGGAACAAATAGCCTTGATGTGAACCATTATTGCGTAAAGTAGCAGCTAACTCTTCATTTGTATCACCATCAAAATGCTCCAGCTTCTCCGTAACACCCATTTCTACAAGCTCATCCCACCCGACATAGCCAATAAACGCACAGTAATCTGTACAATGGGCTACCCAATTGTTGCCTTGCCAACTAGCATAACCTGGTGTTCGATGTAATATCTCATCCGTGTAGGTCTCATTGTTAACAAGCTCTGAATTGAGTAAATCTTGCTGAAATTCGCCATCGAATTTTTCGGCAGCCTGCCCGCTATGAATACAGCTTGGGCAAAGATACTCTACTTCTGTCACCGCATAAATTCCACCTGTATAATAAATCTCCACTTCCTGCTCACAGCAATCACAAACAACGATTTCTCCTGTTTCAAAAATGTTGGCTTGGATTGGGTTTGGCATATATTTAAATGTTGGTAATGGTGTTTTCATCTCAATTTCCTCCTGAATAATACATGGTAATAAAGGCTTTACATTTTGTGGATTGTCCATCCAATAGAGAATCGTACTGTATTTCTTTTTTATTGTTCACGTCCATAACAGATATAAAAATTTTGTATGCCTCATCATACATGTACAACATACAGAAGATTTCGACAAGTAAGCGTAAATTTATCTCTGTTGGCTCTGCTTGTTGAACTTGCTCCTTTAATTCATGCATGGCATTAATTGCTTTGGCATTCTTCATATTAAATGCTTTTCTTTGTACTTGCCACTGTGCCATAAGATTTTCTGTCATTTCTCCATCCACCTTTTGACATACGATTTAATGATTTAGAACATCTCTCCTTCACCACTCACGTCAAAAAACCAACGCCATGCTTTTGTGTCAGCTCTCTCATCACACGATAGGCTTCATCAGCGACTGATCATCCAAACGCCCCATAAATAATCGCATAGCCGATACTATAATCCGCACAACGGTTTGCCAGTTCTTTATCTTCATCTAGCAATTCATCCTCCATCACATTCATATCTATAGAGGTGGGAGACTTCTGCTGAAAGAAGTTAAAACTTAAATTTCCTGCTATCCACACAAACTAACTTTAGTGCTTATTAGTAGAGCTATCAAACATTTCAATGATTCTATCCGTTCCCTCAAAACGATAAAAAGCCTGCACTAAACGCTAGTGTAGGCTTTCCTTTACAAATTTTTAAGCGGAATGGTTTTTTTGACTTTGATAAATTGAACAAGCATGGCAATTCGCCAAGGAACTAACATGGCGAAGGCCAAAATCCAAAACATTCCTGCTAGCTCACCAACATCAATGGAGCTACTTAATATCATTTTCGCCACAACTCGGAACACTAAGAGCCCGATTAAAATAAAAACGAAGGCTTTTGAACGTTTTAAATAAATATCTTGTCCCTTTACTTCAAATTTTGAAGTAGCAATTAGTATAGTTGAGAACACCATTCCGACTGCTGAGGCCTCTAAAATTTGCATAGGCGGCACACGGAATTGTTCAAATAAAAACATTAACGCACCTGAAGACATTGCGATAGGTGGAATAATAATTTTCTTCTCATTTGTTGGTTTTTTGGATGCTCTCATACGTATTACCATGACAAAGCTACCCATTAAAATGGCCATTATGGTCGAACCTATAACATAATAGTGAGAAGGGATATTGCTTAACATAAAAAATCCTCCTCTAATGTCAAATTAACAATTTTGTCCCAGCAATTGATCAACTACAGCTTTCAATCTTTCTGGCTCAAATGGTTTTGTGATAAAATCTTTCGCACCACTTTCAATCGCTTCCACAATTAACTTTTGTTGACCTAAAGCTGTAATCATAATTATTTTTGCATTTGGAAATTCAGGGATGATTTTTTTTACTGCCGCAATACCTGTCATAACGGGCATCGTTACATCCATTGTGACAAGATCTGGTTGCAACTCTCGATACATCGCTACAGCTTCCTTACCATTGGCTGCCTTGCCGACTACCTCATAACCCCACTCTGTAAACATATTACTTATTGCAACACGCATAAATAGCGTATCATCCACTACCAAAACTGTAGGCATCTGTTCATCTCCCTCCACGTTAAAGTACGGGTATGCCTCTTTAGTTTAACAGATTAAAAGCCTGTAAATCCACCGAAAATAGGCTGTAACAAGCGTGTAATATACGTTAACCCATCAAAAAATAACAATATCCCAACGGCAATCATTATATAGCCACCGATTTTCACTATTTTTTGACTATGTGTACGAATCCAAGTCATACGTGAAATAAAGAACGATAGCACGAAGAATGGAATCGCAAAGCCTAAATAATAAGCAAGCATATAGCTAAAGCCTGCACCTGGGTTTGTACTAGCTAACATAATTATCGATGCTAAAATTGGACCTGTACATGGTGTCCAGCCAGCCGCAAAGGCTATCCCGATTAGAACAGACCCTAGATAACCAGATGGTCGATTTTTAAATTGGAATTTACGATCCTTCATTAAAAAGTCAATTTGTAGTAAACCTACAATCATTAAACCAAATACGACGATTAAAATAGCACCAACCTGACGTAATAAGGTTTGATAATTAAGGAAGAACTCTGCTGCTAATGATGCGCCTAGTCCTATCATAATAAAGATAATTGAAAATCCTAGTAAAAAGAACAAGGTGTGAGAAACAGCACGCTTTTGCATCATGCCTCGTTCAGATTTTAGCTCATCTAAAGTCATACCCGTTATGTATGATAAAAATGCTGGATACAGTGGAAGGGTACATGGTGAAATAAAGCTTAAAAACCCTGCACCGAAAGCTAAAAATACGTTAATATCAGTTTCCATATTTTCTCATTCGCTCCTTACAGTTACTGCCTCCATCGTACCAAAAAACACTGTAAAATGCGCCATTCTTGATTGTGAACGTTTCATGGCAATAAAGTGTTAAAAAAGTGAATTATCCTATTACTCTTATGCACAAATTTCACAATCGACCTTAGTAACATAGATATAATTGTTCGTGTACTTATGCATTATGCCCTTCACTTGCATTATCTGTCAACAAAATTCGAGTTATTTCTACAAACAGAATTTCCCATTTAAAAGAGGCTGGGACAAAACCCTTCTCTAAACTAAAAAGCCGGTGAAATTTTACGATCAGTAAAATTTCACCGGTTTTGAATTTTTGTCATAAAAAATAAGGACCACATCTGATAAAATTAAGTCACCACAACAAAACTTTTATACGAAAGAAGGGTCCTTATGTTTAAAGATTATAACATGAATCAAGTTGTTTTACCGTTAGATTTAGAAATAAAACTTCAAGAAAATGATATCGCCTACGCCATCAATGATTTAGTGGAAAGTATTCCAAATGAAGCGTTGGATTTATTTCTTAGAAGCACGGGTTGTCCCGCTTATCATCCACGAATGATGTTAAAAATTATTCTGTGTGCTTACACCCAATCGGTTTTCTCTGGAAGAAAAATTGAAGATCTCGTAAAAGACAGTGTTCGAATGATGTGGTTAGCTCAAGGTTATGAACCGAGCTATCGAACAATTAATCGTTTTCGTGTTCATCCAGCGGTAAAGGAATTATTACGCCAATGTTTTGTCCAATTTCGTTGTCAGCTTGTGCAAGAAAAGCTGATTGAGAATGAAGCTATTTTTATCGACGGAACTAAGATTGAAGCGAATGCCAACAAATTTACATTCGTGTGGAAAAAGTCGATTGAGAAATATCATAACGGACTAATTGAAAAGTCAAACCAGCTATACGATGAACTACTTGAAAAAGAAATCATCCCAGAAATTGAACGGGAAAATGAAAAGGAATTAGCATTGGAAGACCTCGCTCAAATGGTCGAAAAAGTAGATGAAGCGATCGCTGAATATGATCGAAAAATTGAGGACTCATCAGATGTAGCAGAGCGAAAGGCTTTAAGAACGGAACGGAAATTCCCAAAGAAAGCCCGCAAACAATTAATCGACTATATTGAACGCAAACTAAAATACCAAAGAGACTTCGAAATCTTTGACGAACGAAATAGTTATTCGAAAACAGACCCAGATGCGACATTTATGCGTATGAAAGATGACTATATGAAAAATGGTCAATTGAAGGCAGGTTATAACATACAAGTGGCAACAGAAGGTCAGTATGCGCTTGCCTACAGCATTTTTCCAAACCCAGCGGATACACGTACATTAATCCCATTTTTAGATGAAATCGAACAACATTATTTTAAGCTACCAAAACACATCGTCGCAGATGCCGGATATGGCAGTGAACAAAATTATGATGATATCCTTTCGAATCGTAAGCGAGAAGCTTTAATCACGTACACCATGTATGTAAAAGAACAGAAGAAAACGTATAAGCAAAACGAATTCAATACAGCGAACTGGGATTATGATAAAGAAAATGATCGATACACATGCCCAAACCAACAACATCTTGTATTTAAATATCGTACCACGAAAACGGATAAGTATGATTTCACGCGTGAGTTTAAGGTATATGAATGTGAAGACTGTTCCGGATGCCCCCTCCGTTCATTATGTACAAAAGCAAAAGAAGGAAATAATCGTAAGTTAATGGTGAATGAGAAGTGGGAACAACAAAAAGAATATGTGAGAGCAAAGCTTTCAGAAGAAAAAACGAGTACCCTTTATCGTCAACGCAAAATTGACGTGGAACCAGTTTTTGGATTCTTGAAGGCTAATTTGCGTTTCACTCGATTTTCTGTACGAGGAAAATCGAAGGTGGAAAACGAGATGGGCCTCGCATTAATGGCCGTGAATATAAGAAAATTCACAGCCATTAGCTAAAAGCTATCTGGAAAAACATAAAAGATCGAGAAATCCGACTTTGAATGAATTCAAAGTCGGATTTCTCACGAATTGAAGCTAGTTATGTCCCAGCCTCTTATGTTTCTTTTATTCAATTTCAATTAACAAATCACCTGTTGAAATCGCATCGCCTGCACTTGCATAGACCTCTTTCACGATCCCGTCTTTTGGTGCTTGGACGGTTGTTTCCATTTTCATGGCCTCCGTAATTAGCAGGTGGTCTCCTCGTTTCACTTGACTGCCCTTCGATACCACTACCTTTAACACTGTTCCTGGCATTGTGGCACCGATTTGATTAGGATTGCTTGGATCTGCCTTTAACGCTATACTGCCATCTACCTCAACCGTCATATCTTGAATCACAAGTTCACGAGATTGACCGTTTAGCTCAAAGTAAATGACGCGTGTTCCATCGTGCTGTGGCTCACCGATAGAGACTAGTTTTATAATCAGCGTTTTACCTTTTTCGATTTCGACCTCGATTTCTTCCCCAAGCTTTAATCCATAGAGGAAGGTCGGTGTATCCAATACCGAAATATTGCCAAAGGAGTCCACTGTTTTGGCGTATTCTTCAAATACTTTTGGATAGAGTGCATAAGCGAGTACATCTTTCTTCGTGACTGGACGATTTAATTTGTCCTCCAACACTGCTTTCAACTGCTCGAAATGGACAGGCTCTAGTAGTTCACCCGGACGTACTGTGATCGCTTCACGGTCCTTTAACACAACCTTTTGCAGTGCCTCAGGGAAGCCGCCGTGTGGTTGTCCTAAATATCCTTGGAAGAACTCAATGACAGAGTCTGGGAAGTCGATCGTTTGCCCTCTTGTTAAGACTGTCTGTTCGTCTAATTCATTTTGCACCATAAATAATGCCATATCCCCGACTACTTTTGAGGATGGAGTAACTTTAACAATATCACCAAATAGAAGGTTCACGCGAGAATACATGCGCTTCACTTCCTCCCATCTATCGCCAAGGCCAACTGCTTTTGCCTGCTGCTGTAGATTACTGTACTGACCGCCTGGCATTTCATGCACATAAATTTCAGAATGCGGGCTCATCATGCCACTTTCAAAATCCTTATAATAGTGACGTACATCCTCCCAATAGTAGGATAGCTCTTCTAATGCATCAATATCGGCACGGACTGCACGGGAACCGCCCTTCATCGCATAATACAGGGAGTTCGCACTTGGCTGTGACGTTAAGCCCGCCATCGAACCGAGGGCTGTATCGATAATATCTACGCCTGCTTCAATGGCTTTGGCATATAGATAAATACCGTTTCCACTTGTGTCATGTGTATGCAAGTGGATTGGCAAACTTGTTGTCTCTTTTAACTCGGAAATTAAACGATACGCTGCTTCTGGTTTTAATAAACCAGCCATATCTTTAATGGCTAAAATATGAGCACCTGTTGCTTCTAGCTCCTTCGCCATGTCCTTATAGTATTGCACCGAATATTTCGCACGCGTGTCATCCAAAATATCGCCTGTGTAACAGATGGCTGCCTCAGCAATTTTCCCTGATTGACGTGCCGCATCAATGGCTGTTTCCATCCCTTTTAACCAGTTTAAGCTATCGAAAATACGGAACACATCAATTCCTGATGCTGCTGATTCTGCGATAAATTCGCGGATTAAATTATCGGGGTAGTTGGTATAGCCTACCGCATTGGCCCCACGCAGTAACATCTGGAATAGCACATTTGGTACCTGTTCACGCAGCTTCGCAAGGCGCTCCCATGGGTCTTCTTTTAAGAAACGATAGGCCACATCAAACGTCGCCCCTCCCCACATTTCGAGCGAGAAGAAATTATGCATCAGACGCGCTGTGGCGTCAGCAATTTGGAACATATCCTGTGAACGTACACGTGTTGCCAGTAAGGATTGGTGTGCATCTCGGAACGTTGTATCGGTAAGCAGTACATCTTCCTGCGCCTGAATCCATTTCACAAGCCCCTCTGCTCCTTGGGTATCTAAAATTTGCTTTGTTCCTGCTGGTGGCACAATGAATGAATCCACCTTCGGCATGCCTGGCTGTACAAAAATTGGCTTGGCCTTCTTTTCTACCCCTGGGAAGCCATTTAATGTCACATTGCCAATATAGCTTAACAGCTTTGTCCCACGGTCCTTGCGCACAGGGAAATGAAATAGCTCAGGTGTAGTATCGATAAAGCTTGTATCGAAGGCACCTGTTAAAAACTTCTCATGCGTCACCACATTATTTAAAAACGGAATATTTGTTTTGACCCCGCGAATACGGAATTCTTTTAAGTTACGGTCCATTTTCGCAGCAGCTTCTTTAAACGACATTCCTGATGTTGAAATTTTCACCAGTAGGGAATCATAGTATGGTGTCACAACAGCGCCCTGGAAACCATTCCCTGCATCTAGTCGGACCCCAAAGCCACCACTCGAACGATACACCATTAGCTTCCCTGTATCGGGCATAAAATCATTGGCAGGGTCTTCTGTTGTCACACGTGCCTGAATAGCATAGCCAATCATTGGCATCTCTTCCTGCTTAGGCAGATGAATTTCTTCACTGTGCAGCGCATAGCCTGCCGCCACCTTAATTTGCGTGTGCACGATATCGATACCCGTAATCATTTCTGTAATGGTATGCTCCACTTGAATACGAGGGTTGACCTCGATGAAATAAAAATCTTCACCCGCTACTAAAAATTCCACTGTCCCAGCATTTATGTACGAGACATTTTTCATTAGCTGCACAGCCGCCTCACAAATTCGATTTCTTAAATTTTCTGAAATTGAATTCGATGGCGCGATTTCAACGACCTTTTGATGACGACGCTGAATCGAACAATCACGCTCATAGAGATGCACGATATTGCCCTGTTGATCGCCAATAATTTGAACCTCAATATGCTTTGGCTTGATGATTGCCTTCTCTACATACACCTCATCCGAGCCAAAAGCAGCCTTTGCCTCCGATTTTGCTCGTTCATAAGAAGAAGCAAGCTCTTCTGATGTATGCACAAGACGCATCCCGCGACCACCACCACCAAGTGCTGCCTTAATCATAACTGGATAGCCATAAGTGCTGGCAAATGCCTCTACCTCTGCTAAATCAGCGACAGGACCATCTGTACCAGGAATAACAGGAATCCCGGCAGCAATAGCTTGTGAACGTGCTTTAACCTTATCTCCAAACATATCTAAATGTTCAGAAGTAGGTCCAATAAACACAATGCCCTCCTGCTCACAACGACGTGCAAATTCTACGTTTTCTGATAAAAAACCATACCCTGGATGAATGGCATCCACACCAGCATCTTTAGCAATCCTTATAATGCCCTCAATATCTAAATAAGCATCAATCGGCTTTTTACCCGCCCCTACTAGATAGGCCTCATCTGCTTTAAAGCGATGGAAGGCGCCACTATCCTCTCGTGAATAAATGGCTACTGTTTGGATATGAAGCTCCGTGCAGGCACGGAAAATACGAATCGCAATTTCTCCCCGATTGGCTACGAGAATTTTACGTATGAATATCAATTGACTTCCCTCCATTTAGTAAGATTTTTTGATTTTAAGATAAAAATTTTAATGCTTAGTCTCTTAGAAAAGAGAGAACGCTTCCAAGAGACTTTAGTTGTAAATCTTTCATATTTAAATAGACCGTTCATTTACTATGGAATCATCCAAGCTAGTACATTACTTTGTAAGTAGGTAAGAATACAAATAAATAACAGCAGCATAATACTATACTTTATAGCAAAGCGTAGTAATTCAGATTCACGTCCAACAAGACCAACAGCTGCTGCTGCCACTGCAATCGATTGCGGTGAAATCATTTTACCAGTTACACCACCCGATGAATTCGCTGCAAGTGCTAGTACAGGGTCCATCCCGACAGAATCTGCAGTAACCTGTTGCAGCTTGGCAAATAATACATTTGACGAGGTATCTGATCCAGTGATAAATACACCAAGCCACCCTAATACAGGTGAGAAGAATGGGAATAATGCACCCGTTTTTGCTAACACTAAGCCAAGCGTCGCCATCATACCAGCTGTATTTGTAACATAGGCATAGCCAACAACGCTACAGATTGTGATTAGTGGAAACTTAATCTCATTTAACGTTTCGAAAAACGTTTTACTCCATTCCCCCAAGAAATATTTAAAATAAACTTGGACACAATAGCCGCTAACAAGATGGCTGTTCCTGCAGCACCTAACAACTCTAATTTATAGACAGCAGCAATTGGATCGCCAGTTGTACCATTCAATACTTGATTATGCAAAAAAGGTACTTCAGGCATAAATGTTAGGGCTTGTCCTAAGACATTTACACCTTTGAGTATCATATTTGCGCCTTCATAATGTCCTGTAAGTGCACTTTTAATCGTAGGAATCCCCCAGCAAGAAATAAAGAGCGTTAGAATAATAAACGGTGACCATGCCTTCACAATCGCTGCTCCACTATATGATTCATTGGTAGCCTTCGAAATAGGAACCTCTCGCTCTGAAGCAAAGCGATAAATTGTTTTTGGTTGCCAAAATTTCATAAAAATCGCTAGTGCAAATAATGATACCAAGGCAGATAAAACATCTGGTAATTCAGGTCCTAAAAAATTAGAGCTTAAATATTGTGTAACAGCAAATGAAATTCCAGATACTAAAATTGCTGGCAAAACTTCCAAAGCTTTTTTAAAACCAGTCATAATGAAAATTAAAAAGAATGGAATAAAGACTGCCAGAAATGGCAATTGTCGACCAACCATTTTCGAAATTTCGAACGCTGATATACCTGTTGGACCTTCCATTGCTGTAATAGGAACACCTATTGCTCCGAATGCTACTGGCGCTGTATTAGCAATAAGACATAGTCCAGCGGCATACAAAGGATTAAAGCCAAGTCCAACCAATAATGCTGCTGATATGGCAACAGGTGCTCCAAATCCAGCAGCGCCTTCAAGGAAAGCCCCAAAAGAAAATGCTACGAGTAAAGCTTGAATACGCCGATCCTCAGTAATTGATAATACAGAATGACGAATGATATTAAAATTTCCTGTTTTCACTGTTAAATTGTATAAGAAAACAGACGTTACAATAATCCAGCCAATTGGTACCAGCCCATAAACCGCTCCTTGAGAAGCAGACATAATAGCTGTTGCTACAGGTACTTTAAAAGCAAAAACAGCCAACAGTAAGGACACAAATAGCGTTGTTAAACCTGCCATATAGCCCTTCATTTTCTTTACCGCTAAAGCCCAGAAAAAATAAAGAATCGGAATTACTGCTACAGCGGCTGACCACCCAAGACTATCTCCAACAGCTGTGAAATTTTGTGTAAATGTCAAATTTCATACCCCCATATATTTTCTCCCAAATTCATTTTTACGCCACATTAGTACTCGGTATTTTTCACTCCTCTCAAGTCATTCACATCACCAGAAGATTTTTCTGTCGATTCCGTTCCCTTCTTGTAGAAATAACTTCTAACAAAAGAAATACACTATCGCTCCCATGTTATTGTAATAAACCTTCAAATTCTTCTACTGCTATTTAAACAACAGAATATTAGGTCATCTGATGACCGCATGATAAGATTATATTAACTATATTCTCAAAATTCAATATTTTTTTGAAATCTTAAAATTCGACATATAAAAATTATTTGTTACTTATAGTTCCATATTATTTACACAAAGTATTCACGTTAAAGAGTAAGTAAATTACTTTTCTTCATGTATAATAAAGATATGATTGAGCATAAATGAGGTGTAGCTCCTTGGAATTAAGAAAAATTAAACCAAAAAAAATCTATGAAGAAGTATCCGAAATCCTTTATGAAAAAATTAGAGCTGGAGTACTGAAACCTGGTGATCGTCTTGACTCTGTTGAACAGCTTGCAGAACAATTACAGGTAAGTAGATCCGCTATACGAGAAGCACTTTCTGCTTTAAAGGCAATGGGACTCATTGAAATCAAACAGGGTTCGGGAACCTTTGTTAAAAGTATCCAGCCGAGCCAACTTGATTTTCCCCTATCGACAGCAATATTAACAAATAAACAAGATGTTGCTCATTTGTTAGAAGTGCGCAAAATCATTGAAGTAGGTGCAGCTGCAAGCGCGGCTATCCATCGAACGGACGAGGACATTCAAGCCATGATTCAAATATTGGATGAAATGAAACGTGTACAAGGAGATGGCGAGCTAGGCGAAAAAGTGGATTTCCAA
The DNA here is from genome assembly GCA_002973635.1 of Lysinibacillus sp. B2A1. Classification (GTDB taxonomy): domain Bacteria; phylum Bacillota; class Bacilli; order Bacillales_A; family Planococcaceae; genus Lysinibacillus. Next base: position 4,114,415 of record CP027224.1, read on the forward strand.
TTTCATGCGGCAATTTCTAAAGCATCACAAAATCCCCTGCTTGCAACTATATTAGACCAAGTCTCAGGGTTAATGATTGAAACAATGAAAGAGACACGTCGAATTTGGTTATACTCTAAAAAAACAACAAGTGAGCAGCTATACGATGAGCATATGCAAATCTTCCTTGCCATTAAACAGCAAAATGAAGAGCTGGCAAAGCATGCTATGGCCTCCCATTTAAGCAATGTCGAAAAGGTTTTAATGCAATATTTTGAAACAACTGAATCAATGAAATAACAATAGCTGCCTAGTTTTTATATAGGCGGCTTTTAAATTTTTCGAAAATTTATAATAAACACTTTTACTCATTTGAAAAGTTGTAGTATTATAAAAACAATCTATTTGCCCAACATAGTCATCAGATGACCGGTTGAATTATGCAGAATTTCAAGTCAATCGTAATTGTTTGGGAAATGAATCTACCACTTAAAAGATCTTCCCCAGTTAATGTAGGAAATAATAAAAAGGAGCGATAATCATGAAAGTTACACTATTTGCAACTTGTTTAGTTGATATGTTTCAAGGAGATGTAGGAAAAGCTGTTGTTGAAGTACTTGAAAGACTTGGCTGTGAAATTGATTTTCCAGAAAATCAAATTTGCTGCGGTCAGCCAGCCTATAATAGTGGCTACGTAAAAGAATCTAAAAATGCCATGAAAAAAATGATTACAGCATTTGAACATGCTGAATATGTGGTCTCTCCTTCAGGCTCCTGTGCGTATATGTTTAAGGAATATCCAGAGGTTTTTAAGGAGGACCCGATTTGGGAACAAAAAGCACAAGCATTAGCAGACAAAACCTTTGAATTTACAGAATTTATTGTCAATGTATTAAAGATTGAGGACGTTGGAGCCCATTTAGAAGGCATAGCTACTTATCATACATCCTGCCATATGACACGCCTACTTGGAGTAAAAGAAGCACCACTTAAATTATTACGTCAAGTGAAAGGTTTACAATATGTGGAACTGTCAGGAAAAGATCGCTGTTGTGGATTTGGTGGTACCTTTTCAGTAAAAATGGGCAACATCTCAGGAGAAATGGTTACTGAAAAAGTACAAAATGTAGAACAAACAGGAGCAGATATCCTTATTGGCGCTGATGCTGGTTGTTTAATCAATATTGGCGGCCGAATTGATCGGCAGGGGAAGCCAATTAAAGTGATGCATATTGCAGAAGTATTAAATTGCCGATAGATTAGAGGGGGTAATAGCAATGGCAATGAAAACTAGTGACGATCAATTTAATCATCGAGTAACGAAGGAGTTAGAAAATACATTTATGCGTGGAGCTGTGTCAAGTGCACAGGAACGCTTTCAAACACGTCGACTTACACAGGCTGAAGAGCTTGGTCATTGGGAGGAATGGCGCTCTCATGGAGAAGAAATTCGCAAGCATGTGCTAGCAAACTTAGATTTTTACTTATATCAGTTAAGTGAAAATGTTGCAAAAAGAGGTGGACATGTTTACTTTGCACAAACAGCAAAAGAAGCAACAGACTATATTCAAGGTATTGCAAAAAAGAAAAATGCTAAGAAAATCGTAAAGTCAAAATCAATGGTTACAGAAGAAATCAATTTAAATATTGCGCTAGAAGAGCTTGGTTGTGAAGTTATTGAAACAGATTTAGGTGAATACATTTTACAGGTGGATGATCATGAGCCACCATCTCATATTGTTGTTCCAGCTCTGCATAAAAATAAGGAGCAAATACGAGATGTTTTTAAAGAAAAGCAAGGCTATGATAAAACTGAAAAACCAGAGGAGCTTGCCCTCTATGTCCGTGAAAAACTTCGGAATGAATACTTGACTGCTGATATTGGAATCACAGGCTGTAATTTTGCCATTGCAGAAAGTGGCTCTATTACACTTGTTACAAATGAAGGTAATGCAGATTTAGTGACTGCCCTACCGAAAACTCAAATTACCGTTATGGGAATGGAACGAATTGTTCCTACATTTGAAGAGATGGAGGTCCTTGTCAGTTTATTAACAAGAAGTGCTGTTGGTCAAAAGCTAACGAGCTATATTACAACTTTAACGGGAATAAAAGAAGAAGGCGATACAGATGGCCCAGAGGAATTCCATTTAGTCATTGTTGATAACGGGCGCTCCGATATTTTAGGAGGCGAATTCCAGCCAATTCTACAATGTATTCGCTGTGCAGCATGTGTCAACGCATGTCCAGTTTATCGTCATGTTGGTGGTCATACGTACGGCTCCATCTATTCAGGACCTGTGGGTGTTGTGCTCTCTCCATTATTAGGAGGTTACGATGATTTTAAAGAACTACCATATGCCTCCACATTGTGCGGGGCATGTACAGATGCTTGTCCTGTGAAAATTCCATTACATCAGCTTATTCATCGCCATCGTCAAGTAATTGTTGAAAACGAAGGAAGAGCACCTGTTTCTGAAAAGCTATTAATGAAGGCATTTGGTCTAGGTGCCTCCTCCCGTACTCTTTATAAAATGGCGACAAAGATGGCCTCACCTGCAATGTCACCATTTACCAAAGACAATAAAATCTCAAATGGTCCTGGTCCTTTAAAAGCGTGGACAGAAGCAAGAGATTTTCCTGCACCCAATAAAGATAGTTTCAGAAATTGGCTAAAGCAACGTTCTAAAGGAGGAGAGCACTAATGATAGGTACTATAGAAAATAGAGATGCCTTTTTATCAAAAATCGCCCAACAGCTTGGACGTACACCTAAAACTGAGCTTGCACAACCTATATGGCAATATCAGCCGCAAGAGCGCGTACTGAAAGATGTAACAAAAGATGAATTAGTAGAGGTTTTGGTGGAGCAATGTAAAAATATTCATACAGACATTGTTCTGACAGATACGGCTAATCTCACAAAGGAATTACAAAAAGTCGTTGATAATTATGGAGGTCATTCAGTAGTAACATGGAAAGATGAACGTTTTGAACGTTATGGCTTAACATCACGTATGACAGAACAGTGGTCACAAATGGGAATTCAACTGTATGAATGGAACTCGGCACAGCATGAGGAAAACATTCAACAGACTGAAAAGGCAAATATTGGCATTACTATAAGCGAAATGACATTAGCAGAATCAGGGACTGCTGTACTTTTTAGCAGCAAAGATAAAGGTAGATCTGTTAGCTTCTTACCAGAGAAATCCATTATTTTGATTCCTAAAAGCACAATCGTTCCACGTATGACGCAAGCTGCCCGCTTTATTCGTGAAAAAATAAGAGACGGAGAGCAAATTGCCTCCTGTATAAACTTTATTACAGGACCAAGTAACTCTGCTGATATCGAAATGATTCTGATTGTTGGTGTACATGGGCCTATTAAAGTAACATACATTGTCATTGAGGACCAGTAATTTTCTCTGGCACTATCGCTACTGATTTTAAATTCATAATGCAGCTAGAAAAACCAGACATCCTTTAAATTGAAGAATGTCTGGTTATTTTTTTGTATATAAAAGCCTTATTAATTTGTGACTCCCTCAGTGACAATTTCTTTATTATAAAATTCTGGGTGTGCTTCTTTTAAGACAGAAGTACGAAGCAAAACCAATGTAATCGTCACAATAATCGCACTAGTAGAGAGTAAAATAGCCGTTGCTGGTAATGTATCGTACAAAATGCCGTACACCATCATACCAATTGGCATCATCGACATCGCCATTGTTTCCATTAATCCAAATACACGCCCTCGATACTCTTCTGCTATTAGCTTTTGCATATAAACACCAATAGGCATGTTAATACCCATTTCAAAGATTGCAAAAATAAAATAAATCACAATATAAAAAATCACAATCGTTAAATACGATAATTTCATCAATAACGGAAATACAGCCAAGCTCAAACTACTTGCTAGCAGTAATAAGCTGATTTTAGAAAAACGTAGCGGTACTTTAACCTCTGCCCTTGTCGCAAAATAAATGGAAGCAATAAGCATACCAAAAGCACCGGAAGCTTCGATAAAGCCAAAATGTGTAGATTTTACTTTTAGTAACTCAATAATAATGTAAGTCCCTCCAACAACAATGGCAGAAAAGAATAAATTAATCCATAATGACATCCACATTACAGTTTTAATAACCTTTTGCTGCTTAATATAGCGAAAGCCACTAGTAAGCCCTTCCCAAATCTTTTCCTTTTTCACATCTTCTTCTCTAGTACTATAAAGATTAAAGTTCATCGTTGCTTCCAAGAGAAAAGCAATTGAATAGGCAATCATATTGACAATTAAAAATACTTTCATTGAGAAAAACCCATACATCATTCCCCCGATTACTGGCCCCCCAATTGCAGCAACAGATACCGATAATTGGTTGAATGACATGGCACGCTGTAACCGCTCTGGATTGACCAATGTTGCGATAGCAGATGAGAATGTTACACCTGAAAAAGCGGAGAATATCGCAGTAAAAACTGTTGCTACATAAATAGCATAGACCGACATCCCTACTGTTTCTGTATAGAGCAGTAAGCCCCCTACTGTTACAATCGTTCCTGCTTGTGCAAGTAGAATTGTACGTTTTTTCGAGTAATTATCAGCTACATGACCAGCTAAAGGTGCAACAAGTGCTCGCGGTAATACTGAACAAATCATGTTGGTCGCAAAGCTTGTTGCAGACCCCGTCATGGCTAAGATATACAAACTAATCCCAAAGGATAGCACATTTGTCCCTAGCATCGCTATTAATTTACTGGCTGTAAATGTCCACAAATGATAGGTCCCCTTTTTATATTTTGCCGCTTCATCCATCCTAAATCCCTCCAAATTTTTAACAATATTAAAAAGTTTAATTTTATTAAACAAAATATAGCACAACTTCTACTTTTCACGCAAGAAAAAGTTTAATATAATTAAACTAAGGACATGTTATGAATAAAGGAGGCGAGGAAGTGAACTCTTTAGGCACTCGTATTCGCAATTTAAGGAAAGAACGAAAATTAACATTAGAGGCACTTGCTGGTGATCGCCTAACAAAAGGTATGCTAAGTCAAATTGAAAATGATAAGGCTAATCCCTCGATGGAAAGTCTTGAATATATCGCGGAGCGTTTAGGGGTAAAAGCAAGTGAACTACTTGAAGAAATAGCACCTTCTACGATACGACATCTTCTAGAGCAGGTGGAAATTTTCTATGCAGAAATACAGCTTGATGATAAAAAAAACCTACAGCAAACCATAGAAATGATTAAGCCTTATGTAGAAGAGCTCCCACTTAGCTATGAAGCAGGTCGTTTACTTTATATTTACGCGGTAGCACAATATCTTTCAGGCATAACGACATGGGAGTCGCCACTCAAACGTGCACGCTTTATGTTTAAAGAAATTAATTTACTGAGTCATTGGTTCGAAACCTATGTATTACAGTCAGCTGTATTTATGGAAGGTCGAAACTATAAAATGGCTTATTCTTGCATCTTACAGGCTAAGGAAGAGGCTGAGCAAGAAAATTATCAACTAGATTCACGGGATGCTGGGAAAATGGCTTATTATATTAGCATTTTTCAATTAGCCATCGGAGAACATGAAGCAGGGAAACAACTCGTTAAAGAATCAATTGCCAATGCACATAAAAACCAATTTTATTATTATATTGATGATATGTATCGTATTGCAGCGTTTTGTGCAATGGTTGACAATGATTTCGAGCAAGCAGAGCATTTGATTACGAAGCTAGAGCAGTATCGTGTTTTTGTGGAGCAAGCGAATGTGGATGCTTTTATCTTCACATTACGAGCACATTATTATAACAATTACGCCTATGATTATGAAAAGGCACTAGAGGAGATAGAGCGTTTTCGTCCACTTATGGATATAGGCGCAATTAAATTTGATAAAAACTTATATTATTGTGAAAAAGGTAAATCCTTATATTTGCTAGGTCGGTATGAAGAGGCTAAAGAAGCTTTTGAACATTTTACAAACATTCCTTCATTCATCCTACATCCATTTGACATTTTAGGCTTTAATGAATGCTTCTCTTATAAGGCACTCTGTTATGCACATTTTGGTGAGTTAACAACAGCCTACGAAATTGCAAAAATGGCCTATATGGATTCACAGGATTTAATCGATCTTCCATATAAGCAAAAAATTGAAGAAACCTATAATACCATTAAGGCACAGATTGACACTGTGTAATGAAAATGACCTATTGTCAACAAATAACAATAGGTCATTTTTATATTGTTTCATCAATTACTCATTTAAACTTAGTAAATTTGAAACTTTATGTATACAAAAAGTTGGTGATTCTGTTAATAGAAGCTCTTCTGAATGGCTCCCCCAGGTTACAGCACAGGTCCTACAACCAGCTGATTTCCCCATCTGGATATCAAAAATAGCATCACCAATCATAATACTATCTTCAATGTCTATTTGATAACGTTCAACTAGTTTTAAAATACCATCTGGGTGAGGCTTATAATTTTCCACTTGATCTGAACCGATGTAATCTTTAAAAAATTGAGCGATTTTAAGTGTCTGTAGATTTCTTAAAAGCACATCTGTTTTTTTGCTTGAGACAACAAAGCATTGTTTTCCTTGACAATTGAGTTCTTTCAATACATTCATCATATCAGGGAAAAGGACTAGTGAGTCATTTTCAAATCTTTTATATTCCTGTCGAAAGGTATCAAGTAACCTCTCGAACTTTATATCGTCTATTTGTTTGGATAACATTTGTTTAAAAGACTGTTCAATGGGAATACCCATATAATATTCAATATCTTCTATACTTGGAATCTCAAGATCTAGTATTTGAAATGCTTCTTTTGTTGCGAGAATACTGCATTGTTTTGAGTCAGCTATTGTTCCATCAAAATCAAAAATATATGACTTCATATTTTTTCACCCTTCTGCTCTTAATAATCATTATTTTACAAATCATACCATGAAATAAAAGGGGAGAGAAAAGGAAATTTCCCTCCACCCTACCATAATCCTTACCCCTTATCTCTTCTCATTTCCTTCTGAATCTTGCGTAGAGCTTTTTTCGAACCACGCTCAATATCATGCTGAAGCTTGCGTTCTTTATAGTTCACAAATAATGTCTCCAAATCGTATTCTTCAGGGTATAGTTCAGTTGAAGGTAGCTCTAATTCCAAACGCTTGATATTTACCTCCATAAACTGTTCCTTATAAAACACAACAACATTAAAATAATTATCCATTTCTTTGTAGACAAGACCAACATCTTCATAATCTAATAATTTCACTCGATCTCCTTTGGAAAATTTATAAGTCGCTTTAGTACTCCCTTTCCCTATTTTGGGTCTTCTAATTTTACTGTCATGAATCCGTTCTAGCTGGTAATCCTTATTGTCCAAATAGTCCTTCGCTCGTTGTAATACTGTTTTACGAATATTCATTTTCTGCGAAATCCAAAGTGCATTACTTTCCCCAGAGGCACCAATCATTAATTGATACAACGGCTCTAAAGTTTTACTATTAAAACGCATTGCCGCATTCATAAAGTCGCTGTGCATTTCAGAAAAACGTTTTATTTCACCATAATGGGTTGTGGCAACTGTTATACAGCCCATATAATAGAACTCCTCTAAAATAGATATAGCTAATGCTGCTCCTTCGTTTGGTTCCGTTCCACTACCGATTTCATCAAAAAGTAATAATGTATGATTATTTGATGCCATCATAATGTCCGAAAGATTTTTCATATGAGATGAAAATGTACTAAGGGCATTTTCAATACTTTGATTATCACCAATATCTACAAAGATTTTATCAAATACAGCCATTTCGGTTCCTTTTTCGGCTACAATATGAAAGCCTGACATGGTTGCCAATGTTAAAAGACCAATCGTCTTGAGGACAACCGTTTTTCCACCAGCATTAGGTCCTGTAATAATTAAACTCCGATAGTCTTGACCGATTTCAAACGTTAATGGAACCGCATTGCCTGTTAATAAAGGATGCTTACCATTGATTAATTTGATAAAGCCAAAATCATTCAAGCTTGGCTCGATGCCTCCTACTTTCTTGCTATACTTAGCTTTAGCAAAAACCATATCATACTGACTGATCAACTCCATATTAATCGTGATCTCTCGTATATTTTCCATCAGAAGTCCAGATAATGAGGCTAAAATCTGATATTCCTCTATAGCTTCCTCTGCTTTCAGGGTCGCCAATTCTACATTTAATTTTGCGACTGCGCTTGGTTCTATAAAAACTGTAGCACCCTTCGATGAAATCTCTACTACCGTTCCTTGAACATGATTTTTATAGGAGGCCTTGATGGGAATTGTATAACGATCATCCTTTTTACTAATAAAGAATTCTTGTATATAGGTTTTATTAGCACTGCTATTTAAAAATTTCGTTAAGCGCTCTTTAATTTTCTCCTCTGTTGCTTCAATATGATTTCGAATCCGCTTTAGTTCTCGACTAGCTGCTGAATCTACGCGATTAGCCTTAATCGCAAAATTAATTTCCTCTTCTATACTTTTAAATTCAGCCATTGACAAGGCATAGGATGCAAGAATTGGTGCAAAAAATTCCTTCTCCAACATAAAGTTTTTAATTTTGCGACATCCGCGTAAAAAATCTGAAATGCTTATTAATTCATTTGGGTCTAAAATTACTCCTTTTTCAAGCTTCTTGATGATACTTTCAATATTGGATACGCCTAAAAACGGAATATGCCCTTCTGCATCTAAAATGATCCGTGCCTCAGTCGTTTCATTCAACCGATTTCGAACAACAGATATATTGGAACTTGGCTCTAATTTATCTAATAACTGTTTACCTAATCCACTAACACAGTAGAACTTCACATTTTCCTTCAATTCATTGTATTGTAATTTTTCAAGAGTAGTATGATTCATTGTTAATTGCTCCTCACTATGATTTTCTAGAATCATTCATGAAGATACCTATTCATTAGATAGCAATGATTTATATATAAATAAAACAATCATGAGTTTCTGACTCTCAACCCAATCATGAAATAGTTTTTTTCACAGAAAAAAGCCGTGGGGATACCACAGCTTCCACATTACAAAGGCAAAAGTAATAAGCATCATGAAAAAGACCTCATCAACATGAAGTTAGTCAGAGCATTACACGCTTTATAAAGTATTGTAGGTATCTTCATAGGTTTGGAAATAAAAGCATGACTAAATAAAGGGTCCTTTTTTTACTATAAATCCCTGTCATCGTCAATCATTTTATTTCGATGTAATTATTCCTATTTAGAACCTACTACACTCACAAAAAGCACCTCTCAATAAATATCATTGTTATCTAATTTGTCATTATCTTACTATATGCAGTAAAAAAAGTAAAGGTGCTTTTACCTACAGCTAAAAATAAGGAGAAATGCTCTCTGCTAACAGACTTTTTTGAAATAGGAATTCAATATAATAACAAATAAAAAAACCTGTAGAAAATTTCTACAAGTTCTTGTAAGCAGATTTATGATGAGCCTTCCTCGTTTCAATGATTTTCGAGCCAGAAAACAGTAGTAAGGCTGCCCAAATAATACTGAATGCGATTAGCTCTACCTGACTAAAAGGCTCTTTATATAACACAACCCCCAAAATTAATACAATAGTCGGGGAGACGTATTGAATAAAGCCTAGTAAATAAAGCGGAATATTTTGTGCACCTTTTGCAAATAAAATTAAAGGTATAGCTGTCACCAAACCACTAACAATCATCAGGATGTTTGTTTTTACATCGACGTGTAAGAATGAGGCTTGCTGTGTTGTGAACAGATAGACGTAATAGCCTAATGCAATCGGTAAAATAAATAATGTCTCTATAGCTAGGCCTCTTGTGGCATCGAGTGTAATTTTCTTTTTCAATACACCGTAAATGGCAAAGGATAATGCAATAAGCAACGCCACCCATGGAACGGAGCCATAGTTAATCGTTAAAATTATGACTGCAATAAAGGCAATTCCTGTAGCTACCCATTGTGCACGGTTAAGTGTCTCTTTAAAGAAGATGACCCCAAAAATAACTGAAAGCAGTGGATTAATATAATAGCCTAAGCTTGTCTCAATTAAATGGTTATTTGTAACCGCCCAAATATATAGATACCAGTTCATAGATATCACAAAGGAAGCTCCCGCCAGCTGCCAGAAATGCTTTTGATGTGACCATAAATATTTTAAATCTGCAAGAAGATCCTTTCGCATGCCAAACAGGAATACTGCTATTACCGTAAAGGCAAAGGACCAAATGACACGTGATAATAAAATTTCCATACTCGGCACATGCTCAAGTAATTTCCAATATAGAGGAAAGGCACCCCAGAAGACATAAGCCAAGAACGCTGCCAAAACCCCTTTTTTTTCATTCGACATTGCCTCTAACTCTCCTACTCTTGTTGAAGTCGATTATGACTTTGCGTAATTCTTAAAGAATAGACTAATTATAGGACTTTGCTAGAGAACTGTAAATGCTGAATTTACTTCCCACCTATATGGATGCTAGGCTTTATCTTCAGATTCAAGCTCAGAAATATATTTACGCACCATACTATAGCTAATATCTGGATTAATTTGTCGTTTAATTCGAATATGGATTTCCTTAATGCCTACACCCTGCTCTCGCATATCACGAATCATGGATTTGAGTGGACCTGAAAGTGACTCCCTCGACAATGCAGTGTATTTACTTAATTCAATTAGTAGCTCGGTATTTTGTCTGCGAAGCTCCTTCAGCTCGTCAACTGCACAATTATATTCCGTCAACTTTTTTTGTAATACCGCATTTTGCTGCTTTAATTTTTGTACTTCCTCCAATAGCTGTATATTTTGTTTTTTTAACAGTTTTCGCTCCTGCTCTAAAATATGATGTTTCTCATCTACATCTATATGCATGGCATGATACAGCTCTTCTATATGCATTAATCCCTGATAGCGATTTCGTGGTACGAGTATAAGCGTTTCTGTCGTATTAACAGCAAGTGCTCCATCTTTTAATGTTTCACAAGACAATCTAGTTGCATTCATTTTACTCATTATCGTTTCATCACTCCACTACTAAAATATTCGTGTAATGGTATTGCTTTAATAATCATCTATCCGCGCCCTTCTCATTTGATAATCATTCTCATTTATCTAATCATAATCATTATTTTCTTTTTTGTCAAAGACAAATCCATAGATATTTTCCAATAGATAAAGAGACAAGAGATTTAATCATTCACTTTTAATATCCTACGCAAAGAAAAGCTTCTTGCAGTTGTGCAAGAAGCTTTCTGGTTACATTTTTTTCAGTTTTTCATATTCAAGCTGCAGGCGTTCTATACGTTTACGGCCTTCCTCACGATTTCTCGCTGTCTCCGCTTGAATTTGCTTCGTTTCTTGAATACCCGCCATAATCGTTTGCCATGTCGTTTCAATTGTTTCGATTTTTATGCTCGGGCTACCTGCAACACGTGCGATATTCACACTATTTTTACTAATATTCTCTGCATTGCGTACTAGCATTTCATTTGTACGACGGTCCAGCTCACTCATTGAATCTGAAATAAGCTTTTGGCGTTTTAATGTTACAGCATGTATAAGTCCTTGCTTAAAAATAGGTATAGTTGTAACAAATGCAGAATTAATTTTAGCAATTAAATGGTTATTCCCCTGCTGCATCAATCGTATTTGTGGAGCAGATTGGAATGAAACTTGCTGTGCCATTTCTAAATCGTAACGACGTTGCTCTAGCAAATCCACAGCACGAAGCAATGTTTCATATTCCATGGCTGCCAATTGATCGCCAGTTTGAGCTTTTTGTTCAAGCGCTGGTAATGATGCACGTACTTCATCAGTTCTTACCTCAATTGCTGCAACAAACTTACTCAACGTTTGGAAGTAGTCTAAATTTTGATCATATAGATTCTCGAGATCAACCGTATTACGTTTCATCTCAACTTCATACTTTTGAATCTCACGATAGATTACATCAACTTCCTTATTCATGCTGTCATATTTGGATAGGAATTTTTCTAATTGTTCCTTTCCTTTCGTGAATAGCCTTGTTAGGAAGCCTCCCTTTTTGTCCTCTGCAAAATCTTGAGGATCAAATTTATCCATAATTCGATTTAAGTTATTTAATAATACACTTGATTCCTCAAGCTTACTCGTTTTCATTGTTGCTAACATTTTATCTGAAAAAGTAGAAATGCCATTCGCTGTTTCTTTTCCAAGCTCTAGCATAGCAATTTGGTCTTTTACATCAATTTTTCGTGCTAATGCATGAACCTCAGGATCTTGCTTTAACGCCAACTGATTTTGAGCAATTTGAGAAAGCTCCTGCTCAGAAACAAGTACTGGTTTTTGCTCTTGTTCCACCTTTACTAATGGATTAGGCTGTAATAAAGGATTTTCTGATGCGAATGGATCTTTCGATTTTAATAGGTCGTTGTTGAATTCAGACATATTGATTTACCCCCTGCGATTTATCTTCTAATATTTACGATTACATAACGAAAAAGTTTCATTTACTCAAGCATTGCAAAAAATGAGTTAGTCAATCTATAGGAACCCTCTGAGTGCTCTAGTTGAAATCTATAATTTGTAGGGTTAGAAATATCGACAAAAACCTGCAATTGCTCACGATTATTCAAGATTGAGACTAAATCATCACTCTTAGGTGCCTGTTGCTCAAGCTTGACAAAAAACAGTTCCTTCTCTTCTTGTGATGCTACACGATAATTAGAGTTTTGTTTTAATCTAGCATCGATTTGTGCTTGCGATAACACAGCCTCAACCCCTTTCATAAATTATAGCCTGTTTTACGAGGAAATTCGACAGAATACGTTAAATATTTGACATTGTTTTCTAGGTTTTACATGTACGAACTAAAAAAGCAGCTACAATCCATAGCTGCTCCATCATTTATGTTGTCACTTTTAACACTGTTTTAATTTTTTGAATCACGCCACCCGAGCTATAAGTTAAGACACTACGTTTATAGAAGGAAAGGCTAAATAAATAAGCGACAATAATCGTTGCTACTAAAATGCCTAATGATAAAAGTGGTACCATCACCCCTATATCAGTAGCCCCAATGCGCATCGGCATAACCATGCCAGATGTAAATGGAATATAGGAGAATATCTTAATAATAAGCGTGTCTGGATTGCCGATACCTGATAGCATTACATAGAAGCCGATTAATGTAATCATCATTGCAGGCATTAATACTTGACCCGCTTCCTCGACTTTTGAAACTAATGAACCGAATAGTGCCCCTACAATTAAATAGAGGATAATTGTCAAGAGTAGGAAAAGTATTGCATAAATAACGTATCCCAGTGACAATTCCTTCACAATGCTTGTAGCAGCATCCCAAATAACACCGTTCTTCACAAATTTAGCATACACAAGGAATACCACTGCAATAATTCCCATTTGTGTTAAAGCTAATAACAGCACTCCAGCAATTTTTGCTTTAAAATGGGTAGCTGGTTTGACACTTACTAAAAGCATCTCCATTGCCCGAGAGCCTTTTTCTGAGGCAATCTCTGTTGTAATCATAGATAAGAATGTGGAAATAAAGAAATAAATTAAAATACCAACTGCATAGGACACCCAAAGTCCTGATTGCTTTTCCTCTTCACTCTTACCACCAGTAGACTCTTCATTTAAATTTTTATTGGAGATAATTGTTTGGGCACTCATAATTTGTGCTGCTTGCTCAGAAGTTAATGATAACTGTTGAACAGCATAATGCTGACCCGCATATTGCAGTAACGAAGATATAGTTGTTTGATCATTTAGTTTTAAAGGTGTATATGTAGCAATTTCAGCATGCAGTTGACCCTTCTGATCTGTAATTTTAACAATTGCATCAAGCTTTTCATCCTTGACCTTTTTCTCTAGCTTTGAGAGATTGGTTTCATTCTGTATAAATTCCATATCACCATTTGAAACAAAAAGTCCACTTAAATCGGCAGTTGTTTCATTCACAATGGCTATTTGCTTTGCCTGATCATTACCTGTAAATAACTCCTTTATATCCGACCAAAAAATTGCAACGGACATACCGAGTATATAAAGACATGTCATTAAAATAAAAGACTTTGATTTTAATTTTGATCTATATAGTTGTTTCATTAATAAATTAAACTTCGACAATGTTGCCACCTACCTTATCCTTAAAGATCTCATCTAACGATAAGTAATCTAAGCTAAATTTCTCAATATATTTGCCATTTGAAAGCTGTTGGAAAATGCTTTGTGCAAAGCTCTCGTCCTTCAAAGTCAGCACTGTTTGCTCTTTCTCAACACGTACATCTTTAACGCCTTCAAGTGTCAGTAACTGCGTAGTAGACCAATCTGTACGCACAGCCAATTTGGTTTTTCCATATTGTTTCTTCAAATCTAGCAAGCTACCTGAAAAAAGAGAGACTCCACGTTTTAATAAACAAAGGTGATCACATAGCTCCTCTACATTATCCATTTGGTGACTAGAGAACAAAATCGTTGTACCCTGTTCTTTTAAAAGTAATATGGCATCTTTCAACAAATCTTTATTGACCGGGTCAAGACCACTGAATGGCTCATCTAAAATTAAGAACTGTGGCTTATGAATAAAACTCGCAATCAGCTGTACTTTTTGCTGATTCCCCTTCGATAATGTTTCTGCCTTATCTCTCCTTTTTTCCTCAAGCTCAAATCGGCTAATCCAAAAATCAATATCTCTCTTTAACTCCTCTTTCTTCATTCCACGAAGCTCACCGAAAAAATATAATTGATCCTCAACCTTCATTGTTGGGAATATACCTCGTTCTTCTGGTAAATAACCAAGAACATCACGGTTGATAGCATTCACAGGTTTACCATCCCACGTAATCGTTCCTTCCGTTGTTTCCTGCAAATCCAAAATCATACGGAAAGTCGTTGTTTTACCAGCACCATTTTGTCCAATTAACCCAAAAATCTCTCCTTTTTCAATCGTGAAATTAAGATCATCTACTGCTGTAAAATCCTTATATTTCTTTGTGACATGCTGTAATTGTAATGTCATTCTTTTTCCTCCCTATTAGTCTATGTAATTCTTGTGGCAGTCCGTCTTCCTCTAATCCTCATAAATATGAGTAAGCAATTTTAATTTCTTTTTACGTTTGTGATTTCTAAATATCTCGATTATTAATAAGGAAATTAAAAAGACATTAAATAAGCAAATCCATGGGAATGCTTGGTTAAATTGATGTATAAGCATAAAAGGTAAAATATTTACCATCACTGCAAAGGCATTTATTAGACATACCCAGATAAACAATGTATTAATTCGAGATAAATATTTTATTTTTTCTGATTTCCCGGAAAATATTTCGAATGGCCCCTCTTCTTTCCTTTTTCTAAAGTACGCCCATACCCCAAATGAATATACATGTTTAATATTCATTGTATCTAAAAAATCATAGTAATCTTTTTTTCGTTTTAACACCATTTCATTGCGATAAATGTATTCGTCAGATTTGCTATATTCAAAGAGAAAAACGAATGGCCAAAACTTTTTTAAGTGCCAGCCTTGTTCTGCCATGTTATTAACCCATTGTTCTTCTCGTTCATGATCAATAAAAAAACGAAATTTAAATATTTTCACAGAGTTATCCTCCTCTCTAATCTGTAAACACATCCAGTTCCTTCTTCAAATTTTTACGCACTCGCATAAGTTTAAAAATTGGTCCCACTAATAACATAACAATAAGAATATTAGTACTATTCAGTAGTAATTTCAGCAAATCTGTATGCTGTCCTTTGAAAATACTAATAAGCCCTGTTAAACCAACAAACAAATTCAGTAGGAGAATCAATAACAACAGCGTAATTTTTTTGGACAAATTACTGATTTTAGTTTTTTTATCAGAATAAAGTTCAAAGGGTCCTTCATGAGCAGGCTTTCTAAAGAAAACAAAGTTTCCAGAACGGTCTACTTGTTCTATTCCAGATGATTTGAGAAAGTCTAGGTACTCATCTTCATAGGAAGTACCAAATCGCTCCAATTCATCATGGCGATAAATATAGCTACCTGGTTCATCTTGCTCAAATGTAAAACGAATCCAAGTAAATTTTTTCAAATGCCATCCTTGACTAGCCATCTCATTAACTCTTTTTTCAATAACATACGGATTCATCACTAACCAATACTTATGCAAAGTTCCCATCCTCCTTCGTTATACGGATACCATTGTCAAAAAGTTCCCTTAATCTTAAAATTTCATAGTGCACAACTTCTTTTCCACTCTCAGTTATTACATATTCCTTTTTTCGTCCATCATCTTCTAGTGCTTCAATCCATCCTCGTTCCAATAAGGTTTTTATCGCACCATAAATCGTTCCAGCTCCAAGCCGCACACGACCATTGCTCATTTCTTCTACCAATTGCATAATCCCATAACCATGCCTTGCGTCAAATAAAGCTAATAAAATATAATAAACGCCTTCTGTTAATGGCGGATGCTCTTGTGTCATACAAATCCCCCCTATATCGCACAACAATATATCGACCTACGATATAATAAAATATATCAGCAGACGATATAGTTGTCAATGTTATTTCATTCATTTAAAAAGCAGTTATTAAGATCGTGTGGAAGCCTGGTTCAGCTTCATAGTATAGATTATTTAAGTTAATTTGAGCGTTTCTTCTGACTTAAGGTAGATTTTGAGTCTACCTGCGCATTATTTCCTGTTAGCTAAGCGGTTCTGTTGTTAACCGATCTTTTTTTGGTTCTATTTGAGCGATTTTCTTCGGCCCTGAACACTTTTTGGTTCTATCTGAGCGGTTCTCTTCGGCACCCGAGCACTTTCCAGTTCTACCTGAGCGATTCTTACTGGCACCCGAGCACTTTCCAGTTCTACCTGAGCGATTCTCGCCATCACCCGAGCATTTTTTGGTTCTATCTGAGCGATTCTCTTCGGCAACCGAGCACTTTCCAGTTCTACCTGAGCGATTCTTACTGTCAACCGAGCACTTTCCGGTTCTGCCTGAGCGGTTATCTTCGGCACCCGAGCATTTTCCGGCTCTACCTGAGCGGTTCTCCCATCACCCGAGCATTTTCCGGTTCTACCTGAGCGGTTCTCCCATCACCCGAGCATTTTCCGGTTCTACCTGAGCGGTTCTCCCATCACCCGAGCATTTTCCGGCTCTACCTGAGCGGTTCTCCCATCACCCGAGCATTTTCCGGTTCTACCTGAGCATTTCTCCCATCACCCGAGCATTTTTATTTCTATTTTTATTGCATACAAAATTACACTATGCTAGCATGTAAGTAATCACTTGCATGAAAGGAAGTAATTTTTTGTCAACAAAAGGGACTGCTGATCGAATTATTGAAGCTGCATTACATCTTGTCAGTGAAAAAGGTTATACCGCAGCAACAACAAAAGCTATAGCTGAATTAGCTGAGGTTAATGAGGTAACCATTTTTCGCCATTTTGGTAGCAAGCAGGGCATTTTAAAAGCCATCATTGAAAAGTTTTCCTACTATCCTCTGATGCAGCAGGAGCTTACTACAAATGTGACATGGGATTTAGAAAGTGATTTATTGAATTTTTCCCTAAAGCACTTTAATTTTTTAATTTCCATTAAAGACTTTGTCATGATTGGCTTTAAGGAAGGGATGCAATTTCCTGAAATTAATGAAGAAATTGCGAATATCCCGCTCCTTATTAAAAATGAGCTTGTTCATTATTTAAAGGAGATGCATCAAAGAGAAAAGATTAGAGAAATCAATTTTGAAGCAGCTGCACTATCATTAATCGCTATGAATTTTGGACATTTTATGTCACGTGCACGCTTAGGAACAATTGTTTCAGAGATGCCAACGGAAGAATTGCTACAGACAAGTATTTCTATTTTTTCTAGGGGACTCGTTTCCTAGAAAAAATTTTTCCATTCAATGCAAGTAAGTACTTACTTATATAGGAGGTCTATAATGAAAGGTTTACAAGCTTTATTTCGTATAAAAGAAACATATATTGGTATAGTTGCTACCATAGCTTTTCAACTTATCTTTTTTTCAGTTTGGATGACTGCCTATGATGGTGTAAATGAGAGAGCTGAAAATCTAAAAATTGGCGTTTTCAGTGAGGATCATGAGATGGGCCAAGAGGTAGCAAATGGACTAAAAACATCACTTCCATTTGTCATTGAGGAATTTACTTCAATAAAGCAGGCTGAAGAAGCGTTGAATAAACGTCATATTCAAATGATAATGCATATACCTAAAAACTTTACTGCACAAATTCAGACGGGAAATGAAGCGGAAATTACTTATTCAATCAATCAAGCCGGTGCAAGTATGGTGAAAAGTATGATGGAAAGTACCGCCAAACAGCTGACAGAGGAAATCAATCATAATATTTTTCCATTAAAACAAGAGAAATCGATTGAAATGTTTTCCCAAAAATTCAACCAGTTTCCGTTAGAACAAAACATGGCACTACAAATTACAGCTGCGGTTGAAGCTACAATTATGCAAGTAAAAGATCGTTCAATTAATGGCACAATCATTAAAACAAATAATGCAGAAGGATTTGCAGCCAACTTTGTTCCACTAATGGTCATCATCTCATCATTTGTTGGGGCGATGGTAATGATTATGCAGCATCAGCAGGCAGCACAACTAGTACAAACTATCGTTTCAAAATGGCAACTGTTCCTAGCAAGGCAAGTCTTAAATATTGGTGTAGCTTTTGTCTTACCCCTGCTAACAATAGGATTAATGCATCTCTTTACTATTGCAAGTGAAGAAAGCTTTCTAACTATCTATCTCTTTCAGGCATTAATGTTCTGGGCATTCCTATGTCTTGCACAAGTTTTTGTCATGATTTTTGGCAATTTAGGTATGGTTTTTAATATTTGTGCCCTTTCACTACAGCTTGTAACATCAGGTGTGCTTGTACCAAAAACCATGCTTTCTGATTTTTATAATAAGCTTGCATCCATTCTTCCAGCTACTTATGGAGCAGATGGCTATTACACCATTATTTTTGGCGGAAGTGCTGAAAATCTTCAGCAAAACAGTGGTGCATTAGGAATCATTATTGCTGTCACATTGATCATTTCCTCTATAGCCGTTGCTCTTAAGAAAGCAAAAAATAATGAGGAAATATCATCTTCTACTGTTCAATAAAAAAATGGTAAAAATCCGCTTTAAAAAATTCGCGGATTTTTACCTTTAAAATATTAATCTCTTGCTTCATGCTCCAGTGCTGCTTCTTGAATTTCATAGAATGCCCAGTGTTCTGGTGTTATATCTTTAAATTTGTTCTCAATCGTCAGTTGAATGGGTCCTCTTTCAAAGAGATGATTTAAGACCTTAACAGCCTGTGCTCGTGTTAATTTTTGTTCAGGACGAAATGTTCCATCTCCCATCCCAGTCATAATCCCTATTTGAGAGATACGTTTAATAGAATCAGCAGCCCAATGCTTCTCTGAGACATCAGTAAACTCTTTTGCTTCATTCATAGACTTGCAGTAGCTAGCTTGATCCAAACTATTTAGACAATGTTTATCTATCCAACGCATTGCAATTACAGCCATTTGGGCACGTGTAATAGTCCCATTAGGTGTAAATGTATTGTCAGTAGTACCTGTCATTAGCCCTAAATCTCGAACATATTCAATTTCATCATATGCCCACACCTGCTGAATATCTCGATAGCTGATTGTATGCGCCACAGGAACTTCATTTTGAGTTAAATGGCGTGCTAACATAGCTGCCATTTGCTGGCGTGAAATTGCTAGGTTAGGTCGGAAAGTGCCGTCACTATATCCCTGTATATATGGAAAATGTATAGCTTTCTCCTCTTTAGACATATCCTCTTCGACAACATCAATAGTTTTCCCTGGTTCTTCTATAGAAAGAATGGTAAACATTGAGAAATGGTTAACATCAAATTCAATCCCTTTAAATGTTTCATCAAATTGTGTGATTCGACCATGAACAAGCTCTTTGGTACCATTACTATGCTCAATAAAAATAGCTAAATGCTCTATTTGTGCTTGTGTTAGATTAGCTGGTAGTGGGAGTACAAGTGTAACAGGACGACTTTGCATATTGGTTTCAATGGTAAGCGGGCGTCCTAGCACCTCAACAGTTGTATTTTTTCCTGCAACTATTTGTCTAATCTTTTCTTCCTGCTTCATACGATTTTCAATATCACTTTTTTCACTAGCAGTTTTTACAGGCACCAAACGGAAGTATAAATTATCTGTAACAGAACTTAACGATGCATGTGGTATCATTATTGTCCCATTTACTGTACGGATTGAAATACCTGTATTTAATGAAGCAAGTGATAAGCTTGGAATTTCAATCATTGTTTCAGCAACCTCATCTTTTTCATCGGGAATAATAATATAGGCAAAGTTATTTGGCATCTCAGTTACTTTTCCTGATACTTCTTTAGCACTTTCTGGTGTAATCGTTATTTTATCCTTCACTTGACCATTAGATTCGGTAGTTCTGGACATGACAGTATTAGAAATCCTTTTCCCCTCTTTTGCCAGTACATCTATAAAGATTTCCTTTTTTACTGAGGTCATTGGAGGTTCTATAGGTAATGATGGATAGTACCCTGAAGATGGATTAGATGGAGCCTTCACTACTTGTGCTATATTAAATGTCATATCCACCATATTCTTCGACTTGATTGTAATTGATGCATAATAATTGCCTACGGATAATCCATTCTTTGCCTTAATTGAAAATGTTGTAGCGGGATGATCCTTATCTAGTTTTGTTAATAGGGGTTGAGTTAATTCAAAGCTATCCGCATTTGTTCCACTAAGCACTACGCTTATATTTTCTAAATCTGCTGTACCAGAACGTCTAATGGAGATAGTTTTTACCTCCTGCGTGCCACTTCTATAATCAGATAACAGCTCACTTAATATTTGATTATTAATAGATTCAATAGAGAAAGTTGGCTCTTCTATCCATTTTGCATATAACGTTCGATTTTCAGTAACTATACCTGTATCAAAATTCCAAGCTTCCTGCAATAAACTATCCTTATACCAACCATCGAAAATATAACCATGCCTTGTTGGAGAACTAGGTCTATAAATCTTTGTGTTATTTGGGACATTCTCATAATCTACTACTTGGCTGCCACCCTGTGAATCGAATTTGACCGTGAAAAAAAGAGCTGTAAATTTTTGAATTCTACTATTCCCAAAATCAGCAACATAGACATTTCCCATGCTATCAATTGTAACTCCTGTTGGGTAGCTAAACTCCCCTAGCTCACTTCCATCATTACCATCCGCTTTTCCCCACATACTCCATTCATTCGTTGAGATAGCTAGTTTTTGAATACGGTTATTGTTACTGTCTGCTACATATACATTTCCTTGGTCATCAACCTCCAGATTAAATGGTTCACTAAATTCCCCTAGTTCGTCACTCGAACCTCCGCTTGTTTTTTTCCATTCACTCCATTCATATGTATCAGATCCTGCTCCATTTTCACTACTATTTTTTATAATCTTTACTTTTTGAATACGGTGATTTTCAGTATCTGCCACATAAATATTTCCCTCGTGATCAACTGCTATTCCAGCAGGCTGATTAAATTCACCTAAATTACTTCCAGTTAAAGGGAGGTTTTTAGCATTGACCTTCCCCCATACTGTCCATTGACCCGTAAGTAAATCAAATTTCTGAATACGTTGATTTGTTGTATCAGCTACATAAACATTACCTTGACGATCTACTGTAACACCACTAGGATTATGAAATTCACCTGGATTGATTCCTGAGGCATTATCCAATACGTTTGGGCCTTGATATTCTTTCCCCCATTTACTCCATACGCCTGTCACTACATCTAGCTTTTGAATGCGATGATTTAATTTATCTGCCACATAAATATTTCCTTGACTATCAACAGCTACATCAGCCGGATAATTAAATTCCCCGAGAGCACTCCCCTCTTTACCATCACTCTTACCCCAATAACTCCATACACCTGATGCAATATCTAGCTTTTGTATACGATTATTATCAGAATCAGCAACATAAATATTCCCCTGTGAATCTGCTGTAACGCTATTAGGATAACCAAATTCCCCTAGTTCGCCTCCTTCTTTTCCAAGCTGAATCCATTCATTGGCAGCTAGTACATGACTTGAGAACATTGTTAATGAGGACAGTAACACAACTACACTCCAAATAAGTATCCTCTTTAGGTATTGATCCATGGCTCTCCTATTTCTACTCCCTTCTTTTTCATTTACGCCCCAGCGAAATTACGTCTGGATTTTTTCGAGTTCTCTCAAAAAGCTCCCCATGACATACGCTAGAGGCTATCATGATTTATTATAGAAGGACATTATCTCAAAAAACTCTCAAACTAAAACGCCTGCCGTCTAACAGGAACAACAGGCTGAGCATAGTGATATTTCTTAATGGCCAAATCGTAAAATAACTGCTAGTTGTTTATTTAATGTGTTGACACTATCTGTAAAATCCTGACGATACCATTGAATAATAAGACCTATGATTGCATTTGCCTGATATGCACTGTAATACTCAATAGCTATTTCGTCTGGTAACTTATGCTGAGCTGTAATGTCCCTCTTTAAAAGAGAATAAATTCCATCAAACAGCATGTAATAGTAGGTTAATGGTACATTTTTTGAAAAAACTATGCGGTAAAAAATTTTAAAGCGCTCAATATGATGAAAAATTCGTATGGTATTTGGGTCTAATTGATTCTTATCTAATGTCGTAACTGCACGGTATGGCTCCTCATAGGACTTATATAAATCCTCCATAATTTCCTGAAAATATTCCTCAAATAATCCTTCCTTCTGTTCATAATGCAAATAAAAGGTTCCCCTATTCACGTTTGCAACTCGGCAAAGTTCAGCAATTGAAATGTTTTCGAGTGGTTTTTCACTCAATAAAGTCATTAAGGCATTGTGCAGCGCTTGCTTTGTTTTGATAACTCTTAAATCATTCACCTTCAAATTTTCTCCCCCTTATTCAACAATTTTTTTATATGTGTTCATTACTAGACAGTTCTTTCGATTTTGCTTATTGAAATCGCTTACAAAAATATTATATTATTTTAATGAACACATGTTCAATATCTAACTTTATATATTAGAGAAAAGTTCATAAATGCTTGAGCATTCTCTAAAAAACCACATATATAGGAGGTCCTTAAGATGAGATTAGAAGGTAAAGTAGCTATCGTAACAGGTGCCGCATCAGGTATGGGGAAAGCAATTGCAGAGGGTTATGCTAAAGAAGGCGCAAAAGTTGTTGTTTCTGACTTAAATTTAGAGGGTGCACAAGCAGTAGTTGATGGTATTCAAGAAGCTGGTGGATCTGCAATTGCGGTACAAACAAATGTTGCATCAACAGATGACTTAAAACGTTTATTTGATGAAACAAAAAAGGCTTATGGACAATTAGATATTTTAGTAAATAATGCTGGTATTATGGATGGTATGGAGCCTGTGGGTGAAATATCTGATGAACGCTGGGATAAAGTATTTGCTGTGAACACTACAGCCGTTATGCGCTCCATGCGTATGGCAACAGAGATTTTCTTAGCACAGGGACATGGTGTATTTGTCAACAATATTTCTGCTGGCGGTCTCTACGGGGCTCGTGCAGGTGCTGCTTATACTGCATCTAAACATGCTGTCGTTGGATTAACAAAAAATACAGCGTTTATGTATGCAGATAAAAACATTCGCTGTAACGGTATTGCACCAGGCGCGGTAATGACCAATATTGCCACTACTATGACAAATATGAGTGAGGTTGGTGCTACTCGCCAAGGACTTGGTTTGGCTATTAATCCACGGGCTGGACAACCAGAGGAAATTGCACAGCTTGCTATTTTCCTTGGTTCTGATGAGGCGAGCTTTGTTAACGGACAAGTCATCGCTGTTGATGGTGGCTGGACAGCTTATTAAAAAAATTTAGAAAGACACAACTCAATCCAAAATAGGTTGAGTTGTGTCCTTTTGGTATGATGAATAAACGAATATGTTCATACGTCTATCGTAAAGCTACGAATTTTTGCAGGCAAATGCTCTGTAGGATAACCGACTGCGTTAATATAAAATTTCCATTCAGCACGTTCATAAACGCTTTGCTCGTGACAATGCCCGAAAATATAGTAAGTTGCTTGCAAATTGAAAGGATGAACATAGCAATATGCATGTCCATAAATGCCATGGCTTTTAATAAAAATGGGTGGCACATGTGTAATACACACATCAATATGCTTCATTTGCCTAAAACCTTTTTTCTCTGCTAAATGCTCCAGTCGAATATCAAAATCCTGTATAAGTTCTGAATCATTCATGCGCCTTTTGAAAAATTGAATCTCAGCATAGTCCTCCAATGCATACCAATTAGTTGCACCAGCAAATATTTTCCCTTCTATTGCAATCGTATTGTAACGTTCTAATAGATGAATATTTTGCTCATGTTTTAATAAATGTTTTAGTTCGTCTACACGTTTTTGACTACTTTGCCCATACAAATGCTCCTGCTTTGAGATAACATAATAATCATGATTACCAAGCACCCATATCACATGTGGGTAATGCTGTGCAAAATACGTTAACATCATGACGCTTTGCTGGTTGTAATGCGACAAATCCCCCGCAATAACGAGCACATTTCCTAAGATTTCTGGTAACATGGAAGCTAAAAATGCTGTTGTTGTTTCATAAAGTATTTGAGGATCTTCACTATATGGTATATGAAAATCCAAATGCAAATCAGAAATATAATCTATTTTCATAGTGCCCTCCTTTTTAGTGATATATTATACAAGGTAAAAGCACATCATTTTCCTATATAAAATATAACTCTGCTTATTTTTTAGATTTCATTTTTACTACTTAGACAGTTACCATTAAAATAAATCGAAAAAACATTTTGCATTACTGCTTATATGGGGCCCAATAAGAAAAAGACACACGTTAGGATAAATAATTCATCCTAAATGTGTCTTACTATACATTAGTTAATACTTTTAACTTTTTTTGAAGGGAATATATAGCCTATGAAGGCACCTAGCAGAGCCGGCAACATCCATCCCAAGCCAATATCATAAAAAGGTAAAAAATCTGAATATAGCTGTTCTACTGCTTCAAATAGACCAAGTTTTACTGCTGGTATACTTGTTGCTAATGCTCGATAACCATCGATAAGACTAATGAAAAAAGTGAAGAACATGGCGATTAAATAGACTGTCTGCTTATTTTTAAATAACGAAGAGCTAAGTGCTAGTAAAACTAAGACAATCGCAAGTGGATATAAGAACATCAGCACAGGGACTGCGTATTGAATAATATTCGTTAAACCAAAGTTAGCGATTGTAAATGATACTAAACACAGTATGAACACAAACCATTTATAACTGATTTTCGGGAAAACTTCGTGAAAAAACTCACTACAGGATGTAATTAAGCCGATACTAGTCTTTAAGCAAGCAAGGACAATAATGATTGCTAATAAAATAGCTCCAAATGAGCCAAAATAGTGATCGGCAACTGCTGCAAAAATTAAACCACCATTCTCGTATGGACCAACCGCTTCCATACTAGATGTCCCCATATACGTGATAAGACCGTATATGAGCATCATTAATGCCATCGCAAAGATTCCTGAAGTCCACGTGGCCTTCGCAATTTCCTTTCGATCCGCAATTCCTGCACTTTTGATGGCATTAATTACAACAACCCCAAAGGCTAATGAAGCTAAGACATCCATTGTGT
The DNA here is from genome assembly GCA_002973635.1 of Lysinibacillus sp. B2A1. Classification (GTDB taxonomy): domain Bacteria; phylum Bacillota; class Bacilli; order Bacillales_A; family Planococcaceae; genus Lysinibacillus. The sequence goes on from CP027224.1 coordinate 4,140,196, forward strand.
TGTAGCCTTCTTTAAAGCCTGTCATAAATGCTGCATCTATATAGTCACCAACTGGCTGCTGAAAATGCCCCATCGGCTTTACAATACTTGTAATAATTAAAATAAATAACACAATTAAAAAAGCTGGTGTTAAATATTTACCGATATAATCCATAATTTTTGCTGGATTTAATGAGAAATAATACACGATGGCAAAAAATACAAAGCTAAATAATGCTAGTAGCAGTGCTGTATGCTGCTCTTGAATATATGGTTCAAAGCCAACGACAAAGGGTACTGTTGCTGTACGTGGTATGGCAAAAAATGGACCGATTGTTAAATATAGCGCTAATGAAAAGATCACCCCAAATAAAGGATGGACACGACTCGCTAAATCACGTAATCCGTTACTGCCTGATAAACCAATAGCTAGTATACCGAGAAACGGTAAACCGATAGCTGTTACTAAAAAGCCTATTAATCCAAACCAAAAATTAGTGCCTGCTAATTGACCAAGCTGGATTGGAAAAATAAGATTCCCTGCTCCAAAATACAGTCCGAAAAGCATTGTACCGATGACTGCATAGGTTGAGAAAGGTATTTTCTGTTGCATTTTTGATGTACTCCTTAGATGTAATTGACGATAGCAAATTATTTTAATCGAATGATTTTTCACTACAATTCAATCATAGTATCAGGCATTTATTATAAAAACAATAGTTTTTTCGTTTATTCTTATTCATCCTGCATAAACGGGCACATGGGAGCTTATGACAAGGAGAAAACTACTCGTAAAAGTATAATTGTAAGTCCTTATGCATTATTATTCCATTTATATTGCATAAGAAAAGAGCTGTTCACAGACAGCTCTTAGTTTGCTACAGACCATTCTACATGATCTAAAAATTTATATACATCCTCATACACTTTATCACGTTCTTTATCTAGCGTAATAATATGACCAGAATTTTCATACCAGATAATCTCTTTATCATCTGTTTTTACTGTATTTAATATAAAAGGTGCACTCTCTTGATAGAGATCATCATCTAAAGATCCTTGCATGACTAATGTTGGTGCCTGAATTGTCGATAATTCTTCTCGTGTTTCAGTAGTTAAACGTGTCACACCATCTAATGAATCTTTAGGTGTAATACGCAGTTCATGTAATTCTGAAATAATTTGATCCTTTGATTTATTTTCAAAGTGTTTATATAAACGAGCATAATGGTATAAACGAGTAAATAAACCTTTTGAGTTATCACGTGTAATTGGTGCACACATAGCAACACATGCTTTTACTGGAAACTTCTCGGCTACTTTTAACGAGAATACGCCACCAAGTGAAATTCCTACTACAGCAATTTCTTCATAGCCTTTACTTTGCAGGAAGTTATAACCTTCCACAACATCGTTCCACCAATCCTCTGGTTTTGTTTCTAGTAATGCTTCTGGCTCTACACCATGCCCACTATATATTGGTGCATGAACGGTATAACCACGTTTGGATAAAAATTCTCCTAGCTTTTTCACATCTTTTGTGCTACCTGTAAATCCATGCAATAATAGTACGGCTTTTTTGCCTCCCTCGATTGTTAGAGGTTGTGGCTTTATAAACTTCATTTTATAATATCCCCTTCACGGAAATTTGTAATTGTGTATTTTATGTGTCTATCTTAACACCCTTTATTCATAATGTACAATTTATAGTTTTTATCATATTGATGCATTTAACGCATTAACGATGTGAGGTTAAAACGTATTAAATCGCCTTTTCTTCATACTTTAAAAGTGTAAAATTTGGATTCGTTTATTTTCAGTACGAATTCTTTTTAAAATTTTTTATGTTACCTATACTTCCTACTCTTTTCTCGTTATAATGCAGTTAGCTCAAAAAATACGGGAATAGAGGTGTTGAGGAAATGGAGTGGCAACAATTAGAATATTTTGCAACAGTTGCAAAACTTGAGCATATGACACGTGCTGCGGAAGCATTAGCGATTTCCCAACCAGCATTAAGCCGTTCAATTTCAAAGCTTGAAGAAGAATTAGGAGTTCCTTTATTTGACCGTCAGGGGCGCTCCATTATGCTCAACCGATATGGGGAACTTTTTTTATACCGTGTTCAACGCATGCGCAAGGAATATGAAAAAGCAGTTTTAGAATTACAGGAGCTCAATAACCCTGAGCTTGGTGATGTGTCACTTGGTTTTCTACATACTCTTGGAACTAGCATTGTACCAGATTTAATCCGTGCTTTTCGTCAACAGCACCCCCATATCCGCTTTCACTTTACTCAAAATTACTCACACTCACAGCTTAAGCAATTACTAGCAGGAGAACTAGACATATGCTTACTAGCAGCAATTGATACAGAACCTCCTGTTTGCTGGAGGGAGCTGTGGCGTGATGAGCTTTTTATCATGGTGCCAGTTGATCATCCGTTTGCTCATCGCAAAAGCATCAAAATGAAAGAGTTGGAACAAGAAAACTTTGTTCTTATGAAAAAGGGATATGCATTACGTAGAACGGCAGATCGTTTGTTAAATGCTGCTGGAATTAAACCAAAAATTACTTACGAAGGTGATGAAGTATCAACAATTGCAGGTTTTGTGGGTGCTGGACTAGGCGTCTCATTATTGCCTGATGACGAAGACTTAAACCCTAAAAAATTAGCTAAAATTCGTGTGGAAGATATGGTCTGTGAACGTATTATCGGAATGGCATGGATTGAAAATCGCTATCTCCCGCCTTCAGCAAGGCAATTCCAACAATTTGTTTTTGATTTTTATGAGAAAAGATAAAAATAAGCGACAGGTTGTAAGTGAACCCGCCGCTTTTTATTTACTTTCCAATATATTTTACTCGATATGAATAAATATCTGAAAAATCACCATCAACCTCAAAAAGTCCTTGCTTTGCTAGAGCTATCAAGCGATTTTCGATAAATTCTTCATGTAAATAATCCTCCATTGCACCAAATGTTTCACCAATGATGCGTACTGGTAGCAACCATTCTTCGTTTTGGTGGACATGTACTCTTTTTGCACACTCGATTATAATCGCATCTAATGCATCTTCCTCTACATGCACAATACCATCTTTCCACATACGTAATGTACTTGGATGGTGTTTCAGGTCCTCCCATTCCTTTGCAAGTCGCTGACATTCATTAATAGAAAAACGTTTTGCCTCTGGGCGAAGTTTCATAAACATTTCTGATGAAAGCTCCCCTGTGTGACGTATCATCATGTTGGGCTGGATACGTTTCAAGCCTTCTGTGGCATCTATTCCATAGACCATACTACACTTGTTGATAAACTCACTCATAACATAGCGGAAGCCAATCTCTTCGTGGGTATTTTGACTATACCAAACCCAGACATCTACATCACATGGTAATCTATCTATTTTTTTCATCCAATCTTGATGAAAATCCTCAAACAATTCAAACTCTTCATGATCCCTAAAAAAATAGGTTTTAAGCCAATTTTTTCGTTCTTCTAGGCTATTCAGAGGACCAATCGAGAACACATCATTAATACAAATCACCGACTCATCACGTTGTAAATGGTTTTGCCGGATCGCATGTTTTATGGAACCTTGTGTAGATAAGCTAAAGGTGATATGTAAAATTGCCATGATCAATTCCCCCTTCTACTGTTTACTCAGTGCAATTTTTATCCCAATAAAGCTAAGGATCACACCTTGCACCATATTTAATCGTTTCGCAATTGCAGGCTTTCCAATAATCACTTTTCTGACTTTACCAGCAAAAATACTAATTACTGAAAATAGGAAAAGTGCTTGAATTAAAAAGATAATACCCAAAATAAGCATCTGTAAAGCCACATGACCATTGGATGGATTTACAAACTGTGGCAATAGTGCTAAGAAAAATAAGGAAACCTTTGGATTTAATATATTCATTAAAATTCCTTTTCTATATAGTGCTACATAGGCCTGGGCATTTTGCTGATTCAATGTGAATGGATCGCCCTTCGCTCGAAATGATTGCCACGCTAAATATAGTAAATATGCCGCACCCGCAAATTTCACAATAGAGAAAATAACAGTCGATTGATAAATAATTGCTGAAATACCAAGTACAGCAGCACCAATATGCACAAGCAAACCTGTACATAAACCAAACGAAGTAGCAATGCCTGCCTTATTATCCTGTGCAATGCTTTGTGCTAAAACAAATAAGTTATCTGGTCCTGGCATCAATGTTAATATAATTGCTGCTCCTAAAAAAGCTAATAATGTTGATAGCTCCAATAATACTTCCCCTTCTCTCCATACTTTCAATCATTCCCAATATGGTTTTATTGTTCATTATACTACATGACAATGATATCATCTGATGTTAGTTTATGACTTTATCATGAATTTTGGAAGAAAAAAATTAATCACTCAATAATGCTCGTTAATGCAATACTTTTCTCCTTCAATATCTTATAATGAACATAACTATATTGAAACAAGGTGCATTGTTTTAAAGGAAGAGGTGTTTGTCGATGGCAGTAAGTGATATTGTGGAGCAATATGAAGACGAGCATGGAAGCGTCTATTATAAAATGAAAACATATGACATTGAAGTACGTGCTACACAAAATACAGGCTTAGCACCTGTAATTACCTATTGGATGGGTGCAAAAGAAATTACGGACGATATTCGCAATTTACGCTTCAGTCCTCGAGCCCCCTCAAGCTATATCCAAGATTATGAGGAATTTCAAGCATTGCTCTATACGAAGGAGCAGCGTGCCATCAACCAGCTTTATGAACAAATGAGCTTTAAACCTAAAAATATGTCTTCGGGGAAACAGATACTATGGAGCTTTTTTGTAATCGTTATAGCCATGCTCCCACTACTAATCGCCGTTTGGTGGTTAAAGTAATTGTAGATAGCTATGTTTAATCCTCGTTTCTCACCATTCCCTTCTCATTTATTCAAAACTTTCTATTAACTTTCCTATTCAGCTTGACAGTGACAAAGAAGTAGTGCATTCTTTAGACAATTACAAAAAACTGAACTACATATCAAGCATATTAATATACTAAAACGCACGAAGACCAGTACTTAGCAACTACTTGATTAGAGAGCAATGTCCATAGGCTGAAAGGCATGCATAAGAAAGACTAATGAACCTCCTTCGTGAATCGTCCTAGCCAAACTAGGCGCAGTCTCAAGCGTTATGAGTAAAGTGGAATGTCAATGATGTTCAATGTAGGTGGTACCACGGAAAGCAAGCCTTTTCGTCCTAGTTTCTAGGATGAAAGGCTTTTTTTATTGTGAAGGTCAGAGTGACATAAACTTTATGTCTAGTAAAAGATTAATTTAAAGGAATAACGAAGGAGGAAAAGACGTGGAAAGAAAAAGAATTGTCGTCAAAATTGGAAGCAGCTCTTTAACCAACGCAAAAGGTGAAATTGATAAAATACGTTTAATGGATCATGTTCAAGCAATTGCTGAGTTAAAAAAATATGGTCATGAAGTATTACTTGTATCTTCAGGCGCAGTGGCAGCAGGTTTTAAACAGCTAGGCTATCCTTCACGTCCTGTAACAGTAAAAGGAAAGCAGGCTGCTGCTGCAGTTGGGCAAAGCTTACTCATTCAAACCTACAATGCTTTATTTGGCATCTATGATATTGTGCCGGCCCAAATTTTATTGACACGTACTGATTTTTCAAAAAAAGAACGTTATAAAAATGCTTGTGCCACATTTGAAGAATTACTTGAGCGCTCAATACTGCCTATCATTAACGAAAATGATACAGTCTCTGTCAGTGAATTAACCTTTGGTGATAACGACATGCTATCAGCCCTTGTCAGTGGCCTGGTTCATGCCGATCAACTCATCATATTAACAGATATCAACGGACTATATAACGCCAATCCTATTAAAAATCCTCAAGCCAAACGCATTGATCGCTTAACAGAGGTATCCGATGAAATGCTGGGCTTTGCAGATGGATCAGGCTCTAAGGTTGGTACAGGCGGCATGGAATCTAAGTTGCTCGCAGCTAGATCCGCCTTAAATGCCGGTGTCAAGGTATTTATTGGAACTGGACATGGTGCGAATAAGCTTGTCGACATTTTGGAAGGACATGGAGATGGCACATATGTAGAGCATGATGCACTCGCGGTCCTAACAAATAACAAACAGTGGATTGCACTCACGGAAGTATCTGGTAAAATTTTTATAGATAGTGGTGCAGAGCATGCGTTATTAGCTAATGGGAAAAGCTTACTGCCTGCTGGTGTCAGTTATGTAGAAGGTGATTTCGAGAAAGGCGATGTTGTAGAGGTTTATAGTGAAAAGGGATTGCTTGGTCGTGGTGAGGTATTATACTCTTCCCTTGAGTTAGCACATGCGAGGGGAAAACGCACAGCTGAGCTAACAAACTACCCAATTGAGGTTATTCATCGAGATAAATGGCTAAAAATTCAAACAAATTAAGGAGGCATTTACATGACTAGTGAAGTTCAATTAAAAGGAAAACTGGCAAAAGCCGCAAGCTATGTGTTAAATATTAAAACTACTTGTGAAAAAAACGGTGCTCTTACAAAAATTGCAGAACAATTAATTGTGGATCAGGACACTATTATCGCTGAAAATGCAAAGGATTTAGCTCATGGTGAGGAACAAGGAATGCCTGCATCTACACTGGACCGTATTATGCTTAACAAGGAACGTATAGAAGCAATGGCAAATGCCATCCATCTACTCGTAGAATTAGATGATCCAGTAGGTAATTTACTAGAAAGAATAGAAAAGGATAATGGGCTGCTAATTGAAAAACGTATGGTGCCGATTGGCGTTATTGGAATGATTTACGAAGCCCGTCCTAATGTAACTGTTGATGCGGCAACATTATCTTTGAAAACTGGCAATGCTGTAATATTACGTGGAAGCTCTTCAGCTAAATTCTCAAATGTTGCAATAGTGACAAGTATTCATCGTGCTCTTGAAAAAACATCAATTCCTGTTGATGCGGTACAATTGATTGAGGATACAAATCGAGAAACGGCAAAAGAATTATTCCATCTAAAAGAATACTTAGATGTCTTGATTCCTCGTGGTGGAAAGGCACTCATTGATTTAGTAGTAAGAGAGGCCACTGTACCTGTCCTTGAAACAGGTGCTGGTAATTGTCATATTTATGTAGATCAAACAGCCGATTACATAAAAGCGGAAAAAATTTGTTTGAATGCAAAAATACAGCGACCATCCGTATGTAATGCAGCAGAAAGCTTACTTATTCATCCAGATTGGTTTAAGGAATATGGGCCACAACTCCTAAGCGCTTTGCATGAGGCAGGTGTCACAATTATCGGCGATGAATTCGTTTGTCAAGCGCTAGATTTCGCTCTTCCAGCATCGGAAGAGGATTATGCAACTGAATATTTAGATTTGAAGATAAGTGTAAAACTGGTAGAAAATGTGTACGAGGCAATTGAGCACATTAATAAATATGGTACTAATCACTCTGAAGCAATCATTACAGAGGATCAAATAGTGGCAGATACGTTCTTAAATAGCGTTGACGCGGCAGCTGTCTATCACAATGCCTCTACTCGTTTCACAGACGGCTTTGAGTTCGGCTACGGCGCTGAAATCGGAATTAGTACACAAAAATTACACGCGCGAGGCCCTATGGGGTTACCAGCCCTTACCTCTACAAAATATTTCATTCACGGTAATGGACAAATCCGCGAATAAAGGTAGAACTTAATGGAAAGCCAGCAGTTGAGATACGTTGTTGGCTTTCTTTATATTTACGATTCATACTGCTAACTGTGTGAAGTCTTTCCCCTTAGCCGAGCAATATGTATTACTACCTAAGCGAAGTTTTTCCTTAGCTAAGGGTCTTGCACTGGTACATGAGTGGAGTCTTCTCTTGGCCGAGCGATTCTCTTTGCTACCTGAGCGAAGTCTTCTCTTAGCTGAGCGATTTGTGCTAATACCTGAGCGGATTCTCTCCTTGGCTGAGCGATTTGTGCTAATACCTGAGCGGATTCTCTCCTTGGCCGAGCGATTCTCTTTGTTACCTGAGCGAAGTCTTCACTTGGCTGAGCGGTTCGCACTGGTACATGAGCAGATCCTCTCCTTGGCCGAGCGATTCTCTTTGCTACCTGAGCGAAGTCTTCACTTGGCTGAGCGGTTCGCACTGGTACATGAGCGGATTTTCCCCTTGGCCGAGCAATTCTCTTCGTTACCTGAGCGAAGTCTTCACTTGGCTGAGCGGTTCGCACTGGTACATGAGCGGATTTTCCCCTTGGCCGAGCAATTCTCTTCGTTACCTGAGCGAAGTCTTCACTTGGCTGAGCGGTTCGCACTGGTACATGAGCGGATTTTCCCCTTGGCTGAGCGATTCTCTCTGCTACTTGAGCGAAATCTTCTCTTGGCTGAGCGGTTCGCACTTGTACATGAGCGGATTTTCCTCTTGGCTGAGCGATTCTCTTTGCTACCTGAGCGAAGTCTTCACTTTGCTGAGCGATTCATTCTGGTTCCTAAGCATCGACTTTCAAATGAAGTAAAAAAATGTAATCCTGCCCATCTTCATCAAAAGTTAACAACATCATTTATAAAAATTTAGAAAGAAGGTTATGTATGAACATTTCTGCGATAATAAAATTAACTGTTTCAATGGCACTCTTTGGCTCAATCGGATTTTTTACTGTTCATACTGGCGTGCCTGCGACCGAGCTAGTATTTATCAGATGTATTTGCGCTACCCTCTTTCTAGGAGGACTATGGCTCATCACTGGTGGACATAAAACAGAGGTATGGGATAAAAATGAAATAGTACGAACACTTATTTGTGGCGTCTTTATCGTCTTAAATTGGGTATTTTTGTTTAAGGCCTTTGAGGAAATGTCGATTTCCATTGTGATTTCTATCTATAATTTAGCACCCATTTTTGTTTTAATTTTTGGCGCATTATTTTTAAAAGAAAAAATGACAATCCAGGCACTCCTTGCAACAATCACTTGTTTTATAGGAAGCATGTTTATTATCGGCTTAAATAATTTTTTGTCACTCTCTGAGTTTATGAAATCAGGCTTTATTTGGGCATTACTGTCTGCTGTATTTTACTCGTTTACAATGCTAACAAGTAAAACGATTACAAAGCTTAGTTCCTATGCATTAACCTATATTCAAACAACAGTTGGAATTATCATTCTCCTACCATTTATAGATTTTTCACTATTTGAAGGATTAACGTCAACCAATTGGCTATATATTTTAGGGACAGGCTTTATTCACACAGGCTTTGTTTACTATTTATTCTTTGATAGCATTCGTAGTCTCTCTACAATTCTAGTTTCTGTTTTAGTATTTGTAGACCCAGTAGTGGCCATCTTGCTCGATATGTTGTTGCTTGATTTTATGCCAAGCCTTATGCAAACAATGGGGATATTATTGATTTTCGGGGGTATTTTTTATACCATCTATGTACCAAAGAAAAACGTGTGTCTCATACTTCGACTTAAACCAAATAGAGGAGGTTTTTCATGAGTAAGCTTTATACGATTGGTGAATTATTAATAGATTTTACACCTACTGAACACTTTAATTTCCATGCTGAAGTTGAACACTTTGCTAAAAATGCAGGTGGTGCTCCTGCCAATGTTGCAGCTGCTTGTGCAAAACTGGGACAAGAGGCCGCCCTCCTCACGCAAGTCGGCCAAGATACCTTTGGAGATTTTCTTGTGGACACGTTAAAACAGGCTGGTGTCGATACAAACTACATTATGCAAACTAATGAGGGTGAAACAAGTCTAGCCTTTGTATCACTGGCGAAAGATGGAAGCCGCGATTTTTTATTTTATCGACGTCATGCAGCAGATTTGCTTTACAGTAAAGAGCAGCTTCCAGCTAATCTATTAACAGCAAAGGATATTCTTCATTTTTGTTCAATTAATTTAGTGGAAAGCCCTATGAAAGAGGCACACATAACCTTAATAGAGCAGGCACATCAAGCAGAATGTCTTGTGTCATTTGATTCCAATGTCCGTTTACCATTATGGCATGATGACAAGGCATGTCGTCAAACCATTTTGGAATTTATCCCAAAAGCTCATATTGTAAAGCTATCCGAAGAGGAGCTTTTGTTTTTAACAGCGATTACGGACGAAGAAAAGGCAGTTCACACATTATTTCAAGGAAAAGTACAAGTCCTGATAATTACTCGTGGAGCAGAGGGTGCAAGTCTTTTTACTAGAAAGCTACATGTCAGAGTGCCAGCTGACATGGTCCACACGATTGATACTACTGGAGCGGGTGATGCCTTTATTGGCGCTGTCTTAAGCATTTTTCTTAACCAACAGATAACAGTTGGAAAACTAATCGATTTTTGTGAGCAGTATGCCGTACCTCTTCTGACATTCGCTAATCGTTATGCTGGAGCCTCAACTGAAAAGTATGGTGCTATCGCTTCTTATCTAACAAAGCATGAACTGTCATTTGACTATGATACTTTCTTTTAATTTATTTCAAGAATATGTAACCCTCGTTTAATGCACTACCACTGAAAAGCGCAAGAAATCAATTTTAGAAAGGCTGATTTCTCGCGCTTTTTAAGGTTTTGACTAGCCTCTACTTTTCACTAATAAAATGTTGTATGTCATCTGATAAAATGGCCGTTTCTGACGGATACCAAAAATATGTATTACCATCATAGTGAACACTGTATTTATAGGTTATGGGTTCATCCGTATATAAGATGATCTGATAGCTTATTGGATCTCCAGTGCTTGTATTCGGTTGAAATGCTGGAGCCTCTTTACTGTTCGAAAGGATTTCTAAGAAGTTCTCAATTCCAGCTTTATCCTCAATAGTAGCTATCTGCTGATTACCTGCCGGTGTTGCTGATTTATATATTTCTATCTTTTTAACTTGTTCTAATGAAACATCATCAAAGTGCCATTTATACTTTGAATTATCCATTGCAAAATAGATCCGATAACCATTTATAGCAGCTTCGTCCTTGACAGCGATGATATTGTCTTTCCCTTTAATGGAGTAAAGTTTAGTCCCTTTCTCATGAAACGCAGCATCTCCATCTTTTAATTGATAGGATGGATTTGAAACATTATCTGCTACTTTAAAGCGAACTTCCCCTATTTCTTTTTCTATAAATGATGCATCGGCTATTTCACTATTGTGAACACCATTATATTCCTGACCATTCCATTGAATAAAATCTACCCAATCAATTACTGCTTGACCGCCCATAAAAGGTTGACATCCTGCTAAGTATATTAAGAGAAAACTAAGCATTATCCATTTTTTCATCACCATCACCCCTTTAGAATATAGCAAGAAGTTGGAATAAGTGCACCACCATCCGTAAAATATGGAGGTTGTTTCTTTATGAGATTCTAAGAAGGTCTGGATTGTCAATTACTCGTAACTTCAATGCCTCAGCTTTTAACTTACATCTTCATTTGAGCATGCTCAGATACCACCTAACATTATCAACATTTTACCTTTATTCCTTTTTGATTATTTTTGAATGCTTGAATAGCTTTCGACATCTGCCAATTTTTTAGCGGCCTTTACACCCGTAAGTATCGCTTCCTCCATCACTTTTGTTGCTAAGTGACCTATATAATCAACTGGATAGGCTCTAGTTCCTGTACCTAGTACAAAAATCGTATCACCATCCAGCATGGTATGAACAGGATATATTGTCCGTGCAAGAGCATTTTGAGTGAGCTGTGCAATTTTTTTTGCCTCTGCTTTCGTAAGCTTGGCATTTACTGCAACTACACCAATAGTCGTGTTTGTACCAGACAATGCTTCTGATTGCACATGCTCCTCTAAATAAGCACAACAATCAATCCATTCTGCTGTATCCTTATTCCATGCACCTGCTAGCGTTTTTCTAGTAAAAGGATCTTTTACATCTCCAACAGCATTGACAGCAACAATGGCACCAACCACTAGATCGCCTTTGCCAGCGATCGAAGCACTACCTAGTCCTCCCTTCATGCAAAACTGAGGACCTGCTAATTTCCCAACAGTAGCACCATACCCAGCACCTGTATTGCCATTTAAAAATAATCCCACTCTGGCATTTTTAGCGGCTTCATAGCCCATTGCAGCAGTAGGTCTTGTTTTGGGATTACCTATAAACAAATCAAATAGTACAGCACTTGGAACAATTGGTACTTTGGCAATTCCTGTATCCACACCAATATCCTGTTCCTCTAGAAATTGCATAATTCCAGTCGCTGCATCCAGTCCAAATGCACTACCTCCAGATAAGCTAATAGCATGTACACGATCAATTTCATTGATTGGATCCAATGCATCTGTTTCACGAGTGCCTGGAGCAGAGCCTCTTACATCAACACCACAAACTGCACCATTCTCTACTAAAATAGCTGTACAGCCTGTTATACCTTCCTTATTTTCCGAATGTCCCACCTTTACGCCAGGTACATCTGTAATATTTCCTAACATGGATAGACACCTCAACTTTGAATAGATTAAATATTCTAATTATTTTATATAAAAACAAGTACACGTTGTTATTTTCCAATACACCCCCTTTCGCATTTTCACGGAAGATAATTAAGGAAATCATCATTTACTAGAAGTTCCAGCAGATTAATAGCATTCATTTCTATAACTTTACTAATATCACATAAAATCCTTTTCATATTTCCAGTTCATTCAATGGTATCATACAACCTTGCTGTAGTTACTAATCTGAGCTCAAGGAAAATAGTTGTTTCGATTTATGAACCGTGCCAGCGATGTACACTCCAATTGAGAGATGTCTCACCTTTTTTGGTTATAACCTCTTTTAGAGCTTTTCTCTCTCTTTTTTGAGCATCTACTCGTTTCGAACAGGTCAAACTTTTCCCCAAAGGAAAAACCAACACCATATTTAAACAACAGTAGTTCAAAGAGATGCTGGTTTATATTATTATTGTTGACGAGATTCGGTCATTTGCTTCCACACAGAGCCTTTTGCTTCCTCGCCCTGTTCAATTCGTGCAATCGCCATTTTTACTTGTAGCTTTACCTCAAATTCTTTATCGTCTTCTGCAGCCTCTAATGAAGGTAATGATTGCTCAGTACCTACCTCATATAAATACATGGCTGCCCGCCAGCGTACAAGCTTGTTTTTATCTTGTAAGGCAAGCTGCATAGCGTTCTCAAATTCCACAAACCCCAGGTCACTCATACAATCTCCTGCTGTTCGGCGTACAGCTGCACTTTTATCCTGTAATGCCTTTTCCAAATACGGCACAACCGACACATCTTCAATCATACCTAAATAAACAGTAGCCAGTCGTCGAATTGACATTTGCTCGTCCTGTAAAGCTACATCTAATAGAGGTAAGTCATTGAGCTCTGGATCTGCCATTTGGTCTAGCAGTTGGAAACGTTTCTCCCATTCTGGTTGCATAAACTGCTCAACCGTTATTTTTAGCTTGTCGGGTTTTATAGCTGTTTTTTCATCATCATTAATGACTGCAGCAATTTCTTCTACACGTTCTGCTGAATAAGTGACATCGATCTCTTGCTTGACCGCTTCTGCAATTTCCTCAAGTTCACCATAACGCACGCCATAGTCAATCCACTTACGTTGGAAGATATAATTTTCATCGTCTGCAGTCTCAATAATTTTATTGAAAGCTTCCACAAAGCGTTCACCACAGCTTACACGGTGCTCTCGTTGATTATCAAATACCTTTACTTGTAGTGGCACCTGCTTATAAAACTGGACATGGACGTAAACTTCACCATAAAATTCATTAGCAGCATGTATTTCATTTTCTTCCTGTACACTATCTTCGCCTAAAACTTGACGAATGCTTGCTAAAATACCTTCCCATGCATATTTCGCATTACGTTCGACTGCAAAAAAATCAGCTACATGATAAACACCCTTGACCCCTTCGATTGCCAAAATTGCTGCTGCTTCACCAGTTGCTTCATTTTTATTATCTTTTGTAAAATTATAGCTTTTTCCAAATGGTAATTCTGTGTCCACGACAATCTTCATTGAATTAGGGCTTGGTGTCGGTTCAATTGTTATAATCTTCATGTCTAATCGCTCCTTATCCATTCACAATTTCTTCTAAATAAGACCATCTTTCAATCAAATATTCATACTGGGCATTAAGCTCTTCCAGCTTTGCCGTTAATTCCTGTAGCATTGTAAAATCTGAGCCAGCATTAGCAATTCCTTCTTCAGCCACCATAATGGCAGTCTCTGTTTTTTCAATATCGTCTGAAATCGTTTCCCACTCTTTTTGCTCTTTAAAGGATAGCTTCTTCTTGTCCGATTTTGGCTTTTCCGTTTTTGTTTTTTCCGCTTTTGGTGCCTCTACTTTTACAGTAGCCTCCTGCTCACGTTTTACCAAATACTCACTGTAAAGATCCAGCGTCTCCTCTACCTGACCCTGTCCATCTAATATCCATAGCTTTTTCGCAATTCGGTCTAGGAAGAAGCGGTCATGAGAAATCGTGATAACAACACCAGGGAAATGTTCGATAAAATCTTCCAGCACACCCAATGTTTCAATATCCAAATCATTGGTAGGTTCGTCTAGTAATAGAACATTCGGCTGCTCCATTAATAAACGTAATAAATGGAGGCGTTTACGTTCCCCACCAGATAATTTACCGATTGGTGTTCCATGTCCATGCAACGGAAACAAGAATCGTTCAAGCATTTGAGCAGCAGAGTATCGTACCCCCTCTGCATCTGTAATATCGTTAGAGGCCTCACGAATATATTCAATCATGCGCTCATTTTCATTCATTTTCGGTAAAGTCTGCTTGAAATGTGCTAGTTTTACTGTTGAGCCAACAAGAATTTCACCTATATCTGGTGTCAGCTCTCCTGCTAGCATGTTCAATAAAGTGGATTTCCCTACTCCATTCGCACCAATAATACCGATACGATCACCCTGCTGGAGTATAAATGAAAAATCTTCAAGAATCTTTTGCTGTCCAAATGCCTTTGAAATATTTTCAGCCTCTAATACTTTACGACCAAGTCGTGTAGTAGCAAGCCCCATCTCTAACGAAACATCCTCTGTTTTACGCTCTAGGTTTTCTTCAAGCTGCTCAAAACGCTGAATACGTGCCTTTTGTTTTGTTGAACGTGCTTTTGCGCCACGACGAATCCATTTTAATTCTGAACGATAGCGATTGCGGTCTTTTTGGGCAGAGGCTGCTCTCATTTCTTCTCGGATAGCACGTCCCTCTAAATAATCCCCATAATTCCCTGTATGACGATACAACGTTTGATTAGCTAGCTCGTAAATATGCGTTGATAATTCATCTAAAAAATAACGATCATGGGTAATAAAGATAACGGCCCCTTTTAATCGTAAAACCATTTCTTGTAACCATTCCGTTGATTGTACATCTAAATGGTTGGTAGGCTCATCCAATAAATAAAGATCTGCAGGCTCAATTAACACCTTCGCTAAAGCTACCCGTTTTTGCTGACCACCTGATAATGTTAATACCTCTTTATCGAATGTCTCAATGCCCAGCTTCGTTAGAGCTGTTTTCGCCAGTGCATTGACATCCCATGCCTGCTCTTCATCCATACGCTGCTGTAAGCTAAACAGTGTTTTTTGCAGGCTTTCCGAGTTAGGATTTGAAGCAAGCGCCGCTACTATTTCCTCATATTCACGATTCAACTTTAAAATTGGAGAATCGCCTGCAAACACAGCCTGTAAAACTGTTTCCCCGCTTGTAAATGTTGGCTCCTGTGGCAAATAAGCAATTCGATATTTATTAGGTCTGTCCACATTCATCGAATCCGCTTCAATCTGCCCAGCTATTATGGACAATAAAGTGGATTTTCCCGTTCCATTAATACCGATTAAACCAGTACGCTCTCCCTCATAGATTGTAAATTCAATATTTTGAAAGAGCGTTTTATCGCCCACCGTTTTTGTTAAATTTTGTACAATTAAATGACTCATTCCACTTTTCCATCTCTTTCACACTTAATATGTAGTCTTATTATTGATATCCATTATTAATCATAACACCAAACGACTGGTAAACAAAGAACAACAAACCGAACGGTATAGGTCTAACATGAACGTGCTTAGCGTTGTCGAATTTCTTTTATAAAATTTTAGGGACGCTAGTGGTGGATTTCTTTCTACGAATCATCCTCTATAATCATTACATGGGACTGTACAAAATTTTGAAAACAACTTAATCAAGACTATATGTAATAAATAAAGCATAGGTGTGCAATTTTAATGCGACACCTATGCCTTATGGGGTTTCCATTGCCTGTAACGTGAAGATTGATTACAAGCAATAGGAGAGCTTGTTTTTTCATTAGGAATAAACAACTATTTCAGCTTCACTTTATTGACCAATTTCCTTTTGTAACTGCTGTAAAAAGCCTTCCATAAACTGATGGCGTTCATTAGCCATTTGCTTGCCCTTATCGGTTGTCATTAAATCCTTTAAGAATAAAAGCTTCTCGTAGAAATGTGTGACTGAGGATGTATTTTTAGTACGATATTCCTCCTCCGTCATATTTGATCGTGCTTGCTCTGTTGTATCATATAGTTTCCGACCCTTCGCACCTCCATAAGCAAATGTGCGTGCGATTCCAATGGCTCCAATAGCATCTAAGCGATCTGCATCTCGTACTATTTTTGCCTCAATAGAAGTTGCTTCAAGCTCATTGCCCCCATTAAATGATACTTGAGCAATACAATCTCGAATATGCTGCTTTTTATCTTCACTTAATGTTAACTCTGCAATTAGCTGATTTTCTTGCTCTTTACTATTGGTATACTTTTTATCACTTACATCATGCAGCAGCACAGCAATTTTTACGACTTCCGCATCTGCTGTTGGCTCACTATGTAAAATGTCCACTGCATTTTGGTAAACACGTTCAATATGCTGAAAATCATGGCTGGCATCAAACTGCTCATAAATGCCTCGTACTTTATCCATTAAATCATTCATGTTCTTCATTCAGTCCCTTCTTTTGCTATTATACTGATAAGTGATATTCTGCATCAATAAAAACAAGACAAACAAATGATTTCAATTGACTAATTTTTCAGAATATTATATGATAAATACACAGAACAACTTTGTTCTGTATCTCACTATTTCAATGTACGATAACTATGTTCTTCACAGATTATTTAACTAACTTCAGCGGGCTTACAATTGAATATCGTGTTACAAGATGATGTCTGTAAATTTAAACCAATCATCTAAGAAAACAAATAAAAGTGAACACTTTCCCTTAGAAATTCTTTGTTTTAACCCGCATAGTGCCTGTACAAGATGAAATAGGTGAGCAATCCGCTAGGCTTGTTTTCACAACCAGAAAGCTTTCATCATATGTTGCAAGTGTACATTACTTTTGTCATTAATTGATGTTGCCTTCTTTTATTCAATAACGGAATAAGTATGAACGTAGCTCCTCCCTTTAATGAAAAAGGTGTACAATAATTTGCTGACATTATGAGAATAGCTGACTCATTAGAGTTGTGTGAACAATAAAAGATAATTTTATTTAGGCAAATTTTTTCGAGTATCATTTAAGCCATAGAAGAAGTATTATGCTATGAAGGAAGTAGGAACGATTTTTATGTACTGTTATACCCACCCGCTGGAGGGACAATAAAAGCTGCCCATCTCACTTACATGTAGATGAAGGCAGCTTTTATTAATTAGGTTACTCTCTTATATTATTTCCTTCATTTCTATAGTTCCTTACCAATAACCGTGTCAATTTCCTGTAGCAGCTCGGCATTTTTCATCGTAGTGCTTAAATTTAAATGGCTTTGATCAACTTGAATAACAGCTATATGCATGCCTTCTTTGATACTAGCACTTGGTACAGGTACCATCCCTTCAATATCAAATGTCATTATTAAATCTGGAAATCTCGATTGGATGGTTTCTACCTTTGCTAAGGTCATATATTCATTCCAGAAAGTTAATTCAACATCTCCAACAGTTAAGCTGCCCACATCAAAGCCATTTTCCTTTGTAAGAGAAAAATCCTTCACTCTTCCAGATACGATATGCTCGCCATTTAACAGATGAATAATATTTTCTAATTTTTCATCCATTGTTCGCCCGCTTAAAAAGCTGTATCCAAGCTCAATTGCGGTAGATATTGCATTTGGTGCACCGTGTTCCTTTAAATAGCCTATTGTTACTGGATTACGAGTTACCGCTACCAATCCTCCAGCTAGAATAGATGCATGACGAACTGTTTTTGCTGTGTTTTGTAAATTTCCTTCAGCAAAGCCTTGAATAGCGTATTCATTTTTTCCACCTGCATAAAATTGAACGGATTGATAATCTTGTTGCTCATGTAGGTTTAGGGAACCCATAATACCAGTAGGGTGGGCTCGTCCATTACAAGGGGCATCAACGACTGGTACGTTCAGTAATACTGATTGTAACCAGCTATTGATTGTCGTTATAGCACCATTTTCATTCGTAATAATTCCTTTTAATCGATGATCCATATACGCATTCATCTGTTGATAGCTCCAGCATAGCTGTTCATTGGATACATATTGTTCTTCCGCCGAAGGTGCTCCAACCATTGCTACGCAGGCTACTAAATCTTCATGATTTAATGCCGTTATATCGATAAGTTGAGGTTTTCCAGCAGCGAAAATCTCCTCCACTAGCTTTAAACCTTCCTCAAGGAGGCCACCACCACCGCCTCCTAGGATTGCACCTCCATAAACAGCGGCTAAACCATCCTCATACGTTAACACCTTTACCATCTACCCTTACTCCTTTCTATTTTCCTATTTTAAGAATGGAAGAGAAGAAGCTATATAAAGCGTCTCCAGCTATAACACCTGCTGCAAAGACAGTCATTTCAGACTCTCTCTTACCTTTCGTTACAGAAGTGAAAATAACACGAAGTAAAATACCGACTAATACAGCCCAACCAGCTATAGGATTAATAAGTAATAAACCAGTCGCAAACAGAATACCCATTTGTCTCTTTGAACCGCCAATTAATTGAATCAATGCCCCAGGAATCGCCCAGATCAATAGCTGCTTTGCTACGTCTCCAGTCACTCCAGATTGGATAGTGGCTGCGTATACATGGTTGACAGGTGCTACTAAATCCTGTGCAAAATAAGATTGGTATGAAAGTAAAACGACTACTGCAGAAATTGAAAAGGCAAGCATACCTGCAATCATTTGCTGTTTACGCCCTTCCTTTTCTAATGCAGGATCACTGCCATTTCCACGTAGGATAAAACCTGTTTTCAAGTCGTAGCCCATATCCGCAAATGCTACCCCTGTCGCCGCACTATAGCCAGCTAACAAAGCAAGAGCTGGTGCCGGGAAACCAATTAGTATTCCGACAATTAGTGTGATAAACGCTACTGCGAATGCGGGGAACCAGCCTGCATGCATCGCAGCAATCCCAACGATAAGTTCGTGAACAAAAGCTGCAATTGTTGCGAAAATGATAAAGCCTATGAGCATTCCAAAGGACATATGTGAAATAATACCACCTAATAAAGCAATCAATAACGAAATCGCTAAATAAGCAATAAAGCCTACACCAAAACCTTGTCGAATTTCTTTTTGATCTTTCGAATAGATTAATTCTTCTGAATTTTTAGCTGATCTTTTACTTAGCAAAGTAAAAGCAACCTGGAAAAGGGCTACAATGCCCGCACCAATCATAATGCCATGCGGAATATAATATTCATTTAAATCGACATTAAATAATTGGACAGAATAGCCTCTTAGTAAAAGACCAATTCCAAACATTGTAAGTGCCCAAATATTCCCGATAAACGCTACCCCAAAAGCTGACATCGGAATTTTAAGAACAGACCCCACGATACCGATTAACACACCACCAATTAAAACCTTTGCATTTTTACCGCCTTTATCGCCAGCCTTTATAGCTTCAGCTGTTGCAATCCCTGGTGGCCAAGTACCTGTTGCTGGGAAAATCTTTGTATCAAAAAATTTATATAATAATAAAGCATCCACAAACATCGCTAAAATAACACCAATAAACAAAGGCAATACTAAATTTTCATACCCTAAAACATACGGAATACCGATTGGTAACATTAGGCTACTCGCTGCACTAAAAGTAGCCGATGATATCGCCGTTTGTATAATATTTTGTCTATGCACGGATTTGAAAGCAATTAGCTTACCAATTGGAATTCTTCCTAGAATCATCGCAAATATAGCCCCAATGATGGATGTATTAGCAGAAATCCCTAAAGTCGTAATCAGCTGTATCCCAATAATTGCCCCTACTACAGATGTTAAGACGATCATTAGTAGAGTTACAGGCTCCAAAGCCCGCGGATGTAATACTTTATTATTCATAGTGTCAGCTCCCCTATTGTTGTTATAGTTTAGATATGTGAGATTGAACTTGATGAGCAATTTTCACTAACTGTTCAAGCATGTATTTCTCCCTTTGTTCGTCAATGTCATATACTAATCCAGAAATCGTCAAAGATGCCATGATTTCTTTCTTATAGTTGAATAATGGTACACTTATACCAAAAGCATGTTCATTGTACTCCCCTACAGTAACACACCACTTATTTTGTCGTATGGATTGTAGCTCCTCTTGTAAATTGTCAAGAAGCTTTTTATGTTCCTCTTCAGATTGCTTTTCATGAAAATAGGCTAACAATTCAAGCTGTCTTTCTTTGTCTAAATAGGCAAACATAACTTTACAGGAAGCACCGATATAAAGCGGTGTTTTTGTTCCTAATGACACCGCATATTTTATATTTTTATTACTTTCAGCAATTTTTGTTGTGACACCATACTCATTATCCATATAAGTTAGAAATACTGATTCATTGATTTCACTTGCAAGACTTTGCATCAATTCATAAATTGTAAAATGTGGGTCACTTGTATTGGAGAGAGCATCATGAAATATAAACATTTTATAACCTAATTTATATTTTTTTGTGGCTTCATCCTGTAATAAATACCCTGCTTCTGTAAATGTATTGATTGTTCTTTGCACAACACTTGTATGCAGGTTTGTCATGCGTGAAATTTCACGTACACCTAATGCGCTTTCTGTAGTTGCAAAGCATTCTAGTATATCCAATGAGTTTTTTAATGTCTTGACAGTCATGTATATATTTCTCCTTTTATGCGTTTTGGCAACCGTAACGTTTTTCAGCTACCTCTAAAGAAATATATCCATTTAATAGATCTTTTTCAATTGCTTTCGTACTTCTCTCTTTTGGATTGCCATAGCCTCCCCCTGTTGCTGTGACAAGCTCAATACGATCTCCTTTCTGTAATTCATAATTGGCAAGTACTCCTACTGGTCCCACCTTAGTACCATCTTTTTTATGAATAATCAGATAGTTATGTGAGCCTTCCTCACCATCATTTAAGCCAAATGGTGCAAATTGATGTCTACCTAAGTTGACAGAAACCTTTTGGCCATCCTGATTAACGGTATAAACTCGGCGTACACCTAAGCCACCTCTAAATTGCCCTGCACCAGCACCATCGCAATTTAAGCTATATTCATCAATCTGAATTCCATATTTTGTCTCCGCAATTTCAACCGGAAGATTATACGTTTCTCCATCTCCCATACAATATTGCCCACTTTGACCATCCTCATCATTTGACGCTCCCCAACCACCTACTGAAGGTTCAACGATTAAGAAGGACTCATTGTTTTCAGGATTTTTGCCTGTTAAGATAAATGTACAAACCGACTGTAAATGTCCTGCTGATAATCTTTCTGGTAAATGAGGAGCAAGTGCCTTCCAAATTAAATCTGCTGCTCCAATACGTGCCTCAAAGTTCATCGATACAGGATGTGGACGTTTGGCTGATACAATTGAATTTTCATCTGTAAGAATCGTTAAGCGTTTAAAGACTCCTTCATTAATCACATCAATATCGCCAAGTAATGCTAAGAACATTACACGAACACTAGCCATTAAACCAAATTGTGAGCAGTTTACTGGCACATTCACGGCAGGATGTGAGCCTCTAAAGTCACAAATAAATTCTTCATCACTAATCGTTACTTTCACTTTAATTGGATAAGGTCCGCCTTTTAATGGATCACCTTCAATAAAGTCCTCCGCATAAAATTCACCTTTTGGTAGATGTTGAAGCTCAAGCTCTACAATCTTTTCACCCTTGTCCAATAATTTTTGAATGGACAACTTCACCGATTCAGCACCAAATTTCCGACAAAGCTCTGCAATCCGTTTTTCACCTGTTTTTAAGGCTGCTACTTGTGCAAACATGTCTCCAATAGAAAGCTCTGGTAGACGAACATTTGTAGAAATAATTTCATAAATGCCTTCATTGAGCTCGCCCTTTTGATAAAGCTTTACACCTGGTAGCTGAAGACCTTCCTGATAGATTTCATTCGAATTACTTGTAAATGAGCCAGGATCCATCCCACCTACTTCGGTCCAGTGCGCTTTATTTGCAGAATAAGCAATAATATCTCCATTGTAGAAAATCGGTAAAACCAATCCTACATCCGATAAATGCGACCCTCCTCCAACATAAGGGTCATTTATAATGATGACATCACCTTCATGGAGCTTTTTCCCATTATCATATTTTTCAATGACACGTTGAACCATTGGACTTAGCATCCCAATAAAGCTTGTTACACCATTCCCTTGGCTAATTAAATTACCCTTAGCATCTGTTAAACCACAGGCATAATCTAAAACCTCATAGATAACGGGACTCATGGATGAGCGAGCTAATGCAACAAACATCTCATCTCCAATAGCCAGCAATGAATCCTGAATAATTTCTATAGCAAAAACATCTTTTTTCATGTGTTATTTCCCCTCCATCTCTACAATTAGATTGCCGTATTTATCTATTTCAATAGATTGTTTTTCATTTATCACAACTGTAGATGTAGGATTTTCCACAATAGCAGGACCAGTAATTACATAGCCAGGTGCTAATTTTTGTTGATCGTAGACATTAACCTCTACCCAGCCTGTTTCTTTGACGTATAACTTTCGTGTTGCTTTTATACATGTAGAAGCGTCAATATGTGAGAAATCTAACTCTTTAAACTGTACAGCTTCATCTTTCCCATAAATTGTGAGGTGTAAGTTCACTAGCTCTATTGGTGTGTCTGGTAAATCAAAAGAGAACTCCTGTTTATGTTTGATATGGAATGCTTCTGCTAATTCAGCTAGCTCTTCTTCATGAATCGTAATATTTGATGCATTCAATTTAACAGCATGCTCTTGACCTTTATAGCGCAAATCATAATTTATCTCGAAATAATAATGTTCCTTTGATAAAGGTGCATCTGCATAAGCATTTTCAATAGCTTCATCAATATTTTTTTGAATAGCGGCTAGATGATGTTGATCAAACTTCATTAAGCTTGTTTGAATATAATCTTGTCGGTATTCCGTCATCATCATCCCCAATGCTGAAAAGACTGATGAACCATATGGAATAATGACTTTCTTCATGCCCAGTTCTTGCGCCAAATTAATCGCATGTAGTGGACCACCGCCCCCAAAGGCAACCATTGTAAAATCTTCAGGGTCATAGCCTTTACGAATAGAAATTAGCTTAAGCGCATTTAGCATATTAGAATTAGCAATATCTAAAATTCCTTGCGCTGCTTCTTCTGCTGTCACATTAAACGGTTTCGCGATTTCTTCAGTTAGTGCCTTCTCTACTTTGTCAATTGACACTGGATTATCGAAGTTTTCTAATGATAATCTTCCTAAATAGACATTTGCATCTGTAATTGTTGGTTGCGTATTGCCTAAGCCGTAAGCAACGGGGCCTGGATTTGCACCAGCAGAATCTGGACCAACCTTTAAGGAGCCGAATTGATCGACACGTGCAATGGAACCACCACCATTACCAATTTCAACAATATCAACAACAGGTGTTTTAATAGGATACCCAGCAAATTTTTCATTTCTTTCAATATAGTAATCTGTTGTAACATTTACTTTTCCTTCTGTAATGAGTGAACATTTTGCTGTCGTCCCACCAACATCAAAAGCGATAATATTCGATTCATTTAGCAGTTGGCCTAATTTCGCTGCTCCAAACATACCTGCAACAGGACCTGATTCTACTAGGTTAATTGGCAGTTCCATCGCTTTATCAAAGCTTGTTGTACCACCATTCGATTGCATAATTTTCAAATGATCTGTTATACCAATCGTGCTTAATTTTTCTTTTAAGTTTTTTAAATAAGCATGTGCAATTGGCTTTACATATGAATTTAAAACAGTAGTGTTTGTTCTTTCGTATTCTCTATATTCTTTAATCGTTTCGCTTGAAAGTGTGATATACACCTCTGGCCAAAGCTTTACAATTTCTTCTTTTAGCTGTAGTTCATGAATTGGATTTTTATAGCCATGAATCAACGAAATGGCAATAGCCTCTACACCTAATTCCTTAAATTTTCGAACGATTTCTCCGACTTCCTCGGTATTAAGCGCTTTCATAATATTTCCTTTAAAATCGATGCGTTCATCAATTTCTTGTCGTAAATAACGCTCTACAAAAGGTTCTGGTTTTTTATACTTAAAATTATATAAGTCTGGACGGTTACCACGAGCAATCTCTAATACATCACGGAAGCCTTTCGTTGTAATTAACCCAACTATGCCTCCTTTTCTTTCTGTTAATGTATTAATAATGACTGTTGAACCATGAATAAATGATTCAATTAATGAATCTTCCGTCACATGTCGCCCTAATACATTTAAAATACCGTCCTCGAAATGACCTGGAGTGGTATGTTCCTTGTCAAAATGAAGATTTCCCTTCTCATCTGTGTAAACTAGGTCAGTAAAAGTACCGCCAATATCTGTTGCGATTTTCAAGTCCTCACCCCTCCTTGTTCCTATTATCGGAACAGTGTTCCAATTAAGAATTAAATAAATTATATTTAAAAGAAAAAGAAAATTCAATGTATTTTTTAAATAAAAATTCATTTGACAATTAAATTTATGGTAAAAATCCACTTTTTCTTACCATTGTTGGGTAGTTGTTTATAAAAAACACCAAATATTACATTATATAAATCTGCCTTTATAGGTAACAAAAACACAAAAAGACCCTAGTCATAAACCAGAGTCAGCTACATAATAAGTTTAATCAGCTCATATCCTTTTTTAGGAAAGGATGATTATCTATGAAAAGCCTTTTAGAAAATATAAGCTTGTTAGAAAACATTTATGAATTATCTATTGCCGTACTTCTTCTATGTTCCCTGTTTACTGTAAGACTTCTTAAAAAAATAAAGCGAGAAAGAAAGCTTTCTGTCTTTGAATTTACAATGAATATGCTCATTCGAATAGCCATTTTTTTATGGCTAACTAGTTTCTTACTTATTCAATATGGTGCCTATCTACCTTTGAATTTTTGAAAAATAGTAAAAGCTGCCCTTTCTAACTTAAAAGGAGCAGCTTTACCATATTATATTATTTAGAACAACCCTATTGCATGGCCCTCATTATCCACATCCATACGCAATGCTGCTGGTGCTTTTGGTAAGCCTGGCATTGTCATAATGTCACCAGTTAAGCAAACTAAGAAGCCTGCACCTAGCTTTGGAATAACCTCACGAATTGTTACCGTGAAGCCCTCTGGACGACCGAGTAAATTTGGTTGATCGGATAAAGAATATTGCGTTTTTGCCATACAAATCGGGAGCAAATCCCAGCCAAATTTTTCTATCTGGGCGATTTGTTTTTTCGCTTGGTCGGTAAATTGTGCATCTTTTCCACCATATACCTTTTGTACGATGGTACGAACTTTTTCTTCGATGGATTCTGTTTCATCGTATAAAGGGGAGAAGTTGTTTTCTTCATCTAAAACAGCTAATACTTGTTCAGCTAAGGCAAGACCGCCTTTTCCGCC
This sequence comes from Lysinibacillus sp. B2A1, assembly GCA_002973635.1. Lineage (GTDB taxonomy): Bacteria > Bacillota > Bacilli > Bacillales_A > Planococcaceae > Lysinibacillus. Next base: position 4,166,106 of record CP027224.1, read on the forward strand.
CTCTTCCCAGACATTTGTACGGGCAATGCGCACATGATTCATTTTACACCAATTTAGCACTGCCTCTAACTCGGCTTCTGTGTCTGTTATAAAACGATTTAATGCGATAATCGGCTCAACGCCAAATGCTCGAATTGTTTCGACATGTTTAGCTAAATTTTCGATTCCTTGTAATAATGCAGCAACGTTTTCTCCTACAAGCGCTGTTTTCGCAACACCACCATGCATTTTTAAAGCTCGGATCGTTGCTACAATAACAACGGCACTTGGTTTAAAGCCGGCTTTACGTGCTTTAATATTCATGAATTTCTCAGCACCTAAATCAGAGCCGAATCCAGCTTCTGTAATCACTATATCCGCTAACTTACGAGCAGTTTGTGTCGCCATAATCGAGTTACAGCCATGTGCAATATTAGCAAATGGTCCACCATGTATAATTGCAGGTGTGCCCTCAAGTGTTTGTACTAAGTTTGGTTTAAAGGCATCTTTTAATAATAGTGTTAAGGCACCCTCTACTTGCAGATCACGTACAAATACAGGCTCACGCTCAAATGTGTAGCCAATTACAATACTTGCTAAACGCTCACGTAAATCTTCTATGCTTGTCGCTAAACAAAAGACAGCCATAATTTCTGAAGCAACTGTAATGTCAAAGCCATCCTCACGCGGCATCCCTTGAACAGGACCACCTAGACCAACGACTACTTTTCGCAGTGTTCGATCATTTAAATCCATCACACGCTTCCAAATGATACGACGTGGATCAATGTTTAACACATTGCCTTGATGGATATGATTATCTATAAAGGCTGATAATGCATTGTTGGTAGTTGTAATCGCATGGAGATCACCAGTAAAATGTAAATTAATATCCTCCATCGGAACAACCTGTGCATATCCACCACCTGTTGCGCCACCCTTTACCCCCATTACTGGACCTAGGGACGGCTCACGCAAAGCCACAACTACATTCTTATTTAACTGATGAAGAGCATCCGCCAGTCCAACGGTTACAGTTGACTTTCCTTCCCCCGCTGGAGTAGGACTAATCGCTGTTACTAAAACTACCTTTGCATCCTCACCGTGTGCTGTAATTTTTAATGGATCAATTTTTGCCTTGTAGCGTCCATATTGCTCAAGGGCATCCTCTGGAATACCTGCTGTTTTCGCAATATTCGTAATAGGCTTCATAACCGCTTGACTCGCGATTTCTAAATCTGTTAATGGTTGATTTTTCGTTGTCATTTGGCATCCTACTTTCTATGTTGTTCAACTTCATTATAGACTTTATTGTGAAAGAAAACATAGTTAGTTATGCAAGCAATTCGACAATCAATTGACAACTTTGCTCAATTCATGTATGTTCTTAATGAAAATGCATTTTTTCACATTTTCTCAATTATGTCAAACTTAATTGATGAGTTTTACATTCAAGCGCATTGGAGGCGAATGCTTATGCAACAGGGAATCGTAAAGTGGTTCAATAATGAAAAGGGTTATGGCTTTATTGAATGTGATGATGGAGAAGATGTATTTGTACATTTTACGGGGATCCAAGAGGAAGGCTTCCGTACACTTGAAGAAGGTCAAAAAGTTTCATTTGATGTGGTGGAAGGCAATCGAGGACCACAGGCGTCAAATGTTGTGAAATTATAAGCGTAAAGGAGCTGTTCTTCCAAAATGAACAGCTCCTTTTTGTTTTGATTCAGCGAATGTTTTTGTACTGAAAGCGAAGCGTCAGGTACAGTATACTATCACCTCAATAAGAGATGAGATGAATGCATTTTTTTCCTATTCAGCAAGCGTTTGTACGCCCGTTGAATCAAGATAAAGTCTCTGGCATTTTGAAGAGGAGCTTTGCGAGCAAGCTTGAGAAAATCTGGACGTAAGTACGCTGTTGCGTAATTGATAGTCCTAGCTAAACATCAACGATTTACCCAATAAAATGCAGCTGGAAAAACAAGCGTTTCTTTTGTTCGATCAGGATCTTTTAGTGTTACCCCAAATGGTCCCTCTTTTACATGACCAAGTGTCAAAGTACTTGCAGCTGCTTCCTCATAAAAATCCAAACGAATATTGGGCAATTGTAAGGATATAAATTGAGGATGTTGCTGAGGCTCGGGTAATTCTAATACTTTCTGCCATAATGAAACTGTAGCTTGCACATCTTTAACAAAAAATTGAACAGACTCCATCGTTATAGAATGATTCGTATCAATCGCTCCACTATCCTTTAGCTGCGAATATCGTTTTTCATCCTCGTCAGCCCACTCAATCAAAAATGGAAAATCAATTGGTAGCCCTGATTTCCCAAAATGTAATAGCTTCCATTCTACAATGGAGCCGTCTGGACGAGTTCTACTACAGGCATCAGGTCCATAAACTTCTAACCCCATTGCACGTAACCTTGCCCCTTGTTTCTCAATATTTTTAGTTCGCAATGCAATTCGTGAAAAACCATAGCGCTCTTTGTCACGCTTAAACGTATAATGTAAGGAATAAGGCAATTCTGCTGCCTGTTCAAATAAATCACGATCATAGATGGCAATTTGCTCAATATAGTTTAATCCAAAATAGCTTAACGTATTATATGTCCCCCACATTGTGTGTTGGCCTCCGTTCACTGTATGGATATTACGTTTGTTTAAAAAAACCTTTGTATTCTCCGGTGATTGAACTTGATGAACCAAATGATCAAAATACAATGTCATATCTAAACCCCCTTTTACTCTCTCATTATATACTTTACCCGTTAGTTTTGTTGGTTTAAAATAATATTAAGAAAATTCAAATATTTTTGAATTTACTATATTTTATGATTGCTATTTTTTTATGCGCATTGAAAAGGTTTTTCATTTGCAATAATTAATGGTATATTCACTTAATAATGAAACGTAATTTTTAAAAGGGATAAAATAACAAGAGGTGATTAGAATGTCAGATAAAATAGCCGCTTTTAAACTAGCATTAGGAAATTATCCTACAGGTGTTACAGTTGTCACTGCCTGTAATGACAAAAATAAACCAATTGGTCTAACTGTAAACTCCTTTGCATCTGTTTCCATAGAGCCACTCCTTATTTTATGGTCACTTGATAAAAAATCGCAGCTACATCCATATTTTACAGCTACCCAAAAGTTTGCTGTCAATATACTGGCGAGCAATCAGCAGCATTTATGTACACTATTCTCCAGTAAAATTCCAGATCGTTTCGCACAGGCGAAATGGTCAACTTCCATTCACGGTCTACCGATTTTACATGATACCGCAGCCATATTACAATGTAAAACATTTCAGCAAATTGATGCAGGCGATCATACAATATTTATTGGGCAAGTCCTTGATATTGATGCTACTCAAATAGAGCCTCTACTCTATCATCGAAGACATATCGGTCAAATTCCAAGAAGCTTTTATGAATAGATGAATTTGAAATAATGCCAAAAAACAGGGTGACGTCAAATCATCCTGTTTTTTGTATCACTTTTAATTCCACCCCAGTTCACCACTCACCATTTTTTGCCCAGCAACCAAACAAAAAACCACATACAAGCAAAGAAATACATCTCTGCCTATGTGGCCTTAGACATCTGGTCAAGTATTATTTATTCCGCAGTAAATTATCCACTTCCAAATGTAGGGAACGATTAACTTCCTACAAAGCTCAACTGATTCGAGGAGTTTTCGCTAATTTAAAGTAACCTGATAAGGAGTCCTGTCCCCTCTAATCATGTTATTTTTTCTGTGGAAATCTTTGCTTTTCAAGCCTGTTAATTTGAACGATGACACCATCTTGAATCGTAATTTGCACTTCTCCAAATTCTAAATTTTGAATTGCTTTGGCAATTGCTTCTATTTTTTTGTCATCTACCTTTGCTTGCTGAACCATACAATACACCCCTTCTTTTCATTCTTTTGTACAAAAGAAGCCAACGCATTAAATTAATTGTTAGCCTCCTTATTTCCTTGTGTTGGATTTAGCATTAGCATCTACACTGTTGGCTGCCAAGGCTTCATAGGCCAAGTCTCTTTTTCTCTCTCGTTAGAAGTATTACGTTTCTTGGAAATAATTCTATAATTCTGAAAACCCAATGTCAATATAAATATAACAAAACCTAGAAGAATACTTTGAAATTAAGAAAAAGGGTCTATCCTCTGTATAAGTATGGGCTTTCTTGTCTTTCTTTTACTTCCTCATATATATATTCTATTGGTCCCCCGCACCATTTATTTCTCCATTCAACAATGAATATGACGCTAACCTATACAACGTTTAGATAGATAGAACGCACAATAATGATAAGGGATTAAGCTGTATTGGATACAATTTGGTGGAATGCTCATACGTATGCCAGTCGGCTCACACTACATCATCGTTCTCCCCTATGATACTTTCAACAGCTTCCTTCCAAATGTCTTTGTAATTTAATGTGCTACCAATAAGCATGAAATTTCCAATATTATCGTAAACCATCGCAAGTACATGTGCCTTCGCTTCAATATTTACGTCATTGATCGCCTTAATTTGAACAGCATATTGCAATAATTCATAAAAGCTTGCTAGAAAACCAGTTTGTAAATCATTTAATCTTTTCATATAGCTTTCATCACGAGAAGCTAATAGCATATATTGATTAAATATTTTATTAAAATATGGATCTTTCTTTTGCTCTTCAATTGAAATATACCCAATTTCAAAGAGCTTCGACTTTAGGTTACTTTTTGAAATATCCTTAAAGTTAAAGGTCATTTCGAGTTTAATTTCTTTACAGATTTCCTCAAATAAATGGGCTATTAATTGATCTTTTGATTGAAAGTAATAGTAAATTGCTGGTTTTGATATTCCTACTTCTGCTGCAATCATTGCTAAGCTTGATTTATCAAATCCCTTTTCCGCAAACATAACGTAAGCGACTTCTAGAATTTTATTAAATGTTTGTTCTCGATTCCCCATTATATCCCTCCGTTTTTACCGACCGTTAAGTGAATAATAAATTATATCACTTTGTAAAACAAGAAAAAGCTATGTAGAGTCTTGAATATCTACACAGCTTAACGATTAGTCTTGTTGTAAGCATTCCATTAATGCCTTGGCCGCTTCTGCCTTACCTATCACCTTGAATGGTTGACCTTCTGCTGGAACAATCCAATGCGGTTCTTGTCCACCATATAATGATTGAGAGCTATTTGCTACCATAAATTGAGCATTGGCTGCTTGCATCCGTAGTCGCGCCCGTGATAATAAATACTCCTCATCATCTGTTGCTTCAAGCTTAAAGCCCACTAATGTCACATTGGGCTGCCAACCTTTTATTTGTCCTAATATTTTAGGCGCTTTCTTAAAGTGAATAATAGGAGGTTCATCAGATGGCATTTTACCTGCTTCCTTCATTAAATTACCCGATTGATCATACACTTTGTCAATGACCCAGTCAGAACCAGCTGCAGCCATAATCACAATATCTACCTGTTCTTCTTGCACAGCATGTCGAATCTTATCACCTAAATCCTCAATGCCCTCAAATCTGATTATACGCATTTTATCTTTATTTGCTGGAAGCTGTGCAAAATAGCCATGCATATATAGAACATGTGCGCCAGCAGCTAGTGCCGCCTCTGCTAAATAACAGCCCATTGTTCCTCTAGATAAATTCGTATGCCCTCGTACATCATCCCATTTTTCAAGTGTTCCCCCACTTGTAATGAGTACGGTCTTCCCATGTAAAGTCCCCATACACTCACCCATTCTCTTAAATATCTACAAATACTATTTTAACGTAATGCTAGGAGATGCATCAATGTCGTTTTTCTTGTTCTCCTACTTAACAATTATGCTTGATTATTTTGCTCTTGAAGCCAAGTACTTAAAATTTCTGCAAATTTCTTTGTAACAGGAGATGCTTGATGCTTCATTGCGATACCAATTGTACGATACCCGCCTTGCTTTAAAGGAATTGCCTTTAAAGTAGATGGTAATGTATTTATCACTAGCTTTGGTAAAATACTGATGCCAAGATGATGGGAAATCATCGAAATAATTCCTACTTCTTCTGATAGTTCAAAGCGAATATTCGGCTTTACATGATATTGCTCCAAAATGACTTTCACATCATTTGTTCCTTTATAGGAGGTCATGATAAAGGGCATATCCTCTAGTTCAATAATATCTATTTCTGTCTTGTTAAATAATGGACTTTTATCAGAAACGATACACAACAATGGATCCTGCTTTAGTTCTGTAAATAGAAATTGCTCTGACTTTTGCCCATTTAAAAATCCTACCTCAACCTCTCCACTTAGCAGCCATTGCTCAATCTCATAATAATCTCCCTCACGCAACTCAACTTGTATCCCTGGAAATTGATTGTCCATAATTCGAATAATTTCTGGCATCCAATTGGAGGAGATACTTGAAATAACACCTATTCGTACTTTACCACGAGTAACGCCAAGTATATGTGCCGCTTCCTGCTGTAGCAACTCTTGTGCATCTAGAACATGTCTCATTGCCCTTAGCATAGTATCTCCTTCACTTGTTAATGTGACACCAGCTCGACTTCTGTGAATGAGCGCAAAACCGAAATCTTTTTCTAAACTAGAGACAGCGTGACTCACTGCGGATTGCGTTAATCCTAATGCATCTGCAGCTTTTGTAAAGCTTGCCACCTCCGCAACCTTTGTTAAAATCTCATATTTAACTAAACTCATCGTAAACCTCTTTATACATGAATTTTTTTAATCCTAATCATTATAAACATTCGTTTTACTAATCACAATACAAGATATATAGTAATTTTTAGTATAAAAACTGTTTTAGTACACAGATTGCAGGTGAACATAATGAGTATCCAAGGAAAAGCAAATTTATTAATGGTAATTGTGACAATGTTTTGGGGATTGTCTTATACCTTTATGGTGATGGGACTAGAGACATTGGCTGTTTATAATGTAGTGGCATTACGCTGTATCATTGCTTTTGTCGTAGCAGGCATCATCTTTTATAAACGTATGATAAAAGTCGATGTAAATACATTTAAATATGCAGCTATTCAAGGGTTACTGTTATTCATTGTGTTCGCTCTAAGCTTATTCGGTCTTGAATCAACTTCTGCCTCAAATGCTGGCTTTATTTTAAGCTTAACGGTTGTCTTAGTGCCTATCTTCAGTAGTTTTATTGAGAAAAAATTGCCTTCAAGAGCTGTAAGTTTTGCGATTGTTTGTACAATGATTGGCATTACTGTTTTAACTGCACATGGCTCTTTTACCTTTCAAAAAGGTGATATTCTAGTGGCCATCGCAGCACTATGTTATTCAATTTATCTACTGTTAAATAGTTCTTTTACAAGAAATGTTGAATCTATTTCTTATGGCATTTACCAGCTTGGTTTTGCTGGGTTATATGCACTTGTTTTAACCTTCTTATTTGAAACACCTACGCTTCCAAATACGTCTAGCTCATGGATTGCTATTATAGGACTCGGCGTCATCTGTAGTGCATTTTGCTTTGTAGGGCAAACTGTTGCACAACAGTATACGTCTGCTACACATACAGGTCTAATATTTTCCTTAGAGCCGATTTTTGCAGCCATGTTTGCGATGATGTTTATCGGGGAAGGATTGACATTAAAATTAATGATCGGTGGTAGCTTTATTCTAATTGGAAATCTATTTGCACAGTTAGAGCATCTTCATGTGCTACGTTTTCTTAGAAAGCAACAACATGAAAAAGCGATACACGAATAAAAGACAGAGCGCTAAACACTCTGTCTTTTCATTCTGTTGAAAAACAAAATCGTCTATAGACAAAATGTGAACATTCCAATAAAATTCTCTCATTAATGAAATAAGTGAAATGAGGGGATTTTTTATGTACGTTACATACTCCAGAAGAGAGATTGAAGAGAATCGAAAATTCTACGAGATGATGTACGACCCTTCGCATCAGTTAGTGAAGATGGATCAAGTGATGGACTGGAATTTTGTATCGAAACAATTGGAAGTTTTTTATCCATACAGTATTGGTCGCCCAACAAAAGATCCCATCATGTTGGTGAAAATCTTATTGATTCAGTATTTAGAAGGCTTTCGTTCAGTTCGTTTTACGTGTAAGCAAGTGAAGCAACACGCAACGTATCGCTGGTTTTTAGGCATTTCTCCTACAGAAAAAATTCCAGATCACTCAACCATCTCTAAGTTTCTTTCGCAACGTCTGCAGGGTGTGACGTTTTGGGAGGAACTTTTTCAACATTGTCTTCTTTTCATTCACGATGAAGGATTTATTGCGAACGAAACATGGGTGGCAGATGAAACGGAATTAAAAGCGAATGCCAATAAACGGGTGCGTAACGTACAGATTGAAGAGAAAATCATAGAAGAAAAAGAGGATGATTTAACGCTTATTAATGAACACCGTGCGCGTCATGGGAAGAAATTTCTTATGACAAAAGAGCCAAAGGTAGAAGAAAAGCGAACAAATAGTAGCCCTGTGGATCCGGAAGCACGTTTGTCTGTTAAACATGATGAACGTGGGCGCTTTGCGTATTTTGAGCACCGTATTGTGGATTCGTTACATAACTTTATTATTGCGACAGATGTCACAGCTGCGAATGTACCAGGGCATCGTAAATTAGTAGGACAAGTGGATCAATTAAAGCAATTATTTGGGCAATACGCGAAGGAAATAGCGCTCGACTCAGGTTATTACAATGCCCCTCTTGCCCGAAGATTGTTTGAAAGGAAATTCTTCGTTTATATGTCTTATCGACGATTCGCAACGAAGGACCACCCGAATTGTCGCCGTTATCAGTTTAAACAGGTGAATGAGGATCTCTATGCCTGTCCATGTGGTGTACCATTTTATTATAAAACAACGAATCGACAGGGCTATCACGAATTCAAACCACCAAAAGGAAGTTGTCAATTCTGCCCTTTTGTAAAAAGGGAAAACGAAGACCGTGTGTTACGAATTTCGATTCACCAAGAAATTTATAATCAATTACGAGGGCAACGCTTGTCCTATCGGGGGAAAATCCTTCGTTCTGTACGTCCAGCCACTGTCGAACTTAGCTTCGCACATAGTAAAGAACTCCACGGTTTACGCTATGCGCGTTACCGTGGAGTCCAAAAAGTAAAAAGACAAGTTTTGATGACAGCCATCATACAAAACTTGAAAAAGTGGACCAAACTCCGCTCACTCAAGCAAATTGGTCTACACCTAACACATGAAATTATAGAAGAATCTGTTTAAAAAAACAAATAGAATCATAAAAATGCCATAAAAAATTTGTGGCATTTTCATTGACATAATCTTATTTCAACACTATGAAAAGGGGCTGTCCGAAAAGTCGATGTAAATTGACTTTTCGGTACAGCCTTTTTCCATTTTTGTATACAAAAAAACCGCCCTCTTTTGTAAAATGAAGTTACCAGACCACATTCAACAGAAAGGACGATTTTTAATGAATAACCAAATGATTACTCAAGCAGATTATAACATGCAAATGGAAATGACTCTAGAAGGAATTTCAGAGGCGGGCATCTCTCAGAAACATCCTAAACCTCTTGTGTTCCAGCCTTATACAAATCGTCAAAGTATGATGATTATTGATATCGAATCCTATATTCCTGAGCATCATGTAGCGCGTTTGGTCGATGAAATGGTGGAATCTATTCCAGATGAATTGTTATTTTCCCATTACGTAGGTGGTGGTCGTGCCCCTTATCATCCTAAAATGTTACTGAAAGTCATTTTATATGCCTACACGCAAAAAACTTATTCTAGCCGAAGTATGAAACGAATGGTCGAAGAAAGTCTACCCGCTATGTGGTTAGCAGGCATGCAAGAACCTGACCATCGTACCATCAATGATTTCCGTGGTGTTCGTATGCCAGCCATCATAGAGGAGGTGTTTGAACAATTCCTCCTTCAACTGATGGAGCAAGAATTCATTGACCTTGAGCACATGTTTGTGGATGGTACGAAAATTGAAGCGAACGCCAATAAATATTCGTTTGTATGGGGCAAAGCGATTGCCAATCACGACCAAAAGCTACGTGATAAGATCCAATCGCTGATAAAAGATGTGCGTGCTGTGACAACCCAAGAGTTACGTGAGGACAAACTAGAAGAACAACTAGCAAAGACAGTCGAACAACTAACGGAGGAAGTGCAAGCGTTAGAAGGTCAATATGAACAGACAACGGACAAAGAGGAAAGAAAACGACTTCGAATGGAGAAATCTAAACGCAAAAAACACATCCAAACGATTGAAACGGATTATCTGCCAAGACTAGCACGTTATGAAGCGCAAAGAGAAATTCTTGGTGAACGTGGTAGTTATTCGAAAACAGACCCGGATGCCACGTTTATGCGAATGAAAGATGATCATATGAAAAACGGTCAATTAAAAGCTGGGTACAATGTACAAGTGGCCACACAATATCAGTTCATTATCGGATACGAGTTATTTCAACGACCAGGAGACACACGTTGTTTCCAACCATTTATGAAACAACTACTCGAAGCGTTACCCAAAGCGCCAATACAGGTGATAGCAGACGCGGGCTATGCGAGTGAAGAAAATTACTTATTTGCGATTGGCGAAGAAAAGGAACCACTATTTGAATTACTGGCTCCGTATAACACGTATGTAAAGGAACAAACAAAAAAATATAAACAGGATATTTCGAAGGTGCAAAACTGGCCCTATCGCGAGGAAGAGGATGTCTTTATTTGTCCGAACAATCGGAAGGTGATATTTAAACGCTATAGTCAACGAAAAAATACCGGAGGATACGAACAAGACTACAAAATTTATGAATGTGAGGATTGTACAGATTGTCCGTTGAAAGCGCTTTGTACAAAAGCAAAAGGCAATCGTCAAGTCCACTTGAATCCGGTCTATGAAGAAATGAAAGCAAAGGCACGAGCAGCCCTTGATGACGAACAAAAAGCAGCCCTTTATGCGAAGCGCAAAGTGGATGTCGAAACTGTGTTCGGTGACATCAAGGGCAATCGGTCGTTTACGCGATTTTTATTGCGTGGGCTAACTAAGGTCCGAACAGAATTTGGACTCGTAGCAATCGCCCATAACCTACTTAAGGTAGCTGGCATCCGCCTCGCTAATTTAAGCCAAAAGGAAAAAGGTCGATTTGGAAAACTACTCGTTTTCCAAATCGACCTTTTTATTTAGGGACTTTTAGGACAGCCCCTTCTTTGTTTTACTCGGATAGTCCTTTATTATTAAAGTACTTTTTATATTTTCGATAATAATTTAAATTATTTAACGTTAGCTTGACCCAACGCTTGGCATTCATATCCTCATTAAAATAAAGAGAATTTGTATATTTCCCTTCACGAATTAATTTTTTCGCTTCTAGTTTAAGCTTTTCATTGGATGCATACTTGAATAATACCCCTTTAGGAATAATCATCCATAAATGCTTATCCTGTACATATGTTAATTCCTGCTCAATATTTAACATATGGTCGTCAGCTACATACTTCATTAAATTATGGCCACTCGCTGTTACATAATAACTTGAGCGTCCATTACGTAAGTTAATTTCAAAAAGCTTATACTGTTTGTCACGAATATCGTATTTCATATCGAAGTTTGCAAAGCCTGTATAACCGATATCCTCTAAGAAGTTGCGTACTTGATCCAGTAGTTCTTTATCGTATGTAGTAACGATGGCTGCGTAACTACCAATACCTTCTGGTGAATGCTCTTCTAAAATTGGATTACCTAAACACATCAGCTTAACTTTGCCGTCTTTGCCAACATACGCATTTAATACACGCATATATGAATCGTCACCAGGAATAAATTCCTGAATGATCATTGTATCCTGATAGCTTGAGCTATAGATTGCTTTTAAAATGGCTGTTTTTTCAGCTTCATCATGTGCAACAAAAACTTTTTTCTTACCAGGGAACTTACATGCCCAGTATTCAACCGAATTCGAAGCCTTTAGAATAATCGGGTAATCGAATGGTGGTGTAAAATTTTCGTAATTATCAGCTGTAACTGTCGTTGTACCTGGGTACTTGAAATTGTACTTATCACACATTTTATAGAAATTTTCTTTTAACAAAATTTCATCCATCAGCGATTCATCAATATAAGGTACTGTAAAATGCTCCTGTAATGCTGGCTTATTTTTGATAATAAGCTTTGCGTAATCATCACCACAGGCTAATAGCAGTAGTTTTTTATTAGCATATTTTTTTGCTACCTGTGCAAGGGCGGGCGCAAATACATCCTGTTCATTTAAGCGATCTATCTCCTGGAAATCTAAAATATGGCTGTCTTGTGTAGCTGTTAAATGTGAACGTCCTAATACAAGTGGCTTTATGCCATATGCCTCATAGAACGCACGTGCCATACCGTATGCATTCATATCTGATCCTAATAGTATTGGTAAAAATGGTTGCTCAGTTGCCATGTAATTTCAACTCTCTTTTATGTTTTAGTATCGTTTTTAAGTGTATCATATTTTCTAAAATGTTCACGGAAAAAGGTCAAAAAAAGCAAGGTATAGACAATTAATCACCAATACTATAGATGGAAGTATTCTGTTAAATCAAGATAAACTAAAAAACGTGCAAACAGTTTAAGTTTACACGCTCTTTACTCATTAGAATGTAATGACAGCTTGTCTGCTACGCTCAAGCTTATCAACTATTTCCTTGCCTGTTTCGTCCCATTTAATCATGCGATAATATGCATCATGATAGAAGATAAAACCATAGCCATTTGCTAGTGCTTCTTTCATAATACGTTCTTTCGCAAAGACACTTGCCATCGGATAATCATCATACGCTAAAACCCATAATGGATTTTGATGAGCATGTGTTGGCATAATATCTGCCATATGCAACAGCACTTCACTATTTTGAGTTAATTTAATGATGGCATGTCCATCACTATGACCACCAGTATGAATCATTTCTATACCAGGAACTACCTCAAGCGTACCTTCATACGTTTCAACTAAATGCTGAACAGGCTCCCAGTTCTCTTTCCAATACGTATTTTTTGAGCGAATATTTGGCTCACGCATCTCATCCCATTCAATTTTCGTCACGAAAATTCTGGCATTCGGGAAAGTTGGAACAAGTATATCATCTTCCCATTGCGTTAAACCGCCAGCATGATCGAAATGCAAATGAGTCATTAATATTGCATCAATATCTGCCGTTGTTAATCCTAGCTCCTGTAAGCTATCCAATAATGTTGATTCTTCAGTAACACCAAAATTTCGAAGCTGCTTTTCATTTAACTTGTTAAAGCCAACACCTGTATCAACGAGATAATTTTTACCTTCAAATTGAATTAAAATTGGCTCAGTCGGTAACTCGATTTGATTTTTTTCGTTTACTGGATATTTGCGTGACCAAAGTGGTTTTGGCACGACTCCAAACATAGCACCGCCATCAAGGCAAGTGACACCCCCGTTTAGCCATGATAATGACATATTGTGAAACTGTAACTGATCCATCCATACTCCCCCTATTTAGTAATGAATTGCGATTCTAGACGATAGATTGGCTGTCCTTTAGCAGAAAATTTCTGCTCATACTCAGTCATAACATTATCCTCAGGCATATTCGCATGTAGGTCGAGTGATACATACTTTAGTAACATACCATATTCAGAAATACTAGTTAATGAATACTCAAACAAACCACGGTTATCCGTTTTAAAATGGATTTCCCCATTATCCACTAAAATCGACTCATATAATTTCAAAAAATCCCCGTGCGTTAAACGTCGTTTCGCATGACGCGTTTTTGGCCAAGGATCTGAGAAATTCAGATACACACGATCTACATCATTTTTTGCGAAATATTTATATAAATCTGCGCCATTTACTTTTAATAATCGTAAATTCGCTGGAGATTTAGCCTCTACTATTTTTTCCAACGCACATACAATGACACTATCATAAAGCTCAATGCCAATGTAATTAATATCAGGATTTTGTAAGGCCATACCAGTAACAAATTGCCCTTTTCCAGTACCTACCTCAATATGCAGCGGGTTATCGTTGCCAAAAACTGCCTGCCAATTCCCTTTAAAGTCCTCAGGATTTGGAATAATCACCTCTGGATGACTTGTAATCATTTCCTCCGCCCAAGGCTTATTTCTTAATCTCAATTTTTTTCCTCATTTCTTTCATGTAAAATTATTGATTTTTTATAGTATAACTTATTACCATAAAATTCGCATGAAATTATTGCGAAATGATATTTTTAGCTTCTTCTGCTACTACATGCCAAGCTTCACGTTGAACTGCACAATAGATGTTTGTTCCATGACCAATTTCCCTGATATAGTTACCATCTGTATGACAATCAATTTGCTGTGATTGCAGCAATATTTCAAATGCATTGCCTTGTAAAAATGTGATTTCTTTAAATTTAGTATGCTTGCCAAAAAATACAGTAATAAACACAAGCAATAACTTAAGACGTGAAATACCATGAACGATTGTTAGTTCTATTTTTCCATCATTAGGTTTGGAGTAAGGAGAGATTTTCATTCCTCCTCCGAAATATGGATGATTACTCATCGCAACAAACCATGTCTTCTGGAACTGCCATTGTTGATTGTTTGTACGAATGGTTACATCAAAGCGCTGAAAGCTAAATAACCCTCTAACTACAGCTACAGCATAGGATAACTTACCAAGTCCGATTTTATTGAGATAAAACTTCAAACGAGATTTATTAATGTACTTCGTAACAAAAGCATCAAAGCCAACGCCCGCATTATTAACAAATATCCTGTCCTGAAGTGCTCCAAGCTGAATGGTACCAGCATCCATCGAAAGACTAGACATATTTGTCTGAAGATAAGTTTCAATTTGTTGAGCATTTTGAAATGTTGTGAAGTATCGCGCAAAGTCGTTCCCAGAGCCTGCACGCACTACACCAATAACTATATATTCATTATGTACAACGCCACTTACAACCTCATGTATTGTGCCGTCACCGCCAACAATAACAACTAGTTTTTTTGTTTGCGCATTTTGTGCCCATTGTTTTGCAATTTTTTGTCCATGTCCTTCATATTCTGTGAAGACAGCTTGATAGTCGATTGTTAAATGGCGTTGAAGCTTACGCCAAACCTTCTTACCCTTTCCATTACCAGCTGCCTCATTCACAATAAATAATACCTGCATGCATTAATCCTCAGCTTGTTGAGAAGATTGCTGCCAAATATCCCGATTAAAGGATGTCGTTTGTACATTATTTAAAATCGTTTGGGCAGCACGAATTTGCATATGCTTCATCGGAGAGGACACTTTTTTTAAATACTCCATCCATCCACCATAATTTCGATAATCAAAAAACTGTATACCATATGGTGATCCCGGATAATCAAAATAGCCATTACGTGTTAAAACAACCTTACGAATTGGCATGTCAATATTGTCCTGCTTAAATAATTGCGTTAATACAGATTCCATGCGACCTAAATTAATTGTTGGATTCAGGACCTTAGAATCCTTTGTCCCCACCTTTTTAATCCAGAATCGATCACTGCCTCCAACATAAACTGCCTGATTCTCCGCTTCTAATACAGTAATACAAATACATTCTGTTGGTGACATCAGTACAACATCAAGTTCTATCGGTGCTTTTCTAATTTGTAAAATTGGATAATAAAAAAGTAAATAATTATCAGGTAATTGCTGTAATAAATTACGCAGCAAAGAATCACGCATAAAACGAGGATCGACATATGATTTTTCACGTAAAGTTGAACTCGCCCATTTCATCTGAAAATGGAAAAATTGATCGATAAACATTCGTTTTAGTTCATGGATAGACTGTGGTGCATAGACAATTTTCGGTTCAAATGTTAATGTTGTTTCCTCTTCTGGAATACTGTCCTCATCACTGACTAATTCATTTGAGATTTCGAGTTGTTCAATATCTTCTTTTTCTTCCTTGTGACGACCAGCAAATAATTTTTTTAATAAAGAAAAGCGTTCTTTTTCCTCAAAGGGTTCTTGTTCGACAACAGAATCATGCTGCCATTCAGTAATATCTTCTCCAAGCTCCCACTGTCTTTTGACACGCTCCCACTGATTTTTCTTTAAACGTACAAATTGTGTGGGATATCTTGCTAAATCAATTTGATAACGTGAAATATAATCTTGTAATTTCACCAATTGTGCCATTTTACGGTCACTCCATTCTTACTTGCCCTCTATGTAATTATTCCTTTTTGAATGAAGGAAATTAATCGCTACGCTTTTATTACATCGACATTTGCTTTCCAAATATAAATCTCTTTAGATTAATCTATCTTATTTATTTTACATGACGATACAGGAGAAAACATCCATAATTTGCTCTATAATGTAAAACTTCAATCAGCAAATCCTCACTTTTTCCATACTTATACCTTTTACGAGAAATCAATTACGCCCCAGCTTAAGCGCGTTCAGATTTTTTTGAGCGCACTCAAAAAAATTCATTCAAAATTCGTGACATCCACCAGGGGGCAAAAACAAGATAAAAAAACTACCCTAATGGCTTGGAGTGAACCAAAATTAGGGTAGTTCTTTCGAGATATTTACTTTGCATTCATTGAAAGTGGTAATTTAGCCTCAAACACTTGCTGTAATTTACGAGTCCATTCACCTGGAATTCCAGCACCAATTTGCTTGCCATCCACGTCAATAACAGGCGTAACTTCAGAAGATACTGATGATACAATGATTTCATCCATTGTTAATAAATCTGCCTTCGTCATTGGCTCTTCAATGACTGTTAGATTAATTTCCTCAGCACATTTTAAAATCACTTGGCGTGTAATACCGTTTAAAATAAAGTTATTTGCTGGGTGTGTGTAAAGCTTACCATCTTTAATACCGTATACATTTGCAGAGGAACATTCTGTAACAATATCTCCACGATGTAAAATAGCTTCATAGCAGCCTTTTTCAGATGCTTCTTGTTTTGCTAATACTGCACCAAGTAAGTTTAAAGATTTGATATCGCAGCGTAACCAACGAATATCCTCTACAAAAGTGGCTTTTACGCCTTTTTCAAAGTTTTCATATGCACGCTCGCCGGCTTTCACATTACCTGTTAATACTGCTGGAACACTTGCATCTGGGAAGATATGATTACGAGAAATTGCTCCACGTGTGATTTGGAAGTATACATGACCTGTATCTAAATTATTTTTTTCAATAAGTTCATGTAATAATTTGTGTAATACATCTTTTGTATAAGGAATGACTAGACGAATTTTTTCGGCACTCGCGTAGAAACGATCAATATGTTCTTGTGCTGTGAACATGTTTCCGTTATAAACTTTGATTACTTCATAAATTCCGTCACCAAATTGGTAACCTCTATCTTCTGGTGATACTGTAATAGAACCTTCTTCAACGATTTGATCATTCCATAATGAATATGCCATGTTTCGCTCATCCTTTTCATATTTGAGTTATTTTTTTCCTGCAAGTTCAACAATTGCTTCAGCATAAATAGCTGCTGCTCTGACTAAGTTTTCAACGACAACAAACTCATCCGCACGATGCGCTACATCAGGTTCACCTGGGAATAACATACCAAATGCTACACCCTTCTTCATCACACGTGCATACGTACCACCACCTGTAGAAAGGAGTGGTGTTTCGTAATCACCTGTCTGACGTCTATAGATTTTCGTTAATGTTTGAATGAATGGATCATTTTCACTTACGTAATGTGGTTTTGAGTCATCCTGAATATCCAATGAAAAACCTTTCGTCACAGTGAAGCGTTGTGCAGCAGTTATTTTTTTATCAAATGGATATGTGACAGCATACCGCATACTGATCACTAAACTACCACCTTTAGCCACATCATAGCTTACAATGCCTGGATTTAATGTCGTCTTCCCAGACATTTCATCCTCAAATTGTAAATTTAATTGATGACCATAATGGTCTTGATAAAATACATCTGCGATAAAGTCGACAAATTGCTTACTTGCCTCTGTCGTCAATTCTTGTTGTAAAAATGCTGCAAGATAAACAGCTGCATTGACACCTTTTTCTGGCTCCATTGCATGGGCTGATTTACCTTTGATAGTTATTATATAGCGAGAACCCTCCATTAATAAAGTGCCTTCTAGCTGATTTTTTCTTAAAAATGTTTGAAAATTCAGTTCGAACTGTTGAGAAACAAACTGAACCTTTGCTTCTGCAAAATCAGGTACCATATTCGGGCGCTTTCCAGCATTAAATAGTAGTAGCTGTTCTTTCGTTGCATCACCTATTTTATTTTGAGAGAACACAAGCTCTGCAATGCCCTTTTCAGCATTAATGAGCGGGAAATCCGCATCAGGTGCAAAACCTATTGATGGCATTTCCTCTTGTTTAAAGTAGTGGTCGACACAGCGGAAGCCTGTTTCTTCATCCGTACCAATAATCATACGCACTCTTTTGTTAAGCTGAATACCTGCATCTTTAACAAGTTTCATAGCCATCCATGCAGCTACTGTTGGGCCTTTATCATCAATCGCACCACGAGCATATAATTTTCCATCTGCAATGGTGCCGCTAAATGGCGGGTATGTCCAATCAGCTTCATCTCCAATAGGTACAACATCAACATGACATAAAACGCCTAATACATCTTCACCAGTACCCATTTCAATATGTCCAGCGTAATTATCAACATTTTTTGTTAATAGCCCTTCAGCCTGACCTTTAGCTAACAACCATTCAAGTGCTTTAAGTGGACCATCACCAAAAGGTACTTCAGAAGTGATCGTATCCTCATCCAGAACACTATTAATTTGCACAAGCTCCTGTAGCTCTTGTATTAATTCATCTTGCCTTTCTTTTGCAGCTTGTAACCAATCCATATAATATACCTCCTCAAAATTATCTAATACGCCCCAGCGAAAATTGCATTTATCTCGCCTCCTATAGAGGTGAGAATATTCTGTACCTGACGCTACGCTTTCGCGCAGTAAAGATTTGCTGCTGTCGCTTCGCTTTCGCGCAGTAAAGATTTGCTGAATCAAGGTAATCATTATTCTACACCTTACAACATATAGAACAATCATCTTTCTGACAACTATTTTCAGTATCAACTACTAAGACTACCACATATAGCATGTTTTTCACGTATTCCCACAAAATACAGTATAAATTTTTTGTTTTTATTGTAAATTTCTCTTGCATTCACTAGAAAATCAACTAGTTTTTCTATATAATAAAGTTATCAGAATAATTGTTCTGAATATAAAAATAGAAAAGGGGATGTCTAAGGCAGCTACTTATCAGCCTAAGTGCACTCCGCACATATTGTCGTCCGCTAGTCTTTGCCAAGAGAATTAAGATGAAGGAGTGGTTCATTTAATGAAACCAACTACTGATCGAATGCTTAATCGTATTAAAGATGTGTACATGTTTATTTTAGACAAAGGAACCGTGTCTACACAGGATTTAGTCGAAGAGTTTAGTATCACTCCTCGCACCGTTCAAAGAGATTTGAACGTGTTAGCCTTTAACGATTTGGTAATGAGCCCAAGTCGAGGCAAATGGACAACGACGAAGAAAAAAGTAAAAATGACGTCTTAGTTTTACGTTGAGTACGTAAAGCATTGAGTATGGAAAAAGAATGGCCTTTCGTCGGGGTCATTCTTTTTTGTTCATCATTTTTTAGACAATTGAATCTCTCTTTTTGCTCAATTAGTCTAGAAAGGAATGATTAATTAAAGCCTCATTCACTCAACTTTCTGAAAATGAAAGCATTCCGATTTCACTTACGTTCCTTACCATCAATCCTCCCCTGCATTATTTTGACTATTTACAGTTGCTTAACAATCCGTTAAACTCGAAACATTCTACATGTTGAGAGGAGGATTTAATATGAAATTGTCTAAGATGTTTCATCCATTAGTTTGGATTATTCTTGGCGGAACGATTTTCACACGTATTGCAAGCTTTATGGCAATGCCCTTTTTAGCTATCTATTTACATAATGAAATTGAAGCCTCCCCTTTACAAATCGGATTGACAATTGGTATTGCTCCACTCATCTCTACTGTCGGAGGATTTTTTGGTGGTTACCTAACAGATCGTTTCGGTAGAAAAAGTGTCATTCTGTTGACGATTATCATTTGGAGTCTTGTGTTCTTTGGCTTTGCAACGGCTCATGCAGTTTGGTATTTTGTATTATTCAATGCTTTAAATGGACTATGTCGTTCTTTCTTTGAACCTTCAACACAAGCATTAATGATTGATTTTACACCTGCTGACAAACGAAAAAGATTATTTTCGCTTCGCTATACAGCGATTAACATAGCAGCGGTGATTGGTCCGATCATTGGTGTTTATATTGCTCAATTGTCTAGCCCAAGTATTCCATTTATGCTAACAGGAATTATGTATATTGTTTACGCTATATTTTTATTTTTCGTACTGAATCGTTACGAAATGCAACAGCCAAAAGCTACAACACAAACAAAAATACTACAAACCTTTTCATTATTATTAACAAATCGTGTTCTACTAAGCTTTATTTTTGGTGCTATTTTAATCAATATTGGCTATTCTCAATTCGATTCAACATTGCCACAAGTTATTGAGCTTAAAATTGAAGACGGTGCCAAACTCTATTCGCTACTTATCTCGCTAAATGCAGCGGTTGTTTTATTACTACAATTACCAATTAGTATTGTTTCAGAACGTTTTTCATCCACTGCTACTCTTTTAGTAGGTGTTCTATTCTTTGCATTCGGACTGTTATTGTTCGGCTTCTCCAATAACTATCCGCTTTATATTATCGCGATGATTATCTTTACGATCGGTGAAATTTTTGCCTTCCCAACGATGAATGTCATGATTGATGAGATTGCACCTGATACACAAAAGGCAACCTATTTAGGAGCTTCTCAATTCAAAAATTTAGGAGGCTTTCTCGGCCCAATTATCGGCGGATGGCTGTTAACGCATTATATTGACGCATTGTTTGTAGTAATTGCTGCACTTGTATTATGTAGTTGCTTCTTCTATAAATCTAAGGGGAGGCCACAACAGTAAGTAATGCATAAAAAACGCTCCATAGCTTGAAGTAAACTCAAAAGCTATGGAGCACATTTTAGACTATCAAACTTTAGCGTAACTCTCTTCAACTTCTTCAAAGCTCGTGTATTGATCTTTGCCAGCATTTTTTGATTGATATAACGCCTTGTCCGCACGCTCAAACAAGCTTCGTTCTGACTCATCTGGATGGTGACAAATGGCTCCCCCCATACTGACTGATAGTACAGACCATTGAGCAATATTGGCATTGTCTACATTCTTATAGTGACGAAACTTGTCTAATAACGAATTGGCTAACTGCCGCATATTTTCTGATTTTGTGTCATACAAAACAATTGCAAATTCATCCCCGCCAAACCTCACAACAATGCCATTATTTCCAACCTCTTGTTTTAAAATTCTCGCAGTATCTATCAGGATTTTATCGCCAGCGCCATGTCCAAACTGATCGTTCACTAGCTTGAAATTATCCAAATCTATCAACAATAAGCCTGGTTGATTCGTCTTCCGCTTTCTTAATAGATTGTCCATTTTTCTTATATAAGTAGCTCGATTAAAGACATTTGTCAGTGGATCATATGTTGCAAGATGAATAGTTTTAGAAAGAATTTTGTTAATGACTATTAGCATAATAAAAGAAGTTCCTAACGCAATACAAAGCAATAGCCAAAACTGCTTCGTATTTTTAGATAGTGCCTCTAATTCTGTATAATTTCCATACTTTACATATATAATCCTTTTCGTAGATTCACCGCGAATTGTTTCGGCTTCGTATGGTAAAAAACGGTATTTTTCAATATAACCATTTGAGTATTTCTTTTGATATTCCGTTGGCTTCATCGATTTTTTAGCTAGCTCAAAACGCTCTTGAAATATAGCTGTTTGATCCTTCACTGTAATTTTAGCGGATTTTGTATCATCAAAGAAAACTCCACCCGCATTTATTGTTTGCACTTCTATTAAATCCGTATATTTATCAACTAAATAGTTCGAAGTCTTTCCAAAATTAAAGGTTTGAAAGACAGGATCATTTAATAAATCAATGCCTAGTTCTAATAAATATTTTTTATCAGGTGTCGCTAAATAACCAAACTTCCGATATCCTCCAGTAGTCGTCGAGATATCTATACCATCATTATAGTATTCTCCACTCGTTCTACGTTCATCTAGTAGAGTAGAAAAACGCTTACAGCATAAGGAAAAATTTAATCCCTTATCTTTTTCAAAAGTTGTATAAATAACCGTATTGGATTGATCAATTATGTATACATCCATACCATTCTCGTTTTTTATTTTTTGTAAATCCCATGTTGCCACTTTTGGATTTTCTTCATAATAGGTAACTAGCTTTCGGAGTACCTGCTCCATCTTATCTGAGAGATTTTGATCAAAATAAAAATGCGCATTATCTACAGTTTGCATATCAGTCAAAATATGATTTTCAATTAACGCCCTATTCATGGCTTCTTGTTGTTCAATATCTGCCATTAGTATTTGTCTGTTTACATAAGAAATCACTGCAACCAATATTAGGGCAAAGGCAATTAAAGATATTAATAATTTAATTCTAAGGTTTTTCATGCACTTATCCTCTATTATTTTCCCACAATCATTTTTCTGAAGTTTTTTGAAATTAGTACTAAAGACTAAATAATAATTTATTAATAGTTACATTATATTATACAGTGATTGGTTTATGAATGTATATAAAAATACCTCGATACTAATTTGTGTTAGCATCAAGGTATTTATTAATCTCTATTTTGTAAGTCAGCTAGTTCTTTTGTAGTTAATTCTCTATATTCCCCTAAAGCTAAATTGTCATCAAGCTTTAGACTCCCCATTGATAAACGTTTTAAATAGGTAACACGTTTACCAACTGACTCAAACATACGCTTCACCTGATGAAACTTACCTTCTTGAATGGTTAGCTCGATTTCCGATTGTAGGTCAGATTTTAAGATATTTAGCTCTCCTGGTTTTGTCACATAACCGTCATCCAACTCTACACCCTGTGCAAATTTTTTGCCATCTTCCTCTGTCACGAGCCCTTCTATTTGCGCATAGTAAACTTTAGGCACATGTTTTTTAGGCGATAATAAATTATGCGCTAGCTGACCGTCATTCGTTAACAGCAGTAATCCTTCTGTATCTTTATCTAAGCGCCCAACTGGAAAAGGCTGAAAATGTTGATGTAAAGGCTCTAACAAATCAATGACCGTCTCATCTCGTCCATCCTCTGTTGCAGAAATAACGCCAGGAGGTTTATTCATCATAAAGTATACAAATTCTGTGTAAACAACTTGTTCACCAAAAACGGAAACATCTTGTTTTTCAGGGTCTACATGTAATGCTGCATCCTTTACATATGCACCATCCACAGTTACTGCCTTTTGCTTAAGAAGCTGCTTCACTTCCTTGCGTGACCCATACCCCATATTTGCTAGTAATTTATCTAAACGCATAAATCCTCCTATTTAATTCCAAGTTTGTTCGTAATTTTTGTTAGTCGTTCACCGAGTAGTTTTTGAGCTAAGCCTAAACGTAAAGATAAATAACCGTATACCCCAACACCTACGCCAGCACAGATAACTGAGTAAACAAATGCAGAGAATTTTCCATCTACTGGTCCCATCACAAAGCCTAACAGCTTATGAACAATCAATACACTTATTACCATTGCTAGAGTCAAAATAGAGATGAGCATGACACGGCGAAGAACCATCTCTGATTTGTAATTTAATGCTGTTCTAAGCACTAACATATTAATAATAATTGAAACACCATAGCCAATTGCTGTGGCAAGAATGGCTCCATCGGCCTCAATCCATCGAATTAGAGGAATGTTAATCGCTAGCTTGACCAAAATACCAGATAATAAGCTGAAGACAATCCATTTTTGGAAGTCAATCCCCTGTAATAAAGCTGCTGTTACTTGAAACAATGCAAATAAAATAGCAACAGGTGCATAGTGAGCTAAAATGGTAGCCCCCATTTCACTTTCTGAATAGAGCATAAAGTATATTTCATTCGCTAACAATGAAATACCCACTACAGCAGGTAATGTAATAAAAATTAATATTTGATAGGTCTTATCCATTGCATGTCGCAGTGATAAATATTCACCCTGTGTAAAATACTTAGTAATAGTTGGTACTAGCGCCATCGAAAAACCTGTAGCTAACATAACCGGAATAATCACAACTTTATGTGTAGTGAAGTTAATCATTGATAAGTATTTATCGGTTACTTCCGCTAAGCCTATGGATGTCATTGCGCCGTTAAACGTTAACATATCCACTAGTTGGAATAAGGGATTGGCAATACCTACGAATACCATTGGAATGGAATACGTAATAACTTCTTTATAAATATTGGACATTGGCAGCTGAGTAGATGTAACACTCTGACTGCGCAATAAGTTAAATTCAGGCTGATATTTTTTCCAATAATAATAGAGCACCATCAACCCGCCAATTGCCCCGATAAAGGCAGCAAATACGGCAAAGGAAACGGCTGTTTGTGGTTTGCCATTAAAGACAACTACTACTAGGAACGAACCACCTAATAACACAACAATACGAACAATTTGTTCAACTAATTGTGAAACTGCTGTAGGCTCCATTTTGTCATAACCCTGGAAAAATCCACGCCAAAGACTCATAAATGGTACAACAATTAAAGCAAAGCTAACCCAACGAATAACGGAAGCAATTTGCTCAACTGTAAATACCTGCTCATCACTTTTAATGACAAGACCCGCTATTGGAGTCGCTAATATAAAAAGGGCAATAAATGCGGCTAGACCTGTTATCATCATAATCAGTATGCCCGACTTCATAAGCTTGCGGCCTGATTGATAATCACCAATTGCATTATATTTAGAAACAAACTTAGATACAGCAATTGGCGCTCCTGAGATGGCTACTGCCAGCATTATCGAATAGGGAATGTATGCATATTGATAGAGAGCAATATTTTCCTCACCCACAATTGCATAAAACGGAAAAATATAAATTAATCCGAGTACCTTCGATAAAAACATCCCCATTGTTAATATCGCAGTACCTTTCATTAAATTGGACATTGTACCCATCCATTCATCGTAAAATCAATAATTTCATCGTAACACATAGAATAAGTATTGGAAAATATTCACTATAATCAGATTTTTCGGTATCTTAGCGAGTTTATTAACTGATAACTACGGTTTTACTCGTTACCTGAGCAGTTCTAACTGACAATGGAGCAGGTTTACTTGGTACCCGAGCAGTTTTGACTGACAACTGAGCAAGTTAATTTGGTACCCGAGCAGTTTTGATTGACAACGGAGCGGGTTTACACGATACCCGAGCATTTTTGACTGACAACGGAGCGAGTTTACATGATACCCGAGCTGCTTTGACTGACAACGGAGCGGTTTACATGATACCCGAGCTGCTTTGACTGACAAGGAGCGATTTTACACAGTACCCTTGCAGTTTTAACTGACAACTGAGCGGATTTACACGATACCTGAGCAGTTTTGACTGACAAGGAGCGATTTTACACAGTACCCTTGCAGTTTTAACTGACAACTGAGCGGATTTACACGATACCTGAGCAGTCTAACAGTCAACGGAGCGATTTTACACAATACCCAGTAGTTCTGGAGCAGGATTACTTGTCTCAAGTGATTTCAACTGCATTAGCTACATGCAAACGCTGTCAAACATAGTTTATAAACACATCAAATAAGTAAACCAATAGTAATCTTAACATATTTATAGGTAAACAGACGCATTATTCCATCAAAAAGTTCTAGTTATAGACAATTTCATCAAATAGACAGTAAATTTGTTCCTACTGGCTCAAAATAATCGGTGGAGATTAAAAACCTCCACCGACTCAAAAGCTTTATTACATGTCCACAAAAAATTGTTTATACCATACTAAGAATACATAGGCAGTCCAAATATAACGTCCTCGATTTGCCTTACCCTCATAATGCTCATCGAGATAGCCTACTAATTGCTTTGTATCAAAGAATTTATTGGCAAAATCAGTTGTAAACATTTCTTTTACCATGTTGTAGTATTTCTCTTCACGGAGCCAATGACGAATCGGTACTGGGAAGCCTAGCTTTGGACGTTTTGCCCATTCCTCTGGTAATTCCTGATGAGCAGCTTGACGAAGCACATATTTCGTATCAATGTCGTTGACTCGATATCGTGATGGAATGTTTTTCGCTAATTCCATTACTTCTTTATCTAAAAATGGTACGCGTAATTCTATTGAATGTGCCATACTCATTTTATCTGCTTTCAATAAAATATCGCCTGGCATCCATAGATTTAGATCTAAGTATTGCATCTTTGTCACATCATCATCGCCAGGTACTTCATCATAAATTCGTTTTGTAATAGACTTAACAGATGGACCATTTTTATAGTCTGGCTTTAATACATTTAATGCATCTTCTTCATCCCAGACAACCGCTTCACCTATAAAACGTTCTTCCACCGTTTGACCACCTTTTACAAGGAAGCTAGTGTACTGATTTTTAGGTAATGCTTCTGCAAAACCTCGTAATGCCTTACGAATACCAAAAGGAATTTTTTCGTATTGTTGCATTTTACCTGAGTTTTGATACCATGAGTAGCCGCCAAAAATTTCATCCGCTCCTTCACCTGAAAGGACAACTGTTACGTCCTTCGAAGCCAGCTCCGAAAGGAAGTATAGCGGTACAGAAGATGGATTAGATTGTGGCTCGTCCATATGCCATTGAATTTTTGGCAATGCCTCAAAGCATTCATCAGCTGTTATATATTTACGCTCATTTTGAATGTTTAATGTATCTGATAAATCTTTTGCTAGGTTTGTTTCGTTAAACATATCTTCATAATCAGAAAAACCAACAGAGAAGGATTTATCGGGACGGAGTAATGCCGTAATATAACTTGAATCAATTCCCCCTGATAGGAATGAACCAACCTTTACATCACTGATTTGATGTGCCTCTACCGATTCCTTTACTGTCGAACGAATGTCCTCTACATATTTTTCAATTGGTGCCTCTTTCGCATGGAATTTTTTATCCCAATACTGCACGATTTTCTTTTTCCCATTTTGAATTAACATATAATGAGCTGGCGGTAGTTTAAACACACCTTTAAAGAAAGTTTCATCCATTGATGAATATTGGAAAGTTAAATATGGACGAAGAGCATTTTTGTTTAATTCTTTAATAAAGGATGGGTGGGGTAAGAAGGATTTAATTTCTGAACCGAAAATAAAGGTACCGTCTGTTGTATTCTCTGAGTAATACAGCGGCTTAATACCAAAGCCATCACGGGCAATGAATTGTAAATCATTCTTTTTATCCCAAATGCAAAATGCAAACATACCTCGTAATTGTTTAACAAACTCTACACCATATTCCACATAACCATAAATTATAACTTCACTATCAGATTGTGTTTTAAATGTATGTCCCTTAGCAATTAAATCTTCACGCAGCCCTTGGAAGTTGAAGATTTCACCATTAAATACAAGAACAATGTTGCCATCTGCACTGTACAATGGTTGATTTGCCACATCTGACAAGTCGATAATACTTAATCGTCGGAAACCTAAAGTTACTTTATCGTCACTGTGAATACCACCGCTATCTGGTCCACGGTGAATAATTGTATTCATCATATTTTCAATCGTTTGATGATGATCGATTACATTTGTTCCATTAATATAGCCTATAAATCCGCACATTCTATTTTTCACCTCATAATTTAGTGCATAACCTTTACCATAATAGCACGAATAGACGTTCATTTCATGCTGACAATACAGATAAAGAAAAACTTTCATCGGGTAGCCTGTATTACATAAACAACTTTTCATCTGTTTAGATGAGATAAGGAATTATAAAACACTTTCGTATTATTTTCAATGCGAAAGAAGCCCCTATATATAGACTTCATGTATAATAGGAAGGATTCCTAATTTGAACAGAAAGTGAGTTTCTATATATGTATGATGTAATTGTGATTGGTGGAGGCCCCTCAGGCTTAATGGCTGCAATCGCTGCTGGAGAACGAAAAAAGAAAGTATTACTAGTAGAAAAAGGGAATAAGCTTGGGAAAAAGCTTGCTATTTCTGGTGGGGGTCGCTGTAATGTGACAAATCGTTTACCTATAGAAGAAATTGTTAAACATATACCAGGTAATGGGCGGTTTTTATATAGCCCATTCACAGTTTATAATAATGAGGATATTATTGCTTTTTTTGAAGGGCTCGGTGTTGCCCTAAAAGAAGAGGATCATGGACGTATGTTTCCCGTGTCTAACCGTGCGCAAGATGTTGTTGACGCATTAATCCGTCAATTACAGCGTTTGCATGTAGAAGTTCGGTTAAATACCCCTGTCAGTAAGCTATTGATGGATGATGAAAAAATCCTTGGTGTTCGCCTTGCAGACGGATTAGAAGTCCGTAGCGAGGCTGTAATTGTCGCGGTAGGTGGGAAAGCTGTTCCACAGACAGGCTCCACTGGTGATGGTTATCCATGGGCAGAGCGAGCAGGTCATACAATTACAACGTTATTCCCTACTGAGGTTCCTGTGCTCTCAAAAGAGGGCTTTATACAAAATCGTGAGCTTCAGGGGTTGGCTTTACGAGAGGTTGCTGTTTCTGTTTTAAATAAAAAAGGTAAGGTGCTCGTAACCCATCAAATGGACATGCTCTTTACTCATTTCGGATTAAGTGGTCCTGCTATTTTACGCTGTAGCCAATTTATCGTAAAAGAATTAATGAAAACTGGCTATGAACCAGTGACAATCCGTATTCAAACGCTTGTGCAATATAATGAAGAAACATGTCTGCAATACTTAAATAAGCTATGGAAAGAGGATCCAAAAAGGGCAGTTAAAAACGTGTGGAAAGGGATAGCCCCTGAACGATGGCTACTGTTTTTATGTGAACGTGCTGGTATTGATGTACAAATGACAGGCACTGAAATAGCACAGGAAAAAATCCGCCAATTAGCACGTTTGCTTGTCCATTTTACGATGACTGTAAGTGGTACACAATCTCTTGAAAAGGCATTTGTCACTGGCGGGGGTATTTCTGTTAAGGAAATAGAGCCAAAGACAATGGCCTCTAAGAAAAAGAATGGTTTATTCTTCTGTGGTGAAATCCTCGATATTCATGGCTATACAGGAGGCTATAATATTACATCTGCACTTGTTACTGGACGTATTGCTGGAATGAATGCAGGATTTTAATAATTTACCACGTGATTTAGTCGCTTCTTATCATTGAAAAACTATTATGTCAATGAAATCAAGGTGACAATTTAAAAAGTATAGCCCTTTTTCAAAACGAGGGGTTGATTTCCGTTCCGACTGAGTGCTTTCCTGGGGGCGTCCGATGAGCCGCTTCACTCACGTTGCTCGCTCCAGGGTCTCATCTGTGACGCTGAATCCCCGAGGAGTCACTCAGTCTACACTCCAATCAACCACTGCACATAGTATTTTCTTCTAGCATTTCACACAAATGTATAGTGATAAATTTGAAGTCTTAGCCATCACTATATTGTGCAAAATGGAGCTTTGATAACATTTTTCTATGCGAAAGCAGATGAGTACTTTATGTAAAGTTACAAAGTAGTTTTATGCATAAAATGTAGGTTAACTTTTATCCATTTAATGATGGTGAGTAATATGCTTTTACTTTACTTTTGAGAGAAGAAAATATTTAAAGTTCTACACTATTGCTGATTGGAGTGCAAGGCTACTCGACTCCCGTGGGATAGCGAGACAGACGAGACCCTGCACGGAGCGTCAGCGTAGGAAGCGGCTCGTCGCTCGCCCACTGGAAAGCGAGTAGCCTGGAACGGAAATCACCTTCATTTGACTTAGTAGTATTCACAAAGAGTCCCTTGACCATTTAGTTTTTCAACACTATGAAAAACGTGTCCTAGATAATAGGACACGTTTTTTTAGCTTTCGCTAGACATATAAACTTCCTCAAATGGCTGAATGATAACAAAGCCTTCACCTGAAAATGCCATTTGAATGGATTCGCCGCTGCCTCGGCCGATAATTGTACGGAAGCTGATATCTGTTTTAAACTCAGGTGCTAAATTCCCTGACCACGCAACTGTGGCATGAGGATCAGTATACACCGTTTCACCTGGACGTACTAATAGCGTTAGAGGCTCAAAATGTGTGGTAATAGCTACCTTACCTGTTCCTTTTAAAGTTACATTAAACAATCCTCCTGACATGATGCCAGCCATTTTACGCATTAAATGAATATCCCAATCAATGCTTGGCTCAAATGCCAGCAAATCATTGCCATTGACGCAAATGCTTTCATTTTTCAAATCAAAAATCGTAACCTTTTTCCCTTGGTCAGCTAAATAAAGTCGCCCTGTCCCCTTTGCCTTCATTAGCTGTGTACCTTCTCCAGTTAGCGCCTTTTTAAACATTTTTCCTAATCCATGCTCCAACACACGCTCTCGCTCAAACTTAATGTCGCCTATGTAAGAAATCATCGCGCCCATTTTTGACCAAACCTCTCCGTTTAAGTTGATCTCAAGTACACGCTCCGTTTCTAGCTCAAAATAATCGTTTTCATTATCATCCTGCTGTGTTTTATTGATAAACTCATGTAAAGAAAATTTCCCCATCTTTAATCCCTCCTTATTACCTTATATACGCTTTAGTTGAAGAAAAGATTCAAAATTTCAACAATAGCATGAACGTTCTCATGACTTTACAGTTGCTATTTACTTTTCGTTACGAAATTGCTCTTTTGGTAGCAAAATCACTTTATTTCCCATAATGTTATTGACATCAGACAACCTCTGTTATACATTAAACAAAGATTAATCTATTGTTATATAACAATCGCTACAAAAAAAGACCATACGAGCATCATGTGCGAAATGATACTTATATGGCCAAGACCTAGTACCTTCAAGTGCGAATTGAAAGTAACCGTTTATTGTGTAGCGGAGACGTCTCCAACATTTTGTGATGCTGCTTTTAAAGCTGTTCGTTTACGTACATCTGCACGTAGCGTTAACGAGATAATTAATGATGCTGCGATTAGCCCAGCAAATACATAGAATACCGGAATGTAACTTCCATAAGCATTTTTAATTGTGCTTACCAATAACGGACCAAAAATACCGCCTAATGACCAAGTCGTTAATAAATAACCATGAATAACGCCCAGTTGCTTTGTACCAAATAAATCACTTGCAAATGCAGGTAAATTCGAGAAGCCACCACCATAGCAACTAACAACTAAGAAAATAAGTGCTTGGAAAAGTATCACGTTCGTCGTATGTGGTAACACAATAAATGTAATTAATTGTGCCGTAAAGAAAATAACAAAGACGTTTGAACGACCAATATAGTCAGACACAGCCGCCCAAATTAAACGACCTCCACCGTTAAATAACCCCATAATACCTACCATTGCCGCAGCTCCTGCAACTGATAATCCCACAATTTCTTGGGCCATTGGAGAAGCGACAGAAATCATCATAATCCCTGCTGTTACATTTACTAAATGCATTGACCACAGCATCCAGAAATGCTTTGTTTTAACAGCTTCACGAGCAGACATAACTGCTAAATCTTTTTTCACTACTTCTTTACCACTATTTGCAGCAGCCTTCATGTTCGCTGGCATATAACCAGGTGCAGGCGGTGCGATATATGAAGCCCCTAAAATCATTAACGTGAAATAACTTGCCCCTAAAATAAAGTATGTTGTAGAAATTCCAACAGCCTCCATTAAGTTAGCCGCTACTGGCGCTGTAATTAGTGCTCCAGATCCAAATCCAAGTACAGCCATACCTGTAGCCAAGCCTCGACGGTCTGGGAACCATTTTACTAATGTTGATACAGGAGCAATATAGCCAATCCCCATACCTAATCCACTAAGCACACCATATGTTAACCAATACAATGTTACAGAATCCATTGAAATTGCTACACCAGCACCAGCTTGTCCTGCCCCAAATAGAACAGCTGCTACCATCGCAGATTTACGTGGTCCCAATTTTTCTACTAAACTACCAAATAATGCGGCTGAAAAACCAGCGAGCCCCATCATAATCGTAAAGGCAACCGTTACCTTTGTTTCACTCCATCCCATCTCTGTGACAATCGGTAGCTTGTATACACTGTATGCATAAGCTCCACCGATTGAAAGGTGAATAGCGATTGCAGATAATGCAATTAACCATCTATTTTTATTCATAAATTCTCATTTCTCCCCTCTTTTGCTACCTGTGAAAATTCTATGAACGTCCATGTAAAACAATTTACCACTTAGAATTATTCAAATGCAAGATGTTTTTCTAAAAAATATTATTTCTCCAAAAAGTATTTTATTTTTCCCCTTCTTATGTCTCCACCACAAATCCTACAGCCTCTAAGTGAAACTGCGTTTATTAAAGAAAAACCACAACATATTTTAGATAATAATATTTTTCTACTCTATTATCTTCACACCCGAAAACTATTTAAAGATAATTTTAATTGTGCATATTTTCACATTCTAAAGGTTTATATTATACTTTTTCCGATTAGAATAATGACTACATTTCTCCCGAATAACAACATTATCAAATTTTTATCATAGAGAAATATTAAGAACGAAAGAGAATTTTAAAACTAAAATAAACAAAATTTTTCTACACAAAGTGAAAGAAAAAAAGAAAACTACCAATTGCTTTCACCTTTTACAGGTTTAATATCCAAATAAATGTAATACATGTTTTGCATATTCCATTTTGAATAATCTTTTCTTATTCATTTTTATTATTCAAATATATGTTTTTCTTTAGAAAGCAGATGATGCTCCTGGTTTTTCCTTAGCCAAATGATGCAATAAAAGCTATAAGAAACCATTGCGTTTAAGTATATCCGTAAATTTGTTATAGTACACAAATGAAAACAGTACTTTTCAACTAATATTGTATTACAACAAACTATTTATTTATGTTAATTTATAATAGAATGAAATTCCTAGTTTGGTTTCTCATGTGTACCCTTATCATTTTTTTACAAGAATTGTTCGTTAATCTAAGATTCTTTATCTTACAATTATCTTATTTAAAGAGGTGCTGAATTCATTAAAGGAGTATTCCTATTCCTTTCACATTCCTATGAAAAATATTTCTTTACGACTCAAAATGTTTATTTTTTCGTTCATAATTGTTATTTTTTCGATTGCCACAAGCGGAGCCATCATGATTCATAATCTTGGAGGTGCTTTTGAAAAAGAATTTGGGGCACGAGCTATCGCTATCGCAAGAACTGTGTCACAGCTTACAGATGTTCAAAATAATGTGGGCAAGCCTGCTGGTTTTGAAATTATTCAACCAATTGCAGAGCGTATTCGCTTAACAACGGATGTAGATTATATTGTGATTATTGATATGAATCGCATTCGTTACTCACACCCCTCTGAAAGTAAGCTAGGTACAGTCTTTGAGGGTGGAGACGAAATAGAGGCCTTTTCTCAGCATGAGTATATATCGAAGGCACGAGGTGTTTTAGGATATTCCATAAGAGCATTTGTACCTATTATGAATGAAGAAGGTACAAAGCAAGTTGGTGTTATTACTGTCGGGTTACTTGCACCAAAATGGTATAACCTTGTAGATGAATATCAATTTGATATCCTTATGTCTCTTTTTTGGGGATTAATAATCGGCTTAGGCGGGTCCGTTTGGGTTGCCAATCATTTAAAACGACAAACCTTTAATTTGGAGCCATACGAAATAGCCCGTTTAGTAGAAGAACGCTCTGGTATTATCCAAGCGATGGACATCGGCATTTTAGCAACTGATGAAAGCGGTAATGTGACATTTATTAATCGTTTAGCAAGGCAATATACACATTTCTTCGGACAGAAAATTTCTAGAAAAGCTTTGTTTAAAGGCACCTGGCTCGCAGAGGATACGCTGCAACAGCATGAAGTATATAGACCTCTATTGATGTTTGAGCAAATGTACTTAGTACGCACCTTTCCTATTCGTATCATGGAACAAAATGCTGGCTACCTCATTATGCTGACCGACCGAAAAGAAGCCAATATGTTAGCTGAAGAATTAACTGGCATAAAAATACTCGTGGATTCATTACGTGCCCAGCAACACGAATATATGAATCGCTTACATAGTATTGCAGGATTAATACAATTGGAGCGAGATGACGATGCCTTAAGCTTGATTATTGATGAAATAACAGATGAGGAAGAAATAATCCAAAGCTTGCATGACAAAATTCATGATTATTCCATTCAAGGATTATTACTTGGTAAATATTCACGTGCGAAAGAGCTTGGTGTGGAGCTGACAATTGATGAGGACTCAAAGCTCATTGATTTTATGAGTGGATTTTCCAGTGGAGACATGGTGACGATTATAGGTAACCTATTGGACAATGCGATGGAGGCATGCTTTGAATGTGCTCATAAAGATGTTCATATTACATTGATTGGTCATAAACATCATTTATTCATTGAAGTACAGGATAGTGGTAAGGGGATTACTGGTCTGCCAAATCGTATTTTTGATTATGGCTTTAGTACAAAACAAAAGGATGGTCATGGTATTGGACTTGCCCTTGTGAAACAAATTGTGGAGTCAAACAATGGAATTATTCAAGTAGAATCAACCGTGAATGTTGGAACAATCATTACAATAGAAGTAGGGGTGACTGAAGAGCAATGAGTAATCTTTCAGTGTTTATCGTAGAAGACGATCCAATGGTACTTGAAGTAAATAAAGGTTTTTTAAATAAATTGAATGGTTTTCAGCTCGTGGGTGAATCAGTCAATGGACGTGATGCCTATGACAAAATTATCAGAAAGAGACCTAATCTAATTTTACTAGATATGTTTTTACCAGATATGACAGGCATGGAATTATTCTTAAAGCTTCGTGCAGAACGTATCCCCTCGGATATTATTATGATTACTGCTGCAAGAGATGCACCTACAGTACAGGAGGCCCTTCGACTGGGAGCCATCGACTATCTTATTAAGCCATTTCGTTTTGAACGCTTTGAAAAAGCATTGCAGCAATATAAAAGCTCTACAAAAAAGTTACAAAGTTCACAGGCATTTAATCAAGAGGACATCGACAAATGGCTTGGATTACAGCATGAAACAATGGAGCTTCCTAAGGGACTAAACACGATAACAATGCAACAGATTCTTGATTATCTAACGACACACCGAGCAGCTATTACCTCAGAACAGCTAGCTCAAAATGTCGGAATGGCCAGAGTAACCGTCCGTAAATATTTGGATTTCTTAGCTACGAAGGGAACTGTCTCGATTGAATTACAATATGGGACAGTTGGTCGTCCAACGAAATACTATTCCATTAAGTAGAATAGGATTCAATTCATTAACTAAATAACAAGAATCTGCCCTTTCCTCGAGTATATTTCAGTCCCTGCTTAAGGTTGAAATATATTCTGTTCCCTTTTTCAAGGAATAAGGCAGATTCTTTTTCTATTACAGATTTTTAATAAGCATTTACTTTTATCTATCGGGACATCTGTTTTGTAACAGTTTATCTTCATTCAGTAGAAGACTCCCACCTTTACAAGTGGTGAGATGAATACGATGTAGGTCCTTTTCAGTGGGTGTTCAAACACCTACTGAATGAAGATAAAGCCTCTGGCGGATGTCACAGATTTTCAAAGGAATGAATTGTGCCTTCACAATTCAAAATCCGGACGCAATTACGCCAAGGCGAAATTGATTAAAATAATAAATTGTTATATACCATAAATACCAAAATGTCCATTAAAACCATAATATTGAGTATTTATTGAAATGATTTACAATGAAAATCGTTCACATCTTATAGAGATTAGGGGTGAATTTGTATGTGGAGTAATCGTTTTGCACGCAGTTTTGTTAGCGTTCTCATTTTCATAACAATTCTGTTAGTTTCATGTCAGGAAGACGTTTACCCTACCGACAATGAGCAGTTGAGTCATGAGGAACAAATCGTTATTCGATTTTCACACGTAGTTGGTGAAAATACACCAAAAGGAATGGCAGCGGTAAAATTCGCAGAGCTAATCAAAGAACGTAGTAATGGTCACGTAGAAATTCAAGTGTTTCCAAATGGGGTTCTTTATAAAGATGGTGAAGAAATGAATGCCTTATTACGTGGCGATATTCAAATGATTGCACCTGCTATTTCCAAAATTACAACGCTTGTGCCAGAGTGGTCAGTTATGGATTTACCTTATGCATTTAAAAATGCAGATGAAGTGCATACATATGTCAACAGTGCTGTTGGTCAATCGTTAATGACAAAATTAAATGCCCATAATCTATTTTCCATGGGTGTTTGGGATAGTGGATTTAAGCAGCTTAGCAATAGTATTCGACCTATAGAAGCTGTTCAGGATTTGAATGGCTTGCGTATGAGGATTATGCCAAGTGATATATTAGCTGAACAATTTTCCATTGTTGGAGCCTATCCAAAACGCATTGACTTCAATACTGTTTTTCATCAACTGCAAAGAGGCAATGTCGATGGTCAGGAAAATACACTGACAAACATTACAAGCAAAAATCTACATTCACTACAAGACTACTTAACGATTAGTAACCATGGCTATCTTGGTTATTTACTGCTGATGAATCATGAATTTTGGAATTCCCTGCCTGAAGATGTGCAAACTCTGCTCATAGAAACACTAGAGGAAGTACAAGAATGGGAATGGCAGCTTGCAGAAAAATTAACAGCAGAGAGACTTGAAGAAATGAAAGCATGTGATTGCATCAAAATTTACAATTTATCGGATGAAGAGAAGGAAGAATGGGAATCTGCATTTGAGCCTGTTTATCGCTATTATGCAGAAAACTATGGGAAAAGATATATCCAAGCACTTCCTAAAAATCAATCACATCACTAGCATGGGTTAAAAAGGTTAACCTTTTAACTATAATCATAACATTTAGGGGGATATGTAATGAAAAAATGGCTTTTCATGTCACTTATGGCTGTGTTAGTTCTAGCACTTGCAGCTTGTGGTGGCGACAAAAAAGAAACATCTGCGCCAGCAGCTGAGGGTGATGGCGGATATACAAAAGACAAACCGCTTATTATTAAATTCTCACATGTTACATCAATCGATAGTGTAAAAGGAAAAGCTGCTGATGCTTTTGCAAAATTAGTAGACGAAAAAACTGAAGGTAAAGTAAAAGTTGAAGTTTACCCTTCTTCTCAATTATACGGGGATAATGATGAATTAGATGCCCTAGTATCTGGAAATGTTCATATGATTGCTCCATCTGTTACAAAAATGGTTAAAATCGACCCACGTTGGCAATATGTTGATATGCCATATCTATTTGAGAATGAAGAGCACGTACGTAAATTCTTTACTTCTGACGTAGCTAAAACAATTCTTGAATCGAATCAATTAGCAGCAAATGATATTAAAGGTTTAGTATTCTGGGAAAATGGCTTTAAACATTTCTCAAATAACAAGCATCCACTTGAAAAAGTAGAAGATTTTAAAGGCTTAAAGTTCCGTGCACAAGCAGGAAAAGTATTAGAAGCACAATTTAAAGCGTTAAATGCTGGCTCTGCAACAATTGCATTTGGTGAAACATACGCTGCCCTACAACAAGGAACAGTTGATGGACAAGAAAATACTTTCAACAACTTTGATACACAAAAATATCAAGAAGTACAAAAATATTTCTCAGTATCTGAACATGGACGTCTTGACTATGCAATCTTTGTCAATAAGTCATTCTGGGATAAAATCCCTGCCGATTTATTAACAGCAGTGGAAGCATCTTTAGATGAAGCAACGAAGCTAGCTTGGGATTTAGCTGCTGATGAAAACGCAAAATCATTTGAGAATATCAAAAACTCTGGTATTGAAGTACTTGAGTTAACGGCTGAGCAAAAAGAAGCTATTAAAGCAAAACTTGAACCAGTATATGAAGAGTTTGGTGAAGTTATCACAGAAGAATTAATTAATGGTATTCGTGATCTAAAATAACATAACTTTGGGTTAATAAAAAACCTTTCTATTCGGGGAATTAAATAGTTTAACGTAAGAATTTGCTCATTTCCATGGATAAGCTACAAGGTTCATAGGATAGATGAGCCTTGTAGGTAAACTGAATCAAATTTTAGTAAATCACTTACATGAAATCTGGACGAACGGGTGCTAAGACGCTCACTACAAGCAGCAACATTACTATAGTGAGAGAGTAAGCACCCGTTTGTACTTAAATGATGAAAGATTATCATTCCCTTTTCAAATTCACATGAAGGAGGCAATTGAATGAAAGCCTTACATAAAGTCTGGGGCTACTTAGAAGAAATCCTAGCTGGAATCTTTTTCGTAGCAGGTGTAGTTCTTATTTTTTATGGCGTAATTATGCGCTACATATTCAATGAACCGCAAGCATGGGTAGAGGAATTAGCACGTTATTCAATTATCTGGGGTACATTTTTAGGATTTGGCTTAGCCCTGCGCCATAATCAACATATTCAAGTAGATATTTTATATGATAAATTAAAGCCTTCTATGAAACGTGTACTGGATATAGTGGCAACTGGATTAAGTATTGCTTTTTGTTTGATTTATACGTATTACGGCTTTGTTTTAGTAGAAAATCGTTATACATCAGGCATGGTATCACTTGATATTGGGATACCAATGTGGGTTGTATACTTAGTATTACCGATTTCAGGTGTTTTATTTTTACTAAGATTCGTAGAAAGATTAATCAATATTCTACGAGGAAAGGACGAAGAATATGCTAATCCTCTTACTTAGTTTCTTTTTATTACTATTCCTACGAGTACCGGTCGCGATTAGTTTAGCACTATCGACAATTCTTGTGTTCTTCCAAATTGATTTTAATATGAATATGATTCCTCAGCGTATATTTACTGCACTGGACTCTTTCCCGATGATGGCAATTCCAGGCTTCGTCCTTGCAGGGGTACTTATGGCACGAGGTGGGATTTCAAAATATCTTATTGAAGCTTTACGTGCATGGATTGGTCATCTTCCAGGTGGTCTTGCTGTTGTAACAATCATCGCCTGTGCTATTTTCGCAGCGATTTCAGGCTCTTCACCTGCAACGGCTGCTGCAATCGGTTCTATTATGATTCCTGCGATGATTTCTGCAGGCTATAAAAAGCGCTATTCTATGGGTCTTGTTGCCGCTGGTGGTACATTAGGTATTTTAATTCCACCAAGTGTACCGCTAATCATTTATGGTATTACCTCAGAGCAATCTATTGGTGAATTATTTATGGCTGGTGTTATTCCAGGTCTAGCATTATCAGGAATATTAATTGTGGCAGCCATCGTTTATGCAAAACGCAATGGTTTTAAAGGAGATGCACCTGCTTCTTGGAATGAGCGTGGTCGTAAATCTTTAAAAGCAATTTGGGGTGCATTTTTACCATTCTTAATTTTAGGAACAATCTATTCAGGGGTTGTAACTCCAACTGAATCAGCTGTTATTGCCGTTTTCTATGGTCTTATCGTATCCCTGTTCATCTACCGTGAAATGAAGCTAAAGGATTTCCGTGAGGTATTAGTAGAATCCGTTAATATTACAGCCATGATTTTCTTAATTATCGGTGCCGCTTCATTATTTGGATTATATTTAACAAATGCACAAGTACCACAGCAGGTTGGTGCATGGATTGCCGAAAGTGATATGAACAAATGGATATTCATGATAATTGTTAATATTCTATTCTTTGTTATGGGAATGTTCTTAGAGGCTGTGTCCATTATTCTAATTACTTTACCAATTCTATTACCGATTCTAGCACATTTCGATATTAACCTGATTCACTTTGCCATTATTATGACGATTAACATGGAGCTTGGTATGATTACACCGCCAGTGGGACTTAATCTCTTTGTCGTAAGTGGAATTGCTAAAGAAAAGCTTGGAGAAGTTGTCAAAGGGGTCATTCCTTTTATCGTTTTAATGATTATTTTCTTAGGATTAGTGGTTTTACTGCCACAATTATCACTTTGGTTACCAGAGCAAATGAAATAAGGGCATCTCTATGGAAGCATGTACAAAGAGATATTCGATTAAGGACCGCCAATTTTGGACAATCGTGATTAGCTTGGGAGGAGCTTCGGTGTTTGTATTCGCAGCAATGTATTCGGTACAACCCCTGCTCCCCTTCTTTACAGAGCAATTTCAAATTTCTGTTTCCACTGCAAGTCTGACCATGTCTGTAACCACTCTATCCGTGATTATCGGGTTAATCGTTTTAGGATTTTTGTCTGATCGCTATGGGCGAGTACCATTTATCCGATTTTCCATCATTCTAACGATTGTCCCTTTTCTCTTAATGCCTTTAACGGATTCTTTTTCTATGATTATTCTTTTACGTTTTATCCAAGGCTTTGCGATTGCTGGTGTGCCTGCAGCTGCACTTGCCTATATAAGTGAAGAAATTAATCAGCAATCAATGGGTTTTGCGACAGCACTATATATATCATGTAATGCCCTAGGTGGGACGATTGGACGACTAATGATGGGTTATCTGACAGAATATAAATCTTGGGAGATCGCATTTTTTTCTTTAGCACTTTTGGGTGGCGTTATTTTTATTCTAGTGTGGCTTACCCTTCCAAAATCAAGAAATTTTTCAGTCCATCAACGTACTATTCAAAAGGATTTACATGGTTTTTGGCTCCATTTAAAAAATCCAAATTTACTTATTCTTTTTGGACTTGGGATCATTCTGCAGCTATCTTTTACAGGGATGTGGTCTTTTATCCCATACTATTTAGCTGAATCGCCATTCTTATTATCGTTAAAAACGATTTCCTTTATTTTTTTAGCATACGGCTTAGGAATCGTTGGTTCTCCAATTGCTAATTCCCTTGCAGGTAGAGTCGGGATCAATACGATTCGAACATTTGGGGTACTTTTATTAGTATGTGGGATTTTATTAACGCTCAGTTCCTCCCTTAGTATGATTGTTGTTGGGCTCTGTATTGCATGCTTAGGCTTTTTTACCGCTCATGCCTTAACCTCTGCAACAGTTAGCAGGACAGCTATCCATCAAAAGGGGATTGCCTCAAGCTTATATCTCGTATCTTATTATATTGGCGTTGCCTCAGGAAGTACTTTGCTCAGTCCAATCTGGCTGCATTTTAAATGGCAGGGGATTGTTATGATTACAGTACTTCTTCCTATACTATATGTCGCCTTTTTAAATTACACATTACACAAAAAAATTCAAAGCTAAGCGAGCTAAAAAAGATGCTCTGAAACGATTCAAGCATCTTTTTAGCCCGCTTTTTCTCATGTGTTGCTAATACTTGCTTCAGCCTGAAAATATAGATTGTAGTTTCTCAAATCAAGTTCAATGCTTCTTTCATTTTGCTAACCGAATATTGCTATAAAATATACATAAAGAATATAAAAAAAGCTAGAAGCATTACAATGGAAGAAAAAATTGATACATAATGTCTTTTCTCTTCACGGCCATAGTAATACTCAATCATTATAGAACTTATTATTACTACAGCTAGAAATGCACATGTAGCAGCTGTATACAAGAACCATTCTTTTATTGAAAATAAAAAAATAAAAATTACATTCAGAATTTTCAAGATATATACGGAACGTTGATGACCTTTATTTACGTACTTTGGCTCCTTCGGAATATTAAACTTCCTTCGCAAAAGTCTATCAACTAACCACCCGATAAAAATAAAAATCACTAAAAAAGTAATTAATTCTGAACTAGTAATATTGAATTCGTTTCTTTGTGTAAGATTCTTATAAGCAGATGCTAGGTTTTCATCCTTCACTTTATAAGATATGTTTGTCTGTTGATCAGTGAAACCTAATTCGGTATCGTTTAAGTACATCTTCAGCTTTATGACTTGCCCATGATCAAACTCGACCCATATATCACTATTTGCATAAGTGATAAAATTATTATCTTTCAGAGTAACAGTAGCCTGCTGTAATATTTGTTTCAGCATATCTCTTGCGGATTCTTCTTTAAACACTTGTTGTCCTATAATCCAACCAGTTCTTCCAGCCTTAAAGGAATCCTCCTCCCAATTCTGTGCAATAGTAAACTGTTTAATTTCTTCCTGTTGTACTAATTCAATAATCGTAGCATGTTTCATAGTTTCTACTTGTTTCAAAGGACCCATAAAGAATAACAACAGTAGTGTCACCACGACTGCCCCAATAGTTATCGTTGGATATTGCCGACTTCTTCTTTTCTTGTGCTGAACGTGCTGTAAAATACGCTTTTGTAATGGTTGTGAAAACCGTGGCGCTTCACCAAGCTCTTTATCCAATTTGTCCTTAAAGGATGTCATCCCTTAACACCTCCCAATCATTTTTATCTAGTTTTTCTTGTAGCATTTGTCTCGCTCTGCGTAATCTAGTTTTTACTGTATTTTCAGTAGATGCTAGTATTTCTGCAATCTCTCGTATTTTTAATTCCTGGTAATAGTAAAGAATAAGCACTTCCCTATAAGGTAATGGAAGTTCAAATAAAGCTGTTGTCAAAATCCGACGATCATCCTTCTCTACTAATTCTTTTTCAGGTGTTCGCTTACTCATGCCAATTTGTAATTTTTCTAATAAGTTATGCCGTTTATTTTTCCAGCTTCGTAAATAATCGTGACTTTTATGTACAGTTATTTTTACTAAATATGTTTTTAATGAGGACCGTTGTTCAAAGCGCTCCTGTTGACAATAATAGGCGAAAAATACATCCTGAACGATTTCCTCCGCTATAGCCCAATCCTTTACATATAGGTAAGCCACCCGTAGGCAATATTCACCATGCTCATCCATAATTGCTGCTAAATGCTCACTCAAGCAAACACCTCCTAATCTCAGTCACACTATAGTCGTAATAACATCTTTTTTAGTTTCAATATAATAGAAAAAAGTGCCCAAATTTTGGACACTTTTTTATCATTATTTTACTACGATATTCACAAGCTTGCCTGGAATAACAATGACTTTCACTAAGTCTTTTCCTGCCATATGCTCTTGTACTTTGCTGTCAGTAAGTGCTACTTTTTCGATTTCTTCCTTAGAAGCATCTTTTGCTACGATAATTTTTGCTCGTACTTTACCTGCAACTTGAACAGCGATTTCCACTTCATCATCCACAAGTTTAGACTCATCATATGCTGGCCACTGCTCATAAGCTAGTGTTGCATTATGTCCTAGTAGTTGCCATAATTCTTCGGCAATATGTGGAACGATTGGTGCTAGCATTTTTACGAAGCCATCTGCGTAAGCTGCTGGAATGACATCTGCTTTGTAGCAATCATTAATGAATACCATCATCTGTGAAATAGCTGTATTAAAGCGGATACCTTCATA
This sequence comes from Lysinibacillus sp. B2A1, assembly GCA_002973635.1. Lineage (GTDB taxonomy): Bacteria > Bacillota > Bacilli > Bacillales_A > Planococcaceae > Lysinibacillus. Next base: position 4,209,585 of record CP027224.1, read on the forward strand.
ATCCTCAGTCACCTTTTTCACTGTTTGGTGATAGGATTTCTCAAGTGATTTATCATCTGAAACTTGAATTTTTGAAGAAAGAGCACCATCTTCTTCATTCACAAATAAACGCCAAATACGATCTAAGAAGCGGCGTGCTCCGTCTAAACCATTTGTAGACCATGCCACAGACGCCTCAAGAGGTCCCATAAACATTTCATATAAACGTAATGTATCCGCACCATGTGAATCAATGATTTCATCTGGGTTTACAACATTCCCCTTAGATTTAGACATTTTTTCATTACCTTCACCAAGAATCATGCCTTGGTTAAATAATTTTTGGAATGGCTCTTTCGTGTGAACAGCGCCTAAATCATATAACACTTTATGCCAGAAGCGTGCGTAAAGTAAATGTAAAACAGCGTGCTCAGCCCCACCAATATAAATATCAACTGGTAACCAGCGTTTTAGTAATTCCGGATCAGCTATTGCCTCTGTGTTTGTTGGATCAATATAGCGTAAGAAGTACCAGCTAGATCCTGCCCACTGTGGCATTGTATTTGTTTCACGGCGTCCTTTTTTGCCAGTCTCTGGATCCACAACATTTACCCACTCTGCAATATTAGCTAGCGGTGATTCACCAGTACCAGAAGGTCGGATATTATCTGTTTTTGGCAGCATCAAAGGTAATTCTGATTCTTGAACTGGTGTAATCGTGCCATCTTCCCAATGAATCATTGGGATTGGCTCACCCCAGTAACGCTGACGCGAGAATAACCAGTCACGAAGACGATAAGAAATTTTCTTCTCCCCTACGCCCTTTTCCTCTAGCCATTCAATGGCCTTTGCAATGCCATCTGCTTTATTTAAGCCATTAAGGAAATCGGAATTAATATGCTGTCCATCACCTGTAAATGCTTCTTTACTGATGTCTCCACCTTCAAGGACAGGAATGATCTCTAAATTAAACTCTGTAGCAAACTCATAGTCACGTTCATCATGTGCTGGAACCGCCATGATAGCACCAGTACCATAAGAAACTAATACATAGTCTGCAATCCAAATTGGTGCTTTTTTACCATTAATCGGATTCACTGCATAGGCGCCTGTAAATACGCCTGTTTTTTCTTTAGCTAAATCTGTACGCTCTAAATCTGACTTCATTTTTACTTTTTCTAAGTAAGCATCAACAGCTTGTCGTTGTTCAGCCGTTGTAATTTGCTCTACTAATTTATGTTCAGGTGCAAGTACGCAGTATGTAGCACCAAATAATGTATCTGGACGTGTCGTAAATACTGTAAAGTTTTCATCTATGCCATCAATGCCAAATGTCACTTCTGCTCCTTCTGAACGACCGATCCAGTTACGCTGCATATCTTTAATAGATTCTGGCCAATCCACTTCTTCTAGGTCGTCTATTAAACGATCCGCATAAGCTGTAATTTTTAGCATCCATTGCTTCATTGGGCGGCGCTCAACAGGGTGACCACCACGCTCTGATTTCCCATCAATTACTTCCTCATTTGCCAATACCGTTCCTAATGCTGGGCACCAGTTTACTGCCACTTCATCTACATAGGCTAAGCCTTTTTTATATAGCTGGATAAAGATCCATTGTGTCCATTTATAATATTCTGGGTCTGTTGTGTTTATTTCACGATCCCAATCGTAGCTAAAGCCAAGCTCTTGAATTTGACGTTTGAATGTTGCAATATTTTTTGCCGTAAATTCAGCGGGATCATTTCCTGTGTCAAGTGCATATTGTTCTGCTGGTAAACCAAATGCATCCCAGCCCATTGGATGTAGCACGTTAAAGCCTTGCATGCGCTTGAAGCGTGACAGGATATCTGTCGCTGTATAACCTTCTGGGTGTCCTACATGAAGACCAGCTCCAGATGGGTAGGGGAACATATCTAACGCATAAAATTTTGGTTTATCTGTTTCATTTACTGTTTTAAACGTTTTATTATCAGCCCAATATTGCTGCCACTTTTTTTCAATTTGTTGATGATTAAAACTCATTTTTTTTCCTCCTTTAATTGTGCCATGCTTTTCATCTTATAGAATTGACAAAATATTTAAAAAATAAAAAAACTCGCCCCTTTCTTTATTAAGAAAGGGACGAGAGAATTCGTATCTCCCGCGGTACCACCCAAATTAGTGATCACACTCGGCTCTAACTTCCTTAACGCGGAAGGAACGGCACGCGTTGCTTCACGCGGGCAGACTCAGAAGGTGAGTTCAATATGCTCTCCTACTAGCTTCCACCAGCCGCTAGCTCTCTAAAAAGAATCACAAATTTACTATTCCTCATCACTGTCTTTACATGTATTGCATTTATTCTAATGGAAAGTGTTGAAAAGCACAAGTCTTTGTTCATATGCTAACCATTACTGTACAATTAAATCCCTTTTTTCCTTAGATTGTGATAATTCCTGACATTCACGGAAGGCAAAATGTTTACAGCCTATACACTTATTTGTATCTAAATAGCTAAAAGCCTCATTAATTGCTTCTCCTGTGTGCGGATAAAAATGAGCTTCACCAATTTCATCATACAGGCCATTGTGCTGAAGCGCTGCTTTCATTTCATCCTGTAGTCCTGTTATTAAAATAGTTCCACCTTGCATTTTGAAATTTCGAATAATACTGCCAAAATATGTCTCACCTGTTGAGTCCATAAAGGGCACTTTACCCATACGCAATATTAATACTTTAGATTGATGCGTTGGAGTGGCAATGGCCTGCTCGAAAGTAGACGCTGCACCAAAAAAAAGTGGCCCTTCAATTGTATAGATACTAATTTGTGGACAATCATGCTGCTGATGAACAACATGTGATTGTACTTTTTCATGCTTTAATGAGTGATCTGGTAATACCTTTGTGACAACAAGCTTCTCGCTCATACGCTTTGCAAATAACACAACAGCTAACACAAGCCCAACCTCCACAGCTAGTGTTAAACTTGTAAAAACAGTCAGTAGGAAGGTAATAATTAAAACTAGTGAATCTCCTGATTTTAACTTCACAATATGTGCAAAATGCTTTTGTTCACTCATATTCCAAGCAACAACCATTAAGACAGGAGCCATACTCGCCAAAGGAATATGTGAAGCATATGGCGCTAATAGCAATAAAGTAATTAAAACAAAAACACCATGAATAATACCTGACATCGGCGATACTGCACCTGTTTTGATATTTGTCGCTGTACGAGCAATAGCACCAGTTGCCGGAATTCCTCCAAACAATGGTGTTACAATATTCGCAATGCCTTGGCCTACAAGCTCACGATTGCTATGATGTTTACTATTTGTCATACCATCCGCGACAACTGCCGATAAGAGTGATTCAATACCACCAAGCATTGCAATAACAAAGGCCGGTCCTATAAGCAGTTGAACTCGTTCCAATGTGATATCCGGTATCGCAAAGTTCGGTAAAGTGCTTGGAATTTGACCATAGGCAGTCGCTATTGTAGCAACTTGTCCTGAAAAAAAGAACGTTGCAATAAGTGTAGAAACAACAATACCCACTAACGCTCCTGGTACTTTCGGTAAAATTTTCGGTGTCAATAAAATAATAATGAGACAAATAATTGCTGTGACAATACTATAAAAATTTATAGTACCAATATGCATCACAATTTCTTTTATATTAGCAATAAAATACTCGTGTCTTTTCATATTCGTCAGCCCTAAAAAATTGGCAATCTGTCCCGTAAAAATAATAACGGCAATACCAGCAGTAAACCCTATTGTTACAGGGCGTGGGATAAACTTAATTAATGAGCCTAGCTTAAAAATACCCATTAAGCACAGCATAATCCCTGCCATCAAACCAGCAATTAATAAATTTTCGTAGCCATATGCAAGAACGATTCCTAGAAGAATTGGCACAAATGCACCTGTTGGTCCACCGATTTGAAATTTCGAACCGCCAAAGATAGAAATTAGTATACCAGCAATACAAGCTGTATAAATCCCATACTCTGGTTTGACACCTGAAGCAATCGCAAAAGACATTGCAAGTGGAATTGCTACGATTCCTACAATGATGCCCGACAGTAAGTCCTTTTTAAAATGATGAACTGAATATCCTTCAAATCTTCCTATTAACAGTGACTTCATACATTAATCTTCCCTTCGAAATAATAAGCAAAGCAAATCTTTCAAAAAATATGATTATATATTCTCTTCGTCACTTCCATTGATGGTCATCTCTTCTAATCTTGTAATCGTATTAATTAAGTGATTGTTAAAAATCTCCTTGGCTACTCCAAGCAATTGACCAATCATCGGATCACTTAATGAGTAGTAAACTTTTTTCCCCTCTTTTATCCCATATACGATATTTTTTGCTCGTAAAACACTTAACTGCTGAGAAACAGCCGAACCCTCTTTTTCTAAACAGCTTTGTATCTCATTGACGCTTTTTTTACCGTCTACTAGTAATTCTAGTATTCTTATTCGTAATGGATGAGCTAAGGCTTTAAAAAAATCTGCCTTAAACTGCTGCAAGCCCTCTTCCACTTACATCCCTCCAAGGAATTCATTTTAACATATTCAAATATTTGAATATGTATGATTGTACGCCTAATTGTACCTTTAATCAATATCCGATCAAAAAAAACGAGTAAAAACTATGCTTTTTGCACAATTTTCACTCGTTTACATACTATTTCTGTCAAATCAGCCTTTACTCAATGGCTGATTGATGTTTACGTAAAGGATAGTCATAGATTAAACATGGAACAATGGCAAACAATACAATGATTACTAGTATTAACACAAGTACAATCATTCCAAACTGATCAACCATAATACCACCAAACAGAGGTCCAATCATCCTACCAGCTGTTGCTGCACTATTGATAATTCCTTGGTAGAAGCCCTGCCGTCCCTTAGGGGCAAGCTGATTTGCGATTGTTGGTAAAGCTGGTGTATAAAACATTTCTCCGAAAGTTAAAACAACCATGGCAGCCGCAAACATTGTAAAATCACTCGCAAAGGCAATAATGCCAAATGATAATGCAATCAATGTAACGCCGAATACCAATTGACGCTTTAATGTATGCTCCCATCGCTTGACAAGTGGCGCAATAAGTGGTTGCCCAATAACGATGAGAAGACCATTAATCGTCCATAGCAAGCTATATTGTTTCAAACCTAATCCTAAATCTTGTGTATACGAAGAAATGGTCGCACTCCATTGTGAATAAGCCAACCAGCATAGCACAGAGGATGCACTAATAATTAATAATGCATAAAATGGTGCTTTGTTAATGATTTTCTTACTTTCACCCACTACATTTTTCGGTGCAATACTGCCTATCTCTAATCGCTTAAATGTAAATAACGCTATAAAAAAGAACAAAATATACATGACTAGATTTACCTTGAATACGTAGTCAAATTGGTAATCAGCCACAATACCAGCGAGTGCTGGACCGATAGCAACCCCTACATTTTGAGCAAGATAAATAGCATTAAAGGCCTTTCTTCCCCCCTCAGGCCACGCAGTTCCGGCTAAAGCAAACATTCCAGGAAATACGATACCTCCACTAAAGCCAAGAATCGTTAAGAACCATACATAATGCGGCCAGCCGTGCCAAATCGTTAACCCTATTAATGAGGCAATCGTTAAAAGAATGCCGAGCATGATTGACTTATAGCCACCTATTCTATCAAATAAATAACCACCTAATAGATTACCTAATACCCCCGCAGCAGAATTCAACATCAAAACAAAGCCAGCCATCGCCAATGACTTTCCTAAATAATCGTGCATATAAATGGCGTTTAAAGGCCATAAAAATGAGTTGCCCGTTGTGTTCACAAGCATTCCAATAATTAAAAACCAAACACTTTTTGGCATAGAATGACCTCCATTATTTCGCTACTCTAAATAGTTAGTGTATGCTGAAAAATACAAAAGCACAAGGAAAATAATTTTACTTTTTTTACAGTGGCAACAAAGTACATTTGCGCTATGTTCAGGCTGATTTCTTTGTCATCACTTCATTTGGAGGGTTGAATTGATTTTTGCTCCGCTTTCCTCTTCTTTCGCTCAGGTTGCCCGGATTTTTGCTCCGCTTTCCTCTTCTTCCGCTCAGGTTACCCACCTTTCCGCTCAGGTTACCCACCTTTTCGCTCAGGTTGCCCGCCTTTTCGCTCCGCTTCCCTCTTCTTCCGCTCAGGTTACCCACCTTTTCGCTCCGCTTTCCTCTTCTTCCGCTCAGGTTACCCGCCTTTTCGCTCCGCTTTCCTCTTCTTCCGCTCAGGTAACCCGGATTTTTGCTCCGCTTTCCTCTTCTTCTACTCAGGTAACCCGCCTTTTCGCTCCGCTTCCCTCTTCTTCCGCTCAGGTTACCCACCTTTTCGCTCCGCTTTCGTCTTCTTTCGCTCGGGTTGCCCAACTTTTCGCTCCGCTTTCCTCTTCTTCCGCTCAGGTTACCCGCCTTTTCGCTCCGCTTACGTCTTCTTTCGCTCAGGTTGCCCGTCTTTTCGCTCCGCCTTCTTCTTCCGTTCAGGTTGCATAAAATTGAGGCAACTGCTGTAAAATCCAATTGGCATAATACCCCTGTATGGGAATACAAAAAATGCCTCTGTTTGAAGTTTCGCTTTATTAAATTCTTCCCTCATGACGGAAGCACTAGTACATGATAAAATATAGCTTTAGAGGAGTGAAATAAATGACAGAAACAAACTTTCCTTTTCCTTCAGATGGGAAAAGATATTATACATGGAATCGCTATTTACGTGAGCAATTTGGTCATAAAGTTTTTAAGGTAGCACTAGACGCGGGCTTTGACTGTCCAAATCGTGATGGTACCGTTGCCTTTGGAGGTTGTACGTTTTGTAGTGCAGCAGGTTCAGGTGATTTTGCGGGCAACAAAGTTGATCCTATCGAAGTGCAATTTGCTGAAATCCGTGACAAAATGCATCAAAAATGGAAGGACGGCAAATACATGGCCTACTTCCAAGCATATACAAATACACATGCACCACTTCCTGTATTAAAGGAGAAATTTGAAGCAGCATTGGCTCAAGAGGGTGTTGTTGGATTATCCATCGCAACGCGCCCAGATTGTCTGCCAGATGATGTAGTTGAGTATTTAGCTGAATTAAACGAACGCACGTATTTATGGATAGAGCTAGGACTTCAAACAGTACATGAAAAAACAGCAAATCTTATCAACCGTGCCCATGATTATGCCACCTATATAGAAGGTGTTGAAAAGCTACGAAAGCATGGTATTCGTGTATGCTCTCACATTATTAATGGTCTTCCTCTTGAAGACTATGACATGATGATGGAAACTGCTCGTGAAGTCGCAAAGCTTGATGTACAAGGCATTAAAATTCATTTACTACACCTTTTAAAAGGTACACCAATGGTTAAGCAATATGAAAAGGGCATGCTAGAATTTTTAGATCAGGATGTTTATACGAAGCTAGTAGCAGATCAGCTTGAGATTTTACCTCCGGATATGGTCATTCACCGTATCACAGGGGATGGACCCATTGATCTAATGATTGGTCCTATGTGGAGTGTTAATAAATGGGAAGTATTAAATGGCATTGATGCGGAGCTTGAACGCCGTGGAAGCTGGCAAGGGAAATTATATCAGGCTGAGGTTGTCAAATGAAGCTACAACGCGTTTTACAATATGCACAACAACTATTAAAGGCTACAGTTGAAGAGGGCGATACAGTGGTGGATGCTACTGCTGGTAATGGTCATGATACATTATTTTTAGCACAGCTTGTCGGAGATAATGGTCAAGTGTATGCCTTTGATGTTCAAAAAAGCGCTGTGGATACCACGCTGCTTCGCCTGCTAGATCATGGCTTAGAGCATCGTGGACTTGTCTTACATAGAGGGCATGAGGAAGTTGCTAAATATGTACACACGCAAGTAGCTGCTGCTATATTTAATTTAGGTTATTTACCTGGCAGTAATCACGATATCATTACAAAGCCAAATACGACAATAGTCGCTATTCAAGATTTACTAAAGCTGCTGAAAATCGGTGGACTGATTGTTTTAGTCATCTATCATGGTCATCCAGGTGGTAAGGAGGAACGTGATGCTGTCATAGAGTATGTGAGCCAGCTTCCTCAAAAATATGTACATGTATTAAAATACGAGTTTCTAAATCAACAAAATGATCCACCTTTTGTTATTGCACTAGAAAAAATGAAAGATTACCCAATCGAATAATTATTAAGGCATGGCTTCGATACTACATCGAATTCATGTCCTTTTATTTATCATTTATACAACCAGATACATAAAAAAAGCTATTAAAATAGAAATAAAACATTCCTATTTTAATAGCTTTCCTATATTATCTATTTATTTTGACGTTTTTCATTATAATCAACCCAGAAGTCGGCACCTTTAATGCCTAGTTTTCGAGGATCAAAAACAGGATCTTTCCCTTCTTTTTTCTGTTTCTCATAATCCTTCAACGCCACTATAGCAGGTTTCATAATGATTAAAATCGCTATAACGTTAATCCATACCATCAGCCCAAGTCCAACATCCCCCATTGCCCAAGCAAGGTCAGATGTACGAATTGTACCATAGAATGCAGCTATTAAAATAGCAAACTTCGCAATCCATATGACGACTTTTTCAGAAGATCCAGAGAATAAATAGGCCACATTTGTTTCAGCAATATAGTAATATGCCATAATTGTTGTAAAAGCAAAGAAGAATAATGCAATTGCTACAAATGGACCACCGAATCCTGGTAATGAAGAATCTACAGCAAATTGTGTGTATGCTGCACCTTCCTTAATACTTTTCGCAAACGTTAATTGATCTTCCCCAGTAAGACCATTTTTATTAAATTCTCCAACGTGAATAAATTGATCAGCGCCTTCTGCTGCCTTTTCATCCTGTACATTATACATGCCCGTAAATAAAATCATAAATGCTGTAGCTGAACAAATTAATAATGTATCAATGTACACGGATGCGGCTTGCACAATTCCCTGTTTTGCAGGGTGTGACACTTCTGCGGCTGCAGCTGGATGTGCACCAGTTCCTTGACCAGCCTCATTTGAATAAATTCCACGCTTAACGCCCCAAGCAATTGCAGAGCCAATAATCCCGCCAAATATTTCTTGTGCACCAAATGCGCTAGAAAAAATAAGAGCGAATACGGATGGTATTTCTGAAATATTCATTGCAATAATAATAATAGCCATAATAATATAAGCTAATGCCATAAACGGAACAATAATTTGCGCAGCATTCGCAATCCATTTAACTCCACCAATAATAATTGCCCCTAATAATACAACAATAATAAGACCTGTAATCCAAGTTTCAACATTGAAAGCGTTTTCAACAGCGGTCGCAATTGCATTTGATTGAACACCCGGCATTAAGATTAACATGGCAATTAATGCTGCTATAGCAAAAATTACTGCGAACCATTTTTGCCCCATTCCTTTTTCTATATAAAAGGCAGGTCCACCCCGATATTCGGTATCTTTTTCCTCTTTATAAATTTGAGCTAATGTCGATTCCACATAAGCAGTTGCTGCACCGATAAAGGCGATTGCCCACATCCAAAAAACGGCACCAGGCCCTCCCATACCGATGGCTGTAGCTGTACCAGCAATATTACCCGTACCTACTCGCCCAGATAATGCAATAGACATTGCCTGGAAAGAGGAAATCCCCTTTTCCGATTTTTCACCTTTAAACATTAAAACAAACATATCTTTAATGTGTCTTATCTGTAAGAACCGTGTAATGATTGAAAAAAACAATCCAATTAACAAAATTCCATAAATAAACCATGGTCCCCACAAAATGTCATTCAGTTTTCCAACAATTGCTTCCATCTTACCCCTCCAATGTGAAAATTCTATTATAAGTCATTATAGTATTACACTTTTCTGAAAATTACAATATTATATTTCAGAAATAATAAATTACTAATTTTCTAGTTAATTGGAGAGGCCATACATCATTCGATGATATAGCCAATTCTACGAAGTGCGTTGTTGATAAAATCACGAATATAGACAAAAATCTCTTCCCGCTCTACTTCGTGAAATAGATTATGGTAGCAATTCGCCCATTCTTTGAATTGAAACTCTGTAAATTCCTGCTGATGAAGCCAATTACGAGTCTGTTTAGTTTCCGTTATATTATCTTTTTCTGCTGTCATCACCAGCATAGGCATATTAGGGAATTGAGCCTTAGGTAATAATACTAAATTTCGCATCATTTGCTGCAGCTCTCGATACCATTTCACTGAAACAACTGTCATAAAAGGAATCTCATCCTTCATCTCTTCTCTACCTTCTACACTACGGGTCAATTTTTCAAATGTAATTTCATGTGTTATTTTAACATTAGCTGTTAGAGCACTTAAACTTGTTAAAGCATTTGATAGTTTACCTGGTAACAACTTCAATTGAAGCCATGGTGAGGTTAAAATAATGCCTGCACATTCATATTTTTTCTTCTGCATAGTATGTAGTAATAATGTTGCACCAAGCCCATGTCCTATTAAAAACACTGGTAAGTTATACGAAAAAGCATTCTCCATTAAATGTCTTGTATACTTATTGTATTCTTTAATATCTTCATCATGGACACGCGAAAATCTTGCATTGACACCATGATTAGGTAAATCCCCCATGACTATGTGGAAGCCTTCCAATCTAAGTTTTTCTATCAGCCATGCATACCAGCGGTGATTTTCATATGCACCATGAAGAATAGCAACCACAGCCTTTGCTTGTCCATCAGCTTCCCATTTCCACATTTACATAGTCCTCCTAAAAAATAATTACACATTGATTATAAGTGAAATATCTAACTTCATTAATTTTATATTTCCATCAAGTTGCGTATTTGATACGATAATATTACATCATAGAAAGAAAAGAGGCGATTCTCATGATCTATCCATTTAAAGGAAAAACACCAACAATCGATCCATCCGTTTTTATAGCTGATTATGCTACCGTTACTGGTGACGTTACAATAGGGGCTGAAACAACTATTTGGTTTAACACTGTTATTCGTGGTGATGTGTCACCAACTATTATTGGTAAACGAGTAAGTATTCAAGACCTTTGTTGCTTACACCAAAGCCCGAAATACCCGCTGATTATTGAAGATGAAGTAACAGTGGGACATCAGGTAACTTTACATAGCTGTACGATTCGCAAAAATGCCTTAATAGGTATGGGTTCGATAATATTAGACGGAGCAGAAATTGGAGAGGGTGCATTCATAGGAGCAGGCAGTCTAGTACCTCCAGGTAAGGTCATTCCACCGAATAGCTTAGCATTAGGTCGTCCGGCTAAGGTTGTTCGTGAATTAAATGCTGAAGATAAAGAAGATATGGAACGTATTGTCCGTGAGTATGCAGAAAAAGGACAATATTATAAATCTCTTCAAGCAAACAATAAATAAAACTAACCAAAGCAGCCCATATCATTTCGGGGCTTCTTTTTTATATTAAGAAAAGGGCTATGTAAATAAACTAGCCCCTTCCTAATTAATACTTTCATATAATTTATAATTCACTTTAACACTTTAGCGGGATAGCTTATTAACGTACTCTTTCTCTTAAAGCATCTGCTTTATCTGTTTGCTCCCAAGGTACATTTAAGTCAGTACGACCGAAGTGTCCATATGCAGCAGTTTGCTTATAGATAGGGCGACGTAAATCAAGCATTTTAATAATCCCTGCTGGACGTAAGTCAAATAGCTCACGTACCCACTCGACTATCTCGCTTTCTTTCACTTTTCCAGTGCCAAATGTATCAACAGCAATGGATACTGGCTGAGCAACGCCAATTGCATAAGCTAATTGTACTTCAGCACGTTCTGCTAAACCTGCTGCTACAATGTTTTTGGCTACATAGCGTGCTGCATATGCTGCAGAACGGTCAACCTTTGTGGCATCCTTTCCAGAGAACGCACCACCGCCATGACGCGCATAGCCACCGTATGTATCCACGATGATTTTGCGCCCAGTTAGGCCTGCATCACCTTTCGGACCACCGATGACGAAACGACCAGTAGGGTTAATGAAATATTTAGTATTTGCATCTAGTAATTCACTTGGAACAACTGGTGCAATTACGAACTGTTTTAAATCTGCCTGAATTTGTTCGAGTGTTGCCTCTTCATCATGTTGTGTTGAAATGACAATCGTATCTACTCGTACTGGGATATTGTTTTCATCATATTCAATCGTCACTTGCGTTTTACCATCAGGACGTAAATACGCTAGTTCTCCAGATTTACGAGCTTCTGTTAAACGACGTGCTAATTTATGCGCTAGACTAATTGGTAGTGGCATAAGCTCAGGCGTTTCGTTACATGCATAACCAAACATTAAGCCTTGGTCGCCTGCACCAATCGCTTCAATGTCAGCGTCTGTCATAGAGCCTTCACGAGCCTCGAGTGCTTGGTCAACTCCCTGTGCAATATCTGGTGATTGCTCACCAATAGCTACAAGCACTGCAAGGTTTTCTGCGTCAAAGCCATATTTCCCTCGCGTATATCCGATTTCCGCTACAGTATCTCGGACAATACCTTTAATATCTACATAGGTAGAAGTCGTAATTTCTCCTGCTACTAATACTAATCCTGTTGTTACTGTTGTTTCACACGCTACACGTGCATTTGGATCTTCTGCTAAAATGGCATCTAAAATGGCATCTGAAATTTGGTCACAAATTTTGTCTGGATGTCCTTCTGTCACGCTCTCTGATGTAAACAGTCGACGGTTTGTCATTTGGTTTTCCTCCTATTACTCTTACAAAAAGTATTTGTGAATGAATACGGTACTCATTACCCATGTCAAGTCCGCTCCTAAGGATTGAACTCTCAAGCCGTTACTGCTGTCGCTCCACTTTCGTACAAAAAACAGCTGATGCTTTTAACACGAGGATTTCGAAAGATCCGTCATTATAATAAGGAAAGAACTACATATACTTACCTTTGTATTTGTTTTTAACAAAAAAAAATCCTTTTCTCACGCTTACTAACATGAGGAAAGGAATAATGACTTCGTAACCTTTCACTCTTATCGTTCAAGGGGTTCCCCTTGCATCAGGTTGGCACCAACGCATGTCGTGAAATAGTTCATGCAGGTTGCCGGGTTTCACAGGGCCTGACCCTCCACCAGCTCGGGATAAGAGTATCCGTTCAATATCTCATATTACGTAAAAGGTCGAACGTTGTCAAATATTTTTTGCTGTATTATTGTTAAGGTAAGAGAGAAATTTTATAACCACAATATGATTGACACTTGGATGATGCTGTAAATGGAAGCAAAATAATCCCTATTACTACCTTATATCCTGTGTTAACATAAAAGTGACCTAGTGTCTTCATACATATAGCATAATTTTTATGACACAGAAGCCAACACCCTCTACATGCGGGAAGATGAAATCAGGTTTTACTCCTTCAAAACTCGAGTTAATAACCTTCCATCTTGTGCGAACCTCATGTTGGTCAAAGGCTATCAAACGCGGTTATGCTCTGGTGAATGAATGATGACATCTCTCATTATAAATTTACTTTTTGTCGTTTTCTTGAAAAGTAATAAAATCTCAAAAATAATTTCTGAATTAGTATAGATTATTTAAGCAATTGTGTTATACTATTTTTGAAATTAAGAAATTCTCCCTCAAACTCAAGGGAATACTATAAAAAAGGATGGTATTTAATCGATGAATTCAGTAGAAATTGCAAACGAACTGAAGGAATTATTAAGCGGCGGTAACATTAATGTTCAACTTTCAGTACCACAATTAGCTGAAAAGGCTACATCTCGTGGTGAAGCTATGTTAACAGTAGATGGCGCAGTTCGTGCAGAAACTGGCAAATACACTGGTCGTTCACCTAAAGATAAATATACGGTAGAAGAAGAAAGCACAAAGGATAAAATTGACTGGGGCAAAGTAAACCAACCAATTTCTTCTGAAGTGTTCGATAACTTATATGTAAAAGTAGTAAAATATTTAAAAGAACGTGACGAATTATTTGTATTTAAGGGCTTTGCTGGTGCTGATAAAGATTCACAGCTTAGCATCCAAGTCATCAATGAATACGCTTGGCACAATCTTTTTGCTCATCAATTATTTATCCGTCCAACAGAAGAAGAGTTAGCTTCTCATGTTGCTGACTTCACAGTTATCTCAGCTCCTAACTTTAAAGCAGACCCTGCTGTGGATGGTACAGCTTCTGAAACATTCATCATTGTATCTCTTGAAAAGAAAGTCATCCTAATCGGCGGAACTGAATATGCTGGTGAAATCAAAAAATCAATTTTCGGTATTATGAACTACCTATTACCACAACAAGGCATCCTTTCTATGCACTGTTCTGCAAACGTTGGTGAAGCTGGAGATGTGGCATTATTCTTCGGTTTATCTGGTACTGGTAAAACGACTTTATCAGCTGATCCTGATCGTAAGCTTATCGGTGACGATGAACACGGTTGGTCTGATAACGGTGTGTTCAACATCGAAGGCGGTTGCTATGCAAAAACAATTAATCTTTCTGCTGAAAAAGAACCAGAAATCTACAACGCAATCCGTTTCGGTTCAGTTCTAGAAAACGTAGCTGTTGATCCAGAAACTCGCGTTTGTGACTATGATGATGGTTCATTAACAGAAAATACACGTGTCGCATATCCAATTCAATATATTGATAATATTGTTGATCCATCTGTTGCAGGTCACCCAAAAACAATCATCTTCTTAACAGCTGATGCATTTGGCGTATTACCTCCAATCAGTAAATTAACAAAAGAGCAAGCAATGTACCACTTCTTAAGTGGCTTTACATCAAAACTTGCTGGTACTGAGCGTGGTGTAACAGAGCCAGAACCAGTATTCTCTACTTGCTTCGGTTCTCCATTCCTTCCACTTCCAGCAACTGTCTATGCTGAAATGTTAGGTCAAAAAATTGACGAACATGGTGCGCAAGTATACTTAGTGAACACTGGTTGGACTGGTGGCGAATATGGTACTGGTAGCCGTATGAAGCTTTCTTACACTCGTACAATGGTACGTGCTGCAATCGAGGGCAAATTAGCTGGTGCTGAAACAATCCAAGATTCAGTATTTGGATTACACATCCCAACTGCTGTTGAAGGTGTACCAACAGAAGTGCTTAACCCTCGTGATGCATGGTCAGACAAAGCAGCTTATGACAAAAAAGCGGCTGAGCTTGCTGGTCTATTCAATGAAAACTTCAAGAAATTCTCTAATGTTTCTGAAGCTATCACTACTCTAGGTGGTCCATTAAAATAATAACTTATACAAAGGGAACGACTAACATCGTTCCCTTTTTCTTTTTATTTTTTACGAACTTTGTATCGCTGCTTAGGACTACTTAAAGAGCTAACTATGTATAGCTAATGCTATCACACAAGTATTATAGCAGTAACATATTTTTCCCCTTTCATGCTAGTTAATGACTGCTGGAGATGATTGTTAGGGGAACATCCAATCTTTTAGAAAAATGGTAAGTAATTATTTCCCACCATATCCTCGTTAAAAAGCACTGTTCGGGGAATGGCGGGCCCAATTACTGACGCTTCATCCATTCGCTAAGAGCATGGACGGTCTCACGATTTTTTGCTGGTGGATATTGATGGGCAAAATGACGATCATACCATGTTTCATAAGTTTTGTTGGCATCCTGTAAATAAAATTCTAATTGTCTGGCATGCTCAATATCTACATTTTCATCTTGATAGCCATGAATAATAAGCACTGGGGCTGTAATATGCTCTACCTCAAATAATGGTGTTCGTGCATCATAAGCCTCTGGCACACGATTTGGTGTTCCACCAATTACTCGCTTCATCATTCGACGCATATCTGTACGCTCCCAATAAGTAGCAGTTGCATCTGAAACTCCTGCCCATGTTACAACAGATGTAATATCTCTACGTAATATTGCTGTCCAAAGCGCCATAATACCGCCGCGTGAAAAGCCAAAGACATGAATATTATCATTGCAATACCGCTTTAACACATCTACTGCATATACAGCATCATATCGATCAGCTCCTGCAAACTCATCTCGCCCCTCGCCACCACGATTACCTCGATAATACGGTGCAAAAACGATAAAGCCCTGTGCTGCAAATTGCGCGACACGTGAAGGTCTAACCATACCAATGCTCTGCATGCCTCCACGTAAATATAAAAAGCCATCATATGTACCTTCTGCTTTTGGCTCAGCCAACAAACCCTTCACACGTAGCCCCAAAGATATATAGGTAATTTCTGTTAATCGAATAGCTGGATTTGGTGAGGGATAGGCGCGTTTTTCCAAGATATCACCATTGATCATAATGTTTCAACTCCTCCAGCATTTTTTGCATGCCCTCATCCTTCATATGAAAGCTTAAATTTGGATGATTCACAAATTCATCATCTGTTAACCAAGCCATCCCTGATGTCTCTAAATCAAACTCGATGTCCTCCTGCCCTACAAATTGAGCAGTAAAAACCGTTTTACAAAATAACACTTCATCATGAACTGCATATTCTGCAAACCACTTTAAATTTTTCACATGAACACCAGTTTCCTCAAATACTTCTCGAACTGCTGCCTCTTCCAAAGTTTCTCCAGGCTCTTGCTTTCCACCTGGAACCTCTACGCCTCGTCTTTTATGAATTGTACATAGCCATTTGTTATCATATTTTAAAAAAACAAGAACATGTTTAGGTTCAACTGTAAATTCGCCTCTTGTAAAACTTAAATCCACATGTAAACCATTTAAATCTATAAATGAGAACATCCTGTTCAACTCCTTTATTTGCCCTCTTATTTCATACTTTGAGTCGAATCGATTACTAAAAAATATTGGCATTCTTCAGCAGTTAGATTTATAAATCTATGCTCTGTATCTGCCTCAAAAAAGAAGGAATCTCCCTCCTGTAATTCTTCAATAAGAGAGCCATTCCCTAATTCAACTCGTAATGTCCCCTTATGAATATAAATAAATTCTTTAACACCTGGTTTATGTGCTGGAAAGACACCTGATTCTTTATTTGCAGGCACTTTATTCAAAATAAACTCAATTCCTCTAGAAGGAAACGATGGAGACAATAAATGACGCTGGAATCCTGAATTTTCATCCCTATAAACTAGTCGTTCATTCTTTCTTATGACAACTGTATCCCGTTTATCCTGCTGATCTAATAATGCAGACAGTGTCGTATTTAATGCCTCAGCGATTTGACAGGCAACTTGAATGGTAGGATTTTTTTCTTCTCTTTCTATTTGAGATAACATAGAGGCACTTACTTTACTAAGAGCGGACAGATCGTGTAATGTCATTTTTTTTTGCTTTCGTATGTTATTTACTTGCTTTCCAAACCCCATAAATTCACACTCCTTTTCTCATGACCCTTTGGAGATACAGTTATTTTTACTATAGTGTAATTATGCTATTACAATCAACAAATAATCGCTAATATTTTACTCCATATAATTTACACTATAGAATAAATATTATACACTATAGTAAAATTATCATTAGGAGTGATTTCTTTGATAAAGGTTATCTTTGCACTTTTACCATTAATCAGTATTTTATTGATGCTTTTTGTTTTAAAAAAATCTTCAATTTTTACAGGGAGTACTGCGATACTTATGACAGCAGCCATTGCCATTTCTCCAATTTTTCACTCTAGCACAGACGTATTATCGACTCCCTTTATTAAAAGTTTTTTAACGACATCATTGGTTGCCTATATTTTATTCTTTGGAATTTTTTTATTTCATTTAATGGAGAAAGCAGGCGCAATACAGAAAATTGCCTCCTTTATTTCTACTTCAACTAATGATCGTGTTTATCAGATTTTAATTCTTGCTTTAGGGCTATCGCCTTTAATTGAGGCTATAAGTGGATTTGGCTTAGCGATTATTGTAATAGCCCCCATTTTGATAGCTTTAGGTTTCCATCCTGTTCAGTCAGCTCTTATTGCATTAATCAGTCTTTGTATTATTCCATGGGGAACATTGGCAATGGGGACAATTATCGGAGCAACTTTAGCCAATATTCCATTAGCCTCATTAGGAATCGCAAGTGCAGCAATGTGCATGCCTATTTACATATATTTTGCTTTTTTAGTAGTTTTCATAGGGGTAGGTAAGAAAGCTGTAAAAGAAAAATTTCTTAGCATTCTCTTTATTGGCTTATTATTAGGAGGTTCCGTCTTTATTTGCAATTTATACGGTAGTGTAGAACTTGCAGGCATATTCGGCTCATTAACTGTCATCGCTGCTAGCTTTTGGATGATGAATAGAAAAATCAAAAAATCTTCTGTAGAAACACCAAAAGATTTAATCAAAAATCTATCACCATATTTACTACTCATTACACTATTATTCATTTCAAGAATGGTGCTTCCGCTAAAAGATTTTTTATCAGCTTGGACTATAACAAGCTCAACATTTAATTATCAGTTTTCGCCTCTCTATGCACCAGGCTTTTTTCTCATTATCGTATGTATTTATAGTATTGCTATCTTTCATATCAATCGCACAGCTATCCTTGACAGCATTACTTTAACGATCAAAAAATGCTCTCCTGTTATTCTAACTACATTTTTGTATATTGTTGTTTCCGAAATAATGTCTCAATCTGGAATGATAAATGTTTTATCTGTAGCTGCAGCACAAGCCTTTGGATATTATTTTGTACTACTAACTCCAATCATTGGAGCGATAGGAGGATTTCTAACGGGCAGTAATACTGCTTCTAATACAATGTTTATTCGATTGCAAACTGCAACAGCGCAACAAATTGGCATTTCCCCACTATTGGCTGCCAGTGCCCAAAATGTGAGCTCCTCTCTGATGACAATGGTTAATCCATCAAGGGTTGCTCTTAGCTGTTCAGTTTGTCAAATTGGTGAATGGGAAAATAACATTCAAAAGAAGTTGGCACTTGTAGGGGCTGGAACTCTATTACTAATAGTTATTGAAATTGCCATAATAGTCGTTTTCAAATTAAATCTTCAATAAAGATAAATAAGGAAAGCACCCTCTTTTTTAAAGGATTCTGTAACTTTTTGGGATGATAAATGTCAAATAAATAAGGAGGGGGACATTAGTGAAAAAAATAAAAATCATTTATCTACTTATTTTTTCCTTATTCGTATTAATCGGCTGTACTGATAAAAATAAAGAAATTAACGTTTCTGTAAGTAAAAATCCTGATGCACAGGAAGTATTGTCTTTAAATAGTAATGCGGATTTCTTTCAATGGAATAATGCCATTTATCAAACAAATATGAATGGGTTAACGAACTTCAATTAACTGAAAATTCAAAGATTGGAATAATTGAAACTAACTCTTCGAAAGCAGCAGAATTTAAAAATGGAACAGCAAACAAATTATCTAAGGGTACTGAAATTTTTACTGTGAAAGAACGAAATGATGTGTTAATGGTGAAAAATGATGGAGAAATTAAATTATATTATTTATTATCAGAAGGTTAATATAAACTCAATGTTTAGCTATAAGTCAAAAAAAGCGCATTCGAATCTAATTTGAATACGCTTTTTGACTTGGTTGAAAACAACAGTATCATTACTAAATAACTTGTTTACCATCGAAATAGACGGTTGGATTTTTGACGACACAATCAATGTGGACATCTGCTGCATTTGCTCCACCAAATGGGACATTACTGCCAAATGCAATATGAATGGTACCAAATACCTTTTCATCCTCAAGGACATTCCCACATAATATAGCACTTTTGTTTGCACCAATTCCAAACTCTGCAATGATACGACCGTTGCCCTCCCCTAATAATTCAAGTAATTTTGGGCCATCTGAGCCAATCGCATCCTCTAGGCGACCATTACGGAGCTTTAGCAATAATGGTTCTTTCAACACGCCAATATTGGCAATAGAGCCATCGACTAAAATTTCACCATTTGCTGAAGTTTCAATAGGAGCAATGTAGGATTCACCTGAAGGAATATTACCATATTCTCCAGAGTTACGTACAATACCCGTTGAACGAA
The DNA here is from genome assembly GCA_002973635.1 of Lysinibacillus sp. B2A1. GTDB lineage: Bacteria > Bacillota > Bacilli > Bacillales_A > Planococcaceae > Lysinibacillus. The sequence goes on from CP027224.1 coordinate 4,229,631, forward strand.
TACCTGAACGATTTTCTACACTAAACGTCAGCTTATATCCATCTTTTACAATTTGAACATCTTTTGCAGTGTTGAGTAGATTGACATAGCTTTCTACAAGTATTTCTATTTCATTTGCATCAGCATGAAGTGCTCCTTGCTCAAGCATTGCGAATGTAACACCTGGCATCGTAGCAACTCGTCCACCATTTTCACACGCCTTTTTACGAGCCATTGTATGCGTGAGAGAATGGGAGGTAATGCATAAAGTAACATCTACATGAGACATCAGTGATGCTATAGCGTTCACTGGTTCCTGCCCGGATTTCTTCAATAATGGCATCACAACTAACATTGTGTTTTCTGTTATGGTTAAACCTGCCTGATGGAAAACTTCAGCGATCTCTTGTTTGTGAATATCCGTTAGAATCATCAGTGTTTCTGAGGATTGAACATTTAAATTATTTTTTAAGATATTCAGTGCAATCTCCTGTAAATGTTGCATGTATTTTTTCTCCTTAATTAAAATTCAAATGATACCTACGTATAATATTTTCAACGTCTTGTCTCGCTTGTGTTAGCGGTTCCAAAACTTCGGAAATACGTTGCTCTGTAAAACGGTAAGTAGGGCCTGATACAGTGACTGAACCTACCACCTCTTCTTCACTATTAAATACAGGCATTGCAAGCGCCAGTACATCTGCAGTATATTCACCTTTACTGACAGCATAGCCACATTCTCTTATCTTAACGAGCTCATCTCGAATTTCGCCTGCATCTGTCATAGTATTGTTTGTGTAGGAGATTAATGGCTCGTCAATAACTTTCGAAATTTGCTCATCATTGAGGAAAGCAAGCATTGAACGGTAGGAGGCCCCTACATACAGTGGTGTTCTACTTCCTCTAGATACTGTAAATTTCACCTTATTAACAGGCTCTGCCTTCAGTAATGTTAACGCCTCTAGCCCATTTAAAACTGTAAAAATAGCAGTTTCACCTGTTGAATCCTTTAATTTTTCAAGAATCGGCATGCAAAGCTGATCAATGTTTAAAGAATCATACATATTCATTCCAATTTCCCATAAGGCAATGCCAAGTGAATATTTCTTAGTAATAGGATCTTTCGTAATAAATCCATTATTCTCAAATGTTTCAAGAATACGATATAAATTCGTATGATTCATATCCATTGCCATTGCTAGCTCACGTCCACCCCATATGGGCTTTTCCTTTGTAAACATCTTTAACACGGCAATAGATAAATTTAAGGTTTTTAGCATCTCTCTCATCCTTTTGATCTTTTTATCTGGCAGTAACGGGCAGCCCTATCAATTTTGCCTTGGCGTAATTGCGTCCGGATTTTGAATTGTGCGAGCACAATTCATTCCTTTGAAAATCCGTGACATCCGCCGGAGGCATTATCTTCATTCAGTAGGTGTTTGGACACCCACTGAAAAGGAACCAAAATTGCATTCATCTCTGTTGGGAGTCATCTGTATCTGCCGCTGTCGCTAAGCTTACGCGCATAAAACATCTACCGCTGCCGCTCCACTTACGCGCATAAAACATCTGCCGCTATGCTTTCGATACAAAATACATTTGCTAATACATTTGCTGAATGAAGATAAAGTTAGGTGAGGAATTAACTGCCCGATAAGCCTGACTCGTAAAGTTTCATCCGTAGGGTTGAGGAAAACCCTCACTGATTAGAACTTTACTTTATCTTGTACAAAAGATTACCTATACGGTTACTTCAATAAGGGGGAATTATCGAGATATGTATGGCAACCGTTTGTACAAGATCGATTTAACTTTAATCAGTGGAGGATGAAGCTTAGGCTAGAAATGATCTGTCCTGTACGTCATCCCCCACCGATTAAAGTTTCCTATTTTCAAAAGTAAGAGAGGTTGCTCCCTCTTACTTTTGATGTAAAAAATCTATGACAGCCGTAATATACACTTTTGCACAACGTACGATATCCTCTACACGCACTTTCTCATTATAACCATGGATGCTTGGCAAATAAGCTGGACCATATTGTAGTACTGGAATATTATATTGTCTGAAATGACGAGCATCACTACTTGCCCATTGCATCACACCATACGCCTCTTCACCAGTAACAAATGAGATATTATCTACTATTGCTTGGCATACAGGGTTTTCAGCTGGTGTATAGTTAGCCACACTTTTAAATCCAAAACGTTTTATTGAATAATCAATATTTAATGCATCTAATTTACTTTTCAATATATTAGTGACTTCTTCTTGTGTAACGCCAAATGGTAAGCGGCAATCTATTTGCACTTTACAATAATCTGGAATAACGTTGGATTTCGTACCTCCCTCAATTGTACCAATATTTACGGTAATTTTCTCTAATACTTCTTGATATTTCAAACGATCTTTTTCCACTTCTCGCATGTATTTCTTAGATACTTCAATTAGGGACTGTACTTCCTCTGGAATAGTAATCTCTAAATCCCATAAAGTACGTATCTCATTTATTGCAGCAATCGCATCTACAATAGCATTTCTTCCTGCTAATGGCGACAGGCTTCCATGACCCGGTTCCCCGCGAACCTCTAATTCAAACCAATACGAACCTTTTTGGCCAATCGTAGGATTTAATGGGGATGAAGGCTCTGCAATTAAACAGCCATCACCCTTTACTAGATTCCGTTCTAATAGCCATGGGACTCCATACTCCCCGCCTGTCTCTTCATCGGGCACAATTGCTAAAGTCAGTTTTCCTGGTAGTTCGATTTTCAATTTCTTCAGCATTTTAGTTGCAAAAATAATTCCTGCCAATCCTGCTTTCATATCACTGGCTCCACGACCAAGCATCCATCCGTCCTTTACTTCTCCTGAAAATGGATCAAAATCCCACTTAGCCAGATCACCAACAGGAACAACATCTGTATGACCGCAATAGACTAGTTCTTTACCTTCTGCATTTCCAATAGAGGCTACTAAATTAAACATTTTATCCGCAGATTCATATTTTTCATATGGTATATTTATGTCATTTAAATAATCTTCTATAAAAGTTGTTATTTCCGTTGTATCTCCAGGAGGATTAACGCTCGGAATTTGAATTAGTTTTGAACATAATTCAATCAACTCATCTTTATTGTTTTCAACTTCTTCAATTAGTTGTAACTTGAGTGCGTGTAAATCATTGTTCATGAGCAGGTACCTCATTTCCTTTTGTTTGTAAATGATTCATGCTTCCATATAAAATTTCGATAAGAGCAAATTGCTTTTCATCAAAGAATGAGCATTTTTTAGCACCATAAACCTTAGCTACTTCTAAGACAAATCGAACAACATTTTCTACATCTGTTACATGTGTGGCACCTGTTGCACAGCCAGCTACCACAGCTTCTGTTGTAATGGCAACGCCTACAACTGGGCTTGTCGTGGCAACAGCTGGTTGTAAAATACTATTAATATGGAATAAACCATTTCCATATGGTGTAATATCTTGCGTAGTAATTGGCATGACAACAGGAGAAATTCCTGCAGATTGAGTATACACATGCAGTAAGTCATCACTAACCTTTAAAATATAGCCTTCTTTAACAGTTGGGGTGATGGCAAACCCCTTATGGTTACATATTTGGTTCCCTTTTGTTGTATCAATCGATAATATAGCATCCATCGTTTCATCAACTTCATTTTCATTCATAACACTAATATCTACTGGCGAGTTCATAAACGGTACTGGCTCGTGTGGTAACGTTGGGGCTGTTGGACAAATATGTGTTGTAAAAATAACGTCCCCCTCTAGCTGATCGCCCTTTAATGCCATATCAATTGTTTTCGCTGCACTTGCCATACAGGCTAGTGCACCATCACCATCAGAAACGAAGCCTGTCATTTCTGGGCGTGCTCCAATTCCTCCTAAACGTCCAATAATACCTAATGTTGGGGCGTTCCCACCTGATGATTTACCGTTTTTCCCCTTAACCAAAACTCTTACAAAATCAGTGGAGCCATTGTCACCCTTAATCGTTTTTACAGTAACATCTGCAGAAGGGTCAATATTGTGTAAGTAATCTTTAACAACCTCCCCATTTACATAGATACTATCCATTAATTCGTATAATTCAATAACATGTTTCAATGACATATTTTTGCGCTCCTTTTTATTACCTCACAACAATTGATAGAGCTTCGTGAAATCGTTAGATAGACGTTTACCCAAGCTGCTAATAAAAGAATGTCTAATGAGGCTTTTTTTCATGTTGTATTTACTTAGTTATAACCAAGCTAATTTAATCTTTGCTATCTCTTACTAATTGGCATTATATAAATGACAAGAGACCTGATGTGTTGCAGTAACTGTATCTAGAGTAGGCTGAATTTGTGAACATTTTTCTGTCGCAAATCGGCAACGTTTATGAAATGCACAGCCGCTTGGTGGATTAACTGGACTTGGAACGTCTCCAGATAAAATAATGCGCTCCTTGTTATCAAAGGGATTATCCTTTGGAATAGCTGATAATAAAGCCTGTGTATATGGATGTTGAGGATTTCCATATATCTCTTCATATGTGCCAATCTCTACTATTTTCCCTAAGTACATAACGGCAATCCGATCACACATATAATTAACAACATTTAAATCATGTGAAATGAAAATATAGGTTAGCCCAAATTCCTTCTGTAAATCTTTCAATAAATTAATAACCTGTGCTTGTACAGATACATCCAATGCTGAAACTGGCTCATCACAAACGACAATATCTGGATTTAATGCAAGTGCACGAGCAATATTAATGCGCTGCCTTTGTCCACCTGAAAATTCATGTGGATGTCTCTTAGCATGATAAGCACTTAAACCAACTGTTTCTAGCAAATCAATCACACGTTTTTTGCGTGAGGCATCATCACCAATACGGTGAATGGCAAGTGGCTCAGCAATTAAATATTCAATTGTTTTTCTAGGATCCAATGAAGCATACGGATTCTGAAATACCATTTGTATAGATTTACGAGCTGAACGAATATCCTTTGTATTTAAATTTGCTAAATTTGTTCCATTAAACTCTACTATTCCTTCTGTTGGGGTAATTAATTGATTAATAAGTCGTGCGACCGTTGATTTACCACAGCCAGATTCTCCAACAATGCCTAATGTCTCACCTTTATATAATTCAAAGCTTACACCATCCACCGCTTTTACAAATTGAGTTGTCTTTTTAAAAGGAATAGAACTTTTAATAGGGAAATGCTTTTTCAAATTGCTTACTTTCAGTACTAGCTCTCTATTCTGCTGCATTAAAAATTCCCTCCTTACGTTCTACAATTTGCTCCTTCGATTGCAGATGGCAAGCCACAAAATGGTTTTCTCGTACTTCTACTAATTCTGGTGCTTTACTATGGCAGATATCTGTTGCCATTGGACAACGAGAAGAAAAATGACAGCCACTGTGGGGCATCGTTAAATCAGGAGGACTTCCTGGAATCGCTGGTAGTCTGTTTTGCTCCTGTGTGCCCATCGTAATTTGTGATTCTAGTAATCCCCATGTATAGGGGTGCAGCGATTGCTCATATAGTTGCCTTGTTGTAGTGGATTCTACTGTACGTCCTGCATACATCACATTTACCTTGTCACAAAGTTCCCATACAACACCTAAATCATGCGTAATCATAATAATAGCTGTATCATGCTCCTGCTGTAGCTTTTTCATCAAATCGAGAATCTGTGCCTGCACGGTTACATCTAGTGCCGTTGTTGGCTCATCTGCAATTAGCAACTTAGGATTGCATGCTAGTGCAATGGCAATCATAACCCGTTGTCTCATACCACCTGAAAATTCATGAGGATACATTTTTAGGCGTTTTTCAGGCTCTGGAATCCCTACCATTTTTAACATATCAACGGCTTTTTCATTGGCTTCTTTTTTTGATAAGCTTTCATGGGCACGAATAACCTCGATAATTTGATTGCCCACTGTAAGAACTGGGTTCAAGCTTGTAATGGGATCCTGAAAAATCATCGACATTTCATTGCCTCGCACATTGCGCATTTCCTTTTCTGAAATCCCTAGTAATTCACGACCATTAAAATGAATTTTTCCATTTGTAATTTTTCCTGGCGGAGATGGGATTAAACGCATTAATGCTGTAGCTGTAACACTTTTACCTGAGCCTGATTCCCCTACAATTCCAAGTGTTTCTTTTTTATTTAATTGTAAATTTACGCCGTTTACAGCTTTCATCGTAGAGCCGCCACTTTTAAATTCAACTGTTAAATTTTCAACATCTAGTAAACGTTCAGTCATGATGCCACCTCCTTCCCTATCAAACTTTCATTTTTGGATCTAGTGCGTCACGTAATCCATCGCCTAAAAGATTAATGCCAAGCACTGTTAGTAAAATACATATCCCTGAGAATGTTGCCATTTGAGGATTCAACACTAGAAAATCCTTACCATCCTTCAGAATACTACCCCATGAAGCAGTAGGCGGTTGTATACCTAATCCTAAAAAGCTAAGCGCTGCCTCAGAAATGATGGCCCCAGCCGTACTCATTGTGCCGTAGACAATTAACGGCGCAAGACAGTTTGGTAAAATATGACTAAAAATAATACGTGTATGTGTAGCACCTAAAGAATGAGTTACTTCAATAAACTCCTCCTCTTTTACGCTTAATACTTGACCGCGGACCAATCGTGCAAACCCCGGTATATTGGCAATACCAATGGCTACGATAACATTTACTAATCCTTGACCTAGCACTGTCATTAATGTAATAGCTAATAAAATGAATGGAAAAGCAAACAGACCATCCATTGTACGCATAATGATAGAGTCTAAACGTCCACCAAAATAGCCTGCAACTAATCCAAGTAAAGTGCCGAATACTGCCCCAAAGAGTACAGCTGCAACACCAACAATCATTGAAATGCGGGTACCATACACTAAACGACTAAACAAATCTCGACCATAGTTATCTGTACCAAGTAAATGTCCATCTGTATTCATTGGCAAAAATGATTTACCAACAGTCATTTCATTTGGTGGGTGGGTCGCGATAAGCGGAGCAAAAATGGCTACAATCGTCATTAGTGCTACAATTATCAAACCGATTGTTGCTAATTTATTTTTTAACAACTTTCGTAATAGCGTATTTTGCTTTTTATTGTCATTTACAATTGCTTGTGCCATCGTTACTTTTTCCCCCCATCCGATTCAAGATTTACTTTTGGATTTACCACTTTATATAAAACATCCACGATTAAGTTAATAAGAACAAAGATAAAGGCGATAAAAATGACTGTTCCCTGTACAACGACAAAGTCACGCTTATCAATTGCATCTACAATAAGCCGCCCCATTCCTGGCCAACTGAAAATCGTTTCAGTTAATACAGCACCACCAAGTAAATTAGAAATTTGCATGCCTAGTACAGTTAAAATAGGTGTTAGTGCATTTTTAAACGCATGTTTTCCGATAACTAAATATTCTTTAATACCTTTAGAACGTGCAGTTTTAATGTAATCCTGCGAAATAACCTCTAGCATACTCGAGCGTGTAATACGAGCAAATGTCGCCATCGGTATAGTAGCTAAAGCTAATGCTGGTAAAATTAAATGCTTTATATATGTCCAAAGTCCATCATCTAAATTTCCCATCCCCGTAGCAGGTAGCCATCCGAGATTGACGCTAAAGAATAACACTAGCATGATCCCAAGCCAAAAGATTGGCATAGAGACACCCACTAAGGATATGAGCATTACCACATAATCTACCATTGTATTTTGCTTTCTTGCTGCTAAAATTCCTGCGGGAATCCCAATGACTACTGCAATCAGTAGCGCTGCTAGAGCTAATATCACTGTATTCGGAAATCTTTCTATAATGAGCCCAATGACAGATTCACTATAAGAATATGAATAACCCAGATTAAGCTGCGCTAGGTCCGCTACATAGGATATAAATTGTGATGGAATCGATTTATTTAACCCTAACTCTTCCCTTAAGTTTTCTACATCTTCCACACTTGCTTGAGGACCTAACATAACAGATGCTGGATCACCTGGAATCATTCTCGTAATAATAAATACGATGATTCCTACTACTAGCAGTGTCGGGATAAGGTTTATTAACCTTTTTAAAATAAATGAGCCCATTTTTCAAGACCTCCTTTTCATTATTAGAATCAGTGGTTCATATTGTGAATAACTAAATACTACACCCAGTGATAATTATTTGTAAATATATTTTTTTCTGAATCTTTATAATTTTTTATTTACTTTCTGTTTACAAATGTGCTACTTTTATTTCGAACCTACCATTTTTGAATCAACGGTTCATATTGTGAAACAAAATATAAGGAGGCTAGCATGTATGAAGAAAATAAACGTAAAAAAATCTGTACTACTACTGTTTTTAACTTTAATGATTGGGATTTTAGCAGCCTGTGGTGGTAACTCTGATAAGAAGAGTACATCAGAAGAAAAAGAAGGCGAAGCTACATCAGGTGGAACATTAAATATTGGTCTTTCAGCAAATTCCAAAACTTTTGATCCCATTAAATACACTGGGGTTTACGAATCACAGGTAATGCGTCAAATGGGTGACACTTTAGTTGTTTATAACAAGGATTTATCAGATATCATTCCTTCCTTAGCTACGGAATGGAAAGTATCAGATGATATGTTAGTTTATACATTCAAGTTACGTGAGGGAGTAAAGTTCCAAAAAGGGAAATATCAAGACGGTCGTGATATGACTGCAGAGGACGTAAAATATTCTTTAGAGCGATCTGCAAAAGAATCTGCAATGAATCGTCTAAGTGGTGTAACTGAGGTAAAAGTAATTTCTGATTATGAGGTTGAGATTCATTTAGCATCTCCAAATGCAGCATTACTTGCTATGTTAACAGATGCAGGTAATATCATTATTCCAAAAGAAGAGGTTGAGGGCTGGGGAGACAATTTCTCTGAGCATTTCATCGGAACAGGTCCATTCCAATTAACTGAATGGAAAAAAGACCAAGAAGTAAAGCTAGTACGCAATGAAGGTTATTGGGGTGAAAAGCCACATCTTGATAATTTAACAATGAAATTTATTTCTGATCAAAACATGATGACAAATGCATTACGTTCAGGTGATATCGATATCGCAATGGATGTAAAAGGTCAAAACCGTGAAATTATTAACCAAGACAGTAATTTTGAGCTTTTAACAAATCCTGGCTTATCGATTGTCTATCTCGACCTTAATAACAAGGTAGGCCCAACGGCAGATAAGCGAGTACGTGAAGCTATCTACAAGGCAACAAATGTAGAAGAAATTATCACTGGTGTTAACCAATGGGGTGGTGGCGACGTTTCTTATTTACCTCTACCTCCAGGTTCATGGGGCTATGATAAAGGTTTGATTGACTTAGTACCAAAGTACAATCCTGAGGAAGCTAAAAAATTATTAGCTGAAGCTGGATATCCAGATGGCTTTAAAACAGAAATTTTTGTATCTGAGGCACGTGTTCCTTACGCAACTATTTTCCAAAGCCAATTAAAGAAAAACTTAAACATTGATGTAGATATCAAGGTTCTTGAGTGGGGAACTTACAGTGATACAGTTGCTAAAGGGAAAGCATCTATGAATATTGGTGGCTGGACATGGTATCCAGATCCATACTTCTTCCTATACCAATTGTTCCACACAAATCAAATTGGCGCTTTAGGTAATGGGAAAGGCTATAGCAATCCAGAGGTTGATAAATTATTAGAACGTGCGGTATCAGAAACGGTTGTCCAAGAAGAACGTGCAAAATTATATCAAGAAGCTTTGAAACTAATTTTAGCTGATGTTCCTCGTATTGAATTAGAGGCTACACAAACGGTAGCTGGCGTGAATAAAAAGGTAAAAGGCTTTGAGGTTTCAGCAGATAACTCTGTGCAAATCGTACATCCTAATGGTACAAACGTTTCAATTTCAAAATAATTTAACATGAAAAGTGGAGATGATCAGTCTCCGCTTTTCTATTCATAAGAAAGGGAGCGCAGACGATGACTCGTTATACGAATGGTCTTGTTTTCAATTCTGAGACTCGTAGTTTTGAAAAAAAAAATATTGAAGTACATGGACAATATTTCACACAATTAAGTACTGCTGAAACGGAAATTGATCTTCTTGGTTATTACATTACACCAGGTTTTATCGATAGTTGCTCACAAATCGGATTAGCCGAAATTGGCATACGCTGGGAGGGCGATGATAGCTTTGAGTTTGAATCACATCTACAATATTCAGTTATTGATGGCATCTATCCCTTTGATGCAGCATTTAAAAATGCCCTTTCACATGGGATAACTGCCTCTCATATTGTCCCCTCTCCTAAAAGCTTGGTTGGTGCAAAAACAGCTATCATACACCATACACCTTCAACTGTTGATGAAATGGTGATTAAAAAAAATTTCGGCTATTCCTTCTCAATTGGTCAAAATGCCAAAAGTACATTTTTTGCTGCGCAGAAAAAACCACTTACACGCATGGGCATTGCCAAAATTATGAGAGAAACACTCCAACAAATTCAAGAACAAGAGCCTCTGATTCGCAAAATTTTAGTTCGAGCACATAAAGCTGTCGATATTGAATTGATTGCCCGCCTTCAACAAGAGTTCTCTTTTGAATTTCATATAATTCACGGTACTGAAATTCCACTGCTTGAGGGAGCATGTTTTAATACGGTGATCGCAGGTCCTACCTTCCGTTATATTGAGCATAATGAAATGATGGCACTTTCACCAAAGCTATATTCACAATTGGCTGCTCGTGAAATTCCATTTGTCTTTTGTACAGACCACCCCGTAAGCAGCGCAACTCATCTAGCATTAGAAGCATGTTTAGCAGTTCGAGAGAAATTGCCTCGTCAGGATGCTCTCTATGCATTAACGACAGGTGCAGCAACCTTACTTGGGATAGAGCATCTAACTGGTTCTATTAAAGTTGGACTACTAGCTGACTTTGTTGTTTGGAATAAGCACCCATTAGATTTAGATGCAAAAGTGGTTGCTACTTTTATTAAAGGGAAAAAAGAATACTCATGGGAAGAGGGTATCACAATATGATCATTTTCCATAATGCAAAATTTTTAGCCGTTAATGAACAGAACGATACTTTTGAACAGCTATGGATAGATGATGGTCGCATTGTGTATACAGGACCAGCCAAAGAAATCCCTGACAATGCTGAAAAAATAGATTTACAGGGAGCATTTGTTACACCAGGTTTAATCGATATTCATGCACATGTTGGTACATGGGCAGAGGTTACGGAGGATATTAACGATGCCAATGAATATAGTGAACCCTTCACCCCTCTAATGCATGCTTTAGATAGTGTGGATATTCGACACTTCTCGTTTCAGCATGCTCTAGAAGGTGGTGTCACGACTGTTCAAACAGGTTCAGGCAGTGCCAATGTCATCGGCGGTATTTGGAGTATTTTAAAAACCGCGGGACCAACACTTGCTTCAAGGGTTCTTGTTGAGCGCAGTGGATTAAAGGGGGCATTAGGTGAAAATCCTAAAAACGTATTTGGTAATCAATATAAGCGTAAGCCTATGACGCGTATGGCCATTGCTCAATTGTTACGTGATGGTTTTCAACGTGCCACTCGCTTAAGTGAAGAAGTAAAATCGGAGCATGTAAAGCATAATTTAGAGCTGCGACCTTTTATCGAGGTGCTACGAGGAGAAATGCCACTACGCCTTCACTGTCACCGAGCAGATGATATTATGACAGCAATTCGTATTGCAAAGGAATTTAATGTTCAGCTACATCTAGAACATTGTACAGAGGGACATATGATTGTTGATGCTGTAAAGGCTAGTGGATTTAATGCAACAGTAGGTCCCTATATGCTTACACCATCTAAATATGAAACTCGCAATTCAACACCAGCAATCGCCAAAATTTTTAAAGAGCATACTATTCCATTTGCTATTATGACAGATCATCCATTTGTACCAATTCAATATTTGAAATATTGTGCCTCTGAAGCTATTCGCTATGGATTAGATGAAGAAACAGCTTTAAAAAGTATCACCATTCATGCAGCTAAGCTTGTACAGCTCGATCATCGAATTGGCTCATTAGAGGTAGGCAAAGATGCAGATTTTGTAGTATGGTCTCATCCAATTTTTGAAACAGAAGCAAAAGCACTACAAACCTATGTCAATGGTAAAAAATATTACGAAGCGGAGTGAAGGTAATTGGCGAAGTCAAAAATCGCAATTGTAACAATTGGTCAAGCACCTCGCAAGGATATGGCTACTGATATTCAACAATTAATAAATGCCGGCTTACATGTAACGGAATTCGGTGTCCTCGATTTGCTGACTTCCTCAGAAATAGCAGCACTTGCCCCTGCTAGAGAGGATTCAGATGTTCTAGTTACTCTACTTGCTACAGGGGAACAGGTAAAACTTAGTAAAAGGAAGCTGATGCCTTTTATCCAAAAACGAATTGTTGAGCTTCAGGATTTTACTTGGATTTTACTCATGTGCACAGGTGATTTCACAAACTCCTTAAGTGGTAAAAATTTATTACTACCTGATCGTATGATGACCTATTTAGTCAAAGGGATGAATGCTGATTTAACGCTTGGTTTAATCGGACCAGAGCCTGAGCAGCAAATGACTGTCGCAGAAAAATGGCAGAATGCTCAATTCAATGTGACCTTTGCCGCTAGCTCCCCCTATCGTTTTAATGAACAGGATTTATTATTAAAGGCTAAAGAATTGCAATTACATGGAGCTGAATTACTTATCCTAGATTGCATGGGCTACTCAACTGCCATGAAAAATACACTAAAAGACAAGCTTACAATCCCTGTTGTTGTACCAAGAGAAGCTGTTTTTACTATTCTAAAAGCTATATGTTAAGTAAAGGAGGGTCACCTAATTCAAGTGACCCTCTCCTTTTATACACGTTTATTGAAGTAAGGAAGCTGTTCCACAAAAGCCTTCGTGTCCTCATCCCCATATTCATGAATAAGCGCATAAATTTTCATTAATCGTAAATCTATTTCATCATTTTCTCGATCTAGGTGATATTGCAAATAAGGTAATTGTGCACGCCACGCATTTGAAATTTCAAGCAATTGCATTTGTTGAAAGATTCTTTCAAAAACATCCAATGCTTGTCGATCTATATTAAGCTCAAAATTCCACGGTCCTGCTTGCGGGTTTGTATAATACGTTTTATCGGCTAGTGAAAAATATACTCGCTGGCGATCCATCTCTATAAAACACTCCTTTTACCATAGTATGGTGATAAAAGTGCTGTTTTATTCGCTGGAATGTCAAACTTCCTTCACAATTTAAAAGAGTATCTACTTTATAATAGAAAATGATGAATAGGAAATGGAGTGAATGCCATGAGTTTAATTACGCTCTTAGTTGTTGCCGTAATCATAGTCATAATAATAACGGCTGCTACAATTATCAGTGTTAACCGTGCATATGCCTTTAAACATACAATCGATGAAAAGCCGCAACAAAGCTTTCAACAAAATGAGGATAAATTCAATTAGTACATTTTTCAATAAAATTCTTTTATACTAAAATTATTAAATAGAATTTGGAGTGAACACTATGGGGGTACCATTACCAATAATTATTATGATTGCAATGATGATGCTTATGTTCGGCGTTTCGGTCATTGTCCTTTTAAAGAAAAAAGGAAGCTTTTTAACACAAACAATTGATGCTAAGCCTGAGCAAGTCAATGTGCAACAAAAGGATCAGCAACAATGAAATATCCCTTTATATGGCTCATAAAGTTTTATAGAAAATTCATTTCACCAATGACGCCGCCATCCTGTCGCTTTTACCCCACATGCTCCTCATATGGGCTTGAAGCCTTTCAAAAACATGGTGCCATCAAAGGATTCTTTTTAACAATTACACGTGTATCAAAATGCCATCCATTCCATCCTGGGGGCTTTGATCCAGTACCTGAAAAATGGCCTTCGAAAAAGAATTAATTTTCGCGGGTCATTTTTTCTTGTACTTTTTTCAGATGTGCGTTATGATAATAAATGTTCAAAAAACAAATCGTAATCATTACTATTTGAAAGAGGTATATAATAATATGAAAAAAGCATTTTTATTGTTTTTAGTTACAGCTCTTGCTTTATTCACTGCTGCCTGCGGGGATAAATCATCAACTACATCCTCCAAACAATCAGAGGGTAAAGAAAAAATGACTATTTACACAACGGTTTATCCTTTAAGTTATTTTGCTGAACGAATTGGTGGCGATTTTGTTGAGGTATCTTCTATCTATCCAGCTGGTGCCAATGAGCACACATTTGAGCCAACCCAAAAAGATATGATGAAGCTAGCAGATGCTGATATATTTTTCTATATTGGTTTAGGATTAGAGGGCTTTGTTGAAAATGCCAAAAAAACGCTAGCTAAAGAAGATGTAGCTATGATTGCAACGGCCGATCATGTATCAGATGAAAAATTAGCGAGTAGCACTGGTCACACACATGCTGATGAAGAAGAAGAGCATGATCATGCAGCAACGGAAGAAGAGCACAGTCATTCTGAGGATGAGCATGGACATGACGATCACGATCACGGAAATATAGATCCTCATGTTTGGCTATCCCCTATTATCAGTCAGGATTTAGCACTTTCAATTAAGGATACTTTAATTGAAAAAATGCCAGAACAGGAAGCTACATTTACAGCTAATTATGAAGCATTAGTGAAGGAGCTGCAGGAATTAGATCAATCCTTTAAAGCGATGGCGGATAAGGCCCCTGAAAAGACTTTCTTCGTCTCCCACGCTGCCTTTGGCTATATTGCAGGTCAATACGGCTTAACCCAAATGCCAATTGCCGGTTTGAATTCACAAAATGAACCATCTCAAAAAGAGCTTACAGCGATTGTCGATAAAGCAAATGACCTACACATTCATTACATTTTATTTGAGCAAAACGTTTCCTCTAAATTAGCCGAGGTTATCCAAAAAGAAGTGGGAGCAGAATCCCTTACCTTGCATAATCTAAGTGTTTTAACAGCAGATGATGTTAAAAATAAAGAAACTTACTTTACACTGATGAATAAAAATATACAAACATTAGAAAAAGCTCTAAGTACAGAAAAATAAATGAGTAAGGAGGTGCCCCGAAAATCAGATGGGGTACCTCCTTTAGTATGACGTATTTTTCTTGTGGCATTCGTTTTTCTGTTCTATAAATACTTGCTAGCCAGCTCTCCGTGTTAACAGCTTCATAGTTTTTCTTTTGCCAATCCTTCATCTGCATGGAGCTTCCTTCTAAAATAATGGATTGCCATTCGGCTTGAAGTACCTGATCTGTTTCCTTATTTTTATGGGGCATTTTTAATTGCATGGGTTTTACTATCACGCTTTTAAAAGGATATTGATTATTATCGATTATAGCCTTTCCCTTATTAAAAGAGAAATCATTATTTAGTGCTTGTTTTGGTAGTTCCTCCACCTTACTAGTGCGTTGTAAATCAACATAAGTTTCACTTTTTGCTGCTGGAAAACTAGCATTATCCCACGAGTGATCTTGCGCTAGCTGGCGATCAGAAACTAAAAAATATTGATAACGTACCTCTCCTTTACGATCAGGTAATGGATCATCCCATGTCACATCGATATGATACCAGTCATTTTCAAGCTTCACTAAGACCCAAGCATGTAGCTGTTCCCCTACTTTTCCTGGTACATATTGCACCTCAAAGCCTAGCATCTCTAACATCCGATAAAGCACTAGTGCATAGGCCTGACATACTCCCTTATTTTCCGCTAATAATGTATAGGGAGAATATTGACTTCCGTTCGTTTCTTTGGAATACTCGGCGGATAAAACAATAAAATCATGTGCAGCCTGTAACTTCTGCAACTCAGTTAATCCATACATTGGCGCAATAATATTTTTCAGAGTCTGTTCAACAAACGCTTCTTCTGCGGGTGTAATATGATACGTAAACTCAAAGCTAATAACAATATTATTGGCGTAGCCATCATACTTCCATTTAAAACTAGAAATATTGGCATATATATATGGATCTTGAATTGCCTGTTTGATAAGATCAGATAGTTCATCTTTAATGCTTGATGTATCACCACTATATCGAATATCAAAATTAGTAGATAACTGCATGACTTCGTATTGAATGAGATTTTGTAGAGTTTCTATTGAATTAGCTGATACGATATTTTTATGTTCATAGTTTGCGAATACTTGCACATGACTCATTTGTAGAACAAATAATATAATGACAGCATTATATATATATTTTCTCATATGAGCCATTCTCCTTTACTAAATAGTTTATGCCTAACATTCCTTATTATGTTAATAAATAATTAATTTAATTCTAAAAGCATATAAATAAAAAGATTTTTACCACAAATAAAAGAAGCCCTCACTATGGAAGGCTTCTTTATTTATGTTATTGCTTTAATTTTCTACGAAGTAGCTTATTGGCACCATTGCGAGGAAGTTCATCTGTAATGATAATCTTTTTTGGTATTTTATATCTAGCAAGGAATTTTTGACAAAATGCTAATAATTGATCTATCTGTATTTGATCTTTTAAAACAACAAAGGCAATTGGAACCTGTCCCCACTCCTCATCCTCGATACCACAGACACCCGCTTCCTTAACCGCGGGATGTGTAAGAAGTACGTTTTCGATTTCAGCAGGATAAATATTTTCACCACCAGAAATAATTAAATCTGCTCGACGATCAATCACAAACAAGTAACCCTCGTCATCCAAATAACCAATATCTCCGGTATAAAGCCAGCCATCAATTGTTGCACTTTTTTGTGCAAAACGACCAATATAGCCTGGGGTAACATGTGGGCCACGTATGCAAATTTCGCCTTCACCATTGATATTTGGCTCTGCAATACGAATTTGATTAAAAAATAAAGGCTTTCCTGCCGAACCTATTTTAGACATCGCATCCTCGCTTGCTAGTGTTGCGGTTTGTGATGAGGTTTCTGTCATACCATACGTTTGAGCTACTGCTAAATGTAATGCTTGGGCTCTCTTTAAATATTCAACTGGTACAGGTCCACCACCTGCTAACATCAGTTTAAATTGTGATGAGGCTTGGGCCTTTCGCTGTTCAAGTGTATGTAGAATTCTTTCCAAGGTTACAGCAACCACTGACATATGTGTGACATCACCATCTATAATATTTTGTGAAATAGCCTCTACATCAAAATAATCATATAAATGAACTTTATTGCCATATAAAAGTGAGCGCACTAAAATAGAAAAGCCACTAATATGAAATAACGGTACAGCACATAACCAAGCATCTTCAGCTTGCAAACCTATATTAAGGACAGAAGACGTTGCACTAGCTTGATGATTACCAACTGTTTGACGAACGCCCTTTGGAAAACCCGTCGTACCAGATGTGTACATAATAGATGTTGTTTGATGTAAGGACCATTCCTTTGTAATCTCAATAGAGGCTTCTGTACCTTTTTCGATAGCAGAAAATAATAGATGAGGTACATATGATGGTAATTTTTCAATATCTTCGTCTGCAATTAATACAACCACTGCCTCGGAATCCTCTAGCTGATAGGCTATTTCAGCTTGAGATAGCCTACGATTTAGCATGACCATTTCACACTGTAAATGCATACATGCATAGATCATAATGACAAGTGCTGGCTTGCTTGGTCCCATTATCGCAATACGGTCTCCTTGCTTTATACCAAGGGCTGTAAGTTGACTAGCACGTTGAATAGATAATTCATTTAATTGCTGAAACGTCCATGTTTGTTCGTTATATGTTAAAGCGTTACGTAATGGTGTTAAATACGCTCGTTGTAAAATCCAATTTGGATACATTTTTATTGTCCCTCCTATCACTCTTTATCTTATCGCTTTCTAGCAACATCCGTCTATTTGAACGAGTTTATTCATTCTATCCGTCTATTTTGGCTGCAAATCCCTCAATTAAAGGGACCAATCCACCACTTTGTCCATTCTATCCATCATTTAGCTGAGTCTATCCGCCACTTCATCCATTCTACATAGAAAAAGCTCGTATCTCTAATCGGATACGAGCTTTTCAACACTTCATTTAATCAAGGGAATCTTGGGAATTGACCGAAATCTGGTTGGCGTTTCTCTTTAAATGCGTCACGGCCTTCTTTTGCTTCATCCGTTGTGTAATAAAGAAGCGTAGCATCGCCAGCCATTTGTTGAAGACCTGCTAAACCGTCTGTATCTGCATTCATAGCTGCTTTTAAGAAGCGTAGAGCAGTCGGCGACATTTGTAGCATTTCCTCACACCATTGTACAGTCTCGTTCTCTAATTGCTCATAAGGAACAACTGTGTTCACTAATCCCATATCAAGTGCTTGCTGTGCATCATATTGACGGCATAAATACCAAATTTCACGTGCCTTCTTATGACCAATAATACGTGCAAGATAGCCTGAGCCATAACCAGCATCAAATGAACCAACTTTTGGTCCAGTTTGTCCAAAACGAGCATTGTCAGCAGCAATTGTTAGGTCACATACAACATGTAATACATGTCCTCCACCGATTGCATAGCCTGCAACCATCGCTATTACAGGTTTTGGAATTACACGGATTAAACGTTGTAAGTCAAGAACGTTTAGACGTGGGATTTCATCTTCTCCAACATAGCCGCCATGACCGCGAACCTTTTGATCTCCACCTGAGCAGAAAGCATGTTCACCTTCACCAGTTAAAATGATAACTCCAACATTTTTGTCATCACGTGCACGTGAAAAAGCATCAATCATTTCCATTACCGTTTTTGGTCGGAACGCATTGCGTACTTCTGGACGATTAATCGTGATTTTTGCGATACCGTTATAAAATTCATACTTAATGTCTTCATAAGTATGTAAAGTAGTCCATTGACGTGTCATTGAATTGCCTCCTAATCATATATAATCCTCGTTCATTATCGAGGCACTAACGTAAATCTATCTTCATTCAGCCAATGTTCTCTGTAGCGAAAGCGAAGCGGCAGCTACAATTACGCCAAGGCGAAATTGATTACGTTAAATACTCCTCTATTATTGTAGCAAACTCAGCGGGATTTTCCACATGAATTGCATGTCCAGCGTTATTTACTGTCTTATGCTTAACATTTTTTAATAACGCTTTCATTTCTAGTGCAATTTTACAAAACTTCTCATCTAGTGAGCCCGTTACTAAAAGAACAGGAATCTCAAGCTCTGCTAATGACATCCAATTTGATGGCTGGGTACCTGTGCCAATGCCACGTAAACTTCCTGCCAGGCCCTCCACCTTCTGAGAAAGTCGTTCTGTCCTAATCGTTTGTCGTACATTGTCTGGTAAACATTTTTGGGATTTAAACAAAGGGATGTTCTCCCATGCATTGACGAATGATTGTAATCCATTGTGAATTATTTTTTCAGCTAGTTCGTTATCTCTAACACAGCGTTCAGAACGCTCCTGTGAAGTTCGTAAGCCTGGAGAGGCGCTTTCTAAAATAAGCCTTTCGATACGCTCAGGGTAGGTAATTGCATACGATAATGCAATTCTCCCTCCCATCGAATAGCCTAACAGCGTAAATTTCTCTAGCTGTAGCTGGCTAATTACTTCCTCTAAATCTTGGATTTGTTCATCCATGGAGAAACGACTTGCTTCCTTGGGTATTGCTGTTTGACCATGTCCAATACAATCAATTGATATCACTCGTATATGTGGCAGAGCTTTCGCCAAATTTCGCCATGTAGCCGTACTACCTGTGAAACCATGCAAGGCAACAAGCGTTTGCTGTGCTCTCTCATTCCAAATTTCCACATGAGTTTCAAGCCCTCGAATCATTAGCTTTGCCATGCTTTTAGCCCCGCATTAATGCGATTCCAAAGTGCTCGATGCGCATAAACATTTTCTTCTCTATCTGTGAAAATTTCAAGCAAGCGCAATGGACGTTTTTTTACTGTTGTAAACTTCTCAGAAAGCTCCGAAATATCTTCTACACGAATATAGTCTACATCATACATCTGAGCAACATCATTAAATTCAAGAGCAGTTGGTGTACCAAATAAATCTTCATAATGTGCTTCTACAGTGGATTGTGGTAAATAAGAGAAAATACCGCCACCATCATTGTTCATAACGATGATCGTTAGGTTACATTCTTGATACCTTGATGCAATAAGTCCATTGATGTCATGTAAAAAGGCTAAATCACCAATTAGTAAATAGGTTTCTCGGTTATTCCCCTGACTATATCCCATCGCTGTTGACACAACACCGTCAATACCATTCGTTCCACGATTTGCAATGATACGCAGATCTTTCGGTGTAGCCATTAAAAACGTATCAATATCACGCACAGGCATGCTGCTGCTCACAAAAATATCACTACCATTTGGAATAAACCTTAATAATCGGCTTATCATAGCTCCCTCATCCACAGCTGCTTCGGAATAATGTTCAATATATTCAAGCGCTATATCATTCGCATCCTGCCATTCAGCTAAATATTGTGCCTCTATTGCTGTATCATAGATTTCTAAATTCGTCAGCCATTCTCCAATCTCCGCATGAATAAAATGAGTAGAAACACTAGTAGCGTCTCGGAACATTGGATCTTCATCAACTACAATATAAGCTGTTGGTTGTGAGTTTGTAATAAATTGCATGATGAATTTAGAAACGGGCTGTGCACCGAAGCGAAGCACTGTATCCGGCTTAACAAGCGCTTTAAACTCATCACTCTTCATAATGGCATCATAGGTTGTAATGATATAAGGTAAACAATCCTCTGGTACTGAAGTACGCATATTTGATAAGCTCTCGACTATAACTGGCCATTTTAGCTGGCGAACAAAATTCCACATAATTGTTAAATCAGTACCAAGTGGCAGTTCCCCAATAATGACAAAGCCTCGTTCTGATGCTCGTAAAATGGAAGATAATTCTTGCTGAGCCACCTCAGAAGGCATTAACTGAGCCATCCTACTTTGTTTAAATGTTGTTTCTGGTAACTCATCTCGGAAATCAATTAATAAGGGCTCCCGGAATGGTACATTAATATGCACTGGTCCAAACGGTGCACTTGTGGCAATGGCTACGGCTCGTGCAATATGACGCTCAATAAATGGCAGTGTTGGTGCAGCATTATCTGCTAATGGAAAATCGACACTCCATTTGACATGTGAACCATATAAATTTGGCTGATTTATCGCTTGTGGTGCTCCCACTTCTCGTAATTCATGTGGACGATCTGCCGTAATAACAATTAGTGGTACACGAGCATAACTTGCTTCCACAATGGCAGGAAAATAGTTTGCTGCAGCTGTTCCAGATGTACATAATAGTACTACAGGTTTTGCTGTAGCCTTTGCAATTCCCAGTGCGAAAAAGGCAGCAGATCGTTCATCTACCTGGCGATACATATGAAGCTGTTTCGTAGAAGCAAAGGCATAAGCTAAAGGTGTTGAGCGAGAACCTGGACTAACTACAACATTCTCTACACCAGCTTGTACAAGTGATGCCACCATTTGATAAACGTAATCTGTTAAAATCTCCCTTTCATTCATTTAAATGTCCTCCTAACGCACGTAGCATCGGACGGAATTTCACTAATGTTTCCTCATATTCAGATTGTGGCTCTGAATCTGCAACTATTCCGCCACCAGCGTATAAGTAAGCTTTATCTTTCAGTAAAGCAGCAGAACGTATGGCTACTGCAAATTCCCCGTTGCCCTCCGCATCTACCCAACCAATTGGTGCAGCATAAAGGCCTCGATTCATAGGCTCATACTTACGTATCGCTGCCATCGCCTCTGTTCTTGGAACACCGCCTAGAGCAGGGGTAGGATGTAAGGATTTTGTCAGCTGTAAAATCGTAGCATCACTATTTAACTGACCTTCGACAGGTGTATAAAGATGTTGTATATCTCTGATTTTTAGGAGGCGAGGACTGTCAGGTATCCTCATATCAACACAATTTTTACGGAATGTGTCCGCAATCATGTCGACCACATATTGATGCTCGCCACCATTTTTCGGGTCATTCAATAGGCTTTGACCATAGGCTTCATCTTCTTCTGCTGTCTTTCCCCGTTTGATGGAGCCAGCAATACACGATGAAAAGGCACGTCCATTTTCTACCTTTACTAGTCGTTCAGGTGACGCACCAAAAAACAATAAATCTTGACGCTCTAAACCAAATAAATAGCTCTCAGGCTGTTCATGAATAATCTGTGACAGTACTTGAGGTGAAGAAACATGCTCTTTGAATTGCAATGCAAGGGAACGCGCGATCACAACTTTATCTGCCTTTTTTTGCTTAATCAGTGCTGTCACTTGGTCAATGGATGCAAGATACGGATCCTTATAGGGCTCATAATAACTTGTTATTTCAGGCTTTGAATACGTTTTCACTTCTTTTACTTGAGCAGCATGAATTAAGTGATCTCTCTCTTTACGTAACGCTTCAAATTGATCCTCTGCCTGCTGTTCTTTTGAAATGAGATGAATGCTGACATAGGCTTTGTCATCTCGAATAACAAGCTGATAGGTGGCAAGTGCAAAATAAGCCTCTGGAAAGTTGGTCCATTCTCCATCTACATTATTTTGTGGATCAAATGTAAAACCACCAAACAAAATTGGCTGTAACTCGCTCTGCCCCTTTATACAATTCTTCGTTAAGCTTTTCCATTCTGCCTCTACGGCATCATAGCGATCATTTTTGGCGTTATTCTGAATTGTATAAGCATGTCCTAGCCCTACTAATGTCATCGTTTTTTCTCTATTTTGCCAATAAAATCGTTCACCTTTATAATTCCCCTCGCCCGCTGCATAAAATGCTAGCGCAGATAAGCGACTAACCTCAATTGTTTCCATATAAAAATGAAGGCTTTGGCCCAAAGAGTCCACTTCTACTTCTGTGGCTTGGTACCACTTCTGTTGCATGAAAATTACCTCCGTTGTTGCAATGTACATCAACAATCATATTTGGCATTGTAACTGTTTCTCTATCTTTTATCAGAGACAATGTGTGTAATGTTTGATTGTGCTTAGGTTTTGCAGTGGGGGACAGAGTCCATCATTTCTTCTAACCCTCCTTTTTTGCACACAAAAACATTCATGACGTCTACCTAGCCTTTACTTGATTCGTTCAAAAAATCGTCGTACTATGTAAGACAATTCTTTTTTCGTACGATTGCTATAAAATACATAAATTATCTCCAGCTCATAAATGCATGTTCTATTGTATCACTTTTTTCAATGGAACTGTATGTAATAAGCTGTGAACCTACCCATTTTCTCAATCTTCGTTTAAAATAAGAAGAGTCGACAACATTTGAAGGAGAGAAAGACCTTATGACCAAAGTCATTGAAGCTGATAGGGGTTTTAAAGTTTGGTGGCACTTAACACGCCCACACACTTTAACCGCTTCATTCGTTCCAGTATTTTTAGGGACAGCAATTGCTCTAGCAATTGAAAAACAAACAATTGATTTTGGACTATTTTTTGCTATGCTCATTGCAAGTATGCTTATACAAGCAGCAACGAATATGTTCAATGAATATTACGATTACAAGCTAGGATTAGATAATGAGCATTCTGTCGGTATTGGTGGAACCATTGTCCGTCATGGTGTTCAGCCAAAAACAATTATGATCATCGCATTAAGCTTTTATGCAATTGCAATGCTACTTGGCATTTACATATGTGCCTCTACCTCTTGGTGGCTAGCTGCTGTTGGCCTTGTTTGTATGCTTATTGGATTTTTATATACAGGGGGTCCTTATCCTATTGCCTATTCACCTTTTGGAGAAATTGTATCTGGTGCTGTAATGGGGATGGGGATTGTCTTAATCGCCTTTTATATTCAAACGCTTACAGTTACACTTGATGCTGTTTTACTATCAGTACCAAGTATGATTTTAGTAGGTGCTATCATGCTATCCAACAATATCCGTGATATCGTAGGCGATACAGAGGGAGGACGAAAAACACTTGCCATTTTAGTAGGTCGTGATCGTGCTATTTCTGTACTATCTGGCTTTTTTATTATCTCGTACCTATGGGTAATCGCTCTAGTAGCCATTGACGGTATTACGTTTTGGGCTTTAATCATTTTCTTAAGTGTGCCAAAACCGCTTCGTGCGATTCAAATTTTCCGCGATAAAAAAGAAGCTAAAGAAGTAATGCCTGCCATGAAATTCACAGCGCAAACCAATACATTCTTCGGCTTCCTCTTAGCAATCGGTTTATTAATTCATTATTTCATTTAATAGTATTAACTTCTGAAAAAAGAAAATGCAGCACCTTAACGGGTAGCTGCATTTTTTACATAGCGTCGAAAGTTCTGACTTGCAATACCACGAACTTCCTCGATTGAAAAATGTTCACCTAAAGCCTCTAGTAGATTTTGTGCCTCTCCAGCGTGTGCTAATCCATTTATAGTAGCATCTATCCCATCAAAGTCAGAGCCTAGTCCAAGATGTTCTATTCCCACTATATTGGCTAGATATTTGACATGGGCTACTAAATCATCCATTGTAGCATTTTTACCGATGAATGTAGGAAAGTAGACCAGATGAATATGTCCACCATGCTCTACTAGTGCCTTTACTTGTGCATCCGTTAAATTTCGTGGATGGTCACAAAGGGCACGTGCATTACTATGACTAGCGATGATATGCTTCGCCAATGGTAGCACATCCCAGAAGCTCTGTTCATTTAAATGAGAGACATCAATAATAATATCCCGCTCATTTAGTAAGTTAATAACTTCTTTTCCAAATTGCTTTAAACCAAGGGTTGCATCTTGTTCAGCACCATGGGCTACGGCATTTTCTTCATTCCATGTGAGTCCAACAAGCTTTATGCCTGCATCTAATACTACAGAAAGCTTTGCTAAATCCTCACCAATTGAACCACAGCCCTCTAAGCTTAGAATAGCTCCAATTTCATGTGGAGCTAAAGTATCTAATTGTGACCAATCAGTAATGTGTACCATGCCCTCCGTTTGTAATACATGTGTATGAAAGGCTTCAATTTGGCGCACTACTTCTAAAAATTGCTGGCTTTGTGGAACTTTAGGATTGATGAAAATAGCAAATACCTGTGCCTTTACTTGCCCTAATTGTAATCTTCCTCGATTGGTAGCCAATTGTGCATCATCTTCAAAATTTACATCTTCTAACGTTGTTAATTTCCATAATGCATCACAGTGTAAATCAATTATGTCCATATTCTCACCCCATACAGCTATTATACTGTTTTAGAGTTGAAATGCTTACAAACTTTTATCTTGTGGTGTATCAGAAGAGCCAAATTCCTCAAGCTCTAGGAAATCATCCGATTTTGAATTAGCAGACAACACGTCTTCTTCTACTGGTCTTAACTCGTCAGCTTTTTGTTCTGCATGTTCAACACATGTTAATGCTTTCGGCATTGCTTCTAAGCGACCAATAGGAATCTCTTCTCCACATACAGCACATTTACCATATGTTCCTTCCTCCATCGCTTGAAGTGCCCGCTTTATTTCCTCAGCATTGTCACCTCGGTGCTCATCAATAGCCATTTCCGTTAGTTGATCCGTTAAATCACTCGCATTGTCAGCTGGATGATTATCATAATTAGACAGCTCTGTCGCCTGTGGTCGCTCCGATTCCTCAAGCTGCTTTTCTATCTCCTGTAGTTCCTGCTCTAATTGCTTTTTTAATTTTTCCATTACTTGTGGGTTCAAAAAAATCTCCTCCTTATACTCTCATTTTTTCCTAAATTACTATTTCTAAAACATGCAAGCATGAGGAGGTTTCAACTTATTTTTTTGTATAATGAAGGATGGCATCATGTAAAAACTGTGCTGCTCCTTCAGCAATGCGCTCATCATAATAAGCTGCAAAGCGTTCATCCGCCATATACATCTGAGCAATGCCTGCATGAGCCTCTTTGGAATATTGTGGCCACGTAAAGCACAACCAACGCTTATGAAGCTCCGCTACCTCCATTGCCACATCATTGTTTATATCTCCGATTTCCATCGCTTCTTTTATACGATCAAATAGCTGCTGTTCAAGTTGCTGCATTGCCTGATATTGCTCCTCTGTCATATTCATAAGCTTAGCATTTGAAGCGTCCACTTGATCATTACCATATTTTGCACGAATTTCTTGACCATATTGCTTTTCATTCTCTTCGATTAACTTCTCTTTAAATCCAATAAATTTCTCCTCATTTGTCATTGGCCGTTCCTCCTTAATTGATTGTATAGTTCTTTCCACTGTTTGTAATATTTGTTCAAGCTGCTCCTTACGTTTAAGAAGAGCAGTACGATGCGTTTCAAGTGCCTCTTTAGGCTGAAAATCAGATGCTTGAATAATTTGTTGGATTGTAGCCAGCTTCATATCCAAAGCTCTATAAAATAAAATTTGCTGAAGCATATCAACCTCAAACTGCCCATAAAATCGATAGCCTGCATCATTGGTTCGGCCTGGCTTCAATAATCCAATTTCATCATAATAACGAAGTGTTCTAGTACTCACTCCTGACATTTGCGCAAGCTCTTGAATTGTATATTCCATTTTCTCACCTCCATTTAATGTTACTGTAAACCTTTACGCAGCGTTAAGGTCAATAGGTATTTTTGACACCTCACTTTTTTATTTTCATTCAGCATGTTTCCTGTAGCGAAAGCATAGCGGCAGATACAATTACGCCAAGGCGAAATTGATAAAATGAGCTAGCATTGTTCCCAATAATCATCCTAACGAGAAATATCTGTCAATAATATCTATAGAAACGAATTGACTTGTCGATAAAATTAGTAAATTATGTGCAGCAGGTCGATCGTGTGACACTTATAAAAGAGGTACAACAAAAGGTCTTTACTGTACTTACAGCGAATGGGCAGGGTTCAGGCTTTTTATATAAAAATGGCGGATATGTTATTACAAACGCACATGTTGTTCAGGGCGAGATTGAAGTGAAAATTCGTAATTCAAAGGGGCAGGAGTCTCCTGGAACTGTTATAGGTATATCGGATAGATATGACATTGCATTATTACATATCCCAAGCTATCAGAATGTTCCACCTCTTGAAATCGAAAAAAATGAATCTCCTGTTGGCTTAGAGGTTATCGCCTTTGGTAGTCCTCAGGGATTTGAAAATTCAGCTTCTATCGGTTACATTACGGGTAATAAACGCGATATGGAGCTTGAAAACTTTATTTATAAACAAATTTATCAGGTCGATGCTCAAATTGATAAAGGTAGTAGCGGAGGTCCTTTAGTAGATGTGACGACAGGTAATGTCATTGGTATTAATTCACTTCTGTATACGACTGATACCAGCACGAATTTTGCATTCTCTATTCCTCTCTATAGCATGTTAGAACAGTTTGATAGCTGGATTACCAAGCCACTTTCTGCTAATGAGATCAGTTCTATAGCCAGTAAAGGGTATGCTAACAACCAACAGTCCCCTATCGAAGCTGACTCGAATACAGAAGCACTTTTAGCAGGCCAATTTATACAGTCCTTCAGAATGTACTACGAAATGGCGCTAAATGACGGTGATTTTTACTGGATAGCGGATATGCTAGCTCAAGGCAGTAGCGCTTACAAAGAGCTTGAGAATTATGTCAATGACATAGCAAACAATGGACATTATTTTTATTTTACAAACAATGAAGTTTTAGATGTAAAATCTTCAAATGGCAAATATTATATTGAAATGAATGAAACATTTTTGACTTTTATGATGCTCAGGGAAACTATGAGTACTATGATCGCTATAAAACTTATACCATTATCGTAGATGATTATGGAGCATTTAAAATTTCTAATATTAAGAGTCATTGATAAAAAAAGCAAACGATTATACCGTTTGCTTTTTTGTACTGTCCTTTTACATATATTCCAAGATACTATAGAGTTTAAAATTTTGGGAAACTTATGTGGATTTCGAACGTAAACTTATTATACTTAAATTGGGGGCGATAGTATGGATAACTCTTATAAAATAGCTATTATTGGGGGAACAGGGAGAGTTGGAAGGCATTTAGCAATGCTTGCTGTACAGCAAGGATATCATGTTCGGATGCTTGTTAGAAATCCCGAAAAATTATTGTATCAAAATGATAAGATTGACATTGTGAAAGGGCAGATAGAGGATATAAATAATATTCGAGAGCTTTTCAAAGACTGTAATATTGTTATAAATACATTTGGTCAGCCAGCGAAAGAGGAACAAATCTATAGCAAGGTAACTAAAAATATTCTTGATGTGATGAAAGACTTGAACATTAGCCGCTATATAGGTGTCTCAGGTGGATCTTTAACGATTGACGGGGACAAAAAGAGCCTTTTGAACCGTGTTGGAGCAAAGTTATTTGAAATTCTCTTTCCAAAGATGATGGTAGACAAAAAATTGGAGTGGGAAATTTTATTAAACAATAAAAATATTAAATGGACACTTTTGAGATTACCCTTTGTAAAAGATAGTTCAACTTCTAAGTCTATAAAAGTAGGCCTAACAGATATGCCTGGCACAAAAATTACGAATCAGGATATAGCGGCCTTTATTATTAAACATCTAGAAAATCCTCAGTTTATACATAAATCTCCGTTTATCTCACATTAATAAATATCACAAAAAAAGCAGTAGATAAACTTGATATCTACTGCTTTTTAGTATTTAAATTTAGGTACTTACCAGAGAAAACACACGTTATTTTTGCACTATAATTGTTTGTGAAGTGAAATCTAACTTATTTCCATTGTAATCTGTAATAGTATTTCTAGTTGAAGCATTAATCGTCACATTTCTACCGTATTCAAACCCACTCTGAGGTATTGAAATAAGCACTCTATTATCTTGTGCATAGTTTGTAGTTGCTACTACTGGATTACCATTTACAAGAATATCAAAATCCATAGCACTACTGTTCATAACTGGCTCACTGAAAATAAGCTCTAATGTTTGTGAATTGCTAACATTAATAGTTTGAATCTTTGGTGCAGTATTTTCTTTAAGAGTAATTAATGTACGCACCTCATCGAATGACTCCATAGAGTTAGCCGCTCTTAAACCTTTAATTGTTATATTTCGTAGTCCAGTAAAGTTATTGGAATCCTTTTTCAACGTGAGCTTAATACGATTTAAATTGGAGCCTTCTACAATTGCACTTTCAATCTGAGCATTATCAATACTATAATTTTGAAGGTTTTGAGCAAGTGCTGGATCAACAGGATAATTGAAATTTAGATACACAATATTATTATCTCTAATCGAATTATCTGTTGCAGATGTTTGAATTGGATTAATTGGCAATAATGCAAGTTTATTGCCATTAATATTCAAATCACCGTTACGTGAAAACTTCACATTTTGTACTTCATTGATCGGCACACCATATAAATTTGTCACGTTAAATAAAGTCAACTTACCATCATAAAGAGCTCCTTTTGCATCATAAGGGCCAAGTAATCCTGCTATCTTAACACGTAGTTTTGTAGGTTGATCTTTTACTAAATGAATATCACTTTGAGGACCTCTTGATAATTCATATAAAATATGGTTATTCATATAGCTACCAGTAAATGCTGCTTTCGCATAAGCTCCTAACTGAACTGGCTTATCAAAAGTTAATTGTAAATATTCTACACTATCTTCATAAATGATTTCAGAATTTGTTAAGACAGGGGCTCTATCATCTCTGATAAAATTATACACTGTTGAGAAAGTGGCTGTTTCACCTGATAAATCAGTAATAACACGACCAGTAGCTGTCCCAATTGTAGTAATTCCTTGAAGTACATTTCTTGGATCAACCGTTACATTGACTAAACGACCATTTTTAGGATCTTTCTCTACTTTATTGATGGTGAATGAAGTCTGGCCACTTTTAATGGATAAATCATATACATAAAGCGGTTGAATCTCCTCCGAGAACAACAACTGGAATGTATTTGGTCCAGTTTGTGTGACAGTAGATAGTGCTGGCGGAATACCATCTCTATCTCCTTTTTTCACTGAGACAGTAGCTGGATTTGGTGAAATGATATTTCCTGCCAGATCTGCGGCCGCTACAAATGTAATTTGCATAGCTGCACCAGGTGTTAAATAACCACCATTCACAGTTGCAGCTGATAAATCAAAAGTTGCTTCAGTGGCATTTTGCTCAATGCTCCCCACTACATTCATAACCCTTGTTCCATTTGGTAACGTGAATTGAATACGTTCATTTGGAAATGCTGTCATTGGCTCAGAAAACTGCACTTTTACGATTGAAGAGTTGTTTCCTTGCGTTGTTCCCAAAATAGTTGGGGGTTGTGTATCACTAGCAATGACAAAATTCGCATCTACTTGTTTAAGTAATAGACCTTTTTCTGATTTGATGTTGTTTAGTACATAACGATGTGTACCTTTTAATGGTTCATTCACTGTAAAGATGATTGATTTTTTATCAGCACTAATTTCTGCTTTCACAATGGATAGTGATCTTAATGTATCCACATTAGAGAAAGCTGCAATATTATCCTGTAGTTTACCATCCGTTTTTAATACAGAAAGTGGGTCAATTGCCAGGTTAAAAGCAACTTTAATCTGAGAGCCATTGATTCCCTCCACCGATTGTACCTTTAGCTCATTGACTTCATAGGTAACTGCAGCTGAATAGGATTTATCATTAATTTTAAAATCCACCTTTGTTTCAACATTCTCAATAAGTGGCGTTGCCAATGTTACCTTATGACTTGTCCCATCTGTTAGTGTTACCTGTAAGGTAGTCGCATCTACTACTTTCACTGTTTGGATAAGCAATGGCACCTCAGGTACTTTTACCATCTCAGTAATATTGGTCATAGTACGATGTAAAAAGGAAGCAAATTGACCTCTTGTTAGTGTGCTTTTAGGATTAAATGTTTTGACATTAGTAATCTTTGCATACTCAAGAGCAGTAATAGCTTCACGGTTCTCTACTGCTGCATTTTTTAAATCTGTAATAGCGGATTTATGGTTTTCTTCTTTATACTTCGCAATTAGATCAATATCGTAAACTGTATCAATCGCATTTACCAAGTAAGAAGCCATTTGTTCACGTGTAATATTCGCAGAAGGCAATAACTTGTTGTTAGTACCTTTAGTTATGCCATTGTCATAGATAAGTGCTGCATACTGTAGTAATTCTTTATCTTTTGTAGTTGCTGGCTGCATATCCGTAAAGCGGACTTTTTTATTGTAATCTGCTGGAACTTGGTAGTGTTCTGATACTAGCCATTTTCCTAAAAATTTAATAACATTACTTTGCGTAAGGGTAGCATTGGGTCTGAAAGTACCATCAGTATATCCACCTACTATCTTTGCATCTGCTAGTGCCAAAATCCCTTCTTTATGGTCACTCTTTGCAATATCTGTAAAGGAGGCTGCACTTGCAGTAGGAACAACAGCTGCTGCAACCAATGCTGTAGATGCCGCGCTCACAATCCATTTATTTTGCTTTTTCTTCATATTTATAACCTCCTACTAATTCAATTCAACTCTATTATAAAAGAAAGCTAGAGTTATTCCAAAGGATATACCAATATTATCGAGTTTTACCATGGGATATTTGTCTAAACGGTATAGCATGGGTTATTGTTAAGAATTATTACTAGCTTTAGTATTAAGGTATGTAAATACTTTAGCAGAAATATTACTTTAATCTTATCAAGAAGCTATAACTATATTGAAAAATAATTCAGAACCAATGATTAAAAATGCACGAATAAATATCCAAGAATTGCAAGATGCGAAATTATTAATAGAGATTTTAGTGAAAACATTACTGAATATGCTGATAGAGGACAGTGGATTGTATCGTTTCCGGATATGCTATACACCACCTTTCAAACGAATAGAAACAAAAATTATATAGAGAAATCTTTGATTTATTCGCACCAAGAGGCATTTTCATAAATATTGAACATGTTGCTTCTACTACACCTAAAATAGAAAAACTACATGATGTAATTTTTATTGACCACATAGCATCCTATAATAATAATGAAGGATCTACTGTTCTATCGAATACTAGAGCCTTCTAGGTAAAATGAATAATATAGTGGATGTTCAATTAAATTGGTTGGAGGAAATAGGATTTAATCATGTAGATTGTTATTTTAAATGGATGGAATAAGTTGTATTTAGTGGCGTTAATCAAGAATAATATATTATTAGAAAAGCGTAAGCCTTTCCATAAGTAAGCTTGCGAGTCGAGGATGCTCTGTTATCAAGATTCCTTCTATAAAAAGCGAAATCATTTAAAGAAATTGTGTTAGCCTGGGTGCAATAGTACGAGGGTTATCCGCTATTTTTAACATATCACGAAAAGACAATAACAAACGAAGAACTCAGAAAAAAGCAGTAGATGTAAAATACATCTACTGCTTTTTTCGTATGACCCGTACGGGATTCGAACCCGTGTTACCGCCGTGAAAGGGCGGTGTCTTAACCACTTGACCAACGGGCCAATGGCGGAGAAGGAGGGATTTGAACCCTCGCGCCGGTTACCCGACCTACACCCTTAGCAGGGGCGCCTCTTCAGCCTCTTGAGTACTTCCCCAAATAAAAAATGGCTCCGAAGGCAGGACTCGAACCTGCGACAACCTGATTAACAGTCAGGTGCTACTACCAACTGAGCTACTTCGGAATAATGGTGGGCCTAAATGGACTCGAACCATCGACCTCACGCTTATCAGGCGTGCGCTCTAACCAGCTGAGCTATAGGCCCATTTGGAGCGGGTGATGAGAATCGAACTCACGACATCAGCTTGGAAGGCTGAGGTTTTACCATTAAACTACACCCGCATAAATGGTGGGTCAGGACGGAATCGAACCGCCGACACTTAGAGCTTCAATCTAATGCTCTACCAACTGAGCTACTGACCCTTATTGTCCATTCTAAGCTTGTTACTCTTTGCTTTTCATGTCTATTCTTTAAAAATAATGGCGGTCCCGACCGGGATCGAACCGGCGATCTCCTGCGTGACAGGCAGGCATGTTAACCGCTACACCACGGGACCTTTTTGGTTGCGGGGGCCGGATTTGAACCAACGACCTTCGGGTTATGAGCCCGACGAGCTACCACTGCTCCACCCCGCGATAATTATATTCTTTTCGAGTTTTCAAGCACCATTTATTAAATAAACTGGAGGAGGTAGAGGGATTCGAACCCCCGCGCGGTGTTACCCGCCTGTCGGTTTTCAAGACCGATCCCTTCAGCCAGACTTGGGTATACCTCCGTAACAATATATAAATGGTGGACCTTGCAGGACTCGAACCTGCGACCGGACGGTTATGAGCCGTCTGCTCTAACCAACTGAGCTAAAGGTCCTTTAAGATGGCGGCAGAGGGGATCGAACCCCCGACCTTACGGGTATGAACCGTACGCTCTAGCCAGCTGAGCTACGCCGCCAGGATCTTTATACTGGTTATTTATTATGGTGGAGCCTAGCGGGATCGAACCGCTGACCTCCTGCGTGCAAGGCAGGCGCTCTCCCAGCTGAGCTAAGGCCCCATAATAGTTTTTAGGAAATGGTCGGGAAGACAGGATTCGAACCTGCGACCCCTTGGTCCCAAACCAAGTGCTCTACCAAGCTGAGCTACTTCCCGTTCGTTTTTTTGGCGCGCCCGACAGGAGTCGAACCCATAACCTTCTGATCCGTAGTCAGACGCTCTATCCAATTGAGCTACGGGCGCATTAAAAATGGTGCCGAGGACCGGAATCGAACCGGTACGGTAGTCACCTACCGCAGGATTTTAAGTCCTGTGCGTCTGCCAGTTCCGCCACCCCGGCACATTTGGAGCGGAAGACGAGGTTCGAACTCGCGACCCCCACCTTGGCAAGGTGGTGTTCTACCACTGAACTACTTCCGCATGTGCATAAGTTTTTTTATCTGGCAATTAACTAAAAATGGTGCGGGTGAAGGGAGTCGAACCCCCACGCCTTGCGGCGCTAGATCCTAAGTCTAGTGCGTCTGCCAATTCCGCCACACCCGCATATAATTGTTGGTAATACTTAATGGTGAGCCATGAAGGACTCGAACCTTCGACCCTCTGATTAAAAGTCAGATGCTCTACCAACTGAGCTAATGGCTCACAATGGTGCCGGCTATAGGAATCGAACCCACGACCTACTGATTACAAGTCAGTTGCTCTACCTGCTGAGCTAAACCGGCATATGGTGGAGGATGACGGGCTCGAACCGCCGACCCTCTGCTTGTAAGGCAGATGCTCTCCCAGCTGAGCTAATCCTCCTGGGTATTATGCCTAGCAATGTCCTACTCTCACAGGGGGAAGCCCCCAACTACCATCGGCGCTAAAGAGCTTAACTTCCGTGTTCGGTATGGGAACGGGTGTGACCTCTTTGCCATCATCACTAGACTTATGTATTATTGTTTTGAAGTTGTTTACCTATCCTTCAAGACAAGAATTATTGTATAACGTTTTCTCACATTGTGCAATACTTTTTTATAAAAAAAAGAATTTATTACTTTTTAAAGATATTTTTGTCATGTAAGAGAAATAATCACTCTAGTATTCATTATAACAATTGATAAAAAAAAAGAAAACAATTATTTTACACTAACTATACAATTACGTAATAGGAAGAATTAATTTTGAGGAAAATACTTAATTTAACATAAATAGTACTCCAATTAGTTGGGAATTTTTCATTCCCAACTAATTGGAGTAATGGCTTGTATGCTTTTAACTCATTTAAAAATGGATGTATTGCTTCTACCGAAACTATTAAATAGTAGAAAGTGCCATTTTTAATTGATCAATTTCCTCAAATGTCGTTGTAGGACCAAAAGAAATCCTAAAAAATTGTCGAGCTTCTTCCAATGAATACCCCATAGATAAAATTGCTTTTGTCCCAGATTCACTGTGAATATCACAGGCACTTCCTGTAGAAATACATATACCAGCTTCATTTAATTTTAGCATAACATATTGCCCCTCCATATTTTCCATCAATACACCACAAATATTGGGCAATTGACTTTGACAGTCTATTAGCCTGCACGTATCTGGTAAATTTCTCTTAAAGTATTCTCGTAATTCATGAAAATGCCGATCGTTAAAATGATAATCTTCAATGGCTGATGCAAAGGCAACAATTGCTGGTGTATCTAATGTTCCTCCCCTTAATCCACGCTCATGAGTTACACCAGGTGTTAATGCGGGAACACGGATCTTTGGATTTATATAAACAGCCCCACATCCTTTTGGTCCCCCAATTTTATGAGCTGAAATAGTAATAGCATCCACTTGCTGCTTTAACGGAATTTTACAAAAGGACTGTACACAATCAACATGTAAGGAAATATTAGTCATTTTTGCTATCTCTGCAATTTCTTCTACAGGTTGAATAGAGCCTATTTCTGAATTAACATGTTGAATCGTTATGAGTGCTGTATCTTCGCGTATCACTTCTTGTACTTGTTCTACATGAATACAACCATTTTGTAGTAACGGTAATTTAGTGACTGTAAAACCTATGTTTTCTAATATATTTAACGCAGCATGTACAGATGTGTGTTCTGCTTGTGATGAAATAATATGCTTTCCTTTTTTCGATGCTAATGCTAAAGATAAAATTGATATGAGATTTCCTTCAGTGCCACTTCCAGTAAAGATCACACCATCATTGTTTACGCCAAGTGATTTTGCTACAACAGCTCTTGCCTGTTCAACAAAAAAATTAGCTTGTCCCCCTGCATCATGCAAGCTTGCACTATTTCCATAATAACGTCTTGCTACCTCACTATATGCTTCAAGGGAATTTACAGACATTGGTGACGTTGCTGCGTAATCCAGATATATCATATGAATCTTCCTTTCCATTTTATCAGGTCTTGTTTTCTTTTTTATTTTATGTAAAGATAAGTGTCAAGACAACTGTAAAGAAGGGATGGCAATGGATGTAAAGGCAGATGTACTTATTATTGGCAGTGGAATTGCTGCTCTTCAAGCAGCTCGGTTACTTGCTGAACATTTTCAGGTACAGATTGTTACAAAGTCATCTGTAAATATGAGTAGTTCCTATCGTGCTCAAGGTGGAATTGCTGCCGTTACAAGTCAAGAGGATCATCCAACATTTCATATTGATGATACATTGACTGCTGGAGAATATCATCATGAAAGAAGGAATGTTGAAGTACTTATAGAAAATGGCACCAAAATTATGCGTGATTTTCTAAAGGAGGGGTTCCCTGTTGATCGTCAGGCAGATGGGGCTCCAGCTCTAGGTTTAGAAGGTGCACATAGTTATCGTCGTATTTTACACGCTGGTGGAGATCGTACTGGTCAGATAATGATAAATTATCTACTTAATCAGCTACCATCTACTATCAATATAAATTGCTATGAAACAGTCTTTGAGCTTTTATTAAATACAGCTGGAGAGTGCGTGGGTGTACTGACAAAAGGAGAAAATGGGACAAAACGCTATCTTGCTCATCATATAATTCTAGCCTCTGGAGGAGCTGGTGCCCTCTACACATGCACATCAAATTATGAAACAAATACAGGAGATGGTATCGCATTGGCATATCGTGCTGGTGCTGCCATCAGTGATATGGAATTTATGCAATTTCATCCAAGCTTACTTTGGAGTAATGGAGAGGCAAAGGGACTTGTCTCTGAGGCAGTACGAGGGGCTGGAGGAATCTTTGTTGATGCACAACGTCAACCGATTATGAAAGGTTTACATGCTCAGCTTGACCTAGCTCCCCGTCATATTACTGCATTTGCATTATTTAATAAACGAGCTGCTGGACAAGAGACATTTATTGATATTTCAAATATTGAGCACTTTGAAGCAAAGTTCCCTGCAATTGCACAGCTATGTCATGATAACCTGATTGATATACAAAATGGTTTGATTCCTGTAGTACCAGGTAGCCATTTCTTAATGGGTGGTGTTATAGCCGATAACATGGGGAGAACATCTATTTCAAATCTATATGCAATTGGTGAGGTTGCTTGTACTGGGGTACATGGTGCCAATCGTTTAGCTAGTAACTCTTTGTTAGAAGGAATTACTTTTGGACAAAGAATGGCGCAATTCATTATAAAAACTGGTTGCAAGCAACATAATTTCTCTATTAGTGTTAAACATACTCGGCAACCAATGCCATTTTTATTTACGAAAGATCAATTACAGCAAATAATGATGCACACATTAGGCATAGTAAGAAATCCTATCGATATGCAACAATTCAAAGAACAACTGCCTTCATTAAATAGATTTCTTCAAGTTGATTTAGAGGGGTTAAATCGCCAAGAACTTGAACTTTATATGATGCATATTGTTGCCACACTAATGGTACATGCAGCTATAACACGAACAGAAACACGTGGTGCCCATATACGCTCTGATCATCCACTAAATAGCACGAAATGGGCAAATAGGTGGATTATTTTTCAACAAGGACAGATGAAAGTGAGGAATTCATTGTATGAATATCATCAGGCTCGAGGAAATGCTCAAGCAATTTTTTAACGAAGATATAGGAGATGGAGATTTATCAAGTGAATTCATTTTTTCGGCTGAACAGCAGGGGTCTTTTTCTTTTTACGCCAAAGAAAGTGGGATTTTTTGTGGAGTACCTATAATTGAACACGGGTTCCTTCTTCTTGATCGTTCCATGGATATTACACTTCATAAAAAAGATGGAGATGAAATAAATGAAGGGGATATACTCGCTGTTATTAAAGGATCTCTTCAAAAATTACTAATTGGGGAACGTGTAATATTGAATCTTGTTCAACGCATGTCTGCAATCGCTACAGCTACAAATTTAGCTGTTCGTGAAACAATCGGAACTAATGCAAAAATATGCGATACTCGTAAAACAATGCCAGGACTGCGTATGCTAGATAAATATGCAGTTAGAATAGGCGGTGCCTACAATCATCGCAATGGTTTATACGATACCATAATGTTAAAGGATAATCATATTGCTTTTGCTGGTAGTATAACGAAGGCAGTACAGGCTGCACGCGCAAAAATCGGGCATACAGTTAAAATCGAGGTAGAAATCGAAACAAAAGCACAGCTTGATGAAGCAATTGTGGCTGGTGCAGACATCATTATGTTTGATAACCGTAGCCCTGAAGAAATACGACAGTGGCTTCCAGCTGTTCCCCCACATATTGCTACAGAAGCTTCAGGTGGCATCACACTTCATAATCTGAATAGCTATGCTAAAACAGGCATTCAATGGATTTCACTTGGAGCAGTGACACATTCGGTAAAAGCCTTTGATATTAGTGCACTTGTACAAACGAAAGGAGCTAATACTCTTGTCCATCACTAGTTTATTACAGCAAACGTCACTACTACCAGAGCATTACCGGACATTATCTAAAAATGAAATGGAATCTCGTATAATTGCTATAAAAATGAAATTAGGTAGTAAGCTTTTTATTCCTGGTCATCACTATCAAAAGGATGAGGTTATTCAATTTGCTGATGCTACGGGTGATTCGTTGCAGCTTGCTCAGCTATCAGCCGCTAATAAAGAAGCAGAAAATATTGTATTTTGTGGTGTACACTTTATGGCAGAAACTGCTGATATGCTAACTAATGAACAGCAACATGTTTATTTACCTGATATGCGGGCAGGTTGTTCAATGGCTGATATGGCGGATATTTATCAAACTGAACAAGCCTGGCCTATCCTACAGCAGCTTTTTGGCGATACGATTATTCCGCTAACCTATGTCAATTCCACTGCTGCCATAAAGGCATTCACTGGGCGGCATGGAGGAGCATGTGTCACATCCTCTAATGCAAAAGATATGGTAAAATGGGCATTTACACAAAAACAACGAATTTTCTTTTTACCAGATCAACATTTAGGTAGAAATACTGCATTTGATTTAGGTGTTCCACTTGAAAATATGGCTGTTTGGAATCCACATACAAATATGCTTGAGACCGAGCAGCCTCCTGAAAAAATCCAAGTGATTTTATGGAAAGGTCATTGTTCTGTCCATGAAGGTTTTACAGTTCAGCATACTGAATTTGTGCGTCAAGCATATCCAAATATGCGCATTATTGTTCATCCAGAATGTAGCCGCGAGGTTGTAGCAGCTGCGGATGATGCTGGCTCTACAAAATACATTATTGATACGATTAATAAAGCACCAAGTGGTTCTGCATGGGCAATTGGTACAGAAATGAATCTTGTTAATCGTATTATTAAACAACATCCAGATAAACAGATTATCTCTTTAAATAAGCATTTCTGTCCATGTCTGACAATGAACCGAATTGACCTTCCTCATCTGCTCTGGTGCTTAGAAAGCATACAGCAAGGGCAACCACATAATCACATTCAAGTAGATGCTCATACCGCAAAAGAAGCACGTATTTCTCTTGAAAGAATGTTAATCAGAGCTTAATTAATAACAAACCGTCTACCTGAAATTAAGTAGACGGTTTATATTTTTTGGTAAACTTAATTTGTTTAGTTTCCTACAGAACTAGTAAAAACAACATCTCATTCTAGCTATATCCTTTAATGTATGTGAATCATGAACTTTCATCATCTCAACCTAACAAATTGTAGAACAATATTGGAATTATAAACGTAAAACGCCTCAATCGCCTATTTCTTCTATTTTCGTAATTTATATATCTTCTAATCCTAAAAATAGTTATGTAAAAATGCATTTGCACAGTCCCCTCAGTTTAATTTTTATCTTGATTCAGCAGATCTTTACCGTGCGAAAGCGTAGTGACAGCAACAAATGTTTTTTGTGCAGAAAGCGAAGCGTCAAGTACAGAATACCCCATCAATATAGGTGCGAGATAAAAGCGACTTTTTCCCTATTCAGTGGTTGTACAAATGTTCGCTGAATCAAGATAAAACCTCCAGCAAATATCACGAATTTTGAATAGTAGCTTTTCAAGTGGGCTCGGAAAACTCCGAACATAATTAGGTGTAATTGATATAAAAAGGTGAAGCTGTGTTTTTTATGCATGTAATTGTGTGAATATCCAAAAAGATATTATAAAATAGTATCTATAAAAATATCTTTATATAAAAAAGCAGTAGATGTATTTTACATCTACTGCTTTTTTCGTATGACCCGTACGGGATTCGAACCCGTGTTACCGCCGTGAAAGGGCGGTGTCTTAACCACTTGACCAACGGGCCAATGGCGGAGAAGGAGGGATTTGAACCCTCGCGCCGGTTACCCGACCTACACCCTTAGCAGGGGCGCCTCTTCAGCCTCTTGAGTACTTCCCCAAATAAAAAATGGCTCCGAAGGCAGGACTCGAACCTGCGACAACCTGATTAACAGTCAGGTGCTACTACCAACTGAGCTACTTCGGAATAATGGTGGGCCTAAATGGACTCGAACCATCGACCTCACGCTTATCAGGCGTGCGCTCTAACCAGCTGAGCTATAGGCCCATTTGGAGCGGGTGATGAGAATCGAACTCACGACATCAGCTTGGAAGGCTGAGGTTTTACCATTAAACTACACCCGCATAAATGGTGGGTCAGGACGGAATCGAACCGCCGACACTTAGAGCTTCAATCTAATGCTCTACCAACTGAGCTACTGACCCTTATTGTCCATTCTAAGCTTGTTACTCTTTGCTTTTCATGTCTATTCTTTAAAAATAATGGCGGTCCCGACCGGGATCGAACCGGCGATCTCCTGCGTGACAGGCAGGCATGTTAACCGCTACACCACGGGACCTTTTTGGTTGCGGGGGCCGGATTTGAACCAACGACCTTCGGGTTATGAGCCCGACGAGCTACCACTGCTCCACCCCGCGATAATTATATTCTTTTCGAGTTTTCAAGCACCATTTATTAAATAAACTGGAGGAGGTAGAGGGATTCGAACCCCCGCGCGGTGTTACCCGCCTGTCGGTTTTCAAGACCGATCCCTTCAGCCAGACTTGGGTATACCTCCGTAACAATATATAAATGGTGGACCTTGCAGGACTCGAACCTGCGACCGGACGGTTATGAGCCGTCTGCTCTAACCAACTGAGCTAAAGGTCCTTTAAGATGGCGGCAGAGGGGATCGAACCCCCGACCTTACGGGTATGAACCGTACGCTCTAGCCAGCTGAGCTACGCCGCCAGGATCTTTATACTGGTTATTTATTATGGTGGAGCCTAGCGGGATCGAACCGCTGACCTCCTGCGTGCAAGGCAGGCGCTCTCCCAGCTGAGCTAAGGCCCCATAATAGTTTTTAGGAAATGGTCGGGAAGACAGGATTCGAACCTGCGACCCCTTGGTCCCAAACCAAGTGCTCTACCAAGCTGAGCTACTTCCCGTTCGTTTTTTTGGCGCGCCCGACAGGAGTCGAACCCATAACCTTCTGATCCGTAGTCAGACGCTCTATCCAATTGAGCTACGGGCGCATTAAAAATGGTGCCGAGGACCGGAATCGAACCGGTACGGTAGTCACCTACCGCAGGATTTTAAGTCCTGTGCGTCTGCCAGTTCCGCCACCCCGGCACATTTGGAGCGGAAGACGAGGTTCGAACTCGCGACCCCCACCTTGGCAAGGTGGTGTTCTACCACTGAACTACTTCCGCATGTGCATAAGTTTTTTTATCTGGCAATTAACTAAAAATGGTGCGGGTGAAGGGAGTCGAACCCCCACGCCTTGCGGCGCTAGATCCTAAGTCTAGTGCGTCTGCCAATTCCGCCACACCCGCATATAATTGTTGGTAATACTTAATGGTGAGCCATGAAGGACTCGAACCTTCGACCCTCTGATTAAAAGTCAGATGCTCTACCAACTGAGCTAATGGCTCACAATGGTGCCGGCTATAGGAATCGAACCCACGACCTACTGATTACAAGTCAGTTGCTCTACCTGCTGAGCTAAACCGGCATATGGTGGAGGATGACGGGCTCGAACCGCCGACCCTCTGCTTGTAAGGCAGATGCTCTCCCAGCTGAGCTAATCCTCCTGGGTATTATGCCTAGCAATGTCCTACTCTCACAGGGGGAAGCCCCCAACTACCATCGGCGCTAAAGAACTTAACTTCCGTGTTCGGTATGGGAACGGGTGTGACCTCTTTGCCATCATCACTAGACTATTTTCGGCTTTCAATATACGTCGCATTTCTTCGTCAGCTTCAGTCATTCAGTCAGCCACGTACTTGAGTACGCTCCTTCTCTCTTTCCATTGCTTCCTCGAATTACTCGTATCTTGAAACCCTTATATGAAAGTTGTTATTCTTTCAAAACTGGATAAACGGCGCATTGAATGCTTCAAACATGTTGGTTAAGTCCTCGATCGATTAGTATTCGTCAGCTCCATGTGTCACCACACTTCCACTTCGAACCTATCTACCTCATCGTCTTTGAGGGATCTTACTTACTTGCGTAATGGGAAATCTCATCTTGAGGGGGGCTTCATGCTTAGATGCTTTCAGCACTTATCCCGTCCACACATAGCTACCCAGCGATGCCTTTGGCAAGACAACTGGTACACCAGCGGTGTGTCCATCCCGGTCCTCTCGTACTAAGGACAGCTCCTCTCAAATTTCCTACGCCCACGACGGATAGGGACCGAACTGTCTCACGACGTTCTGAACCCAGCTCGCGTACCGCTTTAATGGGCGAACAGCCCAACCCTTGGGACCGACTACAGCCCCAGGATGCGATGAGCCGACATCGAGGTGCCAAACCTCCCCGTCGATGTGGACTCTTGGGGGAGATAAGCCTGTTATCCCCGGGGTAGCTTTTATCCGTTGAGCGATGTT
Organism: Lysinibacillus sp. B2A1; assembly: GCA_002973635.1. Taxonomy (GTDB): domain Bacteria; phylum Bacillota; class Bacilli; order Bacillales_A; family Planococcaceae; genus Lysinibacillus. Next base: position 4,272,431 of record CP027224.1, read on the forward strand.
CAGCTTTCAATACACATCGTATTTCGTTGTCAGCTTCACTCGTTCAATCAGTCACGTACTTAAGTACGCTCCTTCATTCACTCAATCGCTTTCTAGAACTGCTCGTGTCTTGAAACCTTTTTAATACGAACCGAAATCCTTCTTCACTCACGCGGCGTTGCTCCATCAGGCTTTCGCCCATTGTGGAAGATTCCCTACTGCTGCCTCCCGTAGGAGTCTGGGCCGTGTCTCAGTCCCAGTGTGGCCGATCACCCTCTCAGGTCGGCTACGCATCGTCGCCTTGGTGAGCCGTTACCTCACCAACTAGCTAATGCGCCGCGGGCCCATCCTATAGCGACAGCCGAAACCGTCTTTCAGTATTTCACCATGAGATGAAATAAATTATTCGGTATTAGCCCCGGTTTCCCGGAGTTATCCCAAACTATAGGGTAGGTTGCCCACGTGTTACTCACCCGTCCGCCGCTAACGTCAAAGGAGCAAGCTCCTTCTCTGTTCGCTCGACTTGCATGTATTAGGCACGCCGCCAGCGTTCGTCCTGAGCCAGGATCAAACTCTCCATAAAAGAAATTTGATTAGCTCAAATTGTTTTGCTGGCATCAATTTTGATGTCCAAAATTCCGCTTTGTTCACTAGCGAAAGCTAGCTACTAAAAACTTTATTGATTACGTTTTGCTTGTTCAGTTTTCAAGGTTCATTTTCGCTGATTATTTTCAGCGACTTTATTATCTTAACTTGTATTCAACAAGAAGTCAACAACTTTTTTCTAAAATCTTTTTATCAAGTCGTCCTTCTTGTTAAGGACAAGTAATAATATATAATATAGCAATTTAAAAATCAAGCATTTTTTGAAAAAAACTTAAAAATCTTTTTCTCATCGATAACAAACAAAAGAATTCCCATTATAACAATTAATCCGCCAATCAATTGTGTGACTATCAAATACTCTTTAAAAATCAGAAGGGCTAATAGAGCTGCACCAATTGGTTCAAATAATATCGCAACCGAAACTACATTAGTACTAACGTATTTGATAGACCAATTAAATAGAGTATGACCAAATAAATTAGGAACTATTGCTAATAAAATAAACCATACCCAATCCATTAAAGGATACGGACCAAAAGATTCGCCTTTAATAAGAACATAAATAAATAATGTAATTGTACTAACAACATAAACTAGCATCGTGTAAGTCACAAGGGATAATCTTTTACGTACATCCTGGCCAAATAAAAAATAGGCTGTAACGAGTACACATGCAATAAGAGCTAGCATATCTCCATAAAATGCCATACCACTAAGCTTAAAATCGCCCCAACTAATTAAAACACTACCAATAATAGCGATAGCACCTGCAAAAATGGTTTTCATAGTAATTTTCTCTTTAAAGAAAAAATATGTACCAACGAACGCAAACAAAGGCTGTAATGTAACCAGTACTGTAGAGCTTGCGACAGATGTGTAATTTAGTGATTCAAACCACAAAATAAAATGGAACGCTAGGAATATGCCCGCAATAGAGGAGAATAACCAATCTCTTCTTGATAATTGTTGTATCTCTTTTGTATATTTCAAAAAAAACAACGGAGCCATAATTAAAACCGAAAATAACATGCGATAAAATGCGATAATGCCCGCTTCTGCATTTGCTAATTTTACAAAAATAGCTGACAAGGATACAGAAATAACACCAATAAAAATTGGGATGTATGGATGTATTTTAGGTTTCTCCATAAAACCTCACCTCCATTAAAAAATACTTATACTTCCATACTTTCGTGATGTACAATACAAAAATGTAATGTACATATAATAATGACAGCTTGCATATCTCTTAGCAATACGAAATAACTGTGGAGGGTTGCGTATGGAAATATTATTAGGAAATATGATTACATATGAAGTTGGCATAAAATTAGTGATTGCAGCCACATTAAGTTTAGTCATAGGTATTGAAAGGGAATTAAAAAAGAAACCCGTAGGATTAAAAACAAGCTTGGTCATTGCAACATTTAGCTGTCTATTAACCATTATTTCAATTGAAACCGCGTACTCCACGCCGCCAAGGTCTGACATTAATATCACAATGGATCCTCTTCGCTTGGCAGCTCAGGTAGTCAGTGGTATTGGATTTCTTGGAGCAGGTGTAATTTTAAGACGTGGAAACGATAGTATCTCAGGTTTAACAACTGCTGCAATGATTTGGGGAGCTGCCGGGATTGGTATTGCCGTTGGTGCAGGATTCTATATGGACGCAACATTAGCTGTTATTATTATTGTTTTCGGAATCGAGGTTTTATCGCCTTTTCTAATGAAAATAGGACCAAAACGAATTCGTATGCGAGAAGTATCATTGAAGGTTCAGATTTACAATGATGAGAAAACGGAAGTCTTTTTACAATTTCTAAAAGAGAACAATATTATTATTGAGAACATCCGCATTAAAGATATTCCAAATAACGGGAATGTCTTACATGAATTAGATTTACGACTATCATTAATCGTCTCTGATAACCTACTGTCATTTTACCGTTCATTGCGTGCCTTATCTTATATTGAAAAAATTGAAATGGAAATTTTAAACTAGTTGGAGGATTCTACAATGGCAGAAATATTAAAACTATTAAAAGACGGAAACAAACCCTCCCTTTTGGCTGCAGGTGTAAATGCATTCTTAGGATTAATTAAGGGCATTGCATTTTTCTTTACTGGTAATGTCGCCATGTTTGCTGAAATGATGCACTCACTAGGTGATGCAGCAAATCAATTTTTTGTGTATATCGGTTCTGCTCTTTCAAAAAAGGCACCAACAAAACAGTTCCCTAGTGGCTTTGGTCGAATAGTCAATTTGGTTTGTCTTTTTGCAGTAATTATTGTGGCCATTCTTTCTTATGAAACTGTTAAAGAGGGCTGGCATCATTTTATCCATCCTTCGGGTGAATCTAAAGGAATGCTCATAGCACTTGGTGTACTTTTTATCGGGATTGTGTTAGAAGGAGCTGTTCTTGCCAAAGCTGCTGCAGAGATTTTGCATGAGGCAGGACAGGAGAAAGCAGGTATCTCAACCATTCCTAAAGCTTTTGCCTATTTAAATCGAGCGAAGCCAGCGACAAAATTAGTATTTATGGAAGACTTAGTAGCTACAGGTGGTAACATCTTGGCTTTCGGTGCTATTTTAATTGCACATTATACAGGTTGGGCAAATATTGAAGGGCTTGTTTCAATGATTATCGGCTGTATGATGTTTTATGTAGTAGCTAAGGTATTCCTTGATAATGCACGTGGAGTGATTGGTGAAACAGATGAAGAAATGCTGAACCATATTGCTCATTTAGTTTTGGATGATCCAAACATTCAAGATATTGTCCGTTTAGAAGTTATAAAAGAAGGCGAATTTTTACATGTAGAATTAGTTGCTGAAGCAGATCCTAACTTATCATTAGCTTTTTTAGACGATGTACGTGATCATTTAACAGAAGTAATTTTAAGTCAGAAGGGTGTATCGAAAGTAGCTATATTATTTGATGAGGATGATGGGAAACTAGAATGGAAACATATTGGTAATAGACCTGTTAACTCAACTTTTGAACAATAACTCTCTATCCACTAAATAAACAAGAAACAGCCAATTGCCATATTTCAGGCAGTTGGCTGTTTTTTATACTGACTTTAGGTGACTTCGTTTTATTACTTCTTCATTTAAGCAGTCTGGTAACTCTTCATTACTAACAAAAACATGATTAGTAATCATAAACGTTAATAACATTTTTAATGCGATAATCTTTTTTACACCTTGCTGTTGAATAACAATTTTTGAGAATTTTATTGTAGCTGAACGATTGGCTAAAGCATATTCCTCTGCATTAGTTATTTCTCTTCCATCTGTATGGCATCCTAAAACAAAGTTACCAGCATAAGAATCTTTTAATACATTAGGATGCATCGATTCATAATGGACCTCTGCAATTGAATCTTCAACATTCATCAATTGATGGGCTACCAAATAATGCTTAAAAGCACCTTTTAAATCAATTGCAATAGCTGTATCTTCTAAGATTGTCCGGTAATAAACTAAAACAATCTCAGCATCACCCAAATAAGGCTTCACTTCTGCAATAATTTCACCAGAAGGACGGACAAATAATTGTACAATTGCTTTATTTACACCATCTGTAAAGATAATATTCGTTTGACCAAAGCGTAAACTTTTGAAAAATATACTTTGATCAACGATGTATCCTGCAACTATTTGGTCATTTTCAATTTGCAGTGATTTCGCTTCAATTCCCAATACTTCTACACAATTTTGCATTTTATAAACATGTTGCTGAAATGGCGTTTCAATATAACATAATGTGACAATTCGGTCTTCAAGCAATTGTTTCAACATTTGCTCCCTCTCCAATCTATATTTAATATTGTATTTATTTTAATAAACCCAGTTGAACAAATTCTGAACAATCCTACATTAAGTACGTAAATACGACAACAAATCTACTATTTTAAATAGATTTTTTATAACAAAATACTGTCATTTACACTAACCTGATACAATTAAGTGAAAAATATCCCGAAAATAAACACGAAATATTCAGAAATAAAATAATAACTTAATATAATCATTACCTTTCTCACATTAATTTTATCAATTCAAGTATTTTTCCTTTTATGTATCGGTCTATTTAATTATATTGTAGGTCAAAAGAAACTTCTACGACAAATTTCAACACTTTGGGTTAAGTTTCCTTAACCTTTGCACAAAAAAATATGAGACTACAACAGTAGCCTCATATCTAGGTCAATATTAAAGAGAATTTTGTAAAATCGTACGAACATCTTCCTCTTGTAATTTATTAAAATTGCCAAATGGTCCATTTTGCATAGCATGCTCAACAATTTGATTGAATTTTGCATCATCAATATCATAATCTGCAAGGCGATTTGGTGCTCCTAGTGATGTCCAGAATGCCGATAAACGGTCGATTCCCTCATAGGCAACCTCTTCTGACGTCTTTCCTGTCGCATCCACTCCAAATACTCGAATTGCAATGCCTGCAAAACGCTCAGGATTTACTTTTACACTTAAACGCATCCAGTGTGGCTGTAAAATAGCTAACCCACCAGCATGTGGAATATCGTACACGGCAGATACAGCATGCTCAATATTATGAGATGCCCAATCGCCTCGGGAACCAATTGATAAGAAGCCATTTAATCCAATTGTTCCTGCCAATAAAATCGTTTCACGTAACTTGAAATTCTCTAGGTCTTGTAATAAATTAGGTGCCGTAGTAATGACTGTTCGCAATACACCTTCACACATTTCGTCTGTAATCGGTGTATTTGTCGTATTATGGAAATATTGTTCAAAGACATGTGACATCATATCCACTATACCGTAAATGGTATGATTTTTTGGTACTGTCACTGTATAAGTAGGATTTAAGATAGAGAATTTTGGAAAAACAGCAGGGCTGCCCCAGCTTAATTTTTCTTCTGTAGCTGCGTTTGTAATAACTGAGCCTGAATTCATTTCAGAACCAGTAGCAGCCAGTGTTAAAACTGTTCCAAGAGGTAGAGCTTCCTCTACAAGTATTTTACGCTTCACAATATCCCATGCGTCGCCATCATATTTAGCACCAGCAACTATTAATTTTGAACAGTCAATAACTGAACCGCCCCAACTGCTAGAACAAGATCGATTGTTTCTTTCTTACAAATTTCAATACCAAGTCTTGCAGTTTCTACACGTGGATTCGGCTCAACATCACTTAACTCAAATATTATTTTATTCGCTTCTCGCAATTTTTCGATGACAGCGTTGTACACTCCATTTTTCTTAATGCTGCCTCCTCCATATACAACTAATACCTTCTTTCCAAACTGCGCCAACTCTTTCGGTAACTTCTCCAGTGCATCTTCACCAAAATGCAATTTCACTGGATTATAAAATGTAAATGAATCCATTCAATTCGCCCCTTTCTACTTGGATTTTCTCATATTTATGTTGAAGAAAGCAAAGAATTAAGATTGCTTAAACACGAATCATGTAAGCATTATAAATAGTAAGAATTTTCTCTGGAACTGATATACCAATTTCCGATAATTTCTCCTGTATCCTCTCATAATACTTTATACAATCCTGTTTTTTGTTTTGCCCAATTAAAAATTCTAATAGCAGAAACATATAGTCTTCGTTAAACTCATCTAGCTCTAGCATCTTTTGTAAACAGTTTAATTTTAGCAACGAATTAACGGAATCCGTAGTACTAATATACATTTCAAGCACATGTAAAACCCCTTGTTTTAAGCGCAGCTGGGTTTGAATAGCCCAAGGGTACTCCTCCTCTGCTAAAAAATCACCTTCATAGCAATTTAATAGCCTCTGGATGGATATTTCATCATGTCTTTTCTGCTCTAACAAATGAATCAGTTTATCATAGTCACTAGCAATCTTCACATTTAATTGATAATGGTTATTGACCAATTGAATTGGATCTTGAATGCCGTTTTCCTTAAAAAGCTTCCTTAGTTGGTAAATAGACGTATGTAAATTACTTGCTGCCTTCTCAAATTCTAAATCAGGCCAGAGCTCCTCTATTATGACAACATTTAACATAGGCTTTTTTTGATAAAACCATAAATATAAAAATAGTTCCCGTACTTTCCTCGTACGCCACTTCATAACCTCATGTTGTGCATTTTGTAAATAAAAGCTTCCAAATGTATGTGCATATAAGAGATGCTCTTTCTCCTCTGTTATTACATTTTCTTGTAATTGCAACTTCTGCTGTGCTTTCACCAACGCCTTAATAAGTCGTTTCTCATGAACAGGTTTTAACAAATAGTCAGTTGCTTCTATATCAAATGCATCCACAGCAAATTGTGCATGTGCTGTTACAAATATTATTTGAATAGATGGATTCCTTTTTAATTGTTTCGCTACCTGTAAACCATGCACATCAATCATCTCTATATCTAAAAAAACAACATCAATCAATTCTTTTTTAAGAAATTCCAGTGCATCATTTGCATTTGTAAATGCCCCTCTAATAGAAATCTGAAACTGTGTAAGTCGATTTAATTTGAAACGTAAAACCTCAATAGCCATTTTTTCATCATCTATGATGATAATATTCATACTCCATCACCCTCCGGCAAAAGTATTAAAATAGTTGTCCCCTTTCCTTCTTCACTATATAAACGAAGACTCGCATTTTTCATTAATTTAAATTTTTTTAGTGGATTTGTAAAACCAATGCGTGAGCTTTCTTCATTCATTAATTGCTGCAACTTTTTAGCGGGTATACCGACTCCATTATCATAAATTTTAATGCGAACAAATTGTCCCTCCCGCTGGACACTTACCTCAATTGTACCGCCCTCCGGCTTTTTGGAAATACCATGAAAAACGGCATTTTCTACTAAAGGCTGTAGCGATAATGCTGGAATCATGAGTTGTATAGATTCATCAATATCATATTTGATAGTTAAACGATCACCAAACCGCATTTTTTCAATATAAAGATATGCCTTTACAAGCTCTATTTCTTCTTCTATCAATACCATACTGTTACGATTGTGCACATTGAGCTTAGCGCGGAAGTATGTTGCTAAGGAGTATAATGCCTCCCTTGTATTATCCATATCAGTATAGCTCAAACCAATAATTGTATTGAGTGTATTATAGACAAAATGAGGTGTCACTTGTGAATATAAATGATTCATCTCAACCTCAATTGCATCTACTGATGATTGTCGAACAGCTAATAATGATTCGATTCGTAAAAGCAATTCATCAGTGGCTACAGGCTTTTGTAAATAATCATTGGCTCCTACCTGCAAGGTTAGCACTAAATCAGAATGCTTCATAATAGCAGTTAAAACAATGATTGGAAGTTCTAACATATCATAATGCTTGCGTACCTGCTTACATAATTCATAGCCCGACATTCCCTCCATCATTAAATCAACTAGCATACAATCCACTTGATTCACTTTGATATAATCGACAGCATCAAATCCATTATCCACACCAATTACTGTATAACCCTTTAAAGCTAATACATCTGCTAACACCTTTATATTGATATGATCATCATCTACAACAAGTATTTTTTTATCATTACCTTTATGAATTAACGGTAGCTCAAGCTGTAGTATTTCTGATGGCGTTTGTGCAATGATTGCAAGTGAATTTTCCTCACCAGCTTGATCCTTTGCGGCAAGCGGCATTGTGAATGTAAAAGTAGTTCCTTCACCAAAAGTACTTTTTACATAAATTTCACCATTTAATTTATCTACAATATTTTTTGCAATGCTCAATCCTAATCCAAGACCATGCTTATGGTGATTATTTTTTACCCGATAAAATGCATTAAAGATACGTTCTAAATCCTGAGCAGGAATGCCTTTTCCTGTATCGCTTACTTCGATAATCATATGTTTCTGCTGTTGATAAGCCGTTACAGTAATGTCGCCAATTTCGGTATGCTGGATAGCATTGTGTAACAAATTGTACAATATTTGTTTAAAGCGTAATTCATCTGTCAGCATGGGTGGCAATGTCATATCTACTTCAACGAGTAATCGTACGTAACTATTAGTAGGCATCACACTATGTATTTCTGTAACTACATCATTTATAATGCTTATCGGTACAATACGAGGCGAAACCCGTAGTTCACCTGACATATGATTTGATGAGAATAATAAATCTTCCACTAAATGTCCTAGGCGCTGCGTTATATTATGAATTAATATTACTTGCTCTTGTTGAGTCCGTTTTAATGGCCCTTGTCCACCCTCCATTAATAATTTTGATAGATTTAAAATGCCATTTAAAGGTGTACGTAATTCATGGGAGGTTTTCAGTAAAAATTCATCCTTCATATGATTATGTGTTCGCAATTCTTCTGTTATAGCTTCTAGTTTCATAAAAGTGGTATTGGCACGATAGTTTAATAATGAGGAAAAACCTACTAATACACATAAGAAAAGCACTAACTCACTATAATCAACTGGTATTTCTATTAAAAAATTAATGATAATTAGAAACGCATAGCAGCAAGTCGCTACAAAGACCATTAATACATAATAAGCTCCCTCTAAATTCCGCAAAATAATACGAATTAAAATCATTGTGATATAGATAACTCCTGGTGAAATCAAGGCTATATATGTGATTTGCCGAGCGACTATAGCTTGTTCATTCACATCACTTTTGTCGAGGTTAAAAGGATTATAAATGCCATAGATAAAAAAAACAAAGCCTAGAAAAACAACAAATGTATAAACCACTTTTTTCTTTACCACTTGTGGATACATAGTATATAGAAAAAGTGTCAGACACATATTCACGAGTGGGACGATGCCGAGTTGTAAACGTAGCTGATTATTAATCAATTCTATGGGAACAATTTGAAAGAAAATTTTCATATTAATAAAGGACAAATAAAAACCCATTAGTATCATAAACAGCCCAAGATACAATTCTTCCTTCCGTTTGCGATTTTGTCCGTAGCTAATCAGATAGATGAAACCAAAGACAATATGCCCCAGACTTGCTACTATATCATTCAATTTTTTTTGATCATAAAAATTCTGTATATTTTCCCTTGTTCCAAATTCAACGGGATACATAATTCCTGAAGTTGGATACTGATTATAGCTAGCTACCTGTATTAAAACATCAAGTATCTGCTCGCTACTTTGCCCAATAACAATAAATTTATCATCATTCTCTGATTGAAACTCCGTAAAAGATGTACTTGGATTTCCTTTCCCCCCAAGCTCGATACCATTAATAAACACTCGGCTAGATGTGTGTATATGTCTAAAAAATAAACCATATTGCCTTTCTGTTGGAACTTTTATGGAAAGATGATATGTGCCCACAATAGGACCATCTTTATTAAACTGAAATTTCCCCTCCCATTTGTCAGGAACTTTTAATAATATACGTTGATCAGTATAGTCATTTAATGACTCTTGAGGCGATAGCAGTAAATTTGGATAAAAGGACCATTCTCCATTAAGCTTAATAGTTTTATTATTTTCAAGTTGTTCACTAGTAACAATCGCCACACCCTGTTTCACTACCCGGCCATTACCTTTTAAAAAATAATGTCCATTCCCGATTATAATAACAATGGCAAATAATAAAATAATACTAATCATAATTAAAAAATTCTTTTTCATACTTATGCTCCTGCCATTTTTTTATCTTTGGTTATATGTATTTTTCAATATAATCGAACTAAAATTATTATAATATTATAAATACTTTAAAGGTAATGGGGAAAGACCAAAAAAGAAGCAACCTTTGAGAAAATCTCACAAGGTTGCCATTTATATCACTGAGCTAGAAAGTACGTCAAAAATACATCTTTTAAACAACTCAAGCGCTACAAAACTACTTTAATCCTTCCTCTAAAGTAGAATTAGCATCTGTATTTACATTTACTGAATGCCCTGCAGGAAGATTTAATGCAACACCAGGAGTACTAGCACCTTTTGCCGTAATTGGTGAATTATTTAAAGTGAGCGTTCCTGTAGATCCTGTTGAAATACCAAAAGCTGGCTGACCTCCAGTATGTTCAGCTTCTACATAAATTGGTGATTGATTTAATGTCAATGTACTGCCGTTGCTAAGCAGAATACCTGTTAATGTTCCTGGTGCACTTGATCGACTTAGTATTAAGTCAACCTTTGAATGATTCATTTCCACAACAGCATTTGGCTGACCAATATAAATAGCATATCCAGGGTAACCTATTGAACCACTTGTTACTTCCACTTTTACATTATTCAAGATTAGTGAACCACTTCCAATATAATTAATACCTCTATGAGCATTAGTTCCATGTCGATTAAGCCCATGGACATCTATATTTTGCACTGTAATCGTTCCATTTGCAGTGATACCTAGAGACGCAAATGAAATTTTGTTATTTCCTTCAAATAAAGTAATATTGTTAGGAACAATCACAGGTTCTGTCATTGAAATTTTTGTAGTATTATGATCCACTTCAATTATGTTAACAAGACCATTTGTTACGTGTGTACTCCCTACACTAGCTTTTACTTCATCCTCTGTTGTGACAAATAATTTATTTGAAGTAGTAACTGTAACAGGTGTAGTCAATTCAATTGTGTCTAATTGTCCATTCACCATAGCCTGAATATTATGCACTTTGAAATTCCCTGATGCAATTGTACCTCCAGTAATATTGGCACTACCAAATGTAACATTTGTAATTGCTGTTGGATCTACTGTTTGAACACCTCTTTGCACCGTTAAACTATTTAATAGTGCCTGCTTTAATGCCTCTGCTGCTTCACTTATTACAACTAATTGCGCAGTATCATCTGTAGTATAGCGAAAATCTCCTGCAAAAGTAGTTTGTGCTAAGCTCGCCTTCAATGGCTCCTCTGTTATTGCATTTATGCTTTGTGGTGTTACATTCTGATGGCTGTCAGTTAAAATAGTAACAGTCACTGTATCTCCTGAAGTAACATTTCCTATCAATTTACCAGTCCACTTTGTACGAGTTGGATTCCAAGTCCCTTCTGTAATATTTTGCCCATTAATGATTATTTCATCAAATGACGCAATTGGTTCACTGAATGTTAACTCAATCGTGTCTTCTGTTGTGATGAAGCCATCATTATTCTCATCGTGAAGTGCTATTTTTGTAATACTTGGCTCCTTACTTTCGATAATTGTTGCATTGATTGAAGCATTCTTTGTGGCAGAGCCATTTATAGCCTTAAAGCCAAGAGATACTGTATCGTTTTCATCATCGTTATTACTACGTGTTACCTGACCAGTTATATGATCAACTGTAGCACTATCTACAGGTGTAACTGGATTCCATGTGAAAGCTGTACCGTTTGGACCTGTTGTCACTAAATCAAGTTGTGTAGTTACCTTTTGTAAGCTTGAATTATCTTTTTTAATGATATATGGTAGTAACGTCGTATCTACTACTAGTTTTAATTCTTGTTCTGTTAATAAACTACCATTATTCGCAATCGACTGTTTTAGCGCTTCTGTAACATCTATTACATTACTAAAGGTAATACCTTTAATGTCCACTGCCTCAAACAGCTTCACTAACTCCTCAGTGGATGGCGTTGGGGATACTTTGATTTTGTCCTGCAATACTTCTAATGGTCGTTTAATGCTATGTGTAATTTTGCCGTTCCTATCTACTGTGACAAGAATTTGTGCTTCTTTTAAGGATGGGGCATCCTCTTTTACAGTAATCGTCGCTGTACCTGGACCTTTGGAAGTAATATTGATTTTGCCATTTACAATTGTAGCAACGGCAACATTTGGATTACTTGTTGTTACTGTTGTACCTATCATGCCGACTGCTAGCGGATCTTGGTGAGCTGCATCTATGATATTATTCGTTGTTAAGGTTTGTGACGAAAACGGATTATACGAGCCCCCACCACTATTTCCGCCATTACCTGTTGTTGGAGGCGGTGTTGTTGGTGTTGTTGGTGTTGTTGGTCTTACTACATCAGCTGTGTCCTGCACATTGCCAACTGGCGGAGTTCCACCTGCTGGATACTTTACCGCTTCTTCTGGGTGTATGTTATTTGGTTTAATTAATGCACCAATCGTACTTTCCAACGGCACAATCAATTGGCTACCATATTGTTTTGTTTCTACTTGTGGTATATGTGTTTTATTTGCGAGTGTCACCTTAATTGGAGTTTCAATGGTTACATCTGTCGCGTCAAGATTGCCCTTTACTAGTACGTCGTGGCTGCCAGCAAATTCAATTTTATTAATTTTACCAGAAACTTCAATTCCAGAAACATTATCGCCCACTTTAATAGTTGGGATTGTATGATCTGTGATGATTTTTGTTTCATCACGATTTATGACCATTTCATTCACGTTACTGTTCAACAACCTCAACACTGTTTCTTGGTCGCGTTTTGCTTCACCCTCAATAATTAAACGACCATCTACATTAAGATTACTTATCTCAATTTGCTTTTGGTTACCCTTATTTATGATGACATCACCAACAATAGTAGCATCTGCAAGTTTAATATAATCCCCAGTAATCAATATATTAGCTTCCACCGTGCTACCCGCTAAATCGAGTGTTAATGTATGATCTGCTGTACCTCCATGCGATAATTCCAAATTGCGAATTCCTACAATCTTTGTACCGATTTTAATAAAATCGAGATTTGCTTGATTTAATACCGCCAAGTTACGAGCGTGCAGCAAGGGCTGTAATTCCTTTTTTATATAGTACACTTGGCCATCAAGCGTCATTTTATTGCCATCAATAGAAGAAATAACATTTTCATCTGGGCGGCGGTTGTCACGATAGTCAGTTGTCGTTTCAGAGCGAATCGTAAACGCCGCCATATTAGCACGTGTCACTGTAGCGTTGCCGCCATAAATGGTAGACGTTTGTCCAATGGTAATACCTAAATCAAATAGTGTTTGAATATAAGGAGCCGCCCAATTATTGTCAGCCTGGACATCAGTAAAAGGTAATGTAATCGCTGTAGCTGGCTCTAGGCCATATCCTTTAACTATTATTTTAGCCATTTGATTACGTGTAATCGGAGCATTTGGTTTAAATGTACCATCCTCATAACCATCAATAATGCCTGCTTGTTTTAATGCTGCTATATACGGATACGCCCAGTCATCAGTTGGAAGGTCCTTAAAAGTAACGTTAGAAGTTTTTGTAATATCTAGCCCTAAATTAAGAGCTAAAATCTTCGATGCCTGAGCACGTGTTAATAATCCCGTAGGCTTAAAAGAACCATCTGAGTAGCCGTGGACGAAACCACGCTCAAATAATTCATTGACATATTCATAGTAATCTGAGGTCGTTTTCACATCTCTAAATACTTCCTCATTGGTATCTGCTTTTGTTGTAACTGGTGCTAAAGCGGTCAGTGCACTTGTAGCCATTACCGTAGCCATGGCTGATTTAAATAATTTGTCATATAGTACTGTGCTAGTTTTCATCTATTATTCTCCCTTCACTATAAAAATTTAGCTTCACATTCTTCCTAGATAAGTCTATCAAGGAACACCTGAACAAAATCTGAACAGAAAAGGAAAGGAACTTTTTATTCACAATAGTTCCATCTAGCTATATAATAGTTCTATCCACCTATACATATATTCTATCCATATGTTCAGAATTTGTTTAGATAGTTATTGTATAGTAGAGACAGTACATAGAATAAAGGAATTTTGCTTATGTTTATGTTAATTATTGTAATCGTTTGCTTTGTTGCTATTTTTGGTGGAATAGGGTTATTGAAATTTCTGCGTGTACAAAAGGTGCGGAATGAAAGAAAAGTGGTTTTAGAAAAGCGACTGGAGCATCTTATCCAAACAAATAAACACAAGTCGCCCCAAGACAAAAACGAGTCATCCTAATGATATAGGAATGACTCGTTTTGTATTTATCTATTTTATCCAGCATTAACGGGCAGTAATTTATCAGTACCGAAAGTGAATCATCAGGCACAAGACTCTCACCTCAAAATTCAGCGAAAGCAAAGAAGTCAGGTGGGAGATTAACTACCCATAAAAGCCCGATTGAGGACAATACGATGTTGGTCACACAAGCATTTACGCAGAATGCGGAGTACTTAGCTTGTGTTCATCTACAGCAATCAGTGGGATGAGGAAAACCCTCACTGATTGAAGTTTCGCTTTATTAAACCCATCCACGGAAGCGAGAAGCCTCAGCAGTGCGGCGAACACCTACCATATAAGCTGCTAAGCGCATGTTAATGTTGCGTGTTGTTGCTGTTGTATATACATTATCAAATGCTTCCACCATTTTTTTGTATAAACGCTCTTCCACTTCTTCTTCAGTCCAGTAATAACCTTGGTTATTTTGAACCCATTCGAAGTAAGAAACTGTAACACCGCCTGCAGATGCTAATACGTCTGGTACAAGTAAAATGCCACGTTCTGTTAAAATCTTCGTTGCTTCAGCTGTTGTTGGACCATTTGCTGCTTCTACTACGATGTTTGCTTTAATATTGTGTGCATTGTCAGCAGTAATTTGGTTTTCAATAGCGGCTGGCACTAAAATATCACAATCAAGCTCTAGCAATTCTTTGTTTGAAATTGTGTTTTCAAATAAAGTAGTTACTGTTCCGAAGCTATCGCGACGATCTAATAAGTAGTCGATATCTAAACCTTCTGGATCATGAAGTGCACCATAAGCATCTGAAATCCCGATTACTTTTGCACCTAAATCATGCATGAATTTCGCAAGGAAGCTACCTGCATTACCAAATCCTTGAATAACAACGCGTGCACCTTTAATATTAATGCCACGTTTTTTCGCTGCTTCTTCGATAACAATTGTAACACCTTGTGCAGTTGCACGGTCACGACCTTGTGAACCACCAAGTACTAGTGGTTTACCAGTGATGAAACCTGGTGAGTTGAATTCGTCCATACGGCTGTATTCATCCATCATCCAAGCCATAATTTGTGCATTTGTAAATACGTCTGGTGCAGGAATATCTTTTGTAGGTCCTACGATTTGACTTACTGCACGAACATAACCACGGCTTAAGCGCTCGATTTCGCCCATAGACATTTGACGTGGGTCACAAATGACTCCGCCTTTACCACCACCATATGGTAAATCGACAATACCACATTTCAATGTCATCCACATTGAAAGCGCTTTAACTTCTTCCTCAGATACTTGTGGGTGGAAACGTACCCCACCTTTTGTTGGTCCAACAGCATCATTATGTTGTGCACGGTAACCAGTAAATACTTTTGTTGTACCATCATCCATTTTCACTGGGATGCGTACTTGTAGCATACGAAGCGGTTCTTTTAATAATTCATACATTGCTTCGTCATAGCCAAGTTTATTTAGAGCGTCTTGAATGACATCTTGAGTTGATGTGAACAGGTTTAAGTTTTCAGACATATTAAATCGCCTCTTTGTTTTTTTTAATGATAGTATATCGGCATCATTGTAACATACTTCCGAATTAAAATGTGAACATTTTGTTAAAGTTTAAATACTTTTTCAATTTGTTCAATTGACCAATCTAAATCTTCTTGTGAAATCACTAGCGGTGGAGCAAAACGAATAACTGTGTCATGTGTTTCTTTACATAGTAAGCCTAATTCTTTAAGTTTTTCACAGTATGGACGTGCTGCCTCTGTTAACTCCATTCCAATGAATAAGCCACGGCCACGAACATCTTTAATAACAGGGTTGTTAATTGCTCGTAATTTACCTTTGAAATATTCACCAAGTTGGTGTGAGCGTTCAGCTAATTTTTCATCTAGTAACACTTTAATGGATGCAATAGAAACAGCACATGCTAAAGGATTACCACCGAAAGTTGAACCATGTGAACCTGGGTTGAAGACACCTAAGATGTCACGGTTTGCAGCTACACAAGAAATTGGGAATACACCGCCACCCAAAGCTTTACCAAGGATGTACATATCAGGCTCTACTTCTTCCCAATCACAAGCAAACATTTTACCTGTACGTGCTAAACCAGCTTGGATTTCATCTGCAATAAATAATACATTGTTTTCACGGCAAAGCTCACGAGCCGCTTTTAAGAAGCCTTCTGGTGGAATCACGATACCAGCTTCCCCTTGAATTGGTTCAATTAAAAATGCAGCAGTGTTTGGTGTGATAGCTGCTTTTAAAGCTTCTAGGTTACCGTAGTCTACTAGCTTAATATTAGGTAGCATTGGACCAAAGCCACGTCTATATTCTTCATCAGATGATAGTGATACAGCTAGCATTGTACGACCATGGAAGTTACCATTACATGCAATAACCTCAGCCTTGCCTTGTTCTACACCTTTTACATCATATGCCCAACGACGAGCCGCTTTAAAAGCAGTTTCAACCGCTTCAGCACCTGTATTCATTGGTAAGACCATTTGTTTATTTGTTAATTGTCCAACAAGCTCATACCATTCACCTAGGTTTTCGCTATAGAATGCACGAGAAGTTAATGTGACTTTATCAGCTTGTTCTTTTAATGCAGCAATAATTTTCGGATGGCGATGTCCTTGGTTTACAGCAGAGTATGCTGATAACATATCTAAGTATTTGTTGCCCTCTGGATCTTTAACCCAAGCACCCTCAGCCTCTGAAATTACGATTGGCAGTGGATGATAGTTTGCAGCACCAAAATTTTGAGTTTGTTCAATCACTTGTTGTGTTTTTGTCATATCATATTCTCTCCTTACTTCATCTATGGAATAAAGGGACAAAGTTCAATAAAACAATTTAATAGAAATAATTTATTCATCAGCATTTTCTGAAAAAAGGATGAACAAGAATCTGCTAGCCTCCACAGGTGCGAAGTCGTCTCACATTTGTGTCTGCGGATAACCATGTACGCATACCCAAAGAAGTTTTACAGATTCTCTTCAATATATATCCTTCAATTACTTATGGAACAGCCCTAAATCAAAGTGGTTTTTTTCCACTAATTTGTTAAAAATTAAAGCATTTCTGAAGTTGTTTTTGCTTGCATATGAAGCTGTAGGTAGTCTGGACCACCAGCTTTTGAGTCTGTACCTGACATGTTGAAGCCACCAAATGGTTGGTAGCCAACGATGGCACCTGTACAGCCACGGTTGAAGTAAAGGTTGCCAACATGGAATTCTTCACGTGCTTTTTCTAAGTTCATACGGTTTGTCGTAATTACGGCACCTGTTAAACCATATTCTGTATCGTTCGCAATTTCAATAGCGTGATCGAAATCTTTTGCTTTTGCGATCGCTACCACTGGTCCGAAGATTTCTTCTTTCATAATACGTGCAGAAGGCTCTACGTCAGCGAATACTGTTGGTTGTACGAAGTAACCTACTGAATCATCTGCTGTACCACCAGATACTAGACGACCTTCGCCTTTACCGATTTCGATGTATTCCGTAATTTTGTTGAATGCTGCTTGGTCAATAACCGTTGCCATGAAGTTACTGAAATCTGTAGGATCACCAACTGTTAAAGCGTTTGTTAGCTCTTCTACACGATTCACAACTTGGTCATACACATCTTCTACGATGACAGCACGAGAACATGCTGAACATTTTTGACCAGAGAAACCAAATGCTGATTTCACGATAGATTGTGCAGCTAGCTCTAAATCTGCTTCTTTATCGACAACGATTGTATCTTTACCACCCATTTCAGCGATCACACGTTTGATCCAAATTTGACCATCATTTAAGACAGAAGCACGTTGGTTGATACGTAAACCAACATCACGTGAACCTGTGAAGCTGATGAAGCGTGTTTTTGGATGATCTACTAAGTAGTCGCCTACTTCAGCACCAGAACCTGGTACAAAGTTAACAGCTCCTGCTGGAAGACCTGCTTCTTCTAATACTTCGATAAATTTATACGCCACTACTGGTGTTGTAGAAGCTGGTTTTAATAACACTGTGTTTCCTGTTACTAAAGCGGCCACTGTTGTACCTGCCATAATCGCGAATGGGAAGTTCCAAGGAGAAATAACAATACCGATCCCTAATGGAATGTAGTCATAACGGTTGTACTCACCTGAACGGCTTTCAACTGGCTGGCCGTTTTTAATACGCAACATTTGGCGACCATAATATTCTAGGAAGTCGATTGCTTCTGCTGTATCAGCATCTGCTTCAGCCCATGGTTTCCCAGCTTCTTTTGTTAAAAGTGCAGAGAATTCATGTTTACGACGACGAATAATCGCAGCTGCTTTGAAAAGCACATCTGCACGAATTGCTGGATCTACTTTTTTCCATGTTTTAAATGTTTCATCTGCTGCTTGCATCGCTTTTTCAGCTAAGTCCTTGCTCGCTTTTGACACGCGACCAATCACTTCTGTTTTCTTAGCAGGGTTATACGAAACGATTTTATCTTCTGTCGTAATACGTTCGCCACCAATAATAAGTGGATAGTCTTGACCTAAATAACTTTCAACTTTATTTAAAGCCTCTACGTAAGCGTTGTAGTTTGCCTCTTGTGAAAAATCTGTGAACGGTTCGTGTTTGTATGGAATCATACTTTATCCTCCCTCATGAGATGTATATTGGTGTGCAAAAAACATTGACGCAAAATATTTTTGCGTATAAAATATTCTTACACTTATTATAATGCAAAATTTCGTTGCATATTTCAAGTAAAAAATTTTTTGAGGTGCACATTTTATGAAAAATTCTGAACCCTTATTACCTTTTTATGAGTTTATAGCAACAAATGTATCCGTTGGTATTCACGCAGTTGACCTATCTGGAAAAACCATTATTTATAATACAAAGATGAAAGAAATTGAAGGATTTCATTTTGATGAATTAGCAGATCGTTCTATTATTGAATTGTTTTCCTTTCGCCAGCATGAAAGTACGTTAATGCGTGTATTGCAAACAGGTAAAAAAGAAATTAATGTAAAACAAACCTATTGGAATAAAAATGGACATGAAATAACAACTATTAATGATACTTTTCCACTTTATGTCGGAAATAAACTAATTGGTGCAATAGAATTTGCTCGTGATATTACATCACTCGAAAAGCTTGTTTATCAGCCCCTTCGACGATATGGTGAACCTTTAACATTTGATATGATTACATCTGATTCTGAATCAATGCAACAGGTGATTGCAAATGCAAAAAAAGCAGCAGCTGTGAAATTACCTGTTTTACTAATCGGTGAATCTGGTACAGGAAAAGATTTAGTAGCAGAAGGTATTCACCATGCAGCTTCGACTGATCCTGAAGCCTTTGTTACACTAGTAAGCCGTCGTTCGGCTCAATCTGTTTTAGATAAATTGCAGGAGCTCTTACAGGATGATAAGGCATATACATTTTTCTTTGAACGCATCGATTTCTTAAGCCTAGACATTCAGGAGCAATTATTAGCAGTACTGCAATCACTTCCTCAATCCAAATACATGCTAATTGGAAGTGTGGGGAGTGATCCAATTGCATTAATTGCAGAGGGGAAGCTATCTAAATCACTATATTATTTCTTTGCAACAATGGCGATTACTATTCCAAACCTAACAGATCGAAAAGAAGATATTGTGCCATTTGTAAATGATTACTTTAGCCGTCATCGAGAACGATTTGCATCCAATGTGACTGATCTAGCACCTGATGTACAGGAATTATTCTTGCAATATGATTGGCCAGGTAACTTAAAAGAACTCGAACTATTGTTAGATGAAATTGTGTCCTTTATGACAACTGAATCTACAGTTACTTCGGATTTTCTACCATTGCATTTTCGCTTTAAAGTACAGCAGCAAGATGCCTCCAATCGTGAACCAGAGTTCTTTATGTTTCATCAGCAAAATGATGTCATGCCTCTCGATGCTTATTTACGCGAAGCCGAATCATATTATGTGCAAAATGTCTTGAATTTATATGAAGGCAATATCACAAAAGCGGCAAATGCACTCGGTATGAGCCGTCAAAATCTGCAATATAGAATCCGCAAAATAAAAAAACAATAGAATTTATATTGAATAATTAAAAAAAAACGAGGATACCTCCCACTAAAGGCATCCTCGTTTTCTTATTGTCCTGACTGTTCGATCCAGTCCTGTAATTTATCTTTTAGGGAATTAAAACCATTTGCATCTGACTCATCTACACGATCCTGCAATGATTTACGTGGTGGTGCATCTTTTTTACGTAATGTTGCTGGGCGTTCTTGTAAAGCTCGAATCGATAAACTAATTTTTTCGGCCTCTTTATCGATTTCAAGTATCTTCACTTCTACCTCTTGCCCAACGGCTAAAAATTCACTTACGTCCTTAACAAAGCCGTACGTAATTTCGGAAATATGCACAAGGCCTTGTGTATCTTCATCAAGCGCAACAAATGCACCATACGGCTGTATACCTGTAACTTTTCCGGTCAACACGTCTCCTAATTCATATTTTTTTACCATAACCTTTTGCCCACTTTCTTTTTGTTTGCTACGTATATATCACCTTAAATTATAGCATACGTGCAAAAGCGGGGCAAAAAATCATCTCCTCAATCAATGATTCCAGATATACGATAATAGCCTTGCTTATTTTTTGAAAACTTAACAAGGAACTGCCTACCATATATATTCTGTTGCTCGCTCTTAATTCGAATAGCTACCATTGGATAGCTCCCTTCATACTCACCTAACTGACTGACAACCTCCAAATTTTTTACATTGCCTAACAAGCTAGCATCAAGTGTTACATTTGGGAGAGCTAAAGACTTCTCTAAAGATTTATCACCGATCGTTTTTGCATATAAATAAAGAGACACTATATTTAAGGGGCGTAGTTCATTAATAAACGTTTCAGCATCACTTTTCTTATATTGCTTATATACTGCCTCTATTTGCATCATTTCTTGCTCGTTTATATCCACAATAATAAAATCACTATCATTAATCAATCCTGTAGTTTCTTCTCTTGTTTGCAAAATGATTGTCCAAATATCGTAAGAAGATAACTTCGTTAATGTAGTGGAATCATTGCTTTTCTTTAGCTCATTTAAAATTGTCACAGCAGTTTCTTTCATAAGCTCTCCATACTTACCATCTGCTACATCTTGTAAAAAATTCAAATGATCCATATGAAGTTTCCCATTGTAAGCAGGATATTTAGGACTTCCTTTTAATAATACCAGCCATGTATTTTCAAAAGTTTCTCTTAACACCTTATAAGCAGTTGAATCAGGATTGTTATCTGCTAATAAGGATCGCTCTATTATTTTTAAGGATCTAGCTGTTTCTTCTCGTGTATACCTTAAATCATCTGCCAATAATAAATACCCCTTTTCTAAATACTCAAAATAGCCAAAGATATCGGGATGCAAATTATTAATAGCAGCTGACCGAAATTCACCATTAATTGGATCAGCTTTAAAATAGAATGAACCATTTTCATCCTTTCTCAATTCCATAAATTGAGCGTTTGCGGCATCAATAATTACCTTTAACTCGGGGTATTTATTAATATTCGCTGATTTCCTTAAGAGGGGTTCAAATGGTTCTAGAAGACCACTGTAAAACTCCTCAAGTTCAATGACACTCTTTTCATATGTTAGATATACATTAAACGATTCATCATAGATTAAATTATTCCTATTTTCTATAGTTTCTAGCGCTCTTCGTGGTGTCATTAATTCATTAAGAACGGTTTCCTCAGCGTACTTTAAATATTGCTCATCACTTTCCTGTAATCGTAAATTGTTTTTTGTGAAAAACTCTAACATACTATCTGCATTTTTAATAAATTGAAATGCATTCAGTTCATCAATTGAAACGGACAGCTCTCTTCGTATTTGATCTTTTTTACTATTGTATTTTTTAGTAAGTCGCTCAGCCCAATCCTTCTCTTCTGT
This sequence comes from Lysinibacillus sp. B2A1, assembly GCA_002973635.1. Taxonomy (GTDB): domain Bacteria; phylum Bacillota; class Bacilli; order Bacillales_A; family Planococcaceae; genus Lysinibacillus. The sequence continues at coordinate 4,294,825 of CP027224.1, forward strand.
CTTTTTTTCATCTTCTTTTAATGCCTTTTCCTCACTACCTAGATTTTCTGGTTGCTGAATTACATAAGATGAAACAAGAACACTGACTAAAAGCATACTTGCAATGCTAACAAACCAAACTGCCGGCTTCTGCCATTTTGAGGGAGGTTTTTGTACTGAAGGATTATCCTGCTCTGGTTGTTCTGCGTTCTCTATCTCAATTTGTGCGAAAACAGCTTCTGGATCTAATTGTGGCTCCAAACGATCATAGGATTTTTTTAGAAGCTCCATCCGTTTTTCAAACTGTTTATCATCCATTTTCAACACTCCCCTCTTGCAATAGCACGACTTTAATTTTTTCCTTTGCACGTAATAGCCGTATTTTAACTGTCGATAGCGAGATGTTGAGAATCTCTGCTATTTCTTCATACTTGAGTTCATGAAAATAAAATAATATAAGTGGATAACGATATTTTTCATCGAGTGCTTTAATGGCATTATGTAATACTCTATCCTCCTCAAAATTTAGCACATGCATTTCTGCCGAAGAGGATGGGAGCTGCCTCTGAATACTTAATCTTTCTTCCTTTGCTTGTTCTCGCTGCTCCTTACGATAATAATCACGCGTGGCATTCAGGGTGATTTTATAGAGCCAAGTTGTAAAACGGTCCTGTTTAAACTGATGTAAAAAACGATATAGCTTCACAAATACTTCCTGTGAAACATCTGCTAAATCATTACTATGTACGCCACATTGATAGGCAAATTTTTCAACTGTTTGTTGATGTATTCGAATAAGCTCTATATAGGCTTCTTTGTTCCCTTGTTGTGCCTTTGCTATTAATTCAGCTTCCGTCAAAGTAATCCCCCCTTTGTTTATGGAACGAATAAATCCTTCTAATTGTTACAAAATTTAGTTTCACTTTAAAAGGAAGTACTTTTATCAATTACGCCCCTAAGAAAAGTTCCTCTTCAAAATCCGTGACATCCGCTGGAACTTTATCTCGATTCAATGAGCGTTTGTACGACCCCTAAAAAGGAAAATAATTGCATTTATCTTGCCATCTATAGAGAACTGAATCAAGATAACAAAACCATATTTGTCATCATTCTACAACCTAACTAAATCTCATGAAGAAATCTATTATCAATTTTCTGATATTTGCTTGTGTTATGAAAATATTGCGGTAAAATAAAGTTTTAGTATAAGGAGGATTTATTTTCGTGTCATCGAGAGATCAATTTACAACTAAAATTGGATTTATTTTAGCTGCTGCTGGAAGTGCTATAGGATTAGGAGCTATTTGGAAGTTTCCATACATGGCGGGCACAAATGGTGGCAGTGTTTTTATTTTATTATTCATCTTATGTACATTCTTTATCGGCCTTCCAGTGCTAATTGCTGAATTTATGATTGGCCGTCGTGGACAAAAAGATGCTGTAACATCGTTTAAGGAACAAGCACCTGGAAAACCTTGGTATTTAATTGGCTGGGGAGGCATGATTATTGCTGGACTTATCCTGTCATTCTACAGTGTTGTTGGTGGTTGGATTTTAAGCTATTTAGCTCGTGCATTTACTTTACGGTTAACTAGCTCTAGTACCAATATAAATTATGCAGATTTATTTGGAAACATTATATCCAGCCCATTTGAAGCAGTTCTTGTCCAAGGACTATTTATGCTATTAACGGTAGTCATTGTATCAGCCGGTATCAAGGGTGGTATTGAAAAAGCGAGCACTTGGATGATGCCATTACTATTCATCTTTTTCATTGTATTAGTGATTCGCTCCTTAACATTGGACGGTGCAATGGAAGGTGTTAAGTTTATGTTTGTGCCTGACTGGTCATACTTCAATGCGGAAACATTTTTAATGGCGCTTGGACAAGCATTCTTTTCATTAAGTGTTGGTATTGCGGTAATGATTACGTATGCTTCCTACCTATCCAAAACCGAAAAAATAGGAAACTCTGCGATTAATGTTGCATCAATGAATATCATCATTTCCTTACTTGCGGGTTTGGTTATATTCCCAGCAGTGTTTGCACTAGGATATACGCCCGATCAGGGTCCAGGTCTCGTATTTATTATTTTACCTGCTGTTTTTGAGCAATTACCACTTGGTGGACTATTTCTAACGATTTTCTTTATTCTTTTACTTTTTGCAACGGTAACATCTTCAATTTCTATGTTAGAAATTGTTGTTGCTATTGCTATTGGTGATAAGCCTGAAAAGCGTAAAAAAATTGCTTGGATTGGTGGCATCATTATTTTCATTTTTGGTATACCAAGCGCACTGTCATTTGGTATCCTATCAGATATAAAAATTTTAGATCGCTCTATTTTTGACTTTGTTGACTTTTTGACGAATAGTATTGGGATGCCGATTGGAGCCTTACTAATTTCAATTTTTGCTGGTTATTACTATACAAAGGACATTTCACGAAAAGAGCTTGCTTCATCTAATCTAATGTTTATGATTTGGTATATTTTAATTCGTTATGTTTCGCCATTAGCCATTTTTATTATTTTTATTCAAGGAATTTTACCGCTGTTTAAGTGAATTTCATCAAAAAAAACGAGGTTGTCACAACTTGATGGACAATCTCGTTTTCTATCATAAAGCAAAGCTTTTGTTAAATAATACACTTTGCTTCGAATTTAATGGCAATTAGTTTGTATGATATGGCTACACAATCCTCAAATGGAATCCATTCTTCAAACGAATGCTCATATGTTTCTTGTATAACCTTTGCAAGAATAGATGGATCATCAATACCTTGCAATGCTGCTACAACATCTGCTGTTTCAGTATCATAATGGTCTGAACCTAAGTGGAATGGATCCCACTCCTCTAGCAGATGTACAGCTGCTTGATTCATTTTAATATTTTCCAAAATACTCACCTATTATCCTTTTATCATACTCGTATGATACCATAGTAAATAAAAAAGAAAAGAGTGATTTGCTTGTCTATTTTCGATCAAACTAATAAACGTCGTTGTACAAACTCTGTAAAATGGGACGCAATGGAAAAAGTATATGGACTAAAAGATGCTTCAGATATTCTGCCAATGTGGGTAGCTGACATGGACTTTACCGCACCAGAAGCTGTAACAAAAGCGCTGCAAGAGCATGCTAAAAAAACGGTTTTTGGCTATAGTTTTGTTGGAGAGGAAGCAGTGCAGTCGATTATAGACTGGCAAAATACTCGTCATGATTGGCATATTGAAAAAGATTCGATTCTATTTTGTAATGGTGTAGTTGCTGCTTTAGCGAATTGCATTACAGCTTTGACAAATCCTGGCGATAAAGTACTTATTTCCTCACCAGTCTATCCGCCATTTTTTAATATTCCCAAAAGCAATGCTCGAGAGATTATAAGCTGTCCTTTGGTTGAGGAAGATGGTACATTTGTCTTTGACTTCGTAGCTTTTGAACAGGCATTAGCCCAAAACATTAAAGCTTACATATTATGTAACCCACATAATCCAGGTGGCTATGTATGGGATGAAGCAACGTTAAAAGAAATAGTGCGCCTTTGTGCAAAATACGATGTTTTAATTATTTCAGATGAAATTCACTCTGATTTAATGATTGATGGTGCAACCCATACACCACTTGCAAAAATTGCTGGTGCGGAAATTGATCGGATTATTACTTGTATGGCTCCAACAAAGACATTTAATTTAGCTGGTATACAAGTAGCCTATATGATTGTGACGGATAAGCGAAAACGTTTAAAATTAGAAGCTATAAATATGGCAAGCGGTCAAGGCTCATTAAATACTTTTGCTCCTGTTGCACTGCAGGCAGCTTACACTGAGGGCTCTTCATGGTTAGATGCGTTACTTACTTACATCTCCAAAAATATGGACTATGTCATCCAAGAATTAGAGCAACTGCCAGGCATCCGCATCACAAAGCCACAGGGCACCTATTTGCTTTGGATAGATTATCGAGAGCTAGCACTAGATGAAAAAGAAATGATGAAACGCCTATTTGAAAATGGCAAGCTGGCATTAGAGCCTGGAACTAAATATGGTGAAGAAGGACGCGGCTTCCTGCGTATGAATGTAGCTTGCTCCTTCGATACAGTCAAAGATGGTGTTCAGCGGTTTAAACAAGCATTACAATCATAATGAGCCAGTAGTGAAGGATATCTCCAATTTGAGATATCCTTTCATAGTGTTGAAAAACTAAATAGTCAAGGGACTCTTTGTGAATATTTAGTCAAAATGAAGGTGATTTCCGTTCCAGGCTACTCGCTTTGTCGCTGACGCTTCGCTTTCGCGCAGAGCAAGGCTTCCTGTGGGCGAGCGACGAGCCGCTTCCTGCGCTGGAGGAACGAAGGCTAAGTGCGTCACGTCCTGTGACAATGCCTTCGTGACCAACATCGTGTTGGCCTCAGGGTCTCGTCTGTCTCGCTATCCCACGGGAGTCGAGTAGCCTTGCACTCCAATCAGCAATAGTGTAGAACTTTAAATATTTTCTTCCCTCAAAAAGTAAAGTAAAAGCATGTTACTCACCATCATTAAATGGATAGAATAGTGGTACAATTCTACATCTGTTAACCTACGTTTTATGCGTAAAACAAACTACTTTGTAACTTTACATAAAGTACTCCTCTGTTTTCACATAGAAAAATGTTATCAAAGCTCCATTTTTGCACAATATAGTGATGGCTAAGACTTCAAATTTATCACTATACATTTGTGTGAAATGCTAGAAGAAAATACTATGTGCAGTGGTTGATTGGAGTGTAGACTGAGTGACTCCTCGGGGATTCAGCGTCACAGATGAGACCCTGGAGCGAGCATATTAGGGAACGAAGGCTAAAAGCATCACGTCCTGTGATAACGCCTTCGTGACCAACCTCCTGTTGCCCCAAGCGGCTCATCGGACGCCCCCAGGAAGCTCTGCTCTGCGCGAAAGCGAAGCGTCAGCGGCAAAGCACTCAGTCGGAACGGAAATCAACCTCTCGTTTTGAAAAAGGGCTATACTTTTTAATTTGTCACCTTGATTTCATTGACATAATAGTATTTCAACAACATGGAAGGATATCTCCAATTTGAGATATCCTTTTTATGTTTAGAAATTCAAATTGGTGGAAAGGTTTGTTAGCTCCTTCTATCCTTCTCTCACAGGAATGTTATTAAATTTGTTTGAGGTGATTTTCATGAAGTTAGTGCCATTAGCAATAGAACGAGCATATATGACCTTTTTATTTCCATTTGCTTATCAAATGAAAAATCGTTCTCAGCTTAGCAATGTCCTCAAAAATGAGGGATATTCCTTTTTTTCATTAAACAATACTTCCTTAGAAAATGCATTTTATGGTCATTCTATTTCAGTTAAACATGAAGCTCTTGCTCAATTTTTCTATCCCTTTCTTGAGGATAAACTATTTCCAGAAAAATTGAATAGTCAAGATTTTCTTCGATTTTCAAAGGCCTACCATACAAAGGGTTTTTTACAACACAAGGATAGCCGTTTCGGTTACGAAATCATTAGTTTAGATGTTACATTATGCCCTTTTGGTAACGGAATCGTTACAGTTCGAGTAAGTATGACAGAGCACACACAAGATATTAGTGATGTTATTAATTTCATTCATTATTTTAGAGTACTTGAAGCAAAGCTAAGAGAGGAAAAGGGAGCCAGCCATCATTTTTCTTTTGGTGATTTTTCATCCACCAGTGAATTATTATTTAAGCATTTTATGCCCTTTTTACAGCCTTATTTATTGCATCATCAAGAAAATACGTATGAAGGATTACCTTTTTTTGAGGATGAACGCATGTTTTCATCAGGGTATTTACTTTGTAAGGAGGGACAAGACATTTTAGATGAGCATTTATTTAGACTGGGACAAGTAGATGGAAGAACGCCCGAAGGCACCCCTTTTATCTCTAGTACTAATCCTGAGTATATTGCTGAATATGTAAAGCAACATACACATCAGCGCTGGGCTCCGCACAGCTATATTGTAACCTCTGCACAAGCCCAGATGACTATTTGTAATATGTCTTTTGAAAAAAGCAAACACAACTTAGATGAATTTATGGGTACTCATTATTATAATCTGTTTACTCATTATTTTTATAAAATGATGCTTCTAAAGGTTGCATACGAATATAGTGAAATCAGTTGGGGCAAGGATAAATTAGTTGTTAACGAGCTGATTGAATTAATTACAAAGTTTTCTGCACGTTATTATTTTGAAGAGGTAATCGTTCGTACCGAAGGCAGAGAAATTTCACAAATGCTGCGGAAATATTTTCGTATAAATGAGCATTATACGGAGACAAAGGCAACACTAGATAGCTTATACCGTACGCAAGAGGATCAATCGGATAATAGAAGTAATAAATTGCTATTTATCTTAACAGTTTTTACTGTTATATCAGGTATTTATGGCATGAATTTAGTGATTGAGGAGTGGAGAGATTCTAATGGATTAGGCAGTGTTTGGAGCTATACCATATTTGAATGGGTAGCATTTATAACGGCACTTAGTGGTATTTGTCTATCCCTAATACTCGTTTGTGTAACTACTATCAAGTCAATTAGACATCAAATGCGACGCTACAAAAGAAAATAAAAAATTGCCTCGCTGTCCTGAATGGCTGCGAGGCATCTAGCATTCTTACCTTAAATATTTTGCTGATTGTTTGTTTTGCTCTTCTCAGCAAGAATACGTGCTTCAATTTCCTTCGATTTTAATTCTTGTTTTTTTGAAATTTTACGAAAAATCATAAATACAGCAATACATAGGATTAGCATTACTAAAAATTCAAAAGCAGCAGGAATATAGCCTGATTTATCTTCAGGGAAATATAAAAATTGATACATTAAGGGTTTCATCTTTACACGTCCTTACAATTATTATTCAAAAACTGTAATTGACTCAATTTTCACATCTTCTAGAGGTTTGTCACGGAAATCTTTTTCAACCTCTGCTATTTTGTCAATAATATCCATTCCTTCAACCACATGACCAAATACTGTATGCTTATGATCTAGCCAAGGTGTACCACCATTTTTTGCGTAAGCTTCAATGATTTCCTCAGGGAAGCCTGCACCTTGTAATTGGCGTAGCATATCACTTGGAAGGTGCTTCATTTGAACGATAAAGAATTGTGAACCATTAGTATTTGGACCTGCATTTGCCATAGAAAGGGCACCACGAAGGTTAAATACTTGATCTGAGAACTCATCCTCGAAAGAGTTACCCCATATAGATTCGCCACCCATACCAGTACCTGTTGGGTCGCCACCTTGAATCATAAAATCTTGAATAACACGGTGGAAAATAATGCCGTTATAGTAACCTGATTTTGCATGGCCTAAGAAGTTTTCAACTGTTTTTGGTGCATGCTCTGGGAATAACTTAATTTTAACTGCACCTAATGTTGTTTTCATTTCTACAAGTACTTCGCCTGCTTGTACTTCTGATGTTAATTGTGGAAACATTGGAGTCTCTCCTTTAAATGTAATTTCAGTTTCGCTGAATATGATAGTAGCTTATCATATCTGACCTCATTTTAGTCTAACATACTTCCTACAGGTTTTCTTCACCAAAGTATTGACGATTTTTGCACTTTTACCATCATTTATTATCTGAATCTAGTAAGAGAAATCAATACAGCCTTCAAATTTTTGGAAAGTGTAAATAGGTCCGAACGCGTATTTGGAAACCATCCAAATTATGTTATTCTGTTGAGTGACTCATAATTTAAAGTGGAGGCACACATGAACAAGGCTTTTGGTTTTTTTATCATAGTTCTATCCTTACCTGTCCTTTGGTGGGTTAGCACTAATATTAGAACAGAAATTAATACGGCAAAAGCACACGAAGAGCAAATTGCTAGCGCTATTCATTTACCGGAAGTACAGGCACAACTTCCTGTAACACTTATTGATCAAAACGGAGAAATTTTTAGTGAGGAGTATGTAGAATGGCGGCAGCCACTAACCTTACAAGAAATTCCACAAATTGCCCAGGAAATTTTTATAGCAAGTGAGGATGCTCATTTTTATGATCATATTGGCTTTGACTTCAGTGCAATCATTCGAGCTGTTGTAGCGAATTCAAATACAAACTCAGCCTCACAAGGTGGGAGCACTATCACACAACAACTTGTTCGAATGCGCTATTTATCGGATGAAAAAACTTATGAACGAAAATTAACAGAGCTTTTTTATGCACATGAACTTGAGAAAGAATTCGATAAAGATACGATTTTAACCATGTATTTAAATGAATCCTATTTTAGTAATCAGGTTTATGGGATTGGCGGTGCAGCTTCTTATTATTTTCAAAAGCCGCTCAAGGAACTTTCTATTGCTGAGATGGCATTTATTTCAGCCATTCCAAATAACCCATCATTGTATAACCCATTAAAAAATTTTGACAACACCAAAGCAAGACAGGAGCGGCTATTAGATACGCTGTCAGAGAGCGGTGCTATAACGTTAGAAGATGCTGCTACCTATAAGGCTGAACCCATTACATTGAATGTAAAAAATAAAATTCAACAGTATCCTACATATAGCACATATGTCCTACAAGAGCTTAGATGGTTAGTGGCAGAAAAAGAAGGATATGCGGAGCGACTTGTCAATGCTCAGAATGAAGAAGAAAAGAAAAATATCAAAGCACAGCTAGACAATCGACTCAATACTTTATTCCAAAATGGACTGACAATCTATACAGCCCTTAATCCAAGCAAGCAATCACATGATGAAGAAAAGATGACGGCCATATTAGGCTCTGGTAAGTTACAGGCAGCAGGAGCAGTCATAAATAATAGTACACGTGAAATTATTAGCCTTTATGCAGGGAAAAATTACGAAAAATTTGATTATCACCGTGCCTTTCAAGGTACACGGCAGCCAGGCTCAGCCTTTAAACCACTTGCTGTCTATGCGCCGTTCTTTGAAACAACCGCACATACGCCTGATTCCATCGTTAATGGTGGGAGCTACTGTGTTGGATCATTTTGTCCACAAAACTATGGGGGCTATAAGTACGGTGATGTGCCAATTCGGGTAGCATTTCGTCATAGCTACAATACATCTGCCCTACGGCTCTTTCAGACAGTAGGCATTGAAACAGCATTTAGTTACCTAGATCGTTTTCATTTTCGCTCTATCATAGCAAAGGATCAGAACTATGCTGCTGCATTAGGGGGATTAACATATGGCGTAACAGCACTTGAGCTAGCCGATGCCTATACTAGCTTTATAGACGGTTCCTATGTACTTGCCCACAGTATACGTAAGGTAACAGCAGCTGATGGAACTGAGCTTTATAGCTGGAATACAGAGCGCCATCAAATTTGGTCTCCAAAAACAGTAAAGTATATGCGTACGCTGCTAGCAGATGTTGTTACGAATGGTACAGGACAAGGTGTTTATAGTACAAGTAACTATACCGGAGCAAAGACTGGGACAACGAATGACTATCGTGACTACTGGCTTGCTGGCTTAACAGAAGAACATACAGCAGCTGTGTGGCTTGGCTTCGATAAGCCACAATCTATGGAAAATTTAGAGGCCTATAAAATTCACCATCAGCTTTTTAATGTATTACTGGAATAATAAAAGAAAAAGAGCAGTCCATAGTGAAGTCTCTCACTATTTGGACTGCTCTTTGTCATTATGTAATTTAACTAGCAAATGGTAAACTCGCCAAAATACCATTATATAATTTTAAAATCACATAAACTAAAAGCGATAATAGTATAGTCCACATAAAAAGCTCAAAAACTAGTAATCCAATTGTTCCACCCATCGACATAAAATGGCTCATCTTATATATAAGGTAGATAAAATAGATAAAAATAGTTAGAACAAAAATTCCTACCAACACATAAATGAATTGAATAGCAAAGGCTGAACATATTGCACCAACAAATAAAATAATAAAGCCGCCCCGAGCCTGACTAACTGTCGCACCATCCTGATCTTTAGAGAAAAATAACATTCCTAACTCGTGAATAGTTTCCCCCACTAATTTTAAAGCTGAAAATACCATAAAGAAAATCATTGCAAAAACAATTAATAAAAACACACGGAGCTCAAAATCTGATAAAAATTCCCGCATACCAGAATACACGCCAATGGATTGGAAAATTTGTAAAGATTCCCCTACGGCATACATTCCAAATGTTAAACTAAACAATAAAATTGTAATTAATGGCAGATAACCATAAATATAAGGGTTCCTCATAAAAAATTTTTTTCCTCTATTTTTATTGATAACTTCCTATTTATAATATAGCCAAAATTATTCCATTATCGCAAGCCAAAACCTATACGTACATATGCATTCCTACAAAAAGTGCGCTATAATGGACACACTTACCTACATAAAGGAGGATTTTTTTGTTACAAGTACTTTATATTTTCATACCAATGCTTGCTGCGATATTAGTGCCCTTTTTATATAAAAGCATTAAAAATATCCACACAGGCTGGTTTGTTCTTGCAGTTCCTGCTACACTCGCGATCATATACACATCTTATATCGCAAAAGTAGCAGACGGTGAAGTATTTCATGCAGAGCTTCCTTGGATTCCATCACTTGATATTTCCGTCGCTTCTTATTTAGATGGACTTAGCTTGCTATTTTCATTACTAATTACTGGAATCGGCTCATTGGTCGTGCTTTACTCCATTTTTTACTTAGATAAACATAAAGAAAAATTACATAATTTTTATGTTTACTTATTATTATTTATGACCGCTATGCTAGGTGTAGTACAATCTGATCATTTAATTACTTTGTACTTTTTCTGGGAATTAACGTCTATTTCATCATTTTTATTGATTGGCTACTGGTATACTCGCGATGCATCTCGTCTTGGTGCACTTAAGTCAATGATGATTACAGTCGGTGGCGGCTTAATGATGCTGGGAGGATTCATTCTTCTTTACCTAATGGGCGGAACATATTCAATTCGTGAACTGATTGTCCTTGCACCAGATTTAATGCATCACCCATTATTCACTTGGTCACTCGTTTTATTACTTTTAGGAGCATTTACGAAATCCGCACAATTCCCATTCTACATTTGGCTACCAGATGCAATGGAAGCGCCAACACCGGTTAGTGCCTACCTCCACTCCGCTACAATGGTAAAAGCAGGTATTTATTTAGTCGCACGCTTTACACCGATTTTTGCTGTTTCTGAGCTTTGGGTGTGGCTTGTTACAGGTATAGGTATCTTAACTTTATTCTGGGGTTCTTTCTTTGCAGTCAAGCAAACTGATTTAAAAGGAATTCTTGCTTTCTCAACAGTGAGTCAGCTTGGGCTTATTATGTCATTGCTCGGTGCAAGTGCGGTAGCTTATCACACAAATGGTGCAATAGATAGCATCAAATATGCAGCCTTCGCAGCTATCTTCCATCTTATAAACCATGCAACCTTTAAAGGAAGCTTATTCATGATTGCAGGTATTATTGATCATGAAACGGGTACACGTGATATTCGCAAACTAGGCGGATTAATGAGTATTATGCCAATTAGCTTTACAGTCGCGGCAATTGGTAGTTTATCAATGGCAGGTCTACCTCCATTTAATGGTTTCTTAAGTAAGGAAATGTTTTTAACTGCTATGCTGGCACTTCAAAATTTCGAATTTTTCGGCTTTGATACATGGGGGGTACTTTTCCCTATTATTGCTTGGATTGCTAGTATATTTACGTTTATCTATAGCTTTTATTTTGTCTTTCGAACATTTACTGGCAAATTCACACCAGAGAAATTGCCTCAGAAACCACATGAGGCTCCCATCGGTATGTTAATTTCACCAATGATTTTAGCAACATTAGTCATAGCAATATTCTTTATTCCGAATTTTGTCGGGGATAATTTTGTCAAGCCAGCTGTCCAAGCTATTCAGCCATTCCTATATGACTCACCACAGGATATTGACATTCATGTAGCTGCTTGGCATGGTCGTATAACACCCGAATTACTTATGACAATTGGTATCGTCATTGTTGGTGTTTTATTGTTTGTAGCATTACCGAAATGGCAAGGTATGTACACACGATTCCCACACGCATTCACGTTAAACAATGCCTACGACAAGATGATGCTTGGTCTTGATGCGGGCTTAAATCGCGTGTCACGACTTTATATGACAGGTTCTATGCGGCACTATTTACTTTATATGTTTAGCAGCATTGCAGCGATTGTCATAGGCTCCTTATTTGTAAAGAATGCCTTTACATTCTCTTTCCAAAATACGGCACCTATTCGCTCGTATGAGATTATCTTAGTGGTGGTTTTAGTCATTGGGACAGCCATTACAATTTTAGCAAAATCACGTCTAACAGCCATTATTGGGCTTGGATCTGTTGGTTATACAGTGGCATTATTCTTTGTTATTTTTAATGCTCCTGATTTAGCATTAACACAGCTTGTTATTGAAACGATTTCTGTCGCATTATTTTTATTAGCATTTTACCATCTCCCTAAGCTTGGGAAACGCGAAGAACGCATGAGATTCCGATTAAACCGCGCGATAGTTTCCATCGCAGTTGGTGTAATGGTCACACTTGTAGCATTATCTGCACAATCACAAAAATTGATTCCAACTATTTCTAAGTACTATGAGGAAACAGTTTATTCAAAAGCCGGCGGTGGTAACATAGTTAATGTGATTTTAGTAGACTATCGAGGCTTCGATACATTATTTGAAATTACTGTACTAGGTATTGCTGGCATGGCCATCTTAGCAATGATTAAGTTACGTATGAATAGAAAGGAGAAACCGCATGAAAACAAATGATGTCATTATACAATTTACAGCAAAAATTGTATTCTTCATTATTTTCTTCTTTTCCATTCATATTTTTCTGGCTGGTCATTATACACCAGGAGGAGGTTTCGTTGGTGGACTTCTAACATCTAGTGCCGTCGTACTCCTAGTCCTTGCCTTTGATTTAAATACAGTTCGCCATGTTTTACCCATTAATTATACGTATTTAACAGCAATTGGCTTGTTATTAGCCCTTGCAACTGCTGCTTTCCCAATGTTTGTTGGCAAGCCATTTTTCACACATTTTTTTGATTATTTCAATTTACCGCTTCTTGGCAAACAGTCACTCCACACGGCTATGCTTTTTGATAGTGGTGTCTATTTGGTTGTTGTCGGCGTTACGATGACCATTATTCAAACAATTGGGGAGGATGAATAATGGAGATAATTATGGCCTTTGTCATAGGCTTTCTGTTTATGGCAGCGATTTATTTAATCTTATCCAAAAGCTTATTGCGTATCATCATAGGCACTGGCCTTTTAAGCCACGGTGCGCATCTGCTTATTTTAACAATGGGCGGACTTGGAGGAGAAGCACCTCCTGTATTAAAGGAAGGAGCGAAAACATTTGCAGACCCATTACCTCAAGCACTCATTTTAACAGCGATTGTTATTAGCTTTGGGGTAACAGCATTTTTCCTGGTACTTGCCTATCGTTCCTATCAGGAGCTTGAAACAGATGATATTAGCTTAATGAAAGGAAGTGATGAGGATGAATAACTTCCTTCTACTGCCCATTATCATTCCTTTCTTCTTCGGCATGATTTTAATGTTCGGGCAAAAAAACCTAAAATATCAGCGAACATTTTCATTACTTGGTATAGGGATTGCACTTATATCAGCCATTTCACTGCTTATAAAAGTTAAAAATGATGGCATACAAAAGGTAACATTCGGCAACTGGCCAGTGCCATTTGGCATTACGATGGTGTCTGATATGGTATCAGTATTACTTGTTACAACTACACTATTAATTGCATTTTTTGTAGTTTGGTATGGCTTTGGCTCCATCACAAAGGAGCGAGAACGGTTCTTCTATTACCCAGGAATCATGTTTATATTAACCGGGGTGAATGGAGCATTTACTACAGGCGATATTTTCAACCTTTTCGTATTCTTTGAGGTATTGTTAATGGCTTCATACCTACTTATCGTTTTAGGAGGAGAAAAGGGACAACTTAAAGGGTCAATTAAATATATTTTAATCAATGTGATTTCTTCAGCATTATTTGTCATAACAGTTGCCTTCCTCTACTCTGTAGTTGGAACCTTAAATATGGCAGATATCGCGGTAAAAATAGCTGAAGTCAATCAACCTGGGATTGTTACGGTTATAGCTGTTCTGTTTTTAATGGTATTTGGTTTAAAAGCGGCCATTTTCCCACTCTACTTCTGGCTTCCAACCTCTTATGCGTCAGCGCCAATACCAGTGCTAACACTATTTGGGGCATTATTAACAAAGGTCGGTATTTATGCCATTACGCGGACATATACGCTGTTCTTTGTACATGATTTATCCTATACACATGACTTACTAATGGCTCTTGCTATTGCAACTATAATAGCGGGCTGTATTGGAGCACTTGCCTACTTTGATATGAAGCTTATTATCATTTATAACATTGTTATCGCAGTAGGCGTTATTTTATTTGGTGTCTCTCAAATGAACGAAGTTTCCTTAAAAGGAGCCATGTTTTATTTAGTGCATGATATGCTGATTAAAGCAGCCCTCTTTATGCTAATCGGTATTATCATCTATATTACGGGTACATCTGATTTACGAAAAATGGGTGGCCTTATGAAAAAATATCCTGCTCTCGGCTGGTTTTATTTAATTGCGGCATTTGGCTTAGCAGGAATTCCACCACTTAGTGGATTTGTCGGAAAGCTTCTTATTGCTCAAGGTGGCTTTGAGGCTGGCAGTATGTGGAGTAGTATTTTTATATTAGCTTCATCACTTCTCGTATTATTATCTGTGATTCGTATTTTCCTTTATGCCTTCTGGGGTGAAGAAAAAGCAACCACAGGTAAGGTCGATAAAAAAGTCTACCAAACACTATTTGTGCCTACTGTTCTTTTAGTGCTAATTACTGTAGCCTATGGTGTGGGAACTGAGTGGATTACACCATTTATGGATGATGCGGCAAAACTATTACATGATCCATCTATCTATATAGATGCTGTTATGAAGGAGGATTAAAGCTATGGCATTTCAAATTATTTTAAATTTTGTACTTGCCTTCGTCTGGATGTTCCTTTCTTCAAATTACACAGTAACGGGCTTTATTGTTGGTTTCCTTCTTGGTATTCTACTGCTTATTATGATGCGGAGATTTTTTACAACACGTCTCTATGTCTACCGTATTTGGGCAATTATTAAACTGACTTTACTGTTTTTAAAGGAATTAGTATTGGCAAATATACAAGTTCTTCAAGTAGTATTAAAGCCTAAATTGGATATGCAACCAGCATTCTTTGCTTATCCTACTGTTCTAAAGCAAGAATGGGAAATTACCCTATTATCAAGTCTTATTACCTTAACACCAGGTACAGTAGTTGTTCATGTATCTGATGATGCGAAAACATTATATGTACATGCAATCGATATTAGTGATGTCGATGAAGCAATTGCAGCAATTCGAGATTCTTTTGAGAAAGCGATATTGGAGGTGAGTAAATCATGACAACGTTTATTATAGCTGCGATTGTAGTGATTTGCTTATCAATGGTAGCCGTTATTTATCGAATGGTTAAAGGTCCTTCTGCATCCGACCGCGTTGTCGCTTTGGATTCATTAGGTGTGTCCCTCATTTCGTTAATTGGGTTATTCTCCATATTAGTGGAGACAAGCTTCTTCCTTGAGATTATATTATTGTTAGCGATTTTATCATTTATCGGTACAGTAGCTTTCTCTAAATTTATTGAGAAAGGAGATATTATTAAACGTGACAATTCTCGCTAATAGTTTAGTTATCTTTTTTATTTCTGTCGGGGTGCTATTTATTGTCGTGACAGCCATTGGTCTTATTCGCTTACCTGATTTGTACACTCGGGCTCACGCTGCCTCAAAGAGTGCAACATTAGGTGTCATGTGTATACTGATTGGCGTATTCTTTCACTTTTGGCTGATCGAGGACCACTTTAATCCCCGTATTTTGCTCGGCATTTTGTTTCTATTTATCACTGGACCTGTAGGAGGTCATATTATGACTCGCTCCTCGTACATCGCTGGTGTAAAGCCCTGGAAAGGCACTGTCCGCGATGAGCTTGGACCAGAAATTGAACGCATGAAAAAGGAACAAGGCTTAAAATAAAAAGATAGGCCAATGAAATCGTCTAGACTTCATTGGCCATTTTTTAATTATTTGATAGCATAAAAAACTCTCTCTCTAAGCCGACACCTTCCCAGAATTCGAGTGCTAGGTCATTTTCTAAATCTACATAAACATTAACGACAGAAGTATCATGCTTTTCATTAAACCAATTTACCAATTCATCTACAAGACGTTTAGCAATCTTCTGTCGTCTATATGCTGGTAAGACATAGATCTCATCAATTTGTCCATAAATCGTATCATACATTAATTCCTTTTTTATGGAAGCCAATCCGAAGCCTATAATTTGATGGTTTTCATTAGTTGCAATATAAATAGCCCCATATTGTGATTGCAAATATTGTTCTAATTGATTTAGAATAGCCTCTCTATCACTCTTCTCTAACTCACAATCTGCCGTTTCTTTCGCATTTTCATTCCATAGCTCCAATATTTCATTTCCTATTTTTTGATTCATACTATCCTTTGTTAGTAACTGAATATGTATGCTCATTCTAAACAACTCCTATACCATTTGATCAATCTATCATCTCACAACAAATGGTATTACTCTAATAAAAACCCATAAAAGAATCTGCCTCCTCTTTGTAAGCAGATTCTTTTAAAAATTAGATATATCCGTTTGAAGTTAAAATTTCTGTAAGTTGGTCAACACATTCCTCAATGCAATAATGCTCTGTATCTAAAATAATCTCGGGATTTTCCGGCTCTTCATAGGGCGCACTAATCCCTGTAAAGTTTGGAATTTCAGCATTGCGTGCTTTCTTATAAAGTCCCTTTGGATCACGCTGTTCACATGTTTCTACAGAGCATCTCACATAGACTTCTATAAATTCTCCCTCCTCTACGAGCGCTCGTACAACTTGACGATCCTCTCTATACGGAGATATAAAAGCTGTTAAAACAATTTGACCATTTTCCACAAAGAGCTTCGAAACTTCGCCAATGCGTCGAATATTTTCCTTTCGTCCTGCTTCATCAAATCCTAAATCCTTATTCAAGCCATGACGAACATTATCACCATCCAGGACAAAGGCTTGATTACAACGGTCAAAAAGTCGACGTGCGAAGGCATTTGCTACAGAAGATTTTCCAGAGGCAGATAAGCCCGTGAACCATAAAATAAAGCTTTGATGCTTGTTTTGTGTGCGACGCTCCTCTTTCGTAATGGAAGCTTCATGCCAAACAATATTGGAACTCATTTTAAAACCTCCTTACGCATGCCTTTAATCAGAACATCCACTACCTCTTTACGACTAAACGTATTTGGTGGCACTTCACCATTACGTAGCATTTCACGAACCTTTGTACCCGATAAAATCACATGTGCTGTACTATCATGCGGACACGTTTTAGTTGTTGCCATCCCCTCACAATTGTTGCAATAGAAGCTATGCTCAAATTTTAGTGGAACTATACCTAATTCATCTTCCGTAAATTGTTCAAATATTTTTTGTGCATCATATGTGCCATAGTAATCACCAACACCTGCATGATCACGCCCAACGATAAAGTGCGTACAGCCATAATTTTTCCTTACAAGTGCATGGAAGATGGCTTCTTTTGGTCCTGCATAGCGCATGGCAGCTGGGAACACGCCCAATTGCACACGATTTTCTGGATAATAATTTTGCAGTAAAACTTCGTAACTTTCCATGCGAATTGCCGCTGACACATCGTCTGATTTTGTTTCCCCGACAAGTGGGTTCAAAAATAGTCCATCAATCGTTTCTAATGCAGCCTTTTGAATATATTCATGTGCTCGATGCACAGGGTTACGTGTTTGGAAACCGACAATCGTTTTCCAGCCTTTGTCTGCAAACAACTGACGCGTCTCAATCGGATCAAAGGAATACGCAGGAAACTTTTGTTCAATGCGTTTAGTTAATGTAATTTTACCACCCACATAAATACTTGGGCGTTCATGCAGTTTCTTCACACCGGGATGCTCTAAATCCTCTGTGCCATATACTAGTAACGCCTCTTTTCTTTTATTGGGCTCATAAATATCAGCCACCTCAATCACACCATAAACTTCATTAGCATAAACCAGCTTTGCCTCATCTCCAGGCTGTAAAGTTATTGCAACTTCCTTTGTTACTGGTAGTGTAATCGGAATACTCCATACCGCACCAGATGCTAGACGTGTATGTTCCACAACAGATTCATAATCTTCCTTGATTAAAAATCCTTCAATTGGACTGTAACCACCTATTGCAATTAGCTCCAAATCACTTAGAGAAATGACATCAAGCTCTATTGCTTTATTTATATTCGTCACATCTTTCTCAGGATTAAAAGCTTGCACTAATTGGCCGCCATGTGGTTGTAAACTCATAAAAAACTCCTCCTAATTTTATAAAAATACTATGTTATATAGTTTTATTGGGTAGTGATTTAGGTATTTGATAAAGCTTCTGTTATTTTTATCAGGTTTTGTCCTGTTTTGATCGGCTTCTTGTATTTTTGATCAGGTACCACTCCGTTTTGATCGGCTTCTCGTATTTTTGATCAGGCACCACTCTGTTTTGATCAGCTTCTCGTATTTTTGATCAGGTCTCACCCTGTTTTGATCGGCTTCTTGTATTTTTGATCAGGTACCACTCTGTTTTGATCGGCTTCTTGTATTTTTGATCAGGTACCACTCCGTTTTGATCAGCTTCTCGTATTTTTGATCAGGCACCACTCTGTTTTGATCAGCTTCTTGTATTTTGATCAGGTCACACCCTGTTTTGATCGGCTTCTTGTATTTTTGATCAGGTCTCACCCTGTTTTGATCAGCTTCTCAGATTTTTGATCAGGTACCACTCTGTTTTGATCGGCTTCTCAGATTTTTGATCAGGTCTCACCCTGTTTTGATCAGCTTCTCAGATTTTTGATCAGGTACCACCCTGTTTCGATCAGCTTCTCGTATTTTGATCAGGCACCACTCTGTTTTGATCAGCTTCCTCTCTTATTTAATCAAGTACCACTCATCTTTAATCAGCTACCCTCCATTCCAATCGATCCCCCATCTTTTTGCCACACCTATTTAGATACCCTCCCCAGAGTCGTATATGGAACGTTCCTCTTCTCGCATTGTTCGCATTAAGCTTATGACACCTAGCGTTCCAACTATAATGCTTCCAATTAAAACGATGGCGTAGAGATCTTTCTCCAAGAATAGCTGCACTAAAAAATAAGAAATGGCTAACGAAAATATTGGGGATACAATCCAAATTCGAATGATTTTTCTAACAATTTGCTTATGCAAAATTTGTTTTCCGTTTTTCGCCATCCCCATGCCGATAATCGAAGAGGAAGTTACTTGTGTTAATGGTACTGGAAGCCCAAAAATAGAGCTAATACCAACAAGTAATGCACCTGTGCTGGAAATTAAAATACCTTCTGTTTTCTCGAAACGAACAATCTTCTTCCCATTTGTTTCGAGTACTCGTTTTCCAAGTAGAATGGCACCAAGCGCTACAAATGCCCCACCAAGCCAGATTCCACTTGTCACACTCATCATCCCTGCACCCACTAGTGGTCCAACTGCATTCGCTACATTATTCATCCCCGCTGAAAATGCTTCAAAAAATCCAGCTAGTACAAGGAGAATCGTTAATATCGGTCGATCCTTTAGCAAGCCCTTAATACGTAATTTATACAGCCACTTCCCAAAGACTAATGCAATGACAAATGCAATAATCGGAACAATCACCCAAAATGACATGATAACAAGCAATGATTTTACATAAAGCACCTTATAAGCTATCCCTACACCTACAACAGCTCCTACTGTTACTTCACTTGTTGATAACGGGATACCTAAAAGATTTGCCAGAAAGAGCGAGCTTGTTGCAGAAATCAAAATAATAATAACAACCTTTACAGTGATGTACTCTTGTGGCATAATGCCTGAGCTAATCGTTTTTACTACCTCTCCACCACCAAGTACCGCCCCACTAAAAACACCTAAGGCGCAAATCAGCAAGGCTTGCCAGGCTTTGGGAATCGCCCCTGCACCGTAAGCAACTCCCATTGAAGCCGCTGCTCCACTAGCACCTATATTTAATGCAAAAAATAGACTAATCGCTATCGCAACATATTCAAGCATGGCAAAGCTCCTTTATTCATGTAAACCACACTCAGTTTTACCAGATCCTTGCCATCTACCTGAACGTAAATCATCCATCGTAAAGGCTGGCTTTGTGCAATGCTCACAGCCAATGCTTGGATAACCTGTGTCGTGCAGAGGATTATAAGGCAAATTATGCTTTGAAACATATCGCCAAACGTCCTTCCATGTCCAATGAATGAGTGGACAAATTTTAATTGATTTAAATTTATCATCGAGATTGATAAAATTTGTGTTTTGACGAGTTGGCGATTGTTCACGACGCAAGCCTGAAATCCAAGCTTTTGCACCTGCTAATGATTGATGTAACGGTGTTATCTTTCGAATTTCACAGCATTTATTTGGATTAGACTTCCATAACTCTTCACCGTATTGCGCTGCTTGCTGTGCTAACGTAAGCGCTGGCTTTTTCATAATAATGTTTAACTGCGGATATTTCTCTTTCACTCGATCGATAGTTTCATAAGTTTCTTTAAAATGAACATCTGTATCTAAAAAAATAATGGTAGCGTCAGGCTTCACCTTTGAAATTAAATCGATTAAGACAATTCCCTCAATTCCAAAGCTACAAGCATAAACGATATCCTCTCCATACTCCGCATAACTCCACTGTAAAACCTCCAGCGCAGCCTTATAGGTTTCATCAATCTTAAAATCCAATGTTGGCTCATGCCAAGTTGCAAATGTTAACATGTTATCCCCCTTATAACGAAAAAAGACGCTCTAACAAAAGACATAGATATAACATGCCTCATTGCTAAAACGCCTCTAGTTTGACTAGCCAGCTCTTATATGATGATTGTTTACTAGTATTTGCTACCTTGTTCACAATCATTTTTCTTATTACCAAATATATACTAAATTACACCTAGCAGTCAACTAGGCTTTTCAAAAAAATAAATTATCTTTATTAACTTTTGTCCAACATATGGTAAACATAGCTGTTTTAATGATTTTTTTCACACTATTCCTGTGAAAGTTCAAACTACCTATTTTGATGAAGAGCCACTATTTTTTTAAAAATTAGCAATATTTTTAATTCCTTGTTGACTAATAGGAAATATATGTTTAATGTATAACTAAGATTTGAACCAAACCAATAAAAATGCTGATCAGAGGATCTGAAGGCCATCTACTTAGAACGAAATATTCCCGTTCTAAGAGATGGTCTTTTGCGTTTTTTGAGATCAAAAAGGAGCGATTTTAATGAAAAAAAGAAAACATCTTTTCCAATCATTAGCACTTATATCCGTGCTGACATTGACCTTAACAGGCTGTGGAACTAAATCATCTAATAGTGATACTGGTGCTTCAGATACCAAAAAATCTGTGGAATTATTTAATGTATCCTATGACCCTACACGAGAGCTATACGATGAATTCAATCAGGATTTTATAAAGAAATGGAAGGATGAAACAGGTCAAGAGGTGACTATTAAGCAATCTCATGGTGGTTCTGGAAAGCAAGGGCGAGCTGTTATTGATGGACTAGAGGCTGATGTTGTTACCTTAGCCTTAGCCTACGATATTGATGAGATTGCACAGGCTCGGGATTTACTAAACAATGATTGGCAAACGGAATTTGAAAACAATTCCACTCCTTATACATCTACTATTGTCTTTTTAGTACGCAAGGGCAATCCAAAGGGCATTAAGGACTGGAATGACTTAATTAAGAAAGATGTATCCGTTATTACGCCAAACCCAAAAACGTCTGGTGGTGCTCGTTGGAATTATTTAGCTGCTTGGTCCTATGCAGGGAAATTATATAACAACGATGAAACAAAAATAAAAGAATTTATGAATACTTTATATAGCAATGTGGAGGTGTTAGATTCAGGTGCTCGTGGCGCTACAACAACCTTTGTTGAGCGTGAAATTGGAGATGTTCTAATTGCATGGGAGAATGAAGCCTATTTATCCCTTAATGAACTAGGAGATGATGAATTTGAAATTGTCACACCTTCTTTAAGTATTTTAGCAGAGCCTCCTGTAGCAATTGTTGACAAGATAGTTGATAAAAAAGGAACACGCGTAGTAGCAGAAGCTTATCTAAAGCATTTATATAGTGATGCTGGGCAAGAAATTGCTGCAAAAAACTACTATCGACCACGTAATGAAGAAATTCTAGCAAAATATCAAGACCAATTCCCACAACTTGAGCTTGTTTCCATCGATGATTTTGGAGGCTGGGCTGAAGCACAAGCAAAACATTTTAAAGATGATGGTACATTTGACGAAATTTATGTACCTCAATAAGGAGTCCAGTTATGACAAGTTTAACGGTTAATAAAAAACGTCGCATCATTCCAGGCTTTCATCTTTCACTTGGTTACACCATGCTCTATGTTAGCTTGCTAGTTTTATTGCCACTTTCTATGATTCTTATTCATACACTGTCCTTAAGCTGGGCAGAGTTTGTTGATATTGTGACCGCTCCTAGGGCTGTTGCTTCTTATAAAGTAAGCTTCAGCACAGCGCTC
This sequence comes from Lysinibacillus sp. B2A1, assembly GCA_002973635.1. GTDB lineage: Bacteria > Bacillota > Bacilli > Bacillales_A > Planococcaceae > Lysinibacillus. The sequence goes on from CP027224.1 coordinate 4,317,578, forward strand.
GCTGCTGGTTTATTGAATGTCGTTTTTGGCACAATCATTGCTTGGGTGCTTGTGCGTTACCAATTTCCCTTTAAACGCATCATTGATGGGCTTGTTGATTTACCGTTCGCATTACCAACTGCTGTAGCAGGAATAGCCTTAACGTCACTTTATGCACCCAATGGCTGGATAGGTCAATTCTTCAGCTTCAAAATTGCATTTACACCGCTTGGTATTATTATCGCCCTAACGTTTATCGGGCTGCCGTTTGTCGTACGTACAGTGCAACCTGTTTTACAGAATATTAGCGCAGAGGTCGAGGAGGCCTCTGCAAGTCTTGGTGCAACACGCTTACAAACCTTCGGAAAAGTCATTTTACCAGAGCTGGCTCCTGCCATTTTGACAGGCTTTTCACTAGCTTTTGCACGAGCACTAGGAGAGTACGGTTCCGTTGTTTTTATCGCTGGAAATATGCCGATGAAAACCGAAATTACACCATTAATTATTATGACAAAGTTAGAACAATATGATTATGCTGGTGCTACAGCCATTGCATTAGTCATGCTCATTACATCGTTCATACTATTATTCAGCATAAATATCATACAATGGCTAGCAAATCGTCGCTTTGTACAGTAGGAGGTATATATGGATCAATCTACAGTTATTCAACAAGCTGCTCCTGAAAAAAATAAAGCCCTAGCAAAGTCTTCAGCCTTACAAGAACCTCGCTTTGTCCGTTATACATTGACATTTATTGCGCTAGTATTTTTAGGATTTTTTATTGTTTTGCCACTAGTATCTATTTTCATCACTGCCTTTCAAAAAGGTGTAGACGTGTATATGGCAGCTATTACACATCCAGATGCCTTAGCGGCTATCAAGTTAACTTTAACAGTTGTTGTAATTGCCGTTCCATTAAACGCAATTTTTGGTATTATGGCTGCCTGGGCGCTAACAAAATTTAATTTTAAAGGGAAAAATTTATTACTAACAATTGTCGACCTTCCTTTTGCTGTATCCCCTGTTATTGCGGGCTTAATATTTATCTTGTTATTTGGTTCACAGGGTCTATTTGGCGATTGGCTCTTTGAAAATGATATTAAAATTGTTTTTGCGCTTCCTGGGATTGTTCTTGCTACCATTTTTGTTACATTGCCCTTTGTTGCAAGGGAACTCATTCCTCTTATGCAAACACAAGGGACCTCTGAGGAGGAGGCTTCCATATCACTAGGAGCAAGCGGCTTTAAAACATTTTGGCATGTGACATTACCAAATATTAAATGGGGCTTATTATACGGGCTTATTCTTTGTAATGCTCGAGCAATAGGTGAATTTGGTGCTGTTTCTGTTGTTTCGGGTCATATACGAGGTATGACAAATACAATGCCCCTTCATATTGAAATTTTATATAATGAATATCAATTTGCAGCAGCCTTTGCCGTTGCTTCGCTTATGAGTGTTATTGCCATCATTACACTTATTGTGAAAGATATTATAGCTTGGAAATCAAAATCTGTTTAAAGGAGACATTGCCACTATGAGCATTCAAATAAAAAACGTTTCAAAAAATTTCGGTTCCTTTCAAGCTTTACAGAATATTTCCCTCCATATTCAATCTGGTGAACTCATTGCCCTTCTTGGCCCATCTGGTTCAGGGAAAACCTCTTTACTACGTGTAATTGCTGGTCTGGAAACCTCTGATGTCGGTGAAATCTTATTTGACGACCAAGCGATTACAGACCGTCATCCAAAGGAACGAAATGTAGGCTTTGTATTCCAGCATTATGCCCTTTTTCGACATATGACTGTATTTGATAATGTTGCCTATGGTCTTAAAGTACGTCCTCGTAAAACAAGGCCCTCCAAATCAGAAATTAAAGACAAAGTGATGGAGCTATTACGACTTGTTAAACTAGAAAATTTCGCTGAGCGTTTTCCAACACAGCTCTCAGGAGGGCAACGTCAGCGTGTGGCACTAGCTAGAGCACTTGCTGTGGAGCCAAAGGTGCTTTTATTAGATGAGCCTTTTGGTGCACTTGATGCTAAAGTGAGAAAAGAGCTACGCAGATGGTTACGAAAACTTCATGATGATTTCCACATTACAAGTATATTTGTTACACATGATCAAGAGGAGGCACTGGATGTAGCGGATCGCATCGTTGTGATGAACAATGGTCAAATCGAGCAAATTGGTAGTCCAGATGAGGTTTATACAAACCCTAAAAGCCCATTTGTTTACGATTTTTTAGGCAATGTAAATATTTTCAAAGGACGCTTACATAATGGTAAATTAACACATGGTGAATTTGCTATTGATGTACCTGACTCACATGCGCACACTCAGGATGATGCTATAGGCTACGTTCGTCCACATGATATTCAAATTGAAAAAACCGCTGTTACAGGTACAGTACCTGTCAAAATAAGTCATATTCATTTGCTTGGTCCAATCGTACAAATTGAGTTACGCCGTGAGGATATCGGTGAATTTCTAGAAGCCGAATTATCAAAAGAACAATTTCTTTCCCTAGAACTTAAAATCGGTGATCAAGTATATGTAAAACCAAAGCAACTAAAAGTCTTTATCCCTGAAGATTTCTCCATCTAAAGTTTTCATGTAGCTTACTTTCAAGCCGCTCTTTTTTTATAAGAGTAGGCTTATTTTTTATGAGTACCCATTACAATATACCCTTCAACTTATTTTTAATTTACTATTTATTTAACCTAATTTTAACCTTTCTCCTCTATAGTAGTAGACAATCGATTTTACAACTTCCTTAGCTGTTTGGAAAATGTCGAAAAAATTTTCTATTGACGCAATCTATTTTCGGGATTCCGTATCACTTACAAAACCTTGACAAAAGAAGGAGGAAAAAATGAAACCAATCAAGCAAATTATGACACCGTTGTTAGCATCGATAATATTTTTATTCATGCTAATATCTGGGCCTATTACAAATGTATCTGCATCTACACAACCATGTGTAACCATTGGTGATCAATCAAATTCAAATTATAGCAACCTTAATCTGGGTTATTTTGATAGCCTAACTCAGACCTTTACAGCTAAACATACGACTAATTTAACCGCCCTGGATATTTATTTGCAGCATGACCTTGCGGGAAGTGAAGTATGGGTCGATTTATTATCTCTGTCCGCAGGTGATCTATCGCCTGGAACGGTCATCGCACAGTCAAAAAGTATGATACAAGGGACTGGGTGGAGAACAATGAATTTTCCAGCATCTGTTTCGCTTGTCGCTGGACAGAAATATGCAGTCAAAGTCTATCAGGTTAGTGGAAACAATCTCGTAACCATGCTGTCTGTATCAGCAAAAGAATATATGGACGGTATCTTTTATGTAGAAAAGGATGCTGTACGCCAGATCAGCAATCAAGAAAACATGAGATTAAGACTATATATGAGTAAAGGAGATCCTAGCAGGGCTACAACCAATTTAAGCAGCTTAACTATGAATGACAATGTACTCCGTTCAGAAAGGGATCCAGACAACTTAAAGTATTTAGTCATCACTCTTCCAAGTGCATCTTCTTTTACGCTGACACCAACATTAGAGACCCCCGCAGATTCATATTTGGAGATTAACGGAAGTTCAGGAATCAGCGGAATCCCTTATACGATATCCGTGAATGAGGGGCTAAACAATATTGATTTCACTGTTATAAAAGGAGATTGTACCGAAAAGAAAACATATACAGTCAATGTCGTAAAGGATACGATAGCACCTACAATTACGGGCACAATTACACCTCAACCAAACGCAACCGGATGGAACAACAGTGATGTAACTGTACGCTGGACTGTAAATGATAGTGCTTCTGGAATTGATCCTATGACAATACCTAGTGATCAAATTCTAATCGCTGAAGGTGACAGTCTACAAGTGACGGGAACTGTGAAAGACAAGGCCGGAAATAGTGCGACTGAAACTGTAAGAATTAAAATTGATCGTTCACCTCCAACCATAATTGGAGAGGCAACAATACCCCCTAACTCTGCTGGTTGGTACAATGGGGATGTAATTATAGGCTGGACAGTCTCTGATGCACTTTCAGGAATTGATCCATCTACTTCACCGAACAATAACGTTATTACTGGAGAAGGTGACAATTTATTTGTGACGACAAGCGTGAGCGATAATGCTGGAAACAGCACAAATGAAACGGTGAGTGGGATTAAGATTGATCGCACTACACCAGTGACGACAATAGCACCGCCTGTCCTTTTGTCAAACGGAACTACGAGGCTAACACTAACTGCAACTGACACCCTGTCTGGAGTGAAGGAGACTTTCTACCAGATAGATAATGGTAATGTAGAAACTGGGAATATTGTTGACTTTCAAACAGATGGAACTTTTGTATTAATGGCTTGGAGCGAAGACAATGCGGGTAACGTGGAGCAGGCACAAAGTATTCAGGTGGAAGTGGATCAGACCGCACCTAACTTTATACAAAATTATCCTAGGTTAGGGATAATCGGAGAGACTACTGCTGATTTGCTTCTAAAAACAAATGAACCAGGTCATGTATACTACACGGCTCTCTCTAACGGAACAGCTCCAACTGCTACACAGGTTAAGGCAGGAACAGATGCATCAGGATATTTACTCTCTGCCAACCTGCAAGGAAGTATTGCTACGGCAGGCAATAAAGAAGAAAAAATTAGCCTGTCAGGACTGCAAAAATCAACGAAATACACTATTTATTTAGTAACGGAAGATCAAAAGAGTAACCTTATGCAAAACGTCAAAGCTCTATCGTTCACAACATCTACTCCACCATCAACTAATAGCTATACGGTATCCTTCGAATCAAACGGTGGAAGTATTGTAACCGATCAAAGTGTTTTGTATAACACAACTTTAAAAGAACCAGTAACTATAAAAGAGGGTTATACATTCGGAGGATGGTACAAAGATGCAGCTTTTACAAATGCTTGGGATTTTACAAAAGATGTCGTAACGGAACGGATAATTTTGTACGCAAAATGGATTATGAACAGTACTTCTGGTGGTGGTTATATTCCGATTCCTGAGCCAGATCTAAGACCAATACCAGTTGAACCACCAAAAACGGAACAACCTGTCCCAACACTTGAAGAACCTGAAGAACCTGAAAAACCTGAAAAAATGACACCAACTTACCGCTTCACTGATATTTCTAACAGTTGGGCAAGGGATATGATTGAGGACATTGCAGGCCGTAGTATTATCACTGGTTATCCAGATGGCACGTTCCGACCAAATGAATCAATAAAACGACAACATATTGCAGTTATGTTGGCACGTGCATTTGAGCTAACAACTAAACGTGAAGCTATGCCATTTAGTGATGTACCCCAAAACCATCCATACTATGATTCTATAACGAAACTCCAACAAGCTGGTATCGTAGATGGATCAAACGGTGCATTTAATCCAAACGCACCGATGACACGTGCTCAAATGGCAAAGATTCTCGTACTTGCATTTGGTTTAACACCTGAAGGAACAAGTACATTCCACGATGTTCCTGCCACGCATTGGAGCTATGACTATATATCCGCACTCGCCGATTCTGGTATAGCATTAGGCGATAATGGTAACTTCAAACCCAATGAACCAGTGACACGAGCACAATTCGTGGCATTTATGTATCGGGCACTGAACCTATAATTTGAAATACGCTACAAAGCCTTTGACTAGACTTTGTAGCGTATATTAATTCTTTCTCCTGTCTCTATTGATGATGAAACTCTCTTCCATCATAGACTGCTGTTACATAGCCAGCCCGAATAACAAAATCTCCAAAATGCTCTCCCTCTAAACGATCCTTGGCAAAATGCAGAAGAATTGGACGTAGCTCTGCTAAAATTTCCTCTTCACCAATATTTTCACGATATATTTTATTAAGACGATTTCCTATAAAGCTTGCACCTAGATACATATTGTACTTTCCTGGTCCTTTACCGATAAAGCCAATTTCAGCCATAGCAGCTCGCGAACAACCATTAGGACAGCCAGACATCCGAATAACGATTTCCGTTTCGTTTAAGCCGGCCTCATCAATGATTGTTTCAATTTTTGTAATTAGGGAAGGCAAGTAACGCTCCGCTTCAGCCATCGCTAACCCGCATGTTGGTAACGACACACAAGCAATAGAATTACGTCGTAAAGCAGAATAATGCGCACCATCTGTTAGCTTGTATTCTTCAATAAGAGTTGCAATCTTTTTCTTCTTTTGTGGAGTAACATTGCCAATCATTAAATTTTGGTTTGGCGTTAAGCGGAAATCACCTGTGTGTACCTTCGCAATTTCTCTTAGCCCTGTTAGCAGTTGGTAATCTTCAAAATCCTTAATACGACCATTTTGAATAAATAGCGTATAATGCCATTTCCCCTCTGCTCCTTTAATCCAGCCAAACTCATCACCTGTACGATCGAATGTATATGGACGTGCTTCTTGAATATCCCAGCCTAGACGACGTGTTAGCTCCTCATTAAACCATTCAAGCCCTCTAGCATCAATTGTATATTTAAAGCGAGCATTTTTACGTACGGAACGATTGCCATAATCGCGTTGAATCGTAATGATTTTTTCTGCTGTTTCCAGTAATTTATCAGGTGTGATAAAGCCTATAACCCGAGCAAGCTGTGGGTAAGTTTCATGATCACCATGCGTCATGCCCATTCCACCACCTACTGCAACGTTAAAGCCAATTAACTGCCCCTCCTCAACTATCGCAATTAATCCAATATCTTGTGAAAATACATCCACATCATTGCTTGGTGGAACAGCTATACCAATCTTAAATTTACGTGGTAAATACAATGAACCATAAATAGGTTCAATTTCTTCCTCTTGACTGTCCACTACCTTTTCACCATCTAGCCATAGCTCATGATATGCTCGTGTTCTAGGAAGTAAATGCTCGCTTAACTTTGCGGACCAATTGTAAATTTCCTCATGCAATGCTGATTGATTTGGATTGACATTACACATAACATTACGGTTTACATCCCCACAGGCAGCAAGTGAATCCAATAAAACATCGTTAATTTCCTGCATATATTTTTTGACATTCCATTTTAAAATTCCATGTACCTGGAACGCCTGGCGAGTTGTTAATTTTAAGGAACCATTTCCATACTTTCTTGCCATTTCATCCATTACTAACCATTGAGCCGGTGTAGCTGCTCCACCTGGTGTACGTACGCGCACCATAAATTGATAAGCGGGCTCTAGCTTTTGACGCTGCCGTTCATTACGTAGATCACGGTCATCTTGTAAATAACTACCATGAAATTTCATCAGTCGATTATCATCCTCTGGAATTCCTGAACTTAATGGATTATTCATCGTACGTTCAAGTGTTCCACGCAGATAATTACTTTCACTTTTTATACGCTCTACATCACTAGGATTTCCTTGTTGTGGAGGTAAAATAATTTTTCCTGTCATGTTTCTTCTCTCCTTTATTAATAAACGTCACGTTGATAGCGATTCTGTTGTTTTAGTTCATTGACAAAGGCTTTCGCTTCCTCTGGCGTTTTTTGTCCTTGTTGCTCTATCAGACGATGTATTGTGGCATCGACATCTGCCGCCATCGCTTTTTCATCGCCACATACATAAATAACAGCCCCTTGCTCCAACCATTCATAAAAGGTCGCTGCATTTTCCTCAATTTTATGTTGCACATAGATTTTTTTATCAGTATCTCGTGAGAAGGCTACATCCATTTGAGTTAGTGTGTTAGAGGCAAGCCAACGCTGCCAATCGGTTTGATAAAGGAAATCTGTCACAAAATGCTGATCACCAAAGATTAACCATGCCTTTCCTTCAATCCCCAGTTCCTCACGCTCTTCTAAAAATGCACGATATGGGGCCACACCTGTACCCGCACCTATCATAATAATTGGTGTGTCCTGTTGCTCTGGTAATCTAAAATTAGGATTTTTATGCACATATATTGGTAATGTATCACCAATTTGAATACGCTCTGCAACGCTACCAGAGCAAACGCCAAGTCGTTGACGTCCATTTGTCTCATAGCTTACTTTCCCAATAGTTAAGTGCACCTCATCATTATTTGCCTTTTGACTACTAGCAATGGAATAAAGTCGTGCTGGAATTTTTCGTAACAACTCTACAAATTGCTGTGCATTCCATGAAAATGGTGCAAAGTCTTGAGCGACATCAAGCAAATCTCTACCCTTTGCATAGTCCTTCCAGTCGTTAGCATCTTCTACTAACTTTGTAAATTCCTTATGCACTGTATAGGCACCAATCTTTTGTAATAATGGCTTGGATAGCACTGTTATTTCTAGCTTCTTTTGCAATGCTTCCCTTATCAATAATTTCTCATCAAATACGTTTACCTCAGCTTGTGGATCAAACTGTAGTGCTGTTAATAAAGCATCGACTAATTTTTCGTCGTTTTCTGGCAAAATACCGATGCTATCTCCAGGCTCAAAATTAAAATTTGTACCCTCAATTGATAATTCAACATGACGTGTCTCTTTATTGGAGCCCCTGCCATTTAAATTAATGCTTTCTAGTACTTCAGCAAAAAAAGGATTTTTTCGAGAATATGTAGACTCTCCCTGTACTATCTGATTTGGTTCCTCTAATGTAGCAGTTACATCAGCCTGCTGCAGGAGCTCCTTCTGAACAGCTGTGAACCATTGTGCTGCAGCATCATCATAATCCACATCACAATCTGTACGAGGAATGATGCGAGAGGCCCCCAAATTAGCAAATTGCTCATCGAAATCTTTCCCTGTTTTACAGAAAAATTCATAGGAGCTATCCCCTAAAGCTAGTACCGAATAGTGTAAATTCTCTAGTTTTGGAGCGCGCTTACTATGCAAAAATTCATAGAACTGTATGGCTTGATCAGGTGGATCCCCTTCACCATGTGTACTGACAATGAGTAAAAGATTTGTAAGCTTTTTTAAATTATTAGGCTTAAATTTTGCTAATGATGAAACCGTCACATCTACATCATTGCTTTTCAATGCGGACGCATATTTTTCAGCTAGACCCTGACTGTTGCCTGTTTGTGAACCATATAAAATCGTCACTGTTTTAGTAATTGGTGTTACCGTTGACGCTACTTCCTCAGCTATAGTATTGATTGTTGCTAGCGGTGCACTTAAATACCCGTTTAGCCAAATTCTCTGCTCTCCAGTTAGTTTAGGGAGCAGCTCATTCAATAACTTTACCTGCTCCTCATTAAATGGACTATTTATTACTTGCAGTTTCAATTCTTGCCACCTCACGTATTAGTATCATTTCTGTTCTTTTTTCATTGAGTCAGCGCCAAGCTTTTTTTGGCTGGCGCTATTTTTCTGTAAAAATCAATTATGCCTCAGCATAATTGCGTCCGGAATCGGCTTTGTGCTTGCACAAAGAAATCCTTTCTGATTCCGTGACATCTGCCAGAGGCTTTAACTTCTTTCAGTAGGTGTTTGGACATTCACTGAAAAGCAACCTAAACCCGCATTCATCTCACCACCTATAGAGGTGGGAGACTTCTGCTGAAAGAAGTTAAATTATCGAAGTCTTATTTTTTCCTTTTTTTCAATTTGGACCACATAGGAATTTTGGATAATTAAAGTAATTGATCCATGACTCACAGTATTTAAAATTTGACGGACATTATCTAATGCTAGATTTACATTTTCAGTCCTTTTATCTACCATGACAGAACACCTTCCTTATGACATGCTAATAATTCGACAATACGTTCCACTAAAACTTTCCTTACATTATGGTCGTAGCCTAAACTTTCACATAATGTGATGTTACGATTCTCATATTCTTGCAATCGCTTTGTTATACTTTGTCGAAGAATTCCTGTAAACAATAAATACGGCACGATAAATACTGGATCAACCTCATTTTTCTTTTGCTGTAGCCACTCTTCAAAAGTTGGACCTATTCCATACAAAAAACATGTGTCTACGGAAATGTAAGCATATTTATCACGTAGCCTTGCTGCAATTTTAGCTAGATCTCTCTTGACTGCTGAATCACTACTCCCACGACCAATTAGTAAAACACTTGCATTGTTAGTAGGTAATTTTGTTTCTAAAATCCTAGTGTGCAGTGTGTCAATTAATAATTCATGGACACCTAGTGGTTCACCGTATGTAAATGCTACATGGGGATGCTGTTTTTTTGCTCTTTCGATTTCACTTGGAATATCCTGCTTTGCATGTTGAGCAGCTAGCAATAAAATAGGCATGATCGCGATAGCTGTAGCCCCTCGTTTAATACAGCTATCAATCCCTTCAGCAATGGTGGGTACTGCCAATTCCAGAAAACAAATTTCTTGAATCGGTATATCAATCTCCAGTTGTACACCCTTTAGAAAAGCAATAGCTTGCTCCACACCTTCCTTTACACGGCTTCCATGTGCAATATATAAAATGGCTTGCATAAATCCACATCCTTACACAGAATTTTTTACTAACTGTGGCTGTGGAATGCTTTGCTCAAACCATTGAATTGATTCCCTCAATGTAACAACCTTTCCCACTACAATTATGCTTGGATTTTGGATATTTTCTCGTTGTACAATCTTTTCTATAGTTGCTAAAGTACCCGTAACTGTCTTTTGTTGGGAAAGCGTTCCCCAATGTATAAGTGCTACAGGAGTTTCTTCATCACGACCATACTTAAGCAGCTGCTGACGAATATAGGGAAGATTACCAACCCCCATATAAATTGCAATTGTATCAATTCCTTTTGCAAGACTTTCCCATTGTATGGCATCGTCTTTGCCCTCTCTCATATGACCAGTAACCATCGCAAAGCTTGAGCTTAAATCGCGATGTGTAACTGGAATTCCTGCATAGGCTGGTGCTGCTATCCCGGAAGAAATACCGGGGACAATTTCAAATGGAATATTATGGTGTACTAGCACCTCTGCTTCCTCGGCCCCTCTGCCAAATACGAAAGGGTCACCTCCCTTTAATCTCGTCACAATTTTTCCCTGCTGTGCATAGCTGACAATTGATTGATTAATATGCTCCTGAATCATGGCATGTTGCTGAGGCAGTTTACCGCAAAAGATTAGTTGAGCTTCCTTTTTAGCATAAGCGAGCAACTCTTTATTAATCAGTCTGTCATACAAGATGACATCCGCACATTTGATACACCTTAATCCTTTGACAGTGATCAAATCCACATCTCCAGGACCAGCACCAACTATAAAAACTTTACCCATTTCATTTCACTCCTTCTCGTCTCTTGTTAGAGATAGAAAAAAGGCTCATATTATCCATGGGCATAGCGATGCCTATGAACAATATGAGCCTCTAGTTTGCTAGTCAGCTACGTTTTTAATTCTTAGTAATATAATAAGAATAATAAATAATTTAGTATATTCTGTCAACAGTTTATTTCATACCTTTTGAATGATTTTTTCAAGGACAACACCAATTGAAAGCTATATAAATATTTCTAAATCAAGAAAAAACCAGTCGGCGATTTAATATCGACAACTGGTTAGCATATTTCACTATTCAATAAGGTCTACGATATCGTGGTGGATATGGTCGACCTGGACGGAAATAAGGACCTGGTGGATATGGACGATAGTTTGGATAATACGGTGGATATGGGCCAAATTGTGATCCAAGTAAACTTCCTAAAAAACCTCCAAAAAACGGTGCACCGAATGGCCAAAAGCCTCCTCCTGGATAACCTCCGAAAAATGGCATAAGCTACCTCCCTTTTTACTTTATCGTATGAAGGGAGGGCATAACTATCGCATGTACATCGCCTAAGCTATTTGACTTTATCGAGGGAAAACTTATCTTCTATCAATTTCTCTACCTAAACAAGTTGACAACCACCGTAACGTTTTTAATTCTCTTCCCCTAGTCGTTGCACAAAGTTTGCAATTGTTCTTACCATGACACCTGTACCACCCTTTGGACCCAAATCATGTACAGCAACTGCATCAGATGTGCCAGCGATGTCTAAATGAATCCATGGCGTATCTCCAACAAACTCACCAACAAAGCCTCCACCGAAAATCATATGTCCATCTCGACCTGGAGAATTATTTAAATCAGCAACATCCGATTTACGAATTCGTTTTTTATCACTTTCTGTTAACGGCATGCGCCATACAAATTCATCCGTTTCCTGTGAAGCTTCCATAAATGCAGCAAAGAATTCATCATCATTCGATAATGCCCCAGTTTTATCCATACCAAGTGCTGTAATCACCCCACCTGTTAATGTCGCTACATCAATAAGCGAAGTTGCACCTTGCTGTTTAGCATAGGTAGTAGCATCTGCTAAGACTAAGCGTCCCTCAGCATCCGTATTTAATATTTCAACTGTTTTACCACTATACGTTGTAATGACATCATCTGGTTTAAATGCTGTATCCGAAACCATATTATCAGTAGAACCAATAACAGCTACAACATTTTTATTTGGACGTAATTCACCAATGATTTTCATAGCGCCAAGCACTGCTGCTGCACCACCCATATCGCCTTTCATGCCTACCATTGAATCCTTTGGCTTTAAGGAGTAGCCGCCTGTATCATATGTAACGCCTTTACCTACAAGACCAATTGGATTTTCAAAGTCTTCAGTAGCTTTATATTTTAATGTGATTAAACGAGGCTCTTCTTGGGAGCCTTGATTAACACTTAAAATACCGCCCATACCAAGCTCCTCTAATTGTGCTTTATTTAAAATCTCAACTTCAAAATCATAGTCTGTCGCAAGAGATTCTGCATAATTAGCCAAGTCTGTTGCTGTTAGAAGATTCGGCGGTAAATTAATTAAGCTTCGTGCTTCGTTTACTGCATCTGCATAAATAAGTCCCACCCCAAAACTTGCCACTACCTCATCAATATCATTAGCTTTAGTTACTAGATGTATAGCCTCAATTCGCTTATCGACTTCATTTGATGTTGTTTTATAATGAGGAATTGTATAATAACCAAGACCTGCTCCCTCACCAGCTAAAAATGCAACATCTGTAACAGTAATATCTTCAGTCGTAAAAGATTCAAGCCAAATCGAATACTCCTTAACCTTTAAGGCTCTAAGCTCCTTACCTACTAAACCAAATGCTGCACGAATATTGCCTTCTGTTAGATTTTTACGTTCATCTAAGCCCACAAATAAAATACGTTTAAGATTTGCGTGATCTTTCATAAATGGCAACTTTGTTATTTTTTTTAGCTCTGTCGATACGTCCCCTGCGCTAAGCCACGCATTAATGGATTCTCCATAAAATGATGAAAAGCTATCCCAATCCTGCATTTGTTCACGATGTTTTGTGACCCCTACCACTAACACTTCAGTAGAAATCGTTTCAAATGTTTTTGCTTCTTTTACAATATGCATGTTAATTCCTCCATTCATTCTCCATTATACCTAAGTTTCAGAAAACGCGTAATATTTGGCTATAGCTTCTTTTAGAAAATAATGAATGTTATAATAAAGGCAATTATAAGTGAAGGTTGTGATGATTATGAGTTTACTTCAAAATACCCCTTTACTCGTTGCCCTCTTTGCAGTTCTCTTTGCACAATTTGTCAAAATTCCTATTCATTTTTTAATGACCAGACAGATTAAATGGGGACTGTTTACTTCCACTGGAGGAATGCCTAGCTCACATTCCGCTTCTGTTACAGGACTTACGACCTCTATCGCCTATGAAACTGGATTAGATTCTCCAATTTTCGCTGTAGCCGCCATGTTCTCATTTATCGTTATGTATGATGCAAGTGGCGTTCGCTATCAGGCAGGTCAACACGCAGCCATCTTAAATCAGCTACGAAAGGACTTTCAAACTTTGCTTCATGATTTAAAGAAATGGCCACAAATGGATGGACAAGAAAAAATGGAAGAGCTGAAAACATTGCTAGGTCACAAGCGAAGCGAGGTTTTTTTCGGGGCATTAACAGGCATTTTTATCGCCATCATCACCTACCAGTTACTATTATAAAAAAATCAGTATTTATCTCTATATCAACTCATAGAGATAAATACTGAAGCTTGTTAAAACATTCGATAGCCACTTTTACGTAAATAAATCATGACAATCCCAGCTACTATAGAACCTGCAAAGCCACCAGATAGAATAGCAATATCTACAAATTGCAATGCTTGTAATTTATCGATTAAAGCTGGAAACGCAGAGCCTGGCTTGAAAATATAATCTAAAAAGCCTACATCATCAACAATAAATATAACAACAATCGGATACACAATTGCCATTAACCATGTCATTCGCAGAAGCATATTTAATAAAAATCCGATACCAAAGAACATGACGAAAAATAACAAAATTGAAATGATTAGCTGAACTAATGAAACTGGACCATCCATGTATGTATAACCTCCGTTTTCCTCTCATTAGTTTACATGATTACGACAACGCTTTCAATGAACATAGCCTTGTTTTCGCTTGTTCGTCATATTTAGGAAAATCATTTTGATTTTGCTAAACGTTTAACATTTAATGAGAGAATAATGGTTCCCTAAAGCACCAAATACTCGTTACCCTCCATTATCTTTTTTAAAGAATAATCGATAAGATGAATAGCCAAACACATCGCCTGGATTAATGCCCTCAATCCCTTGTAATTGGTGTTTTTCAAATTGATTGGAGGCCATCTCTTTTAACATAACGGATGTCATTTCATCTTGTGCTAGCTCCTGTGGGTACATCCATTTTGCCTCTAACAATTCATTTTCTTGAATACAAATCGGCTGTTGATCATCTATCATTCGACAATAAAAAATTGCCATATTATCACTAATTTCACCCCGAATAACACCTGTACGAAAACCAATTAAGCCAGATACGCAGCAATCAATACCTGTTTCTTCCTTTAATTCTCTGACAACAGCCTCATCCACCGTTTCACCCGCATTTACAAATCCAGCTGGCAATGACCATCTTCCCTTTAAGCCACTATATGCTTTTTTTACAACCAGCCATTGACCGAACTCATTGACAGCAACTCCAGCAACCCCCAACCAAACTTTCCCTCTATCTTTCTTCATCTCATTCACCTCTTATATCAATATTATAACTGCTCATTTTCTATACGGAGAAGCATTAATTCAGAATTATTAGTGTTTAGCTAAAAAATGCAGCAAAAAACCTTCTCACCAGAAGGGGAGGGCACTGAAAAACTAATTATTAGAAATCTATCTTTTGTTAGATATGAAAACTTGAAAAAGCCGATTTGCATCACATTATTTGTGGCAAATCGACTTTTTTAGTCCCCTTCAAGAAGGTGTGATAGAGGCTGATTTTTACTAGGAGAGATACTACTGGCTTAAGATCTTTACATCTGAACCTATTACATTACTTAGATTAAATCCTGCATTTCTAAATGTTCCAATTGCCAATTAAGCCTTAAGATGTTTTTTAATTTGGTCACATGCTCTTCCCCTATTGTATTGACAAGTTGCTGCTCGATTTCTGCTTTGTAATGTTCATTTTTTTCATAGCATTCTTCACCAAATTTAGTCATACGAATAGCTTTATGTTTCTTACTATGTTCAACTTTACAAACTGTTACTAGTCCTTTAGCTTCCAAATTTTTTATGAATTTATGGGTTGCCTGTCTAGAAAAATCAACATCCTTAGCCACATCTGAAATCGTTAATTGTTTTTTATATATTTTACCCAAAATATTCCATTCCGAATTAGAAATATAAATATGATTATGTTTATTCCACTTCTCTTCAGCAAGTCGTCGAAGTATTTCATGACGTTCGCTCAATAAATCAATGACATCCCGATTTTGCAATTCGTCCTTCAACTTATTCACCTTCATTCCATATTTTTCGTTAATAATATACAAAAAAAAATACCACTCGTCAACCAAGTTGACAAAATAAAATTATTTGATTATACTTAATTTAGTCAACTAAGTTGACAATTTATTTTGTTGGAGGGAATATACATGTATAATGTTGGCGATGTAGTCATTTATTCATCACATGGGCTTTGTTCAATTGAAGATATCTGTGAACAAACTTTTAGCGACATTACAAAAACTTACTACGTTTTGCATCCATTAAATGATTCAAAGTTAACCATTCGCACCCCTATTGACAATGCAAAAAAACAGCTTAGAGACATCATAAAAAAAGATGAAGCCCTCAAAATTCTTCATTCGTTTACTTCTCCTGGTGTTGAATGGATAGAACAAAACACACATCGTATGCGATCTCATATAGAAATCATTAAATCCGGTGATCGACAAAAGCAAGCAAATCTCTTAAATACTTTACTAAGAAAAAAGCTTGAATTTCTAGCACAAGAAAAAAAATTCCCAAATCAAGAAGAAAAATTACTTCAAACCTTACAGGAATCCATTTTCTCAGAATTTTCGATTGCCCTTAATAAACCCTCAGAAGAAATTTATGAAGATGTATTAACAAAAATTCAATAACCATTTTTTGGTACATAAAGAAGCCACAATTATCTCACTAATGGAGAATAATGCGGCTTCTTTCATATTTTCATCAAATCATAAACTACACTTCCCAAAATTCCAAAATTTGTTTTTATATTTTTCAATTTGTTACCACATAAATAACCATTGTGTTATCATTTCTCTAGGAAACTATATTGGTCAAATAAAGGAGGTTAGTATATATGGAAAATAAGCAGTTGAAAAAGGGTATACTGATTCTCTTCATCATCTTAGCCTATAGTCTGCTGTCAATTACTTATACACTTATTTTAAATGGTAAAATAAATTGGTCACCATTCATTTTGGCAGTATGTGTGATAGCTTCATTAATTAACATATATCGTAATTACAATAAAACATTGAAAAAGGTTAATACCTAACAAGAGAGTTTTCTTTTCTAAATACATATTTGTTATTTTAGCTTAAAAAACTTCTTTGATTTGCTATGTAATGTAACATCTCAAATCAAAGAAGTTCGTTATTCACAACCATATTAGGCGTATCTTATTTAACCTCGTAATACCCATTTATGAAACTCGTATCTAGTACCTCATACTTAAATACTGAGATTTCTTGTGCCTCGCGACTACTCAATCTTGTAATTTCGTTTACTTTAATGTCGAAAACGCTTCGTATGATAAATACGTCAACTTAAAACCGTTTTGCTATGTTTATAAAGGGTAAAATGAAGGCTTTATTCTTTCTTATCTATACCCCACTAATACGTTATTTCAGTCTGATCTCCACAAAACTTTTATTGTTACTAATGAAGTAATTTAGTTAAAAAATAATTTGAGTACTTGTTATTCTAAATGGTAAAATTTGATTAAATATTTTAACGAGGTGAGTTTGTGAAATACTTTGAAGAAGCCAAAAATATCTGGAAAAATTACGTTCCGAAGAGTGGTCAATCAGAAATTGTTGAAGGCGAACTAATTAGAGCGATTGAAAAACTTCGATATGAAGCACAAAATAATGGGAATGGTAACTGGGATGAAGGATTTGAATTATTTTGCCAGTACATATGGGATATCCTAAACGATGACAAAGTTTTCGAAAAGGATGTTTTACATGAAATACGAACAGATATAGATACTATAAATAATAGTGAAGTACCATACTTGGAAGATGATTTATATGATAGAATTACTGACCATATTATTGAATGGAGTATAGCTCACAAAGGTCCTATTAAACGAACAAAAGACCCAAAGCAACATAGATAACTTTTAACATATATCGAGCTTTCAAAAGCCACCAAGTATTCGAATAGTCCACTTGCGTCCTATTTCGAATACCTTCGCCAATCTTAGCTGTCATAAAATAATTTCAAGCATCAGTTAGTCTGATTTTAAGTACGGTATAAATTGATTCATTTTCTCTCTTCTTCCACTCTTGCTATACGTCGTTTAATAGAACGATTGTCAGACAAAAAAAGCGCTCCCTTCCGTATCGATTTTCAATACGTAAGAAAGCGCATTAAGTATATATTCAATTATCTAATAAAAACTAACTAACAACTACTCGGTATAAATACGTAAGCACGACGATTTACTGTCCGTCCAAATTAATTATTCACAAACTTCAGGCGTACCTTCACGTTTTGCCGCTTTAAAACTTGTGCCACAACCGCAAGATGCAATTGCATTTGGATTGTCGATGGTGAAGCCACCGCCCATTAGCGATTGTTTATAGTCTATTTTTGTTCCCATTAAAATCGGCGCATCTTCGCGGGAAACAAGAATTCTTAAACCATGTTGTTCATCTTCAATATCATCATCTTTTTTCTCTTTATCAAAATGCATCCCATAGGATAGACCGCTACAGCCTCCACCATTCACAGCTACACGTAAAAAAGAACCTTGCTCTTCGTTATGCTCCATCATTTCTTGAATATGAAAACCAGCTGCCTGTGTAATTTCAATTACTTGCTTTAAACTTGTCATCCCAATCACCTTCTTTCTTATATAACATCATATCAATTTTGACCATTGTATGACAAACATTCAGCTTTAAGTGCATTTTTAGTAATAATTCTAATATTTTTCACATAAATAGTATTTTTTATTCATGTTTATAGAAATCTCATTGGTATAATAGTTATAACGATGTCGATGAAAGAGGTAAAAAATATGGAGATTTCACCTTATTACGAAAAAAAAATTCAATGTCTTAATTGCAAAAAAGAATTTCCTACATTAAAAGTCCGCTCTAAATTCATTAAGGTCGACCATACAGAAACGGACTTTCAGCCTATTTATGCTGATGGGGTCAATGCCCTTTACTATAATGTTTTTGTTTGTGAGCACTGTGGATTTTCCTTTACAGAAGACTTTACCAAATATTTTGCACCTGGCATTCAAGATGAAATTCGCAAGCAAATAACTGAAAAATGGGTACATCATGATTTCAAAGGAGAGCGTACTGTCTTTCAAGCAATTCAAGCCTATAAATTAGCCTTCCTTTGCGGCACAATCAAAAAAGAAAAATTCGTTGCCATAGCGGGTCTCGCTTTACGTCTTGCATGGCTTTATCGCTCCCTAAACAACAGCGGTCAGGAGCAGCGCTTTATGAGATTGGCACGGGATCAGTATATGGAATCCTATTCAACAGAGGATTACAGCTCAACCCAGATGTCGGATGTACGCATTATGTATATGATTGCTGAACTATCACGACGTATAGGTGATATTGAAAATGCCACACGCTTCTTTTCAAGGGTTATCGAAAAGCAAAGCATTGGCGGTGAAGCAAAAATTATTGATATGGCAAAAGAGCAATGGGCTATTATCCGAGAAGAAAAAGAACAGTCACGCAAACATTAAAAAAAAAGTTCTAGCTTGAATGGTCAGCTAGAACTTTTTAAATTTACTTAGAATACTTGCTCTACTTCAACGATGCCAGGTACTTCTTCTAATAATGCGCGTTCGATACCCGCTTTAAGCGTAATCGTTGAACTTGGGCAACTTCCACATGCACCTAGTAAACGTAATTTTACAATGCCATCCTCTACATCTACTAATTCACAGTCTCCACCGTCACGTAGTAAGAATGGGCGTAATTTATCTAATACCTCTTGTACTTGGTCGTTAATTGTTGCTTCAGCCATTTATCTCGACTCCTTTCCTTATAATGATTATAATGTTAGCAACAGAAAAAATCCAATATTGAATCACGGGAGTGGAAATACAATGGGACAAATGAAACCAATGATCGAAATTTATGGAACGGCAGTCATCTGCGCTAGCTGTGTAAACGCGCCGTCTTCAAAGGATACATATGAGTGGCTACAGGCAGCGATTAATCGAAAATATCCAAACCAAGCTTATGATATTCGCTATGTAGATATCGAAGGTCCAATTGAGAATGAACGGGATCAAGATTATGCTGCACGCATACAAGAAGATGAGTTTTTTTATCCATTAGTATTAATAAATGATGAAGTAGTAGGCGAAGGTTATGTGCAATTGAAGCCTGTCTTTTCAGCGCTTGAAAAAATGGGCTTTATTCCAGATGAAACTGTATAAAAGAAATGGATTGCTTCAAATAATCATAATTGAAGCAATCCTCTTTTATAACAGCCTGCTTAATCGTTTTGATATTTATACAGCCATAATAGTCCTGATTTCATCAATCGAGCTATACGTCCTGTTACAGTTGTGTCTGCTAAATAAGCAAAGCCCTGTTTCTTACCAAGTGATCCCATAAAGCCTTTTAATTTAATATCTGGCATCTTCTCTGGTAAATTTTCACCTTTCCAACGCATACGAAGCACTTTCACGATATGCTCTGCTTGTTCCTCTGCTAACTGAGCACTAGGTGAAAAATCGGAAGAGGCACAATCCCCAACAACATATACATGCTCATCATCAAGGACATTAAAATATTGTGTTACTAAAGGACGCCCTTGCTTATCTTTTTCAACATCCATCTCTCGCACAATTTTCACTGGCTGTACGCCAGCAGTCCAGACAACTGCATCGAGTGGAATTTCGTCTTCATGATTAAAAATTTTACCAGGCTCAACCTTTGTAATATTAGAGTTGGCAATGACATCTACATCATGCTTCACGAACCAAGCCTTTACATAGTTACTCAATTTTTCTGGGAAGTCCTTCATAATACGTGGACCACGGTCAAATAATTTTATCTTTAAATCTGCGCGACTTTCACGAAGCTCACTTGCAAGCTCAATCCCACTTAAACCAGCTCCTACAATTCCGACAGTAGAGCCTGCTGGTAAACCACAAAGTGCTTGGAAGGTTGCACGTGATTTCGCCATAGTCTGAATGCTATATGTGTATTCCTCTGCCCCTGGTACACCGTGATATTTATCTTCACAGCCAAGACCTACGACTAAATCATCATATTCTATATGTTGCCCATCTTCTAGAATGACTACTTTTTCCGCACGATCAATTTTAACGACCTCTCCATATACAGCCGTTAAACGTTCATGCTCCGGGAAGCTTACACGAATTTCTTTATCTGTTGAAGTCCCTGCTGCTAATGCATAAAATTCTGTTTTTAAACTATGGAAAGGGGCTCTGTCTACTAGCACGATTTCCGTGTCTAATGGAAGGTTTGGTAATAAACGAAGCATGACACGCATATTGCCGTAGCCGCCACCTAAAAGTACTAATTTTCCCATAATAGTCTCCTTTTATACCTCTTATAATAATTGTTCACAAAGTATCCACAAATGAGTATAACCGATTGTGAGATGTTTCACAATATAAGAATGCAATTTTGTGAAAGATTTCACAAAATAAATGATTACCTGCCTTTTTTGCACGGTTTTTGATGTAGTTGTACTTTTCAACTTAACGTTATAACCCAAATTTTCAGTGCTATTATTATTTTTTGAAAATTTAAAAATAAACATTAATTTTATTATCATATTCCACTTTCACCCTAAGATAAACTTAAATCATTGACGAATGTTTTAAAAGCGAGTAGCATTACTTTGGTGAGGTGACATGTATGAATCCAATGGTTGAATTTTGTGTGAGTAATTTGGCAAATGGCTCTCAAAAAACGTATGAAATATTAGAGCGCGATCCAAACATCGACGTTTTGGAATATGGCTGCCTCAGCTACTGTACGAAATGCTCAGAATCCTATTATGCAATCGTCAATGGTGAATTAGTGGAAGCTGACTCTCCTGAAGCGTTAACAAAAGCCATCTATCAATTTATAGAAGAAAATCCTTTATGGTAGACGATAAATAGCTGCTATAATAAATTTGAACATATGAAAAGGATGTTATGCCAAAAATTCGACATAAACATCCTTTTTATTTTATCTTCATTCAGTAGAAGACTCCACCTCTACAGGTGGTGAGATGAATGCGGTTTTGGTTCCTTTTCAGTGGGTGTCGAAAACACCTACTGAATGAAGATAAAGCCCCCGGCGGATGTCACGGATTTTCAAAGGAATGAATTGTGCGGGCACAATTCAAAATCCTGACGCAATTACGCCAAGGCGAAATTGATTAAATTAAAGCCTCTATAATATATGTTGGCTGTTGCTCTTTCTCTAATACACTACTTGTTGGTGTCACACCAGTATTAACATGAATAGTATCACAACCAAAACGAATACCACACATAATATCTGTATCATAATTATCGCCAATCATGACCATCTCATCTTTTGTAAAACCGTGCTCAACAGCAATCATTTCAAGCATAGCAGGTGATGGCTTACCAATATAAATTGGTTCAACATCAGCAACCTCCCCTACTAAACGAGCAAACGACCCATTACCAGGAAGAAATCCATATTCTGTCGGAAATTTAATATCTTGATTTGTTGCGATAAACGCTGCACCATTTTGAACAGCAATCGTTGCCTTGGCAAGTGCCATATAATCCAAGGTGCGATCAATGCCCATAACGAACACCTCTGGCTCTTCCTCAATAGTCTCAATACCTTCATTTAACAATGCTTTACGAATACCATCAGAGCCCATCATAGCAACTTTTTGACCTGGGAAGTTTCGCGCAATATATTTGGCTGTTACCAACGCACTCGAGTAAATATGTTTAAGGGGTGCATTTACACCAATAGCGATTAAAGCCTCCTGCAGTTGCTCTCTAGTCTTAGAAGAATTGTTTGTAACATAGAATGGCTCGATACCAACTTGCTGCAAACGTTGAATAAAAGAAATCGCAGAAGAGATACCCTCTTTCCCACGATAAACTGTACCATCTAAATCGAAGCAGTATGCCTTATAGTTTTTCATTGATGATCCTCTGGCAAAAATGCAGAGACTGGACCAAGTTCATTTGTTAAATAACTATTAACGGCTGGCGAGAACTGCTTTAATGCAGATAGATTTGCTGTTAACACATTGATTACTTCCTGATTATCTACCTCTATAAACTCACGAACGAGCATTTTACGTAAGCCTACAACTGCTTTTAATGGTGCTTCCATTTCTGTTGATACAACTTTTTCATCGATTAATATATCAATAATATCCTCATAGCTTCCCGGATCACGCATAATAAAGCCATCTATCATCAAGTTCCCAACATCCATCATCGACTCCATAATATTGTGACCAATTCGCTCGATTGCTAATTTTTTAATATCATTTTGTAGCCAATTATCTTCTGCCTCTAAAATAGCTAATAATCCATCTAAGTACTGTAAATTTTTTGTGATTTTATTTCGATCTACAAAATACACAAGGAAAGCCCCCATTCAAATCTTTAAAAGTTGATAGTCTTTTCTCTTCTATAGTACCATATCTATAGGACTGGAAGGAGATTAAAAGATGGAACGTTTTTTTTTATATGATGATGTAGAAGATACTAAAACACGCTTTGTCAGTTTTGCAGGAAAACTTCGTTATGATTTAGCTATTTTGCAATCAGGTCGTTTTTTTGGTAAGGTGCTTGTCATGGATATTCAATTTGGACGCTTCGCTATTATTGGTCCAGACGATATTGAAGAGCCTGGCTACCTTGAGCATGTTTACAATCGTTCAGAGGAAGAAACTGTCGAATTACGAGAATATTTACGTGAATTATTGAATTAACACCCTTTAAAAATAGGGTGTTTTTTTGTGAGAGATTCTAGCATTAAGAATTGACTACAAAAAAATTCCGCTTTCTACAAGCATTGAGCATGTATAGCAGAAGAATAGCGAAATTTTTTTAGTAGCAATCTTACAAAAATGTATATAGGCTAATCATTATTCAAGATAGAAGGATTATCTTTATTTTGCGGCTTATCTTTATTTTCATTATCGTTTTGCTTTTTGGCTTGTTTATTTTGCCCGATAACTCCTAAGTCGTCGACACTAATATCAAATCCATACCCATATTCTTCTCGGTCAACTGTTTTTTTATTGTTCTTTTCTTTAGTCAAGTTCATCACCTCCATTTAGTAAATTATCCTTTTTTATATAATTTATACGTCTTTTGCATCTTCAATCATCCAATTAGCAGCACTTATTAAATCTGGAAAAATTGCATCTGCTAATGGATCCTTTTCTCCTAAAAACACACCCTTAGTCCCTGCACGTTTTCCCGCTATGATGTCCGTGTCCGTATCTCCCACCATATAGGATTTGGATAAATCAATATTATACTTTTCCCCAAGATCAACGATTAGTTTACTATTTGGCTTGCGACAGTCACAGCCCGATTTTGGCTTATGTGGACAATAGGCTACCTCGTGTATAATGGCACCGTCCTTTTTCAATTCCTTCATCATATGCTCATGTATTTTTTGAAGCTTTGACTCTTTCATATACCCTAGACCGACCCCTCCTTGATTGGTGACCACAAATATATAGTCAAAGTACTTATTTAATTTTTTTATAGCTTCTGGCACACGTGGTAGAAAATAAAAATCCTTAGGCTTATTCACAAATTTCACACGACTCGTTAACACCTCATTGATTACACCATCACGATCTAAAAATATAGCTTTTTTCATCTTAGCAACACACCTTTAAATTTAAATATACATTTATTAGTGTGCCCTAAAATCCAAAAAATCATCTTTTACAAATTTAAAAAACCTGATGCTAATGGCATCAGGTTACTGTTGTTTAAAAACTAAATAGTCAAGGGTCTCTTTGTGGATATTTAGTCAAAATGAAGGTGATTTCCGTTCCAAGCTACTCGCTTTCCTGTGGGCGAGCGACGAGCCGCTTCCTGCGCTGACGCTCCGTGCAGGGTCTCGTCTGTCTCGCTATCCCACGGGAGTCGAGTAGCCTTGCACTCCAATCAGCAATAGTGTAGAACTTTAAATATTTTCTTCCCTCAAAAGAAAAGTAAAGGCATGTTACTCACCATCATTAAATGGATAAAATAGTGGTACAATTCTACAGATGTTAACCTACATTTTATGCGTAAAACAAACTACTTTGTAACTTTACATAAAGTACTCCTCTGTTTTCACATAGAAAAATGTTATCAAAGCTCCATTTTTGCACAATATAGTGATGGCTAAGACTTCAAATTTATCACAATATATTTGTGTGAATTGCCAGAAGAAAATACGATGAGCAAAGGTTGATTGGAGTGTAGACTGAGTGACTCCTTGGGGATTCAGCGTCACAGATGAGACCCTGGAGCGAGCATATTAGGGAACGAAGGCTAAAAGCATCACGTCCTGTGATAACGCCTTCGTGACCAACCTCCTGTTGCCCCAAGCGGCTCATCGGACGCCCCCAGGAAGCTCTGCTCTGCGCGAAAGCGAAGCGTCAGCGGCAAAGCACTCAGTCGGAACGGAAATCAACCTCTCGTTTTGAAAAAGGGCTATACTTTTTAATTTGTCACCTTAACAACATGAAAAACCTGATGCTAATGGCATCAGGTTTTTGTTGTTGTTTATTCCGCTATTGATTCATTTTCAATAGGCTTTGTCACTTCGTTATCTTCACTTACTACATCTTCTAATTGGTAAATAGCTTTACCAGATTTACGTAATACAAAATAGGCACAGCCAAAATTACAAAACTCATATAAATAATCTTGGAGCGTACTAATTTTTGTATCGAAAGTAGATTTTTGATTTTTATCATCAAAAAAGCCTTTTAGACGTAATTGATTATAGCCCCAATCGCCCACAATATAATCGTATCTGGCTAAAATATCTGAGTATCGCTCCTTCAATACTTCCTCTTGAAAAGCATCTCGGTAATCTTCAATAATCTCATATTCATATCCATCAATAATAATCAAAGGGACACCACCTATTCTACGACAGCTTTTGCTTTATATTTCTGCTTGTAATTGACGTTCTTTTGTTGCTGCGTTCACTTGTTCATCGGCGTGATAGCTACTACGCACAAGTGGACCAGCTTCACAATGCTTAAAGCCTTTTTCCATCGCAATTTTACGCAGCTTCCCAAACTCTATTGGAGAATAGTACTTTTTAACAGGTAAATGCTTTTTCGTCGGCTGTAAGTATTGACCGATTGTCATAATATCTACGTTATTAGCTCGTAGATCATCCATTACTTCTAAAATTTCTTCATGTGTTTCACCTAAACCAATCATTAAAGATGACTTTGTAGGGATATCTGGCTGCATTTCTTTTGCCAAACGAAGAAATTCTAAAGAACGCTCATATTTTGCACGTGCACGAACTCTAGGCGTTAAGCGGCGCACCGTTTCAATATTATGGTTTAAAATATCAGGCTTTGCATCCATTAAAATTTGTAGATTTTCTTGCAAGCCACCTAGGTCTGATGGTAGAACTTCTACAGATGTAAACGGACTCTTACGTCGAATTGCACGCACCGTTTCAGCTAATACTTGAGCGCCGCCATCCTTTAAGTCATCACGTGCAACCATTGTAATAACAACGTGCTTCAAGTTCATAATAGCTACAGAATCTGCTACACGCTCTGGTTCAGCTAAATCCAGCTCATTTGGTAAGCCCGTTTTAACGGCACAAAAGCGACAAGCACGCGTACAAACAGAACCTAAAATCATCATTGTTGCTGTACGGCGTTCGCCCCAGCACTCATGAATATTAGGACAGCGCGCTTCCTCACATACTGTATGCAGATTTTTTTCACGCATCAGTTTTTTTAGCCCTTTATATTCATCATTAGTGTTTAGTTTAATTTTTAGCCAGTCCGGTTTTCTTAGATGTTCTTCCTTACCTGTGCTTGTAGGTTTACAAGATGTCATACGAATATCGCCCCTATCAAAAATGTGCTTTTTTTATATTAACTATCTTTACTGTTGTCAATGTAACATATTAAAGGAACGGCAACAACTATCACAGCAACTTTTCTATTTATCAAATGGAATAGGTATTTCAAGTGATGGCTGAGTTCCCTCACTACCATTTGTATAAACATTAGGTACAGGCCCTCTTGTCAATCCCATTGCCACTGGGATGTCCTGCGTAATAGTTGAGGATTTACTAGCGAATGGCACAATGATTTGTACATTTACCTCTAAATGAATCCCAACTTCTACAAACGCACTGTTAATTCCATATTCCGTTATGGAAGAAGTAACATCACTATGCACATTACCAATTACATGAAAGCGTACTGGAATTTTAGGACCTAAATTCCCCAGTAAAGGAATATTGGCTGCCTGGCTAATTGGGACATAAAATACAACTCCGTCCCCTTCTTTAATCTTGTTATAATCATACTCAATATTTTCAAGATCTGGCAAATTCGATAAATCTCCTTGCTCTGCTTGCTCCAAATACATTTTTACTTGCTTTACTGTGTCTGCACGAACCCGATTAATAATTTCTGTATTAATTTTCAAATCTGAGTTGCTGCCAGGGGATACTTCTACAAGTACGTCATTAATATCCAAAACATTTAATGATGCTTTACTCACAACATAGGATGCAATTTTAGTAGTCTGTACTTCAGCATATTGTAGGTAGGTAGGCATTAGTCGCTCGTTCAAAAAATAAATGAATAAAGAAACACCTATAATGATGCTTACAATTAATAACGTTAAACGATTCAACCGTTTTCCTTTTTTTCTATAGCTACCATAATGACTATGATTGCTATATGATCGTAGTTTCATCCTTTTTCGAGGGAAAAACAAAAAAATCTCCTCCTGTTCCATAAAATATGAACAGGAGAAGATTTTTATTCAACTTTGGATGGTACAACATAGTCTGTTTCCACACATTCAATTGTTAAGCCTGGGTAATCCACTAAATTAATTTCATATGTAGCTGATAATAACTGATTTTGCTCCTCAAAAATACGAATAAATGGGTATGCAGAATTCAAAGTATTTTGTCTTGATACGATGCCTCTACGATTATCCGATAATTTTAAAATAACCCCATTAGGATAATGGACAACCGCCTTTTTCAGAGCTCTCACGATACGTGCATCGTAAATAGTGCCAGAGCCCGCTTCTACAATTGCTAAGCCCTGTGAAGGCAGCATTTTCTCACGGTAAACGCGATTTGTTGTCACAGCATCAAAGACATCAGCTACACCAATTATTTTAGCAAACGGATGAATTTCGAAATCAACTAAGCCTCGAGGATAACCGCTGCCATCAATGCGTTCATGATGCTGAAACGCACAATGAGCTACTAGCAATGATATAGAATGTAAATTCCGTAACAAATCAAAGCCATAACGTGTATGCTTCTTCATTGTATCAAATTCCTCATTGGATAAGCGTCCAGGCTTTGTTAGAATTTCCTTTGGTACCATTAACTTGCCCACATCATGCAATAAAGCACCAATGCCAATTAAACGTAAATCCTCCGCTGAGTATCCAAGCTCTTTCGCAATGGCTATCGAATAGAGTGTAACCTGAAAGGAATGCTGATATAAATACTCATCAAATAAATATGCATCGGTTAGTATTGTTAAAATTTCATCATTTCCAGTAACTGCTGACAGTAACTCATCTACAATTGAGACAATCGCTTTTGACTGCTGGTCAAGTATATAAGAGGCATTTACTGGATTTAAACCATCCATTGATTGAAAGGAACTCTTAATGGTTGAAACTGCCTTATTTCGCATTGCAGGTGGAACAGTTTCCTTTACTTCAATCCCCTCAGAAATTTCATCATCTATATATAAATAATGCATATTTAATTCCTGAAGTCTTTGAATAATGCGGTCGTTTATCACAACATCCTTCTTTAATAGAGGATGTCCAGCCTCATTCCAAATAGTTCTTCCTAATACCATTCCTTCTTTTAATACATCGATTGAAATTAATCGCATGACCTCTTCCCCAATCCATTCTTAAAGCATTGATTTCTACGGCTTAAAAATTCTTTGCCCATAATCTATCATAATGTTTCGTAAAAATTCTGGTAGAATATATTTTTTCTTCGCATATTTAAAACTTGGATAAAAATAACCAAATGTAAACAAATCAAGCGTTACTAATTTATAAATTTGATCGTTATCTGCAAGCTTTCCATTGATAAGTAACTGACGGTCCTCATTCATTGAAAAGCCATAAGTCAGCATCTTTCCAAAGATTACGCCTCTAAATCCGAGTCCTTTCAACTCAATATAGGGCCACTCTTCATTTTTTGATTGCTGGAATATTTCTTTCATTTCTGCAACTGTTAATTCAATCGTACATAAATTAATTGGATGTGGGAAAATCCTATGCAAGTCCAAGGCAGTTACAGTTCCCTTGGGCAGACCATCTAAAAATATTCCCGCATTAAATAATGCACAGTCTGCACCGCTTTTATCTAAGATGGCCAGAGCAAACAAATCGGATAATTGCGAATAATGGAACCATTCCTTATTATACGATTTTTTTGTTACAAATATTGGAGTATCTAGCAATTGCTTGCCTTCTTCTTCATATGACTGTACAATGTCTATTTCATTTTTAACCTTTGGCAAATCCTTATTATGAATTAAACTATCCTTTTTTTCAACAATTTTCCTCAGTTTTTTATCATATTCTACCACAAGATGCCCTGTATATTGTCCGAATTTCCCTCCACCTGTCAATAATACGCCATTGACAAGTTTGCCATTAGGCAGAATATGATGGGTATGTGAGCCAAAGATTACATCTATTTCTGGGCATTCATCCGCTAAGAGCTCATCCTCTGTAATACCTAAATGTGACAAACAGACAACAATATCTACTTCCTCACGAAGCTGAAGAGCTAGCCGAATTAAGGTCCCTCGAGCATCGTCCATTTCCCACTTTAATTCTTTATAATAAATTTCAAACATAGCTGTTGCTGCAATAACCGCTAATTTAGTACCATGTGCAGTAGTTAATACAACATAGGGCTTCATCCAAAAAGGATTACTTCCTTGTGAGACATAGACATTGGCTACAACAACCTCAAATGCTGCCTCATCATACAAATGATATAGCTCTTCGTGTGACAATGTTATGCCTTCATTATTGCCAATGGTCACGACATCGTAACCCGCTTCATTTAGCAGTTTCACATTACCCTTACCGATTGTAGCCTCTGTATAAATATTGGAACGATCTAAATGATCACCAACATCAAAAAGAAAACTTGATTCACCCATTGTTGCGAGCTCCATACGCTGCGCTTTCACATAATTTTGCATTCGTGGCCAATACTTAAAATGACTGTGCAAATCATTCGTGTGAAAAATATGAATTTTCTCCAGCATTTTAGCCACCTCTTCTTTTCATTCACATTAATATCTCAACAAAAACACTTTACAATAAACCTTCAATTATGGATCTAATTCCCATTAATAATAATATAACGCGCAATGCTACTACAAGTGTCTCTGATTTTATTCTTTTATTTAACGCTGCCCCAAGCTTTGCACCGATATAGGCACCAGGGATAACAGGTATTGTATAGAGCCAAGGAACATGCCCTAAGTAGATGTGACTCGCTGAACCAACGAGCGATGAAAGAAACACTAGGAACATTGATGTTGCCACAGCAACATGTGGTGGGAATAAAAATAAAATAATCATTGCAGGCACAATCATTGAGCCACCACCGATACCAAATAATCCAGAGGCAAAGCCTATACCAAATGTTAAAATAATGGCAAACCAAATGGGGTACCCATAAACAAAGGTATTACCTTCAGTATCCGTAAATTCTCGCTGCGTCCCATTTTTTACAAACCATTTTACAGGTTTCAATTTATCACGTACAAGTAATATCGTCGCTAGAATAATAAGTAAAATACCAAAATATAAATTAAATGAAGGTAAATCTAATCCCTTATTTACCCATGCACCTAGCATTGTTCCTGGAACACTACCTATAAAAAATATCAAACCACTTTTATAATCAACGGTTTTGGATTTCATAAAGCTTAAAGTTGAGGCAAGTCCAGTAAAAATCATCATCACAACCGATAATCCAACCACCTTTTGAGGTGTTATATCTGGAATCATTCCTAGATTCAATCCTACGAACAATGTTGCTGGCACTAGTATTATGCCCCCGCCAAGTCCGACTAGTGCACCTACTAAGCCAGAGAATAGCGCAATAATGACTAAAAGAAAAAATTCCATTATAGTTCCCCTTCAAACATATTTAATTGTTTAGGCGCTAGCCCGACATCTTTAATATCTAAAATAACTTGTAAATCCTTCGCATTTTTAGCGGCATGCAGCCCTGAATTATTATTAAATAAGACGAAAAGCTCCTCCACCTTAGTCTCAAGTTCTGTGATATGATGCCCAAGCTGTTGCAACTCTTCTTTATTATAATCATATAAAAATCGAACTTTTCGCCAATTTTCAGCATTTCCAGTGTTACGCCAGCCATGAATATTGCGACCATGAATTCGAATAAGTGCCTTCTTGGCAGTGACAGCAGGATAAAATGGAACAGAACCGACACCTGCCTGTGGTTCATCACAAATTGTATGAATAAATTGATGCTCCTGCAAGAAATTCATAGTTTGCTGCACGACAGGCTCTGCATACCATGTTTGATTTCGGAACTCTATAGCCACCTCAAAATCCTTAAGCTGCTGTCGTATATACAACAAATATTGAACATTTTTTGCCTGACAATCAAACCATGGCGGAAACTGAGCAAGAAGCATTCCTAGCTTACCATGGCATTTAAATTCATTGGCACATTCGATAAAGGCATTAAACATATCATTTTTGGATTCAAAAGGAATATCCCCACGTAAATGCCCTGTCATGCCTTGATAGGCTTTGACAACAAAACGGAAATCATCTGGCGTATCCTGACACCATTTTCGTACATTCTCTTTAGATGGTATAGCATAAAAAGAAGTGTCTACTTCAACCGTTAAAAAATGACCCGTATAATCGAATAATTTATCTTTTGAGGCAGTCACTCCACTATAAAGTGAAGGATGATCGCCCCAACCAGTTAATCCAACTCTTATCATGTGACTCCCTCCTCTATGTACATTATCATAGCATACAGTTTCTACTTCCATATGAATACATAGTAAAAAAACCGTATTCACAGAATCTCTTTTCATAGGGGAATTAAATGACAAATAAAAAACTGCACCCCGATTGTTGATTTGTATAACAATCGGGATACAGCATACTGATAAAGTAAAAGCTACAATTAGACACCCTATTCATTTCTTCTTATTTACATAAAATCTAATGCCAGGTAAATAGTTTTATCTTTGCCTTTATTTTAAAAGATATTGTTGAACACTTTCTAAGAATTTAATTCGGCTATATGCAGGGCCACCTTCCATTAGTGGATTTACAACGTTGACAAATACTTGATCATTTTTAAAGGCATTAATATTTTGGACAATTGGATTCTTTTTAAAATCTTCTAATGCATTAGGTGCATCAGCATTTTCATCAGCAGAGAATTGAATAAACACATAGTCTGGGTTCATATCAGCCAATTGCTCCACAGAAATAGCTTCCTGTGACTTAGCCTTGCTTACTTCATCAGGTACTTCTAAACCTAGCTCACCATATAATACAGGATTGAAGAACACTTCTTTCGGATACACATAAGCTTGTCCGCCACGAATTCGAATAGCTGCCACTTTTTGACCTTTTAATTTCTCAATTAGAGTTGCTTTAGCAGCTTCGATATCAGCCTTATATGTAGACAAGATTTTTTCTGCGTCTGCTTGTTTACCTGTTAAGTCAGCTAATAAATTTAAATTGTCTTCCCAGTTTGTTGAGATATGTGATACTAAAATTGTAGGAGCAATTTTCTCCAACTTTCCTTGTACTTCCTCTGGAAACTTTGTGGAACCTAAAATAACATCTGGAGCTAATTCTACTATTTTTTCAAAGTTCGGTTTTATTTTCTCACCAATAGATTCAGCTTTATCTGTCACAGAAGCATAAAGTTCAGGGAACTTTCCACCAATAGCAATAGCCCCTACTGGATGCACATCCAGCACAACCATATCCTCCATTGCCTCCATTGCGCCTGTTACAACGATTCTTTCTACTTTTTGTGGAACTGTATAGCTTTCACCAAGATATTCTATTGTTCTTGTGCCATTTTCTTCTGAACTCTCTTCTTTTTCTTGAGCTGTATCCACGCTTTCATTTTTATTAGAGGATGGATCTTGTTCACTTTCCTTTTCTCCACCACAGGCAGCTAAAACGAGCATTAATAATGCAATAAAGCTAAAAAGTATAAATTTCTTTCTCATTCTATCGAACACTCCTTCGTCAATTATGTGTGAATATCAATCTAACTGTTCTAGTAACCTCCCCTTCTTATGTAGTTATTTTGAAAAAGTATTATCAGCTCCTGTTTTTAAATGATATTGATAATCATTATCATTTTAGTATTAAATTATTATAAAATCCAGTGTTATTTCTATAATTAGTGAAATTAATTATCAATTAGGTCAAAAATCTCCCTAAGTAGCTATACAAAAAAGGCATCCTAATTAAAGGATGCCTTTTTATGGGTGTAGCATTAAAATTAAAGTTTTACGATGTTTGTAGCTTGTGGTCCACGTTGACCTTCTTCTACTGAGAATTCAACTTTTTGACCTTCTTCTAATGTTTTGAAACCGTCTCCTTGGATAGCTGAGAAGTGAGCGAATACATCATTTCCGCCTTCTACTTCGATGAAGCCAAAACCTTTTTCTGCGTTAAACCATTTTACTGTACCTTGTGTCATTTATATGACCTCCACTAATTGTATTAAATAAAATCATTACCATTGCTTCAAAAGAAAAAAATTCACAAATTACAAAAAGTAACTAACAAAACACGATTACTCTTTGTAATTTGTGAATTCATTGTTCTACCGCAATTTGATTTTATTACATTAATTTTATGATAAAATATTGTATTTGTCCAGTATAATGTCACTTTTGCCCCAAAAAATATCTAAAAGAGCAATAAACTTCTAGTAGTTCACTAAAAGTTAACAATAATTCCAATGATTTTAGGTGAAATATAAGCACCGATGAAGAAGTTAACGTAAACTAAAGAACAAATCAAATTGAATTAATTCTTAATAAATCAAGTTTCTGCAGCATTTTAATAAAACTGAAGGATTTTAATATATATTGTATAATTCAGAAGTATAAAATCCAATTAAGTATCATTTTTCCAAATGACTACTATCGTAATAAAGAGAAAGTTTGAAATCTACAAAAATTTGGAGGAAAACTTATATGCAAATAAGATTTGAATTAGAAGAAGACACTTCTATTTTAGATAATCTTTATTTTGATGGCTATTTAAAAGTGTTTGCAAAGGATAACAATGAAGACGAGCTACTTTTCTTTACCACTACTGGACACAGTACTATTTTAGGTGATTTTACTAGCAAATTGATAACACTTCATCAAACAGGAAAAAGTCAAAAATTAGACCCATTTGGCAATGCAGATATCCTTACTCTAGAAAAAAGTAGGTCTAAACTTATGATTTCACATTCTAAAAAAATTGAAAAAAATAGTCAGTGGCTACACACATTCAATTTCACAGAATTTTTAGTAGCTTATATAAAAGAATTACAACGATATTTAGCTACAGCGAAAAAAGCAGATACAAATATCGAGACAATTACAGCTTATGTTTATCTGAAGGAAGGGTTAGATTCTTTACAAGCGATTATAAAATAAATTTATAAGAATTTTGTTTCCCAAAAGACCAAGAAGGCAATTAAGCCTATCTCGGTCTTAGGACGATTTTATTTTATTAGGGAATAAATATATGTGTCATATGGAACATTATTTTGACGCATATATTTTTTTAACAACCCTTCTTTTTCAAAGCCAGCTCTTATTAATAGCTTGTTTGAAGCATCATTTTCAGTGAAAACTATTGCTCCTATACGTACTAACTCCATCTCTTGGAAGCCAAATGAAATTACTTTATTAACAGCCTCCAGTGCATAACCTTTTCCCCAACTCTCTGGGAATAGTGCATAACTTATTTCAGCCCTTTTATGCTCAGTTGACCACTCCTGAAAACCAATGGTACCAATTATACCTTCTTGCCCTTTTAATTCTATTCCCCATTTAATTCCACGTTTTTCATTATAGTTCTTTGAAAAATTATTAATTATTTGCCTAACTTGATCTAAACTCGTTAATGGATTTTGCCCATAATGACGTAGTACATCAGGATTAGAAAAGCAATTTAAGATAGTCTGAGCATCATTAACTGTTAGCTCTCGTAACACTAATCGATCAGTATATAAAATAGGAAACATTTCGCCACTCCTTCTAAGTAAGTTATATCTTACACATTTTATATAAAAAGAGTGAAGATTGCATCACTTATTTATTATGCTAAATTGTCTAAGTTGATCCTTCAAAACATCCAACCCTATTTTTTCTGATGCTATCATCCCGCCAATCTAATGGTATAAATACTTTAAGAAAACTTAGTTACATTGATTGACCTTCCCCTTACAGGATACTTTATATTTAAAGTAATTTATAAGGGAGGTGATTGTTATGCTTACAATTGGTGAGTTTTCGAAAATATCTCATCTTACACTGAAGACGCTTCGATACTATGATGAAATTGGTCTTTTAAAGCCTGATTTCATTGATGCTAATAATAACTATCGCTATTATAATATTTCCCAGTTAGAAACAGCTTTATTGATAGCACGATTAAAAAACTATTTATTTTCGTTAGAAGACATCAAAATTATTTTAACTAATAGAGATGATACCGAGCTCTTTAGTAAGAAAATGAGAATCAAACAAGAAAATCTGACACAACAACTTACATTTTATTCTTCTATGTTAAAAGAATTAAAATTAGATATTCAAGTGTTAGACAAAGACGGAAATATCATGAGCTATTTAGATCAGATTGAGATTAAACTTGTGGATCACTTAACCTATAATATCTTATCTCAACGAAAAAAAATAAATACCGCTGATTTTCTAATACACTTTAGTGAGTTATTTAGTAAAATCTTGTTTAGAAATTTATCACCTAGCGCAAAACCGCTTGCTATTTTCCATAGTCCTGAATATGAACCTGATAATTATGATGTAGAAATTGCGATTCCACTTACAGCTGCCACGAATGAAACAAAAGTGTTTAATCCTGGACTTTGTGCGATGGCTACGCTTATTGGTTCTTACGATAAACTACCTTCCATACATACTAAACTACATGTATGGATAGATGAAAATAACTATAAATTGAATGGTGCACCGTTTGAAGTTTATCAAACGGACCCCTATAGCACACAAGAGGATAATAATATCATAGAAGTATTTTTTCCTATTAAATTTAAATAACGAAGGGGTGCCTTACTGTGTATGGTATAAACAATTCTACGATAAAAGAAAAAATCTTAATTTTAATTGCTGAGATTATCTATTTAATCATTGCATATTATTTACTTTTCAGTACATATGAAAAATCCGTCATTTCTCTAGGGCTTTTTATCGCTTTAATTATTACAGCTGTGCGATTAACAGCTATGATGTTTATATGGTTACCGAGAGGTATTGCAATGCAGGAAGCTCTCATGAACAGTATAGCCTTTGGGATTTATTATTTGGGCTTTCCTATTTTAATGATTATTAGTGAGCAGGATCCAAACTTAACAATACTAATTGTAGGCTGGATATTATTTTTAGGAGGCAGTATGTTAAACACTGTTTCAGAATTACTTAGAAAGCCTTTTAAAGATAATCCTATAAATAAAGGTAAGCTCTATAAAGGCGGATTATTTAAATATGCGATTCATATTAATTATCTCGGAGATTGCCTTTGGGTGCTAGGCTTAGCGCTAATCTCTAACAATATTTATAGTTTGCTTATCCCTCTTGGTTTATTCTTCGTATTTGTTTTTGGCTATATTCCAAAATCAGATGATTATTTACAAAACAAATACGGAGAACAATTTACAATATATAAACAGAAAACGAAAAAACTAATTCCTTTCATTTGGTAAATAATCAAGATCACCTATTATGGGGTGATCTTTTTTACTCTAAAACCTAAATAAATCGTTAACCATCACCATTCAAAAAAAAATGCAATTTCTGATTTAGTTTTTTTATGAAAAAAAAAAGAAGAAGACGAACTATAAAAGTTCGCCTCCTACACAGAAGGTTAAAATTAATTGGCACGTTTTCAGCATGTCCGATTATTATTGTTATTCAAAACTCTTATATATTAAGCATGTCAGACGTATTATCCAATACTGCCTTCCATCTCGAACTTGATAAGACGGTTCATTTCTACTGCGTACTCCATTGGAAGTTCTTTTGTGAATGGCTCGATGAAGCCCATTACAATCATTTCTGTTGCTTCTTCTTCAGAGATTCCGCGAGACATTAAATAGAATAATTGTTCTTCAGACACTTTTGAAACTTTCGCTTCATGCTCTAATGAAACATTATCATTTAAGATTTCATTGTATGGAATTGTGTCAGAAGTCGATTGGTTATCCATAATTAACGTATCACATTCGATGTTTGCACGTGCACCGCTTGCTTTAGGACCGAAACGAACTTGTCCCATATACGTTACTTTCCCACCTTGTTTAGCAATCGATTTAGAAACGATTGTTGAAGATGTGTTTGGTGCCATATGAATCATTTTCGCACCTGCATGTTGGTGTTGTCCTTTACCTGCTAATGCGATGGATAATGTCATACCACGAGCACCTTCACCTTTTAGGATACATGCTGGGTATTTCATCGTTAATTTTGAACCAATGTTACCATCAATCCATTCCATTGTACCATTTTCTTCAACAACTGTACGTTTCGTTACAAGATTGTATACGTTGTTCGCCCAGTTTTGAATCGTTGTATAACGGCAATAAGCATCTTTACGTACAATTATTTCTACAACTGCTGAGTGTAAAGAGTTTGTTGTGTAAACAGGAGCTGTACAACCTTCAACATAGTGTACGTGCGCGCCTTCATCCACAATAATTAGTGTACGTTCGAATTGACCCATATTTTCAGAGTTAATACGGAAATAAGCTTGTAACGGCGTTTCTACCTTCACACCTGGCGGTACATAGATAAATGATCCACCTGACCAAACAGCCGAGTTTAGTGCAGCGAATTTGTTGTCAGTGTAAGGAATTACTTTGCCCCAGTATTGTTTGAAAATATCTTCGTTTTCACGTAAAGCAGAATCTGTATCTTTAAACACAATACCAAGATCTTCAAGGTCCTTTTTCATGTTGTGGTACACAACTTCAGACTCATACTGTGCAGATACACCCGCAAGATATTTTTGTTCTGCCTCTGGAATGCCTAATTTATCAAAAGTAGCTTTGATTTCATCAGGTACTTCATCCCACGACTTTTGTGTAGCTTCTGATGGTTTTACATAATACGTAATTTCATCAAAATCTAAATCTCCTAGGTCGCCACCCCATTGCGGCATTGGTTTTGTATAGAAAGTTTCAAGAGCTTTTAAGCGGTATTCAAGCATCCACTCTGGCTCTTGTTTCATATTTGAAATTTCACGGACGATTTCTTCAGTTAAACCACGTTTTGAACGGAAAATTGATACGTCCTTGTCATGGAAACCGTATTTGTAATCGCCGATATCAGGCATTTTTTTAGCCATCGTTTCTCCTCCGTTCATGATATTATATCTAGTCGTTAAATCCTTCAAGCTGGGTGAAGACACGCATAGTTGTCTTCGCCCAACTAAAAGAAACTATTTATTGCTTTACGCCTTTTTCCATTGCTTTCCAAGCCAATGTCGCACATTTGATACGTGCAGGGAATTGTGCTACACCTTGTAGTGCCTCAACATCCTCAAGGTCATATTTATCACCATATTCTTCGCCCATCATCATCTTCGAGAAAATTTCAGCAAGCTCTAATGCTTCCTCTACCTTTTTCCCTTTAACTAGCTGTGTCATCATAGATGCAGAAGACATCGAAATGGAACAGCCCTCACCATCAAATTTCGCATCCTCTACAATACCATCAGTCACCTTCAATGTTAAGTGAATACGGTCACCACAAGTCGGATTGTTCATATCAATTGTTACGGCATCATTTTCTATCGATCCTTTATTACGAGGATTTTTATAATGATCCATTATGACTGAACGATATAATTGATCTAAATTATTAAAAGACATCGCCAAAATACTCCTTCGCAGAACGTAACCCTGCAACTAAGCGGTCAATATCCTCCTCTGTGTTGTACAGATAGAAGCTTGCTCGCGCTGTCGCTACTTGCTGAAGACATTTCATTAGTGGCTGTGCACAATGATGTCCTGCACGAACAGCAATACCGTTCATATCAAGCACCGTTGCCACATCATGTGGATGTACATCGTCTAAGTTAAATGTCACAAGTCCACATCGCTTCATTGGGTCACGTGGACCGAAAATTTTAAGTCCGTCAATTGTTTCAAGCTGATCCATTGCGTAGCCTACAAGCTTATGCTCATGCTCAGCAATTGTATCAAGCCCAATCTCAGTTAAGAAATCTATAGCAGCACCTAGCCCTATTGCTCCTGCAATAATAGGCGTTCCACCTTCAAATTTCCACGGTAATTCTTTCCACGTTGACTCATAAAGTCCAACAAAGTCGATCATTTCGCCACCAAATTCAATTGGCTCCATCTTTTCAAGGTGTTCCTTTTTACCATATAGTACACCTATTCCAGTTGGTCCGCACATTTTATGCCCGGAGAAACCTAAGAAATCTACATCCAAATTTTGCACATCAAGCTTCATATGTGGGGCAGCTTGTGCACCATCGGCTACCATAACAGCACCATTAGCATGTGCAATTTGAGCAATTTCTTTGATTGGATTAATCGTACCAAGTACGTTTGATGCCATTGAAACTGAAACAATTTTCGTTTTAGGTGTAATCGTCGCACGTACTTTGTCTAAGCTAAGTGTGCCATCCGCTTCAAGCTCAATGTATTTCAAAGTTGCTTTTTTCTCTTTAGCTAGTTGCTGCCAAGGAATAATATTTGAGTGATGTTCCATATGGGTAATAACAATTTCATCACCCTCGGCAACGTTGGCACGACCATAGCTTGCGGCTACTGTATTTAAAGCCGTTGTTGTGCCACGCATGAAAATAATTTCTTGTGTGGATTGAGCATTGATAAACTTACGAACCTTTTCACGTGCGCCCTCATATTTATCAGTAGCACGATTTCCTAATGTATGGACACCACGGTGAACATTGGAATTATCGAATTCATAATAATGCTTCATCGCTTCAATCACTTGAACAGGTTTTTGAGAAGTTGCTGCACTATCAAGATAAACTAGTTTATGACCATTTACTTCTTGATCTAAAATTGGGAAATAGCTTTTAATGTCTTTTTTCATCATTAGCGAACTTTCCTTTCAATAACCTCCGTCAGTTGCTTTTGAACGCCCTCGATTGGTAATTGCGTAACAACTGGCGCAAGGAATCCATGGATAACAAGGCGCTCTGCTTCTGCTTTCGAGATACCACGACTCATTAAATAATAAAGTTGTAATGGATCTACTCGACCAACAGATGCTGCGTGTCCTGCTGTTACATCATCTTCATCAATTAATAAAATAGGGTTTGCATCCCCACGAGCCTTTTCTGACAGCATTAATACACGTGATTCTTGTTGTGCATCTGCTTTTGTTGCACCATGCTCGATATAACCAATACCGTTAAAGATTGATTGAGCTGCATCTTTCATAACACCATGCTTTAAGATATGCCCGTTAGAGTTTTTACCCCAGTGACGAACCTCAGTAGTGAAGTTAAGTTTTTGTTCTCCACGACCTACAACTACTGTTTTTGTATCAGCATGAGAACCGTCACCAATTAAATGTGTAATGTTTTCAGAGATTGTATCTGAGTCATTCATCAAACCAAGAGCCCAATCCACTTTTGCATCGCGTGCTAAACGTGCACGGCGATTTACATACGTAGTATAGCCTTTTGCAAGTACATCTACTGCACCATATGTAACCTGTGCATTATCTTGGACTACCACTTCTGCAATAATATTCGCTTGACCTTTTGCTTCATCAACAGTCGAGATATACGTTTCAACATATGTTACAGCAGCATTTGCTTCCGCTACTACTAAAACGTGGTTGTATAGTGAAGCTTCCGCATTATCATTTAAAAATACAACTTGAAGTGGTTGTTCGATTATCACATTTTTTGGTACATAGACAAACACACCACCATTTACAAGTGCCGCATGAAGCGCTGTTAATTTATGCTCATCTACTTTTACTGCTTCTGTCATGAAATATTTTTGAACAAGTTCTCCATGCTCACGAACAGCTGTTAACATATCTGTAAAAATAACACCCTTATCAGCTAATTCTTGTGATGTTTTAATATATGCTGGCGTGTTATTACGTTGAATATAAAGATTTTCTTGAGCTTCCAGATCAATTAAGCCTCTTGCTTCTTCTGGTAGTGCATCAAGTGAAGTAAATTCTTCACTGACAACTGAGTGAGCTGGGAAATTCACAAAATCCCATTTTGTAATATTCGTTCTATCTGGTTTTGGCAAATCTAAACCAGTTACTTTGTCTAGTGCTGCCGTACGAAGCTCTGTAAACCAAGTTGGCTCACCATTTGCTTCTGAGAACGAGCGCACGTCCTGTACTGTTACAGGCAAGTTAAGTTCCACTGTCATGCTAGTTCGTCCTCCCTCTTATGCTTCTTGTTCTTCTGTTTCTTCTTCGATACCTAATTCTTTTTTAATCCAGTCATAACCTTCTGCCTCTAAGCGTTGTGCAAGCTCAGCACCACCTGATTTGACAACACGTCCTTGCATCATTACGTGTACATGGTCTGGCGTAATGTAGTTAAGTAGACGTTGGTAGTGTGTAATCATTAAGCAGCCAAAGCCTTCTCCGCGCATTGCGTTGATGCCTTTTGATACTACTTTCAGCGCATCGATATCAAGACCAGAATCAATTTCGTCTAAAATCGCAATTGTTGGTTTAATCATCATCAATTGAAGAATCTCATTACGTTTTTTCTCACCGCCAGAGAAACCTTCATTTAAATAACGTTGAGCCATATCTTCATTCATTTCAAGGAATTCCATGTTTTTATCTAATTCACGAATAAATTTCATTAATGAAATTTCATCGCCTTCTTCACGACGTGCATTAATAGCTGAACGTAAGAAATCAGCATTTGTTACACCCGCAATTTCAGATGGATATTGCATAGCTAGGAATAAACCAGCTTTAGCACGCTCGTCTACTTCCATTTCAAGCACATCTTCTCCATCAAGTTCAACAGTACCTGAAGTTACTTCATATTTAGGATGCCCCATGATAGCAGAAGCTAGTGTCGATTTACCAGTTCCGTTAGGTCCCATGATTGCGTGAATTTCATTTGTATTGATTGTAAGGTTTACACCTTTTAAAATCTCTTTCCCGTCGATTTCAACGTGAAGATCTTTAATAACTAAAGTTGACATGAAAATACCTCCATAGTGTGTTCAGTGAATGGGGAACCATTCCTTAATTATCATCATTCTAATCTTAACTGAAAATCGTTCTCTATGCAAACCATTTCAATTTCTTTCACTTTTCTCTGTTAAAATCCTTAAAAACAAGGATTTTGTAAGCATTTTCAAATTATTGCTAACCGTTATTGACAATGAGAATCAACTTTCTTCATTTTCAATGAATTAACTCTAATTGAGAATTAATTTCATCTAGCAACATAGTGAAAACCTCGCAGAAAGCGTTAATTGTAGCGGTTTTGTGACAAATTTGCATAAACAACAATATCTATACTATAACCTTTTTCTTTAGAATGGAATCAATTAAAGGAAACAAATTACTAGAAACTAATATCAGTAATTTTACAAATTATAAAGAAGAGATATCCAACATAATAAATGTCGAATATCTCTTCAAAAACAATGTGTTCTATACCTTTATGATATTTTATAATTATAGGCCCATAAATATCCCTTTGATTCAAGCAAAAATGCATCTTGATCAGATTCATATTGAATTTCAACAGACTCATTTGTTCTTAACTCATACCCATCATTTACCCGCTCTATTTGAATCGGGACACTCAATTCGTTAAAAAGCTGACGAAGTCGATAAATTGTATTATAAAGATTTGCTATTGCCTTTTTTTCATCAAGATTTGGCCAAATATCATCTAAAATTCGGTATTTAGAAACTACTTTGCCTTCATTTATCAGCAAGTAATAAAAGAGCTCCTCTGTCACCCTTGTTCGCCATTTTATAGCCTTTCCGTTCATGCGTGTTCCAACATCTCCACTTAGTCTTACTTCTAGCTTTGTCAAAACTTGCTGATGCTGCCTACCATAGTATTTGGCAAGTCTTTCATCTAGCCGTAATACTGTATTTGGCGTTATTGGTTTTAAAATATAATCTAACGCTTGAACTCGAAAAGCATCTACTGCATATTTTGTGTACGCAGTCGAAAATATTATCGGAACATCAATGCCTTCTTCTACCAAATTAGACGCAAGTTCAAGACCATTCATTTTAGGCATTTCGATGTCTAAAAGAATGGCATCGCAGGTGATTGCTGCAATTTCTTTTGCCGCTTCAATTGAAGAGGTAAAGGAAGCAATTACTTCAAATAAACTATCTTTCTCTAGTAAACGTTTATGCAATTCTAAAATAGGCTGCTCATCCTCTACCATAATAATTCTCCACATTTTCATGCTCCTTTAACGGTTGTCTTAATGTCATTGTCGTGCCAGCATTT
This sequence comes from Lysinibacillus sp. B2A1, assembly GCA_002973635.1. Taxonomy (GTDB): domain Bacteria; phylum Bacillota; class Bacilli; order Bacillales_A; family Planococcaceae; genus Lysinibacillus. The sequence goes on from CP027224.1 coordinate 4,361,151, forward strand.
AGAGAAGATGCAATGGTAAGAGTAGCTTTTGGTATTTCCTTTACACGACGTAATACATTCGTAAATCCAATGCCACTGGAGTTCAAATTTTCACCCTTACTCAAGGCTGCCACTTGTTCCTCAGTCATACCAACCCCATCATCAATTACTTGAATTTGAAGAATAGCCTCTTCTTGCTGAATCTGGATTGTGACTGACCCATTTCCCTCTTTTTCAAAAATACCATGGCGAATTGCATTTTCTACAAGCGGTTGAATAAGTAAACTTGGGATCTCTACTTTCGTTGTATCTATTGTCTCATCGATATGAAACGAAACACTTAGTCTACTACCAAAGCGGGCCTGCTCAATTTCTACATAAGCTCGAATAATTTCCAATTCTTGCTCCAGGATTGCACTGTGCCCTTCCTTACCTGATTCAAAAATATAGCGCAAATAAGTTGAAAGCATTGTTAATAAATGTCCCGCTCGCTCTCCATCTGTATAACAAAAAGAAATAATACTACTAAGTGCATTATATAAGAAATGAGGTTTAATTTGTGCTTGGAGAAAGGCCATTTCGTGCTCTATCGCTTTTTCTATTGATTCTTTTGTTAACACAATAGCCGATAAACGAGCTAACAGCGTTTCTTTTGTTGCTGGCTTACGAATATAATCATTTGCACCTGATTCCAATACAAGCGATATATTCGTAGGATATTCATTCGTCATCATCATAATAATTGGAAGCTCAATAAAGCTAAACTGATGGCGGATTCTTTTAGTAAGAGCAATACCATTCATTCCAGGCATAACCTCATCGATAAATAAAAAATCTGGTGCTTGTTGCTCAATGGCCCTAAGAGCCTCATCAGCGCTATAAGCTAGGTGAATAGAATAATGACTTTGGAGAAGGCTTTGTAACACCTCTGCATGGATAACATCATCCTCAACGATGAGCAATTTAGGCAGAGATTCATTCATCTCAATTAACGAAACAAGAGCAGGAATGGCCCTTTTATTTTCCAATTTTTGTTCATACCCACCAAATGGTAATATTAAAAGAAACCGTATACCATTATGTAATAGATCTACTGAGTAGCTTCCACCCATTTGTTCTATAATGGCCTTACCAATCGATTGACCGGTTTCATCCGCTGCAATTTGTTGAATCATTTCGGGACCTGTTCCCTCTACTGTTATTCTTACATCTGTATCTAAATGTAAAATCGTAAGGACAACTTCTCCATTACCTGCATGAGCAATAGCGGTCTCTATAATCCTGTAAAAAATTTGACCTACCCTTTGCTCATCCGCTTGAACTAATAATTTGGCATTTGTATGCGTATATAAACGAATATTGGCCTTTTCCATAGTGCGTTCGTGCATTGTCAATACATGCTGAACAACCATTTGAATATTGATGGGATGTACATCAATGTGAAAATCTTGAAAACGAATTCTTGTGAAATCTTTTAAATCACTTACTAGATATAACAATCGTTCAAGCTGTTGTTCCAGTAGTCGATGTGCTGTAGATGTTTGTTGAGTTGATAATGTCTTGGTTACATTCAAAGCATGATAAATAGGTTGCTCCAGTTCCTTTGTCGTAACCTCTAAAAAGGAATCCTTACCAATCGTTGCTTTCTCTAGACGCTCACTATAAATTTCAGCCTCTGTCGTTCGATTAATAAGCCGCATTGCTAAAAAAACATTCATCCCCAATACGAAAAATAATAAGCCAATCCGATTAAAAACATTTCTCCCAGAAAAAAACAGCTGATCAAAAGTGCCACTTAAACTAAAAATAAAGAGAGCTAGCATCGTTGCACTCAAGGTAATTAATTCATTTTTGGGAATTCGAGTGCTTTTTATGAAAAATAAATAAATAGATCTCCCAACAATCAGCAGCGCTAGCATATTAATATACCCAAAAAACACATATTGTAGATTTGATAATGATCTCGCTGGAAGAAGGAGTGCTCCAACTCCATAAATAATTAGAGGCAATGTTAATACTATCGCCATTCTTCGCTTCATCATGCCTTCGACAATATAGACAAAGAAAAAGAATAGCATAACCGCATTTATATAAGTGGTAAAATCTTGTAAGCGAAAATACCATTCAAATGTAAGATGAGGAAATTCTCTATATAAGGTGCGTTCGCCACGAGTACATACTAAAATGGCTAGTGTAAAAAAATACATCGCACTGTAAAAAAAAGCTTTATCTCTTGTTCTTAATAAATACAAACAAAAATGAAAGATTGAGAAAATAAATAGCACTATTATAGTCGTTTTTTCTAAAAAAACATCCTTTATAACATCATTAGCCATAGTATCTGCGTCACCAATATCGATAGGAAAAATAATGCCATGCCTTGCATTATAAAAATCGGCTACCTGCAAAGTAATCGTGATTGTTTTAGAAATCGGTGTAAAATAAACCTCATACACTGGATTACTTGGCTCAGAATCTTTTTTTGTTAGGCCAAGTGTTCCATAAGATGCATATTCTTTATCGTTAATGTACAATCGATGGGCGGACCAAATATTTCTTACACGAAGGCCCACTTTTTCAAAATGAGAGGGTAAGTCTACAGTTAGCTGATATGTTCCAACTTTCACATTTTCACGCCAAGGGCCAGGAACTATTTCTGTTTCAGCGTTGTCTGGAAAATTTGTTGGTTCCACAAACTGCCCACCTTTAAACTTCCACTCACCAGAAAGGGCAATCATTTTCTCTTCAGTAGTAATCCTCGATAGATTCAAAATGCCATCTGTTGCTTGTATTTTTGTTTTACTTGTATCCTGATCATTAAATATAAATAAAGCTATTATAATGATAGCTGCTAGTATTAGCAGCCAGCTTATGCCCTTCTTTATCATGAACCCACCTCATTCTTATCTTACAAGAACCAACTCTCAAATTACTAACAGATTTTGATGCTAGTTACATACTTAATTAAAGGGGCAATTTTTTATGCAGTCATTATATTTTTTAAACATCTGAGTCTTTTTTATCTTAAATATTATATAATTGGTGTATAATCAATCTTATTTTTCGATTAATAGAGGTGAAATTTATTGGAGTTACGTCAATTACGTTATTTTGTTGAAGTTGCTGAGCGTGAGCATATCTCAGAAGCGGCAGAGTATCTTCATGTTGCTCAATCTGCAATAAGCCGCCAAATTGCTAATTTAGAAGATGAATTAGGGACACCCCTATTTGAACGTGTGGGGCGAAATGTCAAATTAACACCAATTGGAAAGATATTTCTTGAGCATACGATTACTGCTTTAAAAGCTATTGATTTTGCAGCCAAACAGGTTGAAGAATACTTAGATCCTGCGAAAGGTACGATAAAAATTGGCTTTCCCACAAGCTTGGCTAGCTATGTCTTGCCAACGGTTATTTCAGCCTTCAAACGAGAATACCCTGATCTACAATTTCAACTTCGTCAGGGCTCCTACCGCTTTTTAATTGATGCTGTCAAAAATCGGGAGTTAAACTTAGCCTTTTTAGGCCCTCTTCCCCCGAAGGATGAATCCATACAGTCAACAATTTTATTTACGGAGAATATCGCTGCATTACTTCCAGCCAACCATCCCTTAGCGAAGAAGGAAAGCATCCAATTGGCTGAATTGCGAAATGATTTATTTGTGCTGTTCCCAGATGGTTATATATTACATAAGGTAGCGATGGATGCCTGTCGTGCTGCTGGTTTTCTGCCGAACGTTATCTCAGAGGGTGAGGATTTAGATGCACTAAAGGGGCTAGTTGCTGCAGGTATTGGGGTTAGCCTGCTACCTGAAAGCTCACTATACGACTCAGCTGCTCGCTTCACCGTAAAGGTGCCTATTCAATCACCTACGATTCCCAGAACAGTTGGCATTATATCACCTATAAACCGTGAAATAGCACCTTCAGAAAAAATATTTTTAAACTTCGTCACAAACTTTTTTTCACGCCTATCCCAATTCCAATAAAAAATCGCCATTGCTGGCGATTTTTTTATTGCTTCGTATTTGCTATGCGTCCCTCTGCTGCTTGTTCACCAATCCATTGTATCGTCTTTGACCCTAAACCTCCGGCACGCCATAAAACAACATTATTGTAGTTTTTCTTATGAACATAGGAGACCCATTTTTCAAGGGTTTCCTGGTCAGCATACCAAACTTCATGCTTAACATTTTGATCATCTAAATAACTAAAATAGGCTGCACCACTTGCTTTATCTCGTTGCTTTACCGCTTTCGTTTTAGTCAGTAATTCCTCTGCCTCAATCTCCGTTATGGCAACCGTTTTGCCTTGGTTAACCCATTTAAAGCCACCAGTAGCAAAGGCAATCGCTAGATCCTGGTTGGATTTTTCAATTTTTTTCATTAAATCATCTAAAAATGAAAAAGTAGCCTTCGCACCTGGACCACTATGATAGCCATATACATTATAGGCCATCACAGTATATTTCGGTCCATCTGGTAGCTTTACATCGAATGGGAATCGTGGCTCTAAGACAACATGTAAAGTAACATCCTTTTTCAATAGCTGCTGATAGAGTTCCTCTAGGAAAAGTACATACTTTGGAAGATCTTCTTTGGAAATCTTCTCATAATCAATTTCAATACCCTTCAAATTGTATTGCTCTACAATTTGCATAATATTATCAATATGTTGCTGTCTAGTTGACGCATCTTGTAGCAGGCGATGTAATAACGTACTATCCTTCTGAACAGATGGGGCATTATCTGTAACATAATCATTAATTAACGTAAGCATCACATGATGTGTTTCATTAAATTGTTGCTGTGTTTGTTTCAACATTTCTATTACGCTTTCAGTAAATAATAATTGATCTTTACTATTAAAATAGGCACCAAAAACGCGAATATCCTGTAAGCCCTGCTGCGAATTTTTCACATCTTCAAAAGCTGATTTTTTTTGCCATTCAGGCAACCAAATGGATAATTGAAGCTTGCTCTTATCCTTCAGCTCCTCTTTTGCCTCAGCAGGTGCTTCTTTGCTATTATTACAAGCCGTGATAATTAATAGGACTATACAGATAAACAACAAAAAGTTTTTCACTTGAATCTAATTTCCCCCCGTTTTAGAAGGTTTCAATAAAGAAGTCGACTACTCGATTGAATATTGTCACTGTTTTATACTTTACTTTATCGAAATTCGTATATTGGTTAGTAAAAATTGTTTGATCATTCTTATCTGAAATTAAAACATCTTCGACCAATGTATCATAAATATCGTCTGCATATTGTTCATGGGAGGTATCCTTCTTGCTGAACAACGCACCAAATCCAATCTGAGAGCCTTGGATTGCAGGGTTTATTTCAATTGTTTTGGACAATTCCTTATCTACATCTATTGTTATTTTATCTTTATTTACTGCAATATTAAATACTCTTTTTTTTGTAAGATTTCTTGGGTATTCTTCTTCATCTATTCTAGAGCCCTTTTGCGTATCCTGATATGTGTAGACAGTCGCTTTATTAAATGCATACTCCTCTTCATTCCACTTTATTTCATTTAATGCGAAACGTTCCTTCTCAACAACACCAGCTCCAGGTGATTTTTCAGAAACAACAATGTCATTATCTACTAGAGCCACACGAATATAACTATTATTTTTTTCGTCATAATTTAAATAAATAGATTGCTGTCCAACCACATTCCCTTTAAAAGCAAAGTTAGCAGTATATTGTTCTGGCAGTGTTTTCTTTAATAGCACTCGCCCTTCACTAGATGGAGGGGATGTAATTGTCATCTCATTGTTTTTAAATTGTACAGCACCATTAACAATTGACCATTTCTTAGCTAATTCATGATCACCTACTTCAAATTCCACATTTTGCTTACTTGCCTGACGAATTTTCATCATCACATGGTTGGTAGACCAATATGGAGATACCTGCAAACGACTTAGATTGTAAAGATCAGCGTCAGCATTATTATAGGCTCCCTGCTCGCGATTGAAATGCATACTAAAGGTTTTCTTAATTTGCTTATCATTTACGCTTTGTACTAGCGGCTCCATATTATTATAGAGTGAATTAGCGTGCATAATAGCATAAGCTCTTGGGACCTCTCCTAATTCCTCTTTATAAATATCGTGCATCGATGTATAATCTTTTTTAATTCGTGCTTCCATTTCCTGACGTGTTTCACTCGGGATCATATATTGATTACGGAGAAAATCCATTAAATAGTGATTATAATATTCAATTGTCGTTTTATTTGGCACATCATTTTCGTCAATCATTCCTAATGACTGTCCTTTATCATTATAAATATTAATATAGGTCAACCGGTAGCCATTAGATCCCAATTCCCAATACCCGCTTTTTTCCATCAATAACAAGTCTTTCGGCTTTAAAAATTTGTTATCACGCGTATCCATTTTATTCGCATACGTAAACATCGTCGCTTTATAATTTAGATTCTCCATGATATTTTGGGCAAAGATACTAGAGTCCGTACGACCGTCTTCAAATGATAAATACAAGGATTTTTCTGGAAGCGGCTTGTTTTTTTCATAAAAATCTAGAATATCCTGCTGTGTAATTGTTTTATAGCCCTGTCTTTCAAGCAATGCTAATTGTTCTTTTAAATTCTTCTTGGAAACATATTTAGGGGAGTCGCCTCTACTCACACCAAAATACGATAAGGCGATAAACCCATCTTTATTTTCCAATGGAATCTTTTCATCTACCCTTTTTTCTGTCAAAAATACGACACGTATTAAAACGACTGCTAAAAATATAACGATGATTAATTGAACTATGGAGCGTATTATTTTTCTTCGATTCTTTTTAGCTGGATTTAATACAACATTCTTTTCACTCATTCCTTCTCACCCATTTTTCTATTTTTTAGAATCGAAAATCGGGATTTTCGTAATTTTTGCTTCTCCAATTTCTTTTCCTTCGCTATGACATCCTGAGGTGTTTCTCTTGTGCCCCACGTAGATTTCCAAAAAGTAACCCATGCAACTGGCATTTGCCACAGTAAAATAAATTCATAGAAAAGGACAAAGATAAAGCCAAATGCCCACAATTTACTCCTTCTAAAAAAAAGATGGGCCAAACTCATCAGCATAGCCATTAATAGCAGACCCATTAAAAACGTAGTTGGGAAAATACCATGCATGATTGGTACATAAATTAAATTGTAGACAACCACAATAGGAGCTGCTATCGGCACAATTAAGCCGATAATGAAAAACAGAAACATAAAGGGTTCCTTCTTCCACATAAATAAAAATGCCCTTAATGATTCACGCAGCCATGACCGCTTCCATCTCATTTGCTGCGATAAAAAAACCTTTGACTCTGATGGAACAATCGTAGAGCATACAGCATTATCCTGATAGCCTGTGCGATGTGTTTTTAATATATAGTTCGTCATACTTCGGTCATCACCAAAGGTTGCAGGCTGCCCAAGAAATTTTTGATTTAGCCATGCTGTCTCGTTTTTCAAAATCAAATCTTTTCGGTAACATGCTAACGGTCCAGATAAGCATGTTACCGTATCAAACCAAGATTCAGCTGCCTTCATTATACGGAAGGCTATATAATAGCGAACTGTTTGTAATTTCGTTAATGCATTGGTGAATTTATTTTCAACCTCTGTTCGTCCAGCTACACCACCCATTTGGGGATCCTGGAAGGGTTGCACTAAATTTCTGATAGCATGAGGTTCTAAAAAACTATCTGAGTCTACGAAAACGACTAAATCATGCTTTGCAAGATGTACACCTGCCACTAATGCCTCACGTTTCCCACCATTTTGGGGTAGTTTATGGAAGCTTAATCGATCCTCTGTTTTAAAGCGTCCACCCTCACCATGAATCAGCTCAATCATTTCCTTGGCCTTTTCCTCAGTCCTATCCGTTGAGTAATCATCCACAACAATAACTTCTAATTTATCTACAGGATAATACTGATTTATGCAGCTTAAAATGGTGCGATGAATCCATTCTTCTTCATTAAAAACAGGAATTATAATCGAAACACCCGGTTCAAAATTAGGATTTATCGGAACATTTCTATAGAAAATCCCAAATAAATATCTGCTTAAAAGAAATGTCGCTGCAATAATACTATATAAATATAGAAACTTATTAAATTTAAAGTAGATAACACTTTCAGCCCGCATCAGCATGACTATAACTGAAACAATCAATAGAAATAGACTTGCTACAAAAATTGAAAGTCCCCAGCGCTTTTTTGTCATATATTCGTTTAGCGGCTCCAAAAATTCACAAGCATGATAGTACCTTATTTCACCATCTACCTCTTTCGTAAAAGAACGAACGACTTTTGCCTTTAAATTTACTTTAGACTCATAGCCCTCTGGCATCGCTCCACCAGGAATAGTGAAATTCATTGTAATAATTTCATCCATTAATAAGTTGTTTGGATTTACTGAATAGATGAGAATACCAGTAACAGAAATATCCTCTGCATAATGCTTTTCATTATTTACTTTTTTCCTAGCCCTTTTAACTTGTACTTCAAAATTGGTTACATAACGTAGACTTAGAAGCTGTAAACGATATATTTCATTGACATCTGTAGGATCGATTTCCTCTGTTTGATAGGAAGCACCTCGTCGATTAACTAGGCTTCGTATATTTTCTGGATCAGGAATATTTGATAGTATTCGCCGATCAGAGCGCGGTATCGTTAAGACCTCTTTTTTCTTATTCATGATTATCAATTCACTTTCTTATTCGAATCTTCTTCAATCCAAGTAGACATCTTTGAAAAGCTATACCCATCTTTTTGAAGCTTTTCAATAATTGATGGTAATACTTCCACTGTTTTCGTCCCATCTAAAATATGCATAACAATTACCTTTCCTGGAGCAGCTCTGCTTATTACACGATTATAAATATCCTGAACTGATAACTCTAAATTCCAGTCAAAGGATGCGATATCGTACATGGCAATCGAAGTAACACCTGTTGCAGTAATAATTTTGGCAGATTCTTCATTAATTACACCTTTATTTGGTCTAAAATATAGTAAAGGTTTTTCCTGGATGGCATATGTTAATGCCTTGTGCGCCATTACCACGTCCTCCTGTAGCTCTTCAGGGGTCATGGTCGTAACATCAAGATGGTTGTAAGAGTGACTCGCAACCTCATGACCTCTATTTACAATTAATCTTGCTAATTGAGGATCCTTTTCCACACCCTTCCCAATTAAAAAGAAGGTTGATTTTACATTGTATTTATCAAGAATATCTAAAATCTCTTTAATTCTTTCCTCACTAGCCCAATCATCAAAGGATAAAGCAATTTCTTTTTTAGTAGTATTTTTGCGATAGAATATATTAGGTTTAACATTTTGATAATCTGGATTTATTTTAATAGCATCATAGCCATCAATTTCCTCCAAAGGTTTGGCAATATATTGTTCATCTAACACATCCGTTAATGTCGTAAAGACATATCCCTTATCCTTTCCATATTGGGACAATAGTGGAATCATATCAATGACCGCTGGATTAATGTACGTATTTAAATGAATAATCGATCCACTATTAATAAAACGATGAATATAATCCATTATCTCCTCTGCACTTTGCATATCGCGATCTTTCGGATTAATAGATGATTCAACGACACCCTTCATGTTTAATGTTTTTGATGCTAAACGCATATTATCTGTCGAGTCACCAGAGCGGCTGCGAATATATTTTGGCGTATACCCTAATTGTTCCTCAAATACTTCATTTGCTAAGAAAATTTCCTTATAGGTTTCCTCATAGCTTAAATCTGCCATTTCGGGAAACGTTAATGTTCCATTTTCTACTTCATGTCCTCTTGCTAAGATATCCTTTACTAAATCAGGATCCTGTGCTATTCGCATACCTTCCACAAAAAAAGTTGCCTTCATATCGGACTGATCTAATGCCTTTAAAAGCTTTTGCATAGTGTCATTATCTGCAAGCCCGTTAAAGGTAATTGCAACCTTTTGGTCAAGTATACTGGCATGACTATAAACAGCACTCATCGTCCCATCATGCTCTTTAATTTCAATCGTCGAGTCTACAGGTTTGACCTGATGATCTTCATTAGAAGTTTGACATCCAGCTAACAATAAAATGAACAGTAGACTACATAGTTTTAATTGTCTCATGTCTACAAAATTCCCCTTATAGTTTGTAATATTTTTCGTTTTTAAATAAAAAATGGGTATTTCTTGTGTCAAAAATTAATGCAGCCTGTTGATCAATTAAGGCATAATCAATATTTTTATGATTTGTTAAAATTAATACTGCATCTGCTTTTTGAACTAAGGTCTCTGTTAACAACACCGTATTAAAAACTTCCTCTTTTATCGTAAATGACTCAATAAACGGATCAACAATCTTTAACTCACACTGTGCTCTCTTTAACTCGTCAATTACTTGTAATGCGGGTGATTCCCGGAAATCATTAATATTTGGCTTATATGCGACACCAATTACCACAATCTCTGCTTCATCTAGTTTTTTGTTCTGTGCTACTAAATATCTATTTAATCTATCAACTACAAAACTAGGCATTGAATCATTAATTCTATCGGCAGCCTCTATTAAAGTTGCTGGAATACCATGCTGTTGGCTGGCCCACGATAAATATTTTGGGTCCACAGGTATACAATGACCACCAACACCAGGACCTGGAGTAAAGGGCATAAAACCATAAGGCTTTGTCGAAGCAGCTTCAATGACCTCCCAAACATCAATATCCATTTTATGGCAAATGCGACTTAATTCATTGACAAGTGCAATATTAATTTGACGAAATGTATTTTCTAATAACTTCTCCATTTCTGCTATCTTTGGACTTGTGACAGTAAATACATTTGTATTAAGCGCTGTTTCATAAAAGAGCTTTGAAACCTCTAAGCATGCTTCAGTTATACCGCCTACTACTTTCGGTGTATTTGAAACTGAAAAACTCACATTTCCAGGATCGACACGTTCAGGTGAATAAGCTAAAAATATATCCTGCCCAATTACAAAATTGCTTTTTTCTAGAATTGGTTGGACAATTTGTTCTGTAGTACCTGGATAAGTTGTGCTTTCAAGAATAATCAGCGTATTGGTAGAAATATTTTGTTGAATGGCTATAGCGGCTTCTTCAATATATGAAATATTTGGTGCTCCATCTGCTGTTGTTGGCGTTGGTACACAAATAATAATTACATCAGCATGTGCTAGTTTAGAAAAATCATTTGCAGGCTCAAACTTCTCTTCAGTAACAGCCTTGTGAATAATTGCATTAGATATATCAGCTATATAGCTATGACCTGCCTTTAATTTATCTATTTTTCCATGATCCTTATCAAAGCCAATTACTTGAAAATCCTTACTAGTGATTTCTAGCGCTAGTGGCAGCCCTACATAGCCAAGTCCGATTACTCCAATTACCGCTTTTTTTGTATAAATTTTCTTTGTTAAAGCTACTATTGGTGAATCAATCCTTATCCCCATAAAAAATTACTCCTTTATCTTGAATTGTTGGGATACTCACATTTTCAAATTCTTTTCGATTTACCTGTATGGTTTTGTATTTCAATATAATTTCATTTAAATAAAAATAGATTGTGATCCCAATATATGCAAAAACGACTTTTACAATATATACATAGTACTAAATATAACTAAACAATTTCTAAACATTCCACTTGTGGAACGAAAAAATAACTACTCAATAATATATTTCTGAAAACAAATAATAAACACAATCCTTTAGAACTATATTATTTCTACATTTTACTACATAAATATATATTTTTATTAATCTCTATGAATACTTCAAGCACTTTTTTGTTTATAATTGTCAAAAAATAATAAAGTTGTTTAAATTCGAAGTGTTAAACATGCATAAATACCTTCAAAATAAAAAAACAAGCAGCCAATAAAATTAGTCGCTTGTTTTTTGTACCCTTACATTTAAAAGGGCAATAACATTTAGTTAATGAAATCTTGAGGAATACATTCACGAACACCAGAATTTCTCATGGAGTTAAATAAAGCTGCACCGATCCTTAATAAAACATTGGTATCTGTTCCATTTTCTAAATCATAAATTACGTAGTATGCATTATCAACTGTAAAAATACATTTTCGTTCTAATTCAAATCCAGGTGGTACAGGTGGAAGATTAATAACTGGTCTAACCACAGGTGTATCTCCTTCATCTCTAATAAAATTGAAAGTTTGTTGGTCAATCTCATAGATATTAACTGGATCAATCTCCACACCTTTATCTGGAACTGTAATTTCATCTTCAACTAATAGGAAAAAGCGCTCGTTTCGGAAATTGAAAAGACTTCTCGAGCCAATTTCAAATGATGCCATTTTATATTCACCTCCTCTCCTATAAATAAGTTATTCATATTGAATACAATTGTTTGGACAAAAAGGAAGGTAGAATGAAGTATAATTAAAATAACCATTCGTAGTAGTTGTTCTAGTAGGACTGTTAAAGAAGCAATCGTTGAATACATGGAAGTAGTTTAATTTCGAAACGCATGAAGATAATCCTCAAAATAGATATTAATAAAGTTTTTTTAAATGGGACAAAAAAACTTAGGGTAGAAACTACTACCCTAAGTTCTCTAGTATTCTTTAAATAATTTTTGCAATATGAAATAGGATTGCTTTAACCGCTCTTGATATTTTGGAGCATCCCATGTTTCCCATGAATAGGCTGTAAGTGGGGGTAAAACATGATTTTTTGCTTCTGGCAAGGATTGAATAACCTTGCCCTCTTTATCTACAAATAAGGCACCAATAAAAATATTGTCAACTTTCACAGAAGCCTTTTCACCATTTTTATATAAATCTCCCATAAACTCGCGCTGACTTGGATCTTTTGACTGAATGAGTAGCCAAGGGATACGTAGCTCAATCACATTATTCTCTGTCCAAGTGTAATCTACCAATGAATTATAATCATTCGATTCTGGATTGGCATTTCCTTGAAGTAATTTTCCTGTTTCATAAGAACTAAAGTCAGTTGTAATGTTTTGCTCTGGTAAATACAGCTGTTTATTTAAAACGTAGTAAATCGGTGCAAAATTCCCACTATTTTTTGTAACAGCTGCCATTCGAGGAGGAATCATTTTTAAGCGATATCCATAGAAATAATCATAAAAATCGTAATATTCATCAATGATCATATGAGAATTTCCATCTTTATTTAATTCCACTATAAAATCTACACCATTTGAAAATTTCATATCTTTTATTGATATTGCTGATGTATTTCCTTGCTCTGGTACTACATCAAGTAAAATACGAGGCGAGGCTTTTTGTAAAACATCACTTTTCATTTTGAAATACAAATATTTCTCATCATAATCAACAGCAAAATCGGTAGAATCAGATGGTGTAGTATCATATAATTGTGTACCTTTCCACTCTTCTGTATTGCCATCTACCTTCACTTTAAATCTATCAAAGCTTAATAAACCAAATTGCTGTTCATTCGTTTGTGCATTAGACCAAAATGGGCGACGATTTGGATCATCATAATCCATCGTATTCCATGTTCGCTTAAACCACTCGTCTTGCCATGTAAAGACAAGCCCTCCTAGCAGGTTCTCATGCATAATATCTTCAAATAAATGTTGAAGCGTTTCACCTTGTGCTTGCTCAGACATCTGTCCCTGGTTCCACCCATATACATTTTCATGTGTCTTTCCACGAGAGGCAGGAATGCCAAATTCCGCAATTAGCACTGGCATACGATGAGCCTCATGCAACTCTTTTAAATAGCCTGCATAACTATTTTTATTTCCTCGAAAATCTACATAATTTAAATAGTCTTTATCGAAGTTGAAGAAATCTGGATAGTATGGATAAACATGATATGAAGCAAATTGTCCAGGTGACTGCATCTCACCTTTTGTAAAAATGACATTTGGATTAACGCCTACCAAATCTTCATCCTCAGATGGCTCAGATGGATGCTTGAGTAAATCAGTTGTTACCCAGTTTGTAAAGCTCATTGGGCGTAACCAATTGTATTTGTCCTTTTCATATACAGTAATTAAATCCATTTGTTCCGCTAGCCAATGCTCAAAAGGTGTTGCATTTTTCGTTTCAAAATATGTCCCATTATATTGGCCAATGGTAGCATGCTTTTCATTTGTACCAACAACCATTTGAGGGTACCATTCAATTCCCAATACCCACCCAATAACATATTTTGATACATCTACATCATATAGCCCGGAGGCATGTCCCACTTTTGGTTCAACATACATATTACCGTGGATAACATCTACCATGCGCTTCATTTCCAATTGGAAATCCTTTAGCGTTTCTTCATTGTAAGCATCCAGAGATTCTGCTAAGCCTTCCTCATTAATCCACACACCATGCAGGATATACAATGGTTTATCTAGATTTTTCTCATTATATTTCGCAAGTGCCCGATAAAAACCTGGTGGATGTAATGTATAGACACGAATCGTATTTGCATTCATTTCAGCAATCTGCTGGAACCATTGATAATACTCCTCTTCGGTAATAGCTGCTTCGCCCGGAAATGCTCCTGGTTTCCCCATACCAATATTCACGCCCTTAAAGACGATCGGCTTCCATTTTCCATCCTTTAAAACTTCAAAGGATTGTCCTTGGATTCGAGCATTGTAGTTAAACGTTTCAGTATTAACAGTTTCTCGAATCTCTTTGTGTTCAAATTCATCAAATATTTTATGCATGACAGGAATATAGATAGACCAGTAGAAGGAGCTATCTGCAAACTTCTCTGCATATTTATAAATAGTCGGAAGTCCTTTTATTTTATAAAGACTAGGAGCACGAGATACATCATTAAAATCTCCTGCAAAATAATAACTTGTTGTATACTGCTTATTTTGAGATACGATTGCTGCAAATTGCTCTGGAATATTGTTTTCCGTTAAGAGCTTAATTCCTTCTTGAGTTAAGTCCCATTCATAATTTGCCAGTGCATCCTCTTTATATTTAGGGGTAATAATATCAAACCAATAACCATAGTCAGCACTTGCTGAGGAATTAAAGAATTTTTCTCCCTTTTTGGTAAACTGGACTTGAATGCCTTCCGTTTTTACATGTTTGTCCAATTCTAATACAAGCAGCTTCTCTGTTTTTTCATTAAATAGTAAAAAGCCTCCACCTTTATAGGGCCAATTATCACCATGCTCATCAATGACCCATTGTGGAATTTCTAAATTCTTATGATAATCTAGTTCATCAAAATAACGTCCAATCCATCCAGACCATGAGATACCTAAATAATCCTGCAGCTCTTTTCGAACAGCCTCCGATGTTGGTGAAGCAAATGTATTATATTCTGCAATTAGCATACTTTTCTTTTTATTTGCTAATCGAGCAACAATGGATTGCCATTCTTCCATTTCTAATCCGCCAACAATTTTTTCAGAACGTTGACCAAGGCGCTTCTCTTCGTATAAATCATCTTTATAAACACCATACGTATCAGCCAAATAAATGACATCGTAATTACTATAGTCTGTTGGAAAATTTTTTTCTGTAACCTGTTTTGTTTTTTCCTTTGGAAGTGTACCATAGTAATCATTTTCTACATCATATGGTTGACCATCCAATGTATATTTATAATGGTTTAAAAACCAATTCACCCCTAAATGTTCTCGATAGGTTTCATTTGGAACTGTTTTGTCTAAAATGGCGACGTTTAATGGTTTATCATCCTCCAAATACCACAATACTATAGGCGTAATAATAAGAAATAGAAGAATGATAACCCCTACATAAATTCGCTTCATACACTTTTCTCCTTTTCAGCAATGCCAACACGCTTCATATTGCCCCAATCACTTTTTCCTCGAATAAATCGAATTAACCCCTCACAGCGCCACAAAAGTGTAAGTGGTCGATACCAAAAGATTTCTGTAAACGCTAAAAGTATCATGCGTAAAAGCTCTCTTTTTTTCGGATAAGTATTCATGCTCCAGGCCTCGAATAAGATGGAAGCTACTGAAAAAATTACACCGTATATAACAAAAAGTAATAAGAGCATTACCGCCATCTCATAATAAATTTTCCCTAAGAAAAATGCGATAACAATATATATATATCCGCCTAACTCCACTATTGGCCCTAAACATTCTATTAGCCAAAAATACGGAAATGAAATAAAACCTATCAATCCGTATCTTGGATTTAACGTCATTTTCTTATGCTTCCACAGACTTTCAAACAATCCTTGATGCCAGCGTCTTCGTTGATTTCGCAGCACTGCTAATGTTTGTGGTGCCTCTGTCCAACACACAGGATCTGGTACAAATTCAATGCGTTTATTTTCTTTTTTCTCCTTAATCAGGCGATGGATGTTTACAACCAGCTCCATATCTTCTCCAATAATATTCGTTGAATAGCCTCCTGCTTCAACAGCCCATTTTTTAGAAAAAACACTGAAGGCTCCTGAAATAATAAGCACAAGATTAAATTTACTTAAAGCGATGCGTCCCATTAAAAATGCTCGTAAATATTCGATTACTTGCATAATGACTAAGTAATTACTCGGTAATTGTGTTTCATAAATAGAACCAAACTGCATCTTTGCTCCATTGGCAATACGAATATTCCCTCCTGCCGCAATCACTTCACCGTCAGATAATATAATAGGCTTCATCACACGGAGCAGAGATTTTTCATCTAAAATGGAATCGCCATCAATGGAACAAAAATATGGATATTGAGATACATTAATACCTACATTTAATGCATCAGCCTTACCTCCATTTTCCTTATCCACTAAAATACAATTCTTATATATTTGAGATTCATAAATTTGCCTAACCTGCTTTGTTGGAATATTAGTTTGCACAATTTTATTAACAGGCTTCATCTGAAAATGCTCAATCACGGTTTGCAGCGTCGTATCAGTAGATCCATCATTGATAATAATAATTTCAGTTTGCGGATATCGTAAATTTAGCAATGAATAGACAGTATCTACTACCCCTACCTCCTCATTATAAGCAGGGACAAGTAATGATACCGGTTTAGAATAAAAGGCATCAATATGTGCATCATCATATTCAGAGGGATCTAACCTATAGCGCTTCCGTAAATCCAGCATTGCAATAACGAACATTGTACAGTAAGAAGTAATAACAAACAGCATGTAAAACAAAATAACACCGCCAAAGAACCACATACAAAAATCTAAAAACTTCATTTGTCTCCCTGCTTTCTTGCAGCTATTTCTTGCGCTCTTTCGATTGCATATGAGTCGTTTGAGGTTTCAATGAATTCTTGTAATTTTTCGATTCCTTGTCGATCCTCTGCAATTGTCTTCGCTGCCTGTGAGCGAACCCACCAATTTTCATCTTGAAGAAGCTGCTCTAAATAAGCATAAGTATAAGTAAGAGGCGCATGTTTAAAAATTTTCGCAACCATTAATCTAGCTTCCCACATATCGGATGTCACAAAAGGGATATAGGAGTCAATTTCATCAATTATCCCTATTTCAAATAGACCTTTTAGTGCACGTATTTTTATTTCAGCGATATCAGAGGTTAATAAATGCTTTAGTTTATCAATATACTGCATGTTTCTTTTTACTGCTGCTGTATCAATGACTGCAAATCGAATACTGAGAGGCCAGTTATCAAACTCATCAAAAAAACGAATAAATACATCATCCTCTAGCAATACAAACAATCTTCTATATTCACTTTCAGAATACATGGCATTTTGACCTTTAATTTTTTCCATAAACAAATCTGGTTGAAAGAGTGAATATATTTTTAACAGCTGAAAATATTCCTCCTCTGAAATTTTGGATTTCTCAAATTGCTGACATGTATCTAGCAATTCATTGATCTGTAAATCAGCAATTCGATATAAAGCATTCATTCTAATACTCCAGTGCTTACTTGACAAATCCTGCTCATAAAACTTTTTTAAATAAAGATTAGAAAATTCTTTAATAACCTTCTCCACGTTTTCATTCATTAAATTTTTTAAATATGAGGAAAAAATCTTTTCAATTGCTTCGACCTGGGCCTTTCCACGAGGGACAAGCACCATTGAGAAGGGCTCATCATTAAACAAATAGTTATACCATAACTGTGAATAGTTTTGTAAATAGTTGTCCCGTCTTTTTTTAAACAGACTCTCTCGTTGACGCTGGAAAATTAAATACATCATAAAGAATAAAAGTACAAGTAATAATATGGCTATTATCGTTAGAAGAAAAGAAATAGACAGCACTATCATAGCCAAAACCTCGCAAAAGTTCGTTTAATTTTAGCCTCTAGTAAACGCAAATTAAATGGTTTGACAATGTATTCATCGACGCCACCCTCATAGGCATTTAGTGCGGCTATCTCGGAATTTCGCTCTGACATCATATATATTATAAATTTTTTTTCATTAGGCATATTTCGTAAAATGTGAAGAATTTCTAAACCATTTTTACGAGGTAAAATATCATTCATTACAATTAAATGCATATGTCCAGTTTTATAGGTATCAGACTGTAAAAAGCTATAGCCATCTTCATAGGCAGTTACTGCTAATGTAAAATGAGGTATATCTAATTGGTTAAGAGTGGACTCAAGTACTTTTCTAAAAATAGGATTTTGTTCAAGGATACTAACCTTCACCTGCTCATTTGGTTGCTCACGATAATCCTCGACTTGTACTATGGACCATGTTGATTGTTCATTATCTCCTAATTTTTGCTTATTTTTAGCTATCAAGGTTTCAAAGTCTACATTATTATTTCTAATTTCCGTTATAGATGCTTTTAATGTTATATGATTAAATTCCTTCTCTTCTTTTAAAATAGCAAAAATCCGATTCAGAAAGGCTTTTGCCTCTACATCACTACTCTGTAAAAAGAATATCCCCCAATGCTCTCCATCAGCTAATTGAAAAAGTAAATCTGTTTTACGGATTTTTAATTGTAAAAAGGTAGTTATTTTATTATGAGTGGTAGGCAGCTGTAAGGGATGCGCTAATTTTAAAAAAACTGCCGTAAATGTAAGTCGTGATCGTATAACACTTTCACGCCAAATTTCAAAATATCGTTTAACTTCATGCTCCTGCATGACATCTTCTGTACTCATTATTTTACTCATTGGTTTCACTCCAATATTGATGTAAGAGGTATTTCAATCTCTTTACTATTTTCTATCACTTATTTCATATATAAACAACAGAACTATAGTAATAAATTATACTACTCAATTTCTATACAAAAATATTGGAAATATCATTTCTCTTCTGTCAAAATATAATATTTTTTTGATTCATTTTACAAAAAAATGACTTTTATACTACTAAAATCCCAACAACAAAAAAGGTATGTAAGCTTAAACACTCACATACCCTTTTATAAAATAATGATTATTGAACTGGTACAACTGAACCTTTCCATTCTTCAAGGATGAAGTCTTGGATTTCTTTTGATGTTAGCACTTCTAATAATTTTTTAATCTCTGGCTTTGTTTCATCGCCCGCACGAACAGCAATAATATTCACATATGGAGACTCTTTATCTTCAAGAGCAATTGAATCATTCACTGGATTTAAGCCATTATCGATAGCAAAGTTAGAGTTGATTAGTACTGCGTCACCTTCATTATTTTCGTACATTTGGACAAGCATTTCAGGTGCTGTATTAGCATCGAATTTAAAGTTTTTAGGGTTTTCAGCAATATCTTTAATTTCTGCTGCTGTTTTATCAATACCATCTTTTAGTTTAATTAAGCCTTTTGCTTCTAATAATGAAAGCATACGGCCGTGGTCTGCAACTGAGCTAGAAAGTAAAATTGTAGCGCCCTCTGGTAGCTCATCAAGTGATTTATATTTTTTAGAGTAGATGCCGATTGGTTCGATGTGAACACCGCCTGCATTGACGAAATCATAACCATTATCTTTAATTTGAAGCTCTAAATAAGGAATATGTTGGAAATAGTTAGCATCAAGTGTTTTAGAGTCTAAATCTTGGTTTGGTAATACATAATCTGTATACGTTTCAATTTTAAGATCAATACCTTCTTTAGCTAAAATTGGTTTTGCTTTTTCTAAAATTACTGCGTGTGGTGTATTAGAAGCACCTACAGTTAATGTCACATTTTCTTTACTATCTGTTTTATCTTCTGTTGATGCACCTGAGCTCGCATCATCTTTTTTACCAGCACCGCAAGCAGCTAAAGCTAGTACTAATACTGATAAGAATAATCCCGCTAATAACTTTTTCATTTTATTACACTCCCTTTTATGTTGTTCAAAAATATGTTAACGGTAGGAAACCGAAATAACCTTTAACGTTTATCTGTTTTAGCTGTAATCATATCGCCTATCCATTGAATAATAAATACAACTACTAAGATTAGAATAGTTGCCATTAATGTCACATCTGAGCGATTACGCTGGAAGCCGTCCAAGAAGGCTAAGTTTCCTAACCCGCCTGCACCAATAATTCCAGCCATTGCTGTATACCCAACAAGCGCTACAGCCGTTACAGTAATACCTGAAATAAGCGCAGGTAATGATTCTGGAATTAACACTTTCCATATAATAGTAGATGTTTTGGCCCCCATTGAACGAGCCGCCTCGATTACCCCTTTATCAATTTCACGTAATGCAATTAATACCATACGTGCATAGAATGGTGCAGCACCAATAATTAATGCTGGTAACGCAGCATTGGCTCCACGGATTGTGCCGAGCATGAATTTCGTAAATGGAATTAATAAAATAATTAACACGATAAATGGAATCGAACGGAAAATATTTACGAGTGATCCTGTTAAGAAATTAACAATCTTATTAGCCCAAAGTTGATGTGGACTTGTTAAAAATAATACGATTCCAATTACTAATCCAAGAATGAATGTAACTACGGTTGAAATAGCTGTCATATATAGCGTTTCATACGTAGCAGCCCACATTCGCTCCCAGTCGACATTCGGAAAGAGATTAGTTAGCATTTTCAATCACCTCCGTTTGTACTTCGACTGTATTTAAGTAACCTAGTGCATCGGCAACATTTGCCTCAGTACCATCAATTTGCACAATAAGTGTACCGTAAGCACCGTTTTTCGTTTGAGAGATATTACCATGTACAATACTGACCTCTACATCAAAGTGCTTGACGAGGTGTGAAATAACGGGCTGTTCTGTTTTTTCGCCGACAAAAATTAGCTTAACAAGTTGTCCAGTTGGATAATTTGCTTTTATTTGAGCAACCGTCTCCTGTGTTTCCTTTGTATCTGTAATTTGAGACACAAATTTTTTCGTAATAGCAGCTTGTGGTGCTTGGAATACTTGTAATACCTCACCACGTTCTACTATTTCGCCAGCCTCCATTACTGCTACACGATGACAGATTTTACGAATAACGTGCATTTCATGTGTGATTAATACAATTGTTAATCCTATACGCTCGTTAATATCAACAAGTAAATCCAAAATTGCATCCGTAGTCTCTGGATCGAGTGCTGAGGTTGCCTCATCACATAATAAAACCTCTGGATTATTGGCAAGTGCTCGCGCAATGCCGACACGTTGCTTTTGGCCGCCTGATAGCTGTGATGGATACGCCTGATCACGACCATCTAAACCAACAAGGGTAATCAATTCTTTCACACGTGCATCACGCTGTGCCTTTGAAACACCTGCGATTTCTAGTGGAAAAGCGATATTTTCAGCGACGGTTCTAGACCATAGTAGATTAAAATGCTGGAAAATCATACTTACCTTTTGTCTAGCATCTCTTAGCTTTTGCCCCTTTATAGATGAAAACTCTTGATTGTTAACCGTCACCGTACCAGATGTAGGCTTTTCTAAACCGTTCAATAAACGAATCATTGTACTTTTACCAGCGCCACTATAGCCGATAATGCCAAATATTTCACCTTTATTAATGGCAAGGTTTACGTCTTTGACTGCTGTTAATTCGCCATTTGCGGTTTTGTATTTCTTCGTAATATTTTGAAGCTGGATCATAGCGAATACTCCTTTTCTCATATAGAAAACCCCTTCACTCACAGACAAGTAGAAGGGGTCACGTATTTATACGCTCAACCGTTCTCTCATCTTTCAAAGATAAATCTTTGGGTGATTTGGCACCTTTTCACTTTGTGATGGTTGCCGGGCTTCATAGGGCACTTCCCTCCGCCACTCTTCATAAGAGCTCGATATATTTAATGTTTTAGTAATATATTTGTTACTTTACCATGCTAGCAAACTTCAGTCAATTGATTTTTTTAACAATTCGTATAAAAATGGTACGGATTGAAATGCATAGATTTTTTCTGTCACTTTTCCGCCATCACAGACGAGTAGACATGGTACACTCTCGATTTCGTAATCTAAAGCAATCTCCTCGACAAAATTTAAATTCGCTTTACCGATTTGAAGCCTTGGCAGTAATTGCTCAATAATCATCATCATTTTCGATGCAACTGCACATGTACCACACATAGGTGTATATAAATAAAAGGCAGCTCTTTCACCCGACTGGACAGCCGCGACCCACTGCTCTTTTGACCATTCTTCCATTTTTTCACGCAACCTTACAAAATAAATTGATTATGGATTGAGAAATGTGCTCGTAGCAATATCATTGCTAATACCTTTCTCGGAGTTGTCTCGACTTCTTTATACGTTGGCATTGTACGTAAATGCTCTGCCTCTGGATAATGTCTGTCCATTAATGCCCGCAGCTTATCACCTGATGGATCTGCATCAAAAAATGTATAAAGCTCACAGCCTTCATATGGATCAAGCAGCACTTCTAATTGATGCACACCAATTGTACCATTCGTACAAAGTATTGTGACATCTTCACTTAAAATAGGTTCAATTTGAAGCTTATCCGAACGGCCTTCAACAATTAAGCATTTTCCCTCGAACATCACGCCACCCCCATTAGACATATCCCTTTTCCTTATAATCATTATATCAATTAAGTACTAATGATGGTAATGTTAGACACCCATTGAAAAGCGACTATCTTACCAGCCATGAAGATAATAAAAAACGTCGGTGAATGCCCGACGTTTTTCTATTATGGCTTGTCTTATTCAGCGATCATTTCTTCGTATTGCTCTGCTGTCATAAGCTTTTCAACTTCTGATGCATCAGCAGGCTCAACAACGATCATCCAAGCTTTTTCATATGGTGATTCATTAACGAATTCTGGGCTATCTTCTAAATCTGCATTTACTTCAACTACTGTACCTGAGATTGGTGCATATAATTCAGAAACAGTTTTCACTGATTCTACGCTACCAAATGGATCGTCTGTTTTGATTTCATCGCCAACTTGTGGAAGCTCAACGAAAACTATATCTCCTAATTCAGATTGTGCGAAGTGTGTAATACCGATACGTACTTTTCCATCTTCTACTTTTACCCATTCATGTTCTTCAGAGTATCGTAAGTCTTTAGGTGTGCTCATGCAAAAAACCCCTCCATAAATATGTAATATATTCACTTTCAGTTTGCCATACTTCCCCTATAAAAACAAGGATAATTACGGCTATTTCCAAGCTTGCTCAAAATCAGATTCTTTAAACCCTAAAGTTACTTTTTTTCCATCAGTAACGATTGGACGTTTGATTAACATACCATCAGAAGCAAGTAGCTCGAGCTGCTCCTCCTCAGTCATATCAGCAAGTTTGTCCTTCAAACCAAGCTCTCGATACTTCATGCCAGACGTATTAAAGAACTTTTTCAGTGGTATTCCGCTTGCTTGCCATAACTTTGTTAATTCGTCCTTCGTAGGTGGTTGTTCTACAATGTGTACCTCTTCATACGCTATATCATTGTCGTTAAGCCATTTTTGCGCTTTCTTACAAGTTGTACATTTGGGATATTGGATAAATTGAATCGTCATTGAAAGGCTCCTCTACTTTCTTTTTAGGACACTGAATTTTCTGTGTCTTCCTCATTTTCTGTAGTATACCATCATAATCTTACAAACCAAAATGAAACAGTTTTAGCTGTTCTCTCCCCAAAATCCAGCCTCCACTACAGTCTATCCATCTCTTTCTTAATTCTATCCGTCACTTCGATGTTTCTATCAGTCACTTTTGTAAATCTATCCGTGACTCTCCGCATTCTATCCATCTCACACAAAAAGCCCAGCTATCCAATTACAGATAGCTAGGTTATTTATTCATTACACTACATATTTTTCTGCGTCAATCAACTTAACAGATGCTTCACGTTTCTTCGCGATTAAGTTGTAAGGATTGTTGCGTGTTAGCTTACGTAGTGCAGATAGCGTCATGCGCGCTGCATCTCCGTCCGCTGAAGCAAGAATTGTATCTTTTGCCTCTTTTTCAATTTCTGCAAATGCTTCCTGACAGAAGATTTGTGTATACAGTAATTTTTGCTGTGCTTTTTCAGCACCATCACGCGCAATTGCTTTCTCAGTACGTAAGACAGCTGACTCCATCGCAAATAATTGGTTAGCGATATTCGCAATATTCACCAAAACCTCTTGTTCTTGATCAAGCTTTGGACCAAAGCGTTGTGCTGCTAAGCCTGCAGCTAATACTGCGATTTTCTTTGCATTTTTCACTAGGTATTTTTCTTGTGCTAGTGGCTCTGTACCTATATCTTCAGGCATTAGCATAAGCAGTTCCTGCTGTAAGTTTTGAGCGACTTGTAATAGTGGAAGCTCACCCTTTAATGCCTTCTTCATAAATGTACCTGGTACGATCATGCGGTTAATTTCGTTTGTACCTTCAAAAATTCGATTAATACGAGAATCACGGTAAATTCGCTCTACCTCATATTCAGCCATAAAGCCATAACCGCCATGAAGTTGTACTGCTTCATCAGCAATATAGTCTAATGTTTCTGATCCAAATACTTTCGCAATGGAGCATTCAATTGCATATTCAGCGATAGCACCTGCAATTACTTTTCCTTGCTTTTGCTCTTCAGGGCTTAATTGACTTAAACGATCCTCAAATAGACCAACAGTCCGATAGTTTAATGATTCAGAAGCATACAATTGAGAAGCCATTGTTGATAATTTCTCTTTTGTAAGATTGAAATCAGATAGCTTTGTTTTAAATTGCTGACGTTGGTTTGTATATTGAATTGCCAGCTCTAATGCGCGTTTAGATCCGCCAATTGTACCAACACCTAGTTTATAACGACCAATATTTAAAATATTAAAGGCAATCACGTGTCCGCGGCCGACTTCACCTAATAGATTTTCTGCAGGTACTTCTGCATCTTCTAACACTAACGTACGAGTGGATGAAGATTTAATCCCCATTTTCTTCTCTTCAGGCCCCACTGAAACGCCGTTAAATGCACGTTCTACGATAAATGCAGAGAATTTATCGCCATCGATTTTAGCGTACACAACAAATACGTCTGCAAAGCCTGCATTTGTAATCCATTGCTTTTCACCATTTAGAATATAATGAGTGCCTGCATCATTTAGTTTTGCAGTCGTTTTTGCCCCTAATGCGTCAGAACCAGAACCTGGCTCTGTTAATGCGTAGGCAGCAATTAATTCACCTGAAGCTAGCTTTGGTAAGTATTTTTGCTTTTGCTCTTCATTACCAAACAATACAATTGGTAATGAACCAATACCCACATGTGCACCATGCGTAATTGAGAAACCACCCGCAACTGACATTTTTTCTGCGATTAAGGCAGAAGATACTTTGTCTAATCCTAAGCCCTCATATTCTTCAGGTACATCTGCACCTAGTAAACCTAGCTCCCCAGCACTTTTCAGAAGGCGAACTGAATGCTCAAATTCATGATGCTCTAAGTTTTCAACGACTGGTAGTACTTCATTTGTTACATATTCTTCTGTCGTTTTTGCAATCATTTTATGCTCATCTGTGAAATCTTCAGGTGTAAACACACGATCTAATTCCACATCCTCAACAAGAAACCCGCCGCCTTTAATGAAATCCGTTGTTTTTTCTGTCATGATTAATTCCTCCCAATATATCCATTTTCGATTGTTTAATCCCCTAATGTTCCTATATAGAAAAGCTTGAAATATACATGTTCGGAGGCAACCGTAAACAGTACACCTCAAGCTTATCTAGCAATTACTACAGAATTTCAAATACGCCCGCAGCACCCATGCCGCCACCAATACACATTGTGACAACTCCATATTTCTTACCTTGACGCTTCAATTCATGAATAAGCTTTAATGTTAAAATAGCCCCTGTTGCGCCTAGTGGATGACCTAATGCGATTGCTCCGCCATTCACATTTACTTTATCTTGATCAATGCCTAAATGACGTACAACCTGTAATGATTGTGACGCAAAAGCTTCATTGATTTCCCATAGATCAATATCATCTATTGATAATCCTGCAATTTCTAACGCTTTGGGCACTGCCACGATCGGCCCAATACCCATTACTTCAGGAGGTACGCCCCCAACAGCAAAGCCTAGGAATTTTGCCATTGGCGTTAGTCCTTGCTTGTCAGCCTCCTCCCGATCCATCACCAGTACAGCTGCTGCTCCATCAGATGTTTGAGAGGCATTACCAGCTGTCACACTACCTTTTACATGGAAAGCTGGACGTAGCTTTGCTAAACCTTCTGAAGATGTACCTGAACGTACACCTTCATCCATACTAAATGTGAATTTCTTCACTTGTGGTTTATTGTTAGCATCCACGAAATGCTGCTCCACCTCTATTGGAACAATCTCATCATTGAATTTACCTTCTTTAATCGCCTTCTCAGCAAGCGCATGTGAACGAACAGCAAAGGCATCTTGATCTTCTCGACTAACATTGTATTGACGTGCTACTTCTTCTGCTGTATGCCCCATTCCCATATAATATCGAGGAGCCGTTTCAGCTAAAGTCGGATTTAAGCGTGGCGAATTCCCCACCATTGGCACCATACTCATAGACTCGACGCCACCAGCAAGTATCGCCTTCGAATGACCCAGCATAATTCGTTCTGCTGCATAAGCAATTGCTTGTAAACCTGATGAACAGAATCTATTTATTGTAAGTGCTGGTGTTGTATCTGGTAATCCTGCAAGTGCACCAATACTGCGCGCAACATTCATCCCCTGCTCTGCTTCTGGCATTGCACAGCCTAAAATCAAATCATCAATCGGTCCTTCATAGCCAGCTCTTTTTAATGTTTCTTTGACAACTACAGCACCAAAATCATCTGGTCTCACTGTTGCTAAAGAACCTTTTTTTGCTTTTCCAATTGGAGTTCGTGCTCCTGCTACAATAACGGCTTCACGCATCGTATTAATCCCCCTTTGTTTCATGTGCAAGATTTGTCTATTTCGTCCATTAGTTACGAAGTGGTTTCCCTTTTAACAGCATGTGCTGCATTCTTTGCTGTGAAAGTGGATCAGCAACAAGGCTAAGGAATGCCTCACGCTCTAAGTTTAAGAGATACTGCTCATCGACTAATGTGCCGTATGGAACCTTACCGCCCGCAATAACATAAGCTAACTTTTTAGCAATTTTTAAATCGTGTTCACTAATAAAGCCTGACTCATACATTCCTTGTGCTCCCATTAGTAATGTACCGTAACCTGATGCACCAACCACAGGCACTTTTGTTGACACAGGTGGTTGATAACCTGATTCGTAAAGCGCTAATGCTGCCTGCTTTGCGTCATATAATTGATGGTCTGGATTAACGGAAATACCGTCTGCAAAGTTTAAGAAGTTGTTTTCTCGTGCTTCCTCACCAGATGTTGAAACTTTTGCCATCGCAATCGTTTCAAACACTTTATTAGCAATATGTTGATAGTCTACCTCGACGCCATTCGGTAAACCTTTTAGGAATTTTTGATAGAGTGCTTTATTGCCACCTCCACCTGGAATTAAGCCAACGCCCACTTCCACTAACCCCATATAGGTTTCCATCGTTGCCTGAATATGTGCAGCTGGTAAGCATACCTCTGCTCCACCGCCAAGTGTCATGGCAAACGGTGCTGCGACAACAGGCTTACGAGAATATTTAATTTTCTGCATCGCATCTTGGAACGCTTTAATCACAAAATCTAACTCAAAAATATTATCATCCTGTGCTTCTACTAAAATCATGCCTAGATTTGCGCCAACACAGAAGTTTTTCCCTTGATTACCGATGACTAGGCCCTTATATTTTGCCTCTACTTCATCCACAGCAAAATTAATCATTTGGATAATATCTAAGCCAATAGCATTCGACTGAGAATGGAATTCTAGTAATGCAATACCATCCCCTAAATCTATTAGGCTAGCACCTGTATTTGATTTAATAACACCATGCTTTTTCTTATAGCGTTTTAAGTTAATTTCCTTTTCATTTACTGGTACTTTTACATACTCGGAACCATTGTAGTATGCTAAGTCACCATCAATTTCTGTATAGAAAGTGTCAAAGCCGTTTGCTAACATTTCTTTCACAAATGCAGGTACTTCACGACCCTCAGCCTCCATTTTTGCGACGGAATCTTTCACGCCCAGCGCATCCCATATTTCAAATGGACCTTGCTGCCAGCCGAAGCCCCATTTCATCGCATTATCAATTGCTACAATATCATCAGCGATTCCGCCATATAGCTGTGCAGAGTAAATAAGTGTTGGAGCGAAGATACCCCATAATAATTCTCCAGTACGATCCTTGGCATATGTTAAAGCTTTTACCTTATTAGCTAGACCACGAGTTTGTTTTGCCATTTCAATAGAAGGAGTTTTTAATTTTTTCACTGGGCTATACGCTAATGTGTCTGGATCAATTTCAAGTATTTCTTTCCCTTGCTTTAAGAAGAAACCTTGACCAGACTTTGCGCCCAGCCAGCCGTTCTCCACCATTTTCTGCAGGAATTCTGGTACTGCAAATACTTGCTGCTCTTCACCAGTAGTTTGATCATAAACATTTTTTGCTACGTGGATAAATGTATCTAAACCAACAACATCTAAAGTACGGAAGGTTGCAGATTTTGGACGTCCAATTAATGGACCTGTTACAGAATCAACCTCACCCACTGAATAATTCCCATTCACCATTTCTTGTAAAGTGATTAGTAAACCGTATGTACCAATACGGTTGGCAATAAAGTTTGGTGTATCCTTAGCAAGCACCACGCCTTTTCCAAGTGCATCCTCACCAAATGTTTTCATAAAGCTTACAACCTCAGGTGCTGTTGTATTGGCTGGAATGACCTCAAGTAATTTTAAATAGCGTGGCGGATTGAAGAAGTGAGTGCCCAAGAAATGCTTTTGAAAATCCTCTGAGCGCCCTTCAGCCATTGCATTAATGCTGATACCAGAAGTATTTGAACTAACAATTGTTCCCGGTGTACGTACAGCATCAATTTTTTCATAAAGGCTTTGCTTAATCGCTAAATTTTCAACAACAACTTCAATAATCCAATCTACATCTTTTAACTTTCCTAAATCATCCTCAAAGTTGCCGACCGTTAGTAGTGATAAATTTTTCTTAGAAGTAAGTGGTGCTGGCTTTTGCTTTACTAACTTTTGAAGGGCTCCATTCACAATACGATTTCTTACAGCAGGATGCTCTAGAGAAAGTCCCTTCGTTTCTTCCTCTGCTGTTAGTTCCTTCGGTGCAACGTCTAATAATAGTGTTGGAATACCGATGTTTGCTAAATGTGCAGCAATACCAGAGCCCATAACACCTGAACCTAGAACAGCCGCTTTTTTAATATTGTAAGTCACAAGCAATTCCCCCTTATTCTCCCATTGAATGAATAGCCATTCATTTTTTGGCCAAAAAAATATCAAGTTTACCTTTGTGTATTTTTGTCCAGATATTACATACCCTAGCTTAATCCAGCATAACATCTGTGACCTACAACAAAGGTCTATCTTCGTTCAGCGACTATCGATACTGAATAAAGATAAAACTACTTTTTCTGTTTTTAGTGTAGATTATTTTGTCTAATTTAGCAATCTTTTTTCTACATTTATTTTTGCAATATACAACTTTTTTTGTTTTTTACGAGCAAAAATAGGACAACAAGTAGCTACCAATTATCCCAAACAGAAAACTTTCAGGATACGTAAAAAATGTGTAGAATGGAAAGCAAGGAGAGTGAAATACTAATGAAAACAATTACAACTGCTGAACAATTTAATGAACTAATCTCAGGCGACCAAAAGATACTAGTGAAATTTTACGCTGGCTGGTGCCCCGATTGCACACGTATGAATATGTTCATCGATCCAATTATTGAAGAATACAGCCAATATGACTGGTACGAGCTGAACCGTGATGAGCTTCCAGAAATTGCAGACAAATATGATGTTATGGGTATTCCAAGCTTACTAATTTTCCAAAACGGTGAAAAATTAGCACACTTACATAGTGCTAATGCAAAAACACCACAGCAAGTAACAGATTTCTTATCTACACAGCAATAATTAGCTAGCTAAAACATTGTATAATTGACATAGAAGAGCTACTAATCTGTGGCGAAAGCGAAGCGTCAGCCACAAGTAACGGATTTCTTATCTACACAGCAATAATTAGCTGGACTAAAAATTGTATAATTGTCTGGAAAGTAAAAGCCGCAAGTAACAGACACAAAATATTACAAGAGCTGCATTTCTTTTGAAATGTGGCTCTTGTATACAAAGGAGAATATGATGCGCCAACAACTATCCTTACATGGAAAATCACAATACGATGCATCCATTTCGCCAAACTATCGAAATTCTGCCTGTGGACCTACGACTGTACATGTAATTTTAAATTATATAGATGCGTCAGCTCCTTCAATAGATGACCTTTATAAACTCCTTGGTGGTACAAAAATTGGATTATTTAAATGGCGCCTCATTCGTAATCTTCGTCGTCTCCGTCCAGCATGGGATATCCGTAATTGTTCATTAAAGGAGGCACTACAGGAAATTGATGCAGGTCGTCCCGTTGCCATACGCTTTGACCGCTATTTCAGCCTGAATTGGCGAGATAGAAAATCTGCTTTTGCTTATCACTGGGTACCTCTTATTGGCTATGAAATACGAAATGATGAGCTGTTGTTAATTTTCCACGATAATGGTGGTCCTAATCGTGAAAGTAAAATCCGGACAGTCTCATTTAAGGATAATGAAAAAGTATTGAGTTTTATAAAAATCACACCAATTTTTTGAGCTGGCGTGCCTGCTATGTTTAGACACGCTCTTAATTCCTCTCCTCAAAAATATTCTTTACAACTTGTGCAAAAATATCAGTTGTTCTATACGTCTCTTCCAGCGTATTTTCTACACTTCCTATATTTAATAAAATAGAATTATCATGAAGCTCTTGATTATAAGTATTTTGAGGAGTTACTCCTTTTTCTGCTACACCCATCGATAGTCCTGGATATAGTTCCTCCAGTTGCTTATGAAGCTGTGTTGCAAATTTTTTGTTCACGTCATAGTTTTCGCTTGTTTTTGATACGATAAATTGAATTCTTGCATAATTTTCCCCTTTAATTTCAATCGTTGAATCCTGTCTTTTCAGAGAATCTCGATGTATATCAAAAATCATCTGTATACTATTATGTTCAGCTAATGCTTGCTGTAAATTTTCCCTTGATACTTTATAAGAATCTGAAAATGGTAGGTCTTTTCGTTTTAAGATTTTAGCTATATCTGTTTCGTCATGAATTGCTTTTATCTGCAATTTTTTTAATGCTTTACTTAACTCTTTTCCAACCAATGTTACATTTTTAGTATGACTAAACATCTGATTAGATTTTTTTGTTTGATGTTCAGGAATAAATGATTCTGTATTATGTGAATGATAAATATATACTACAGGCTCTTTTTCGTCTATTGCATTAGACGATGTTGCTCCATAATCATTGATTTCTACTGAAACCTCGCTATTTTCGCTATATAAAATTAACCACGAAAAAATAAATGCACAAACTAAAAAACCACTTGTCATAACAGAGAACCTTGTTATTATTCTTTTTTTACTCATACTTCGTGCTTGTTGTCTAAGTGTGTTTTCAGTCGAAGTAACAAATTTTTGGCTTGGATGCTGAGGGTACATATCTTTTAACATATCAAATATCTCTTTATCATTTTGCATTTGTCAAACCTCCCTCTATGTCAATATTCAGTTTTCTTTTCAACTCTTTTGAAGCTCTGTGATAATCAACTTTCACTTTAGCTTCACTACATTGTAGAATCTCGGAGGTTTCTTTAATAGAGCATTCAGAAATTCCTCGAAGAATCATTACCGCTCTGTAATTAGGTTTTAATTTTGCAATGGCCTCATGTATACATCGTTTTAATTCCGTTACTTCAAATACCTCATCTGGCTTCTTTTCATTTGAGGACAATTGATTAAAAAAAACATCTTTAAATAAAGAGACAAACCGTTTTTTCCTATAATGATCAACTGCAACATGTTTTGCGATTGAAAAAATCCATGTCTTTAAATTATACTTACCATTAAAATTTGTTAAGCTTTTTAACACCCGAATAAATACTTCTTGCGTTAAATCCTCCGCATCATTTTGATTTCCCGAAAAACAAATAAGAAATCTGTACACGTCTAAATAATACAAATTGTAAATTTCAACGATTCTTGATTCCAAGTTATTCGAATCAATCAACCTTTCCCCTCCTTTACTTATTCATTTATAATTCGTTTGAGATTCGTAAAAGGTTACAAAAATTTTCATTAAAAAAGCAGAGCATAATTCTATACTCTGCGCTTCATAACCATTATTAAATTAGTGTATACAATGAACGTGCCTGCTTGGCTATTAATGTAAAACCACGTTCCTCAATTTCTTTAAACAATTGCGGCTCATAGTTCGGTACCATGAGATGTGAGAATTCTGCATCAATTGGAATATTCGTTTGAATAGTTGCAAGCTCGTGTGATAGCTTTAGCATGTCTACATTTTCTTGGATTTTCGTCCGTTGACCTGGCTTTAATTCATCTAATGATGTTAGTACATTTGCAATGGATCCATATGTTTGAATAAGTGTAAGTGCCTGCTTTGGTCCAATGCCTTTAACTCCTGGGTAGCCATCACTCGTATCCCCCATAAAGGCCTTAACCTGTGCAAATTGAATTGGCTCAATGCCATACTCCTCTTTAAAGCGCGTATCTGTATATACATCATACTCTGTATAGCCTTTTTTCGTAAAAGCAATTTCTGTTGATGGTCTTAAAAGCTGCAGTAAATCCTTATCTCCACTAATTACGGTAATATCAGCCTCATCCTGCCATTTCGTAATCATTGAGCCAATTAAATCGTCAGCCTCCATCCCCTTAACACCGAAATTTTGCCAGCCTATTTGCTGGGATAAATTTTTCGCCATATCGAATTGCGGTAGCATTTCATCTGGTGGTGAAGGTCGATTTGCCTTATAGCCATCAAATAATTCATTGCGAAATGTATGTGCACCCATATCCCAACAAACAGCAAGATGGGTCGGTCTCATGATAGATTGTGCGGTTAATACATGACGCACAAATCCTTGGGCACCATTAGTCGGCGTACCATCAGCAAGACGAATATAATGCCCCATTGCAGCTGAGGCAAAGAATGAGCGGAATAAAAGCGCCATGCCATCAACAATCAGTAATTTTGGTTTCGTTGTCATCATAAATAGTCCTCTCTATAACAATACAATGATTGTATTTATCCATCACTTAATTATTAACATTGTTCTATTATAGCAAACTATTATCAGTTACGTCCTAGTATAATTGTGTTTGGATTTTTCAAGCTCAATCAAAACTGAGACATCCTCTTGGAGCTTTATGTTGGCGTTTGCACCTCAGCTAGATAGCAAAAAATCTACTATAGAAATGTTAAGACCTCATTGTGTAAATATTACCAACAAACAGTTCATTATATCACTACCTAATCAAGGCTTTCGTTTTTGTTGTTAGACGATTACGGTGATCCAATTTAATACCTGTTAGCCATTGTAAAAATGCAGTTACACCCATCTTTACTGTTTCTGGACGTAAGTCCCCTTCTTTTGGGTCTGCATAAACAAAGTCAATATGGCGAACGCCTTCATTTTCACCAATGAGCTTTAAAATATCAAATAATTCATACGCTGTTAATCCCCCCGGTGTTGCTGCCGGGACATCTGGTGCGAACGTAATATCTAACGCATCTAAATCTACAGATACATAAATGCGATCTACCTGATACATTAGCTGACGTAGCATTTCACGGATTGTTAGCTGGATGCCATCACGACGCATTTGCTTTAACGTAATCATATGAATTCCCTGTTCTTTTGCATAGTGAATCATTTCAGGCGAATTAAAAAAGCCATGTAATCCGACATTATAGATATGTCTCCCCTCTACAATACCTTCAGCTATCAGCTTCTGAATTGGGGAATCCATCGCTAAACCAATTTCCTCTTGATTACGAGCATCCAAATGTGTATCAATTTGGATAATGCCAATTCGTTCCTGTGGGAATGCATTTTTAATTCCTTTGATTGAACAACCTGTAATAGTATGATCTCCACCTAGAAGACAGGTAAAGCCTTTTGGATAAGCAGTACTTAAATTTTCTGCTGCTGCCTCGATAGCCGATTCAGAAAGCATCTTATCTGTCGCATAAATGGCTACATCACCAACATCTACGACTGCTAACGAACGTAAATCGACTTGCTCATCTAAATTATAGGATTGAAAACTTGGCCATACCCTTCGAAATGCCGTTGGATATTGGGCCTTTTTTGAAGGTTCACTTGCATACGATAATAAAGCTCCATATATGATAATATCTACATCATTTGGATGCGGATTGTCCTTTTGCTTAATCCATTGATGCATAGCTGAGCCCTTTTCCTGCTTCCATTGACAATCTGATTGAATAAACATATTAACCGACCACCTTTACACCATTTTTCCAAACTTTTTTTACGTGATTGACACCAAAAATATAATGTAACTTTTGGTGATTATGTACATCCCATAGTACTAAATCTGCTTGTTTCCCTACTTCAATGGAACCTGCACGGTCTTCAATTTGAAGTGCACAAGCAGCATTATATGTCGCAGCACACAGGCTTTCTGCAGGTGTCATTTTCATCATAATACATGCTAGATTCATCACAAGCGGCATTGAAATCGTTGGAGAAGACCCAGGATTGCAATCCGTAGAAATTGCTACAGGCACACCTGCGTCAATTAAATCTCTTGCACGAGCTGGCTTTTCGCCAAGATACAAGGCTGTTGTTGGTAATAAACATGCTATGACACCTGAATTTGCAAGCGCTTGAATCCCCTCATCCGATACTTTCAATAAATGCTCAGCCGAGATTGCTCCTACCTTTGCTGCTACAAATGCCCCCTGGTTTTCTGCAATTTCATCAGCATGGATTTTAGGAATAAGCCCCTTGTCCTTACCAGCCAATAAAATACGCTCTGATTGATCAGGGGTAAACACATCGACCTCACAAAAAACATCGATAAATTTAGCTAAACCTTCCTCAACAACAGCAGGAATCATTTCCTCGATGACAAGTTTGATATAGTGCTCTGGATTATCCCGATACTCCTCTGGCACAGCATGAGCACCCATAAAGGTTGGCACAATATCTATAGGATGTTTTTCATGCAATTTTCGCATCACGCGCAATTGCTTTAGCTCATTATCCAAATCAAGTCCATAGCCACTTTTACTTTCGAGTGTTGTTACACCATGCTGTAAAAATAAATCCAATCGCCTCGTTGTTTGATTGAAAATATGCTCTTCGGACAATGCACGTATTTTTCTAGTTGTAGCATGTATTCCGCCGCCAGCGTTCATAATATCCATATAACTCGCACCTTCTAAACGCATTTCAAATTCATGCTCTCGACTGCCGCCAAAAACAACATGTGTATGTGGATCAATCAAACCAGGCGTCACAATTTTCCCTGTAGCATCTACAATGTCCGCTTCCTCTGCTCGCGGTAAATACTTCAGAATCAATTCACGTGTTGTTCCCACATCATGAATAACGCCATCTTCAATCCATACACTGCCTCCTTCAATAATTCCTAACTCTTTCATCTCCTCACGTATACGTGGACCTTTTTTTTCACTAGCAAGTGTCACTAATTGCGAAATATTTTGAATCCAAATCGGCCTTTGCTGTCTTTCTGTCATTCTATTATCCCCCTACTAATACTTCGAGCTTTTCAATATTTTTTAGTATCATAAGTAATTACATTTTCGGCATACTCCTGTATTTTCCCTTTTATTTTTTTAAAATTGTCATTCTTGTTAGCTGAAACTCCCATTAGAAAATAAAAAAACGCAAACTAGAGCATTTTCTAGTTTGCTATTTTTTCTGTTTAGATAAATGATGACAAAGCTCTGCCACCTCATACATGGCATAACTTTGAAAGTTATATTTTTGAGATAGCTCTTGATAATACTGTAAGATTTCTTCAAGCATGGCTAAGTTTTCACCTAATTTCTTACCAAAATTATGCGGGTGCCACCATAAGTGATAAAATGTCTTTGTTGTCGCAGCCTCATGCATTGCCTCTTTAATACGTTTCATTTTTAAGCCCTCTAAAAAACGTAAAGGGCTGCAATATGGTCTTAAAAATGCACTTGAGTGAATATTAATCAATGTATCCTTTTGCATTTCCTCTAATGTGACCAAATGATTTCCTGTTATATTCATATAACTATCTAGCCATTTTTTGATCCTTATTGATCGACCTACATTCTGAGGGCTATATAATGTATGATTTTCATTCCCACGATAGCATATCAAGCCCACTTCTCGACATGCTGCAAAATACGCTTTATTTACCTGATTACGTGGAAAGACAATCGATTTCATTGGTCCAGTAGACTCCTCACAAATCATTGCAGTAGCATGTAAATCGGAACGAAAATCGGCTTCAGTTTGACCTTTTTCTAAACAATAAAAATGAGAAAATGTATGGCTTCCAATCTCCTGATGAGGTGTACTTTTAATTCTCTCAATTAAGGATTTACCAAAATGTAAAAGATCTTGTTCTTCATTTTCTCCAACCTTGGCAAGCTGCATATGAGCTGCATAGCGCATATTGTCATATTTCACTGGGATTCCCCGTAAATAATGAGCCATTTCCGCTTTTGACTCTGCAAATAATAATCCAACCGTAGCCCAAGTCGCATGAATGCCATATTGCTCAAATAACGCTAAAATTTTAGGTAATGCCAAACGTACACCATTAATATTTTTATTGTATCGCCCATATCTAAATGTATCATGGACACCCCAATTCAACTCAAAATCCAATGATATCACGAGACCTCCATGATTTAGTTCTATTGTTACTTCCTCCATTTTTGCACGCCCAGTAACAGTGCACTAATTTTGGAATGAGCAATGTAGCCAGAATAAACATTGACTACCTGACCACCAAAGCTCAATTTAAATTCACGAACATTTTGGTCATCCGTCAGCTTGCCCATATCGTATAAAACAAATCCTTGCTCCTTTAGATGTAATAAATTGTGCCAAAGTAAGAAGCGATTGGCATAACGGATAGGACGTTTTAAATGATCGAGTATTGTTTGAGAATGACAAGTGGCAACATAATAGGACATTGCTTTTTTAGCATGTACAATATCAAGTCTATAGCATAAAGTTTGTCCACAAATGCTTCGAATCTCAGACAACCATAAAGCCCCCTGATTATTTAACAGCATAATGGCTTCCATTTGAGACTTATTAATGGATTCAAGTTTTTTTCTTTTGGCAAAATTATTATAAAACTGCTGAAAGGCGCGTAAATTTTCTTCAGATGGCTCCTTATAAATAAAAACTTGATAGGCTTCTTTTTGAGCACGACGAAGTATTTTTCGGTTGTTTTCTGATAGTGCGAGATACAATGACAGTGCACTTTCTGTAAGATAAATATGAACTGTCTCACTTTTAACAAGCTTTCGGCTCGGTACAAGTGAATGTGTATAGCCAATTACCTTCATTGATTTTCGAACATTTGCTGGCTTTTCTACAAAATAAAAATGCTGCATTGCGATATTCCATCGCTTACTTTTAATGGACAGAATGAACATCGCCCCCACTCTCTGTGTTTTTTTCTACATGAGTTCGCTGAAAACGAGCACATTTGAAATGTTTCATTCGAGAAATAGGTTTATAGCCCAGCTTTATCAAGCGCTTCCGCTTACGCCATTGCCAAAAGTTTGCTGTTATCCAGAGTGTTTGTGAAGGTTGGATTTTTTGAAAAAAAGCTGTAATTATATCGATATTTTTATAAACATCATAGCTTAAAAAATAAGTCTGCTTTGGCAAGGTCTCAATAATTTGCATTTTGTCTACATACAAATTGGACGTATGTAAGGCAAACGCAGGCTGAGTCGTTTTTGCAAAGGAATCTTTATATACAGTATATCCCTTATAAAATAGAGTAATGATTTCTTCCTGATTAAGCTGCATCGCCTCTTGTATGGACATTATCTCAAACAAATCTCCTACAGGCCGTTGTGGCGGGACGCTCTCTGATGGGGATAATTCATATACATTCACTTGCCTAAAACGTATAAACTTTTCTACGAATAGTTGCCCATATTCTAGCCAATCTTTGACTTTTCCATACTTTACTAAGTAACGTAATTGCTCCCCTGTATTGCGCCTCCATTTAACAAAGCGCTGATTCTGTGTTACATATTCCTTTAGTCGTGCTTTCAATATATACATATTTGCCAAAATCTTTGCTCGCCTCGTCCCGCTGCTGACAAGCATTTGTCTTGTAAAATCAATGTTAGAGCGCCAGTCAAATTTATAAGGTTCATAGCCTATCCCCATGTCAAACAGGTGGTAGTTTTCCGAAAAGGCAAATTTAATATTCTCCTGATTTGCTATTCGATCGGCTCCAAATATTTGAAAAATAGGCTCATAGGCAAGGGCATACGTGACATATCGCCCTCGACAGCAAAATCCATAGGTAAAGGCAATCCATTGATTTTCAAAAACTAGTGCATCTACCTTCACTTGCAGTGCTTCCCCTTTAAGAAGTGTTAGACGTTCAAGAAAATCTCGCTTCTTTCCTTTTCTATAAGCACTCGTATTTAGCCTTTTAGTCCACCGTTCTTCCAATAATTTAAACATTTCCCAAAGCTCGTCCTGAGAGGGGGTCTTCCTTATTAAAGAGCCTACATTTCGTAGCATTCTTTCACGATGATTCATATCGTGCTTTTTACTACACTGATGAAAATGGGTATGGAAGTCTATATCGTGAAAGTCTATATAAGGAGTTACTACTCGAAAAATATTTGGAGGTAGTTGCCTTTCTACAAAATATTGCTCTAATATCTTTGTAGACGCCTTGCTTTCTAGTAACCCATGAAATGAAAATAATAGATGCTTATGCTTTTTTATAAGCTGATCAAAGACAAAGGTCGTTGCAGATAGCATGGACTTCTTTAGTGCTACAAGCCCAGAGTAATTTGAGCTTTCTTCCCCTGCAAAAGCATAGATTTGTATTCCCCAACGAAGACGAATCGTAAATGGAAAAAAGGCAATAATTTGACCATTATTTTCAACTGCATAAAGCTCCACACGTTCACTTCGTCCCATAGTTTGCCACCAATTATAAAACCAGGAAAACTCAATAAATGGATTATCATTACCTTCCCTAGCTAAAATGTCATCCCACATATTTTTGTACCACATAAGCTCATCATCAGTTCTAATGCGAATTAATTGCACATCAATCACCTTTCTTAACAAACTTAGAAACAGCCTATTCATTAGAAAATCAACTGCATTTTTAGCACTTAACTCTATATATTCATAGAGATGATTTCTAGAACTTTTTTGGTCAGGTAATATAAAAAAGGAGAGGCTGTTGAGAAAGTTAAACCTCTCGATAGCCCCACCCTTTTATCGTAAATATTCAAACTGCTATTATTTGATGTTCGAATCGAAATATCAACATTTTCGTCTCGAATTTCTAAGCCTGTAAAATCTGTACATGGCATTCAATTTGAACATTCCCCTTTAATGCCTTGCTAATCATACACGTCTGTTCTGCTTTTTCGGCTAAGCGGTAAATTCTTTTTAGTTCACGTTCAGAGAGATTTTTTACTTTAATACTTGGCTTATGGACAATTTTTTCATAGGTAAAAATACCATTGGTAACATCAACAAAGCCCTCAGCCTGCATAGATAGATTTAACACCTCTATCGTTGAATTTTCTAGTAAAGTAGCCAGAGTAATTAAATAACACGTAGCTGCAGCACCTAGCAGCATTTCATCAGGATTTGTACCAATTCCTGGTCCATTCATTTCCCGAGGAATAGAAATGTTCGTGTGCAAATTAGCTGCAGCAATTTCCCCTTGCCCATTTCTACCCTCTGACCATTTTAACTGCATATGAAATACATGTTGAATCCTAAAAACCTCCTTTTAATGATGCCTGTTCAAATAACTTCTTTGCAGTTTAGCTTAGCAGATTTTCATATCAATGTGGTCACCTACTTTAACGCAATTATAATGAGTTACCTGCGTGATTATCCTTTTATCGGAGCAGTTTTCACAGCCACCCGAGCAGTTTTAATGGCTATCTGAGCGACTCCCCCTACCAAAGCAACTTCTTGGTACTCAAGCGCCTTTCCTATCTGACATAACTGCAATAAAAAAATGCCCGCACTCTTTGCATAAGCAAGAGTGGAGCATTTTTTTATTCTGTGGCAGCAACGTTCTTTTCTGTATCAGCATGGCGGTTTTTTTTCGTTGCTGTTTGGTATTCTGCTAAACGAGCAGTTGTGCGCCAATAGTGATAAACTAAACGATCAATCCATAGAAGCGCTTCCACTTTTGTTACAGCTGTCTCTAACTCTACGACATTTTCAACAGAATGCTCGAAATAGGCATTTCGTTTATCGCGTCGCACAGCAGCCATTTCTGATGATGTTTCCATTAATAGAACGGAAATCTCAGGCAAGCGTTCATCTTCATCGATTATCAATAAAACTTCCTCAAGTACCTCTAACCATTTTTGCGTTAATGTGGATTGCAGCTGAAAGGCGCTTGGATTTTGCTCTCGTAATGCCTTTGTCAAACGAAGCAAGTGATCAAGTGCATGTAACAAGGAAATATGTTTATGACGATCCTTCGTGGCCGTTGATTGGATAGCATCCATAAATAAGCGTGTTTTTTCAATAGCATCATCAATCAGATTTAATTTACTTTCAGCTTCTGTTGTCATCTTTTTACTTCGAATAAGAGATACGATTACTGTTGTTAATTCCTTCGTGATGTCCTGTAGAGTATTAAAGGAAACCTCCACAGCTACCCCAGGAATTTTTGCCACACTATCATCGAGATTTCGTGTTAAATGATTCCCCTTCTCTGGTATCATTTTTTCAATAGCCCTCGCAAACGGTCGGACAAACGGCACGAAAATAATGGCACCAATGACACTAAATAAAGTGTGGAAAACAGCAATACCTAATGTTTCATCAAAACTGCCATTAATGAATGTCGTCACATTTTTCGTTAACGCAAACATCAATGTTGCACCAAGCGTAACAATAATGGCTGTGGCCACGTTAAAAAGTACATGCGTCATCGCTGTCCGTTTTGCAGCAGTTGACGCTCCAATTGCAGCAAAAAGGGCTGTGGCAGTGGTTCCTATATTTTGACCAATTACTAAATAGGCTGCCTGTTCAAAATCAATAGCTCCTGCATATAAAGCGGTTAAAGTGGCTGCAATTGCTGCACTTGATGCCTGCATAATCACTGTCATGACTAGACCAAGCACAATTAAAATAAGCTGACCACCTATAGAATCCGCCTGAAATGAATCAAATGGAATTTTATCCTGAACGGATGCCATTCCTCCCTGTAATACATCAATGCCTAAAAATAGTAAGCCAAAGCCTGTCAAAAGCCCGCCTATCGCTTTAAAATCACGTGGAGCTAATAATTGCACAAAGACACCAAGTGCAATAAAAGGTAAGGACATTGTCTGCATATTAATTTTGAAGCCAATAAGTGAAATAATCCATCCTGTGCTTGTGCTACCTATATTTGCTCCAATAATAACACCAATTGACTGTATAAAGGTGAGCAGCCCAGCACTTACAAAACCAATTGTAATCAGAGTTGTTGCAGTAGAGGATTGCACAATCATTGTCATCAATGTACCTGAAAGAACTGAACTAATTGTTCCACCTGTAAATCGATTCAACCATTTTTTTAGAGCATCCCCAGCAAGCTCCTTTAAACCGTTAGTAAGCATGGTCATCCCAAGTAAAAATAAACCAATGCCTCCTAATACATTTATCAAACTTCTAACACTCCCTACAAAATATAATAAATATTTTCTGTTCATCATATGTAGCTGATGAACCTATATAATCAAACGTTACTTAATATTACCATTATTAAAATTAAGAGGGTAGCTAACATTTCTTTTCTGATGCAGTTTTTTTTCATAGAAGCTCTATCGTCTCACTGTCGAATTATGAAAACATTGACATTAAATTTATGGTAGAATAGAAAAAATGATTTTTTAGGAGATATAATGATGATATTAACGAAGCAGCAAGCACTACAAGCACTAAATAAAAACAAATTTATCGGTTTTACTATTACAACAGGAAATATTATTATAAAAAAAATTAATAAAACCGATTACAATATATTCGTTTTTGAGGAAGAGAAAGAAAAACCTATGCACTATGTAGGCTCTATTATGAATGTGATGGCGACAATGAGTGACAAAGCTTCCCAAAAGGATTTTATTATTGTGGAGCAGCTCCCAGCACAACAAGAAGAAAAGGAAGAAACAATTGATGAAAATAAAGCTGATTGCGATGAAGTCAGTCGTACGATTTCTGGATATGATGGCCTATATGAAATAACACAGAGTGGTCGAATTATTTCTGTACGTGAAAATCGCCCATTAACTCGATGCAATGATGAGTATGGCTTCCATATTGTTCGCCTAACAAAGGAAGGAACTGCAGCTAGTCATAATGTCTTTGAACTATGGCAGCAAGCATTTCCTGAGCTTGAACAGACTGCTTTTAAGGGTGCCCTAAAAGCAAAATATGGCACAGGCTGTAAATTAATAGATAAACCAGGTATTCACTTTTAATACAAATATCCTCAGTGCTACTTCACTGAGGATATACTTTTTATACAATAGAAAGTTCAATTACCTTTCCATCATTTTTATGGTTTAAGAATTACCTTTATGCATTCATCCTCACAATCATTGAAAAATTGATAAGCTTTACTTACTTCTTCAGCAGTAGCTAAAGTGTAATGCTCTCCCTCGGATCCTGCCCCTTTATAGAAATGCAAATCTAAGCCAAATAAAGCCATAGATATAATGCTTACTAAAATCTCAT
This sequence comes from Lysinibacillus sp. B2A1, assembly GCA_002973635.1. Classification (GTDB taxonomy): domain Bacteria; phylum Bacillota; class Bacilli; order Bacillales_A; family Planococcaceae; genus Lysinibacillus. The sequence goes on from CP027224.1 coordinate 4,404,486, forward strand.
CTTTCTTTTTTAATTCGAGACCTTTTACATTTTTCACTTGTAAATCTTTTACACCTCGATAGGATTACTGCCCTCATGGTATGTATTCAATACATTTTCATCTAAGAACAAGTTGTAGTATTCAATTATTGTAAATTGGTATCTTTTCCTTTTAAACCTATGATTATCATATTCATTTCTACTTAGCATATATTTTGTAATACGCTTAAAGTTTGGGATGAGGTGGAGAATCTTGCAGTTGAGTGCAATGGTGCTTGGTGGTTTTCTTTTTTTCAGTATTAGCATAGGAGGAGCGATTGCTTGGGTGTTCTCGAAGCTTTTTCAGCATACATCCCAAGGCTTATCATTATTATGTGGTGGATTTCTAGTTGGCTTACTAGTACTTGATATCGTTCCTTCTTCATTTCACCTATATCAAACATTTGGTTTAATCCTGGGCATTTTTATTGGTTATTTTATTTTTCAAATATTAGATACTATCTTTCATACTTCCCACTCTCAAAACCCTTCAGTCACCCTGCTAGCAATTGCTATGATTATTCACACCATTCCCATTAGTCTTACTGTGGGAAATTTACTAGGAAATGCGGCATTAAGTATTTCAATTACAGCATCTATTATTCTTCATCACCTACCAGAAGGCTTTGCACTTTCAACAGCTCTTTTATCCCAGGGAGAGCGACTATGGAGACTTTTTCTTTATTTCATCGTATTCTCTATTTTCTTTAGTATTTTCATATGGATTGGTCAATACTGGGATTTATCTGAAAAGGCACAGGGGGTATTAATGGGGATTTCCATTGGCTTAATTGCCACTACTAGTATATCTGAATTTATTTTGCATCATATTCGTTCTGTCACACTAAAGTCCTTGATCATCTATGTTGGTCTAGGTTATTTATTAAGTTATGTATTCCATACTTTAGTTGAATAAAAAGCAATCCACTGATAAAATGTGGATTGCTTCTTTTTTATTTAAAGCTATTCTTCTTCACCTGCTAGCAATAATGTCAGCGATAAAATTTTTGAAAACTGTGCACGTGTAAGATTGCCCTTTGGATTAAATTTACCATTTGACCCATCGATTATGTGTAATTGCTGTAAAATACCGATTGCTTCCACAGCTTCCTTACGCATTTGATTCTTATCTGTGAAGGTATTATTCTTGCTCACTTTGGTTAAATCAAATTCAATTGCTTCTAGGTAGCTAGCTGTTACATAGGCCATTTCCTCACGTGTAACAGGTTTATTTGGCTCAAATTTAGTTCCATCAAAAATATCAATTAATCCATACTCCTCTAAAATCGCAATCTCCTTTGCACCCCAGAAGCCATTCAAATCACTATATGTAGCTGGACTCTCATAATCTTCATTAACATCAAATCCTGCGGCATTGAAAATCATTGATGCTAATTGTCCACGTGTTACCTGTCCATTTGGATTAAAGGTTGTAGCAGAAGTCCCTTTAATAATATCTGCTTGATAAAGTAATTGGATATAACTCTCAGCCCAATGTCCGATTGTATCTGTGAAATAGCCACCTGGTTTTAATTCAACATCTGCACGACTAAATACCATCATCATATTATTTAAGCCTTGTGTGTCCAATGCCTCCCATTTCCCAGCTGCAAACACTTCCGCTTTGAAGCTATTACCAGATTGAGTAATTCGCATTTGTATAGTGTCACCAAATAATTTTTTAAATCCTTCGATCTCTGTCTTAAATGCCTGTTCTCCTTCTGGATATAAGTTTGTTCCATCTGTATAGGATTGCATGATAGCTGCTAACGAAATCTTCACCGTAATACTATTTGGTGTTGATACTAAAGTTAGCTCATCGCCTAAACCCACCTTCGAAAGCAAAAACAGCTTGTAAACATCTTGATAGGACATGGATTGCAGTTGGTTAGTTGCGGCTACTACTTGTTTAGGATGAATAATGCTACTAACATCACTATTATCTTGCGCATGTACCAGTAAGCCAAAACCTCCTGTAAAGCATGCAATACTAAGAGCCCCAGCTAATATTGTTTTTTTCATTCCACTTTCTCCTCTCCATTCATAGAGTCAGTGTACTAAAACAGTAGTTAGTAAATCTATAAAATAATGTAAATAATTCAAAATTCTAAAATAGTCCTATATTTTAGAATGGCGTGAATGTAAAAAGATAGTTTATTATAGTAATTTTTGGCTTGTCTATATATGTAATGTATCTAGATTATAATTTCAAATATAGGATTATTTTGCTATTATAATTGTATCATTAACTGCATATTGGAATGACTACATCTATTAAATGAAAGGAAGTTTATTACTTGATCAATATATTAACAGGAATATTTCTACTAAGTGGTTTAATAGCTGCGATTTTTCTGCTTCTTGCCATTTTCAATTTCATAAAGCTAGATAAAATCAAAGCTGTAAAAATGTTGAAATTTACAGGCATCTCAATTGTCATTTTTATTTTGTCTTTTATTGCAGTAGGAGAACTTGGAACTACTAGAAAAGAGAAGCAAGATGAAAAACCTGTAGCGAAGATTGAAACGTTAGGAGATGTAACTTGGCAAGATAAAGTGAAAGAGATTGCTGCAATTAACAATACACCTACCGAAAAATTCGATACTATTGTAGCCTATGCTAAAAAATATCCTTCGACAAAGGCTGAAATTAAAGAATTTGAGAATGACATTATAGCTGAGTATAAAAACAAAAAATATTTAGCGGATATTAAAGATGAGACCTATTTATTAAGCAATATTTTTAAGGCATATGTTATTAATAGACACTATGGGGATGAAGAAACACCTATTAATGATTTTGTCTATGGATTTTATCAAAATTCTAATAATGTTTTGAGAGGAATCGAATCAAACAATAGCAATACAATTAAATATAATGAACGCCAAATGGATAAAGCACTAGCAGCCATTGAAAGCCCATAAAATGTCACTTTTTTTGTGACATTTTTTTATGTTGAAAACACATACTTGAAAAAGAGATTTTCAAGTTAAAAGGCAAATTCTTTATATCATTATAATAACTGAGTCTTTCATTTGATTTTTTCATATCGGAAGAAGTAGTATGGAGTTGTAACAAGAGAAGCAGTACATATCCACACTATTATATTAATGTAATAATATCAGAGGAGGAATTCATGATGAATTATCAAAATATTACAGTTGCAGGTAGCGGAGTTTTAGGTAGTCAGATTGCCTATCAAACAGCTTTCAAAGGGTTTAATGTAACGGTTTACGATATTAATGATGAAGCTTTGAAAAATGCACAAGATCGTATCACAAAATTAAAACCATTTTATCAGCAAGATTTAGGAGCCTCCCAGGAAGAAGTAGATGCGGCATACGCTCGCCTAACATTTAAAAGTGATCTTGCGGAAGCTGTTGCAAATGCTGATCTTGTCATCGAAGCAATCCCTGAAGTGGTCAAAATTAAAATTGATTTTTACACTACTCTTGGCAAAGTAGCCCCTGCGAAAACTATTTTCGCTACAAACTCTTCTACATTATTGCCAAGCCAATTTGCTGAAGCAACTGGCCGCCCAGAAAAGTTTTTAGCACTTCATTTCGCAAACACAATCTGGAAAAATAACACGGCTGAAGTTATGAAACACCCAGGTACAGATATGAAGATATTCGATGAAGTCGTAGAGTTTGCGCGTGCAATCGGTATGGTGCCACTACCATTATATAAAGAGCAGCCAGGCTATATTTTAAATTCATTACTCGTACCATTTTTAGATGCAGCTGAATCGCTGTTAGTCAAAGAGGTAGCAGACCCAGAAACAATCGATAAAACGTGGATGATTGGTACAGGTGCTCCACTTGGACCATTTGCTATCCTAGACATTGTTGGTATTAACACTGCTTATAACATTGTGGAAGCAAAAGCAGCAGCGTCAGGCGATGAAAACATGAAAAAACTCGCGAACCTGTTAAAAACAGAGTATATCGACAAAGGCAAACTCGGCCGCTCAACAGGAGAAGGCTTCTATAACTATCCAAACCCAAGCTTCGCAAAACCTGATTTCTTAAAAGGCTAATTGTCAAACGATGCACATAGCTAGTAACGCTGTGCATCGTTTTTTTATTGGATAGAGTTGCTCAAAATGACTTCGATTTAAAAATGATTTGAGCCTGCAAATAAATGATTGGCTCTGAGGCAAACTAATTGGATTTCACCTTAAATTGATCAAGTTTGCTACTTTTTTGATCCCCTTGTAGCTTTAATTGATCAGGTCTGTCTCTTTTTTGATGACCTTGCACACAAATTGCTCAAGTTAGATAATAAATTGATCAGCTTGCATCACAAACTGCTCTGGTCAGCCCATTAATTGATCACCTTATATAACAAACTGCTCAGGTCGACTCATTAATTGATCGCCTTCCAATCCAAACCGCTCGGGTTACCCATTAAATTGATCGCCTTCCAACCCAATCCGCTCAGGTCGACTCATTAATTGATCGCCTTCCAACCCAAACCGCTCGGGTTACCCATTAAATTGATCGCCTTCCAACCCAATCCGCTCGGGTTACACTTTAAATTGATCGGCTTCCATCCCAAACCGCTCGGGTTACCCATTAAATTGATCGCCTTCCAACCCAAACTGCTCGGGTTACACATTAAATTGATCGGCTTTTACCACATACTGATCTGCTATAGTTTTTTGATCATTTCCTATCAATGGGGCAACGTTTCCCTAATTTTCTATAACAGATTCTGTTTATACGCATAATATAAACCAATACCAAGAATTACCGATTGGAGGGATTATAATGAGCAATAATATCATTGCATCGACCAATATTGTGCTGGCCATCCTGCTTCTTTTAGGCATCACATATTATTATTTTTACAACCAATCACCCATTCAGATTGAACGCTTAGGTAATGTAGGATTTTGCCTGGCTTTCCCATTGTCCATAATTAATATACTGGCGAGTTTTAAACTGCTGAAAAATAAGGCACGTAACACTCGAGACTCCTTATAGCCTGTAAAACTCCAAATTGCAGTGAAATTTGGAGTTTGCAAGTTAAAGGAATAAAACCATATAATCCTCATCAACATACAGCTGATCTATTTTTAATGCCCTTTTTTCTGTTCCAAAAACCTCAAATCCCAAAGAAGCATACAACCTTTTTGCTGAGGTATTTGTAGACACAACCGTTAAATTAATCTGCTCAATTCCCTCTAATTCCTTTGCCTTATTAATGATTTCGACCATTAAATACCTACCAATACCATACCCACGCTTTTTTGGAGAAACGTAAACAGCAAAGACACTTGCCTTATGCCTTAACTTCTGCTTCCTTTCTAGTACTAGGGTTGCAACACCCACTAATTCTTCGTTGTAGAATGTTCCAAACGTGTAAGAATCCTGTGATTCTAATCTCTTTGCAAATTGCTCAAGGGTAAAATCTTTTTCCTCTTCAAAGCTAGAACCAAATGCCTCTGGATTATTCTTTAGTCCTTCTAATCTGATCCCCCGGTACATGTCAGCCTCTGCTGCACTTAATATTCTAATATTCATGCTTTTTCCTCCAAAAATCTATTTTATATGTACATCCATAACCCATTCCCCTAAAATGGAAATAACAGCAAAAAAGGAGAACTTACAATGAAATCTAACTGCATGATGCAGCATTTTCACACCCTACAAGAGCAAAGATCTCACTACATCCCTTCCATTCATTCACTCTCACAGAAAGAGCTATGGTATCGCGGCGAGGAGGGAAAATGGTCTATTGGTGAACACTTTTACCATCTTTATTTAATTCTCAGAATGCTTAAAACAGCAACTACATGTTCCCTTTTCCTCACTCCTTACGCAAAAATTCGAAGAAATAAGCCTTTCGCCACAGAAATACATGATATTTATGAAGAATATAAACTTAAAAAAGGGAAAGGTATGAAGGCTCCAGGAATATTAGTGCCACCTAAGAAAATACGATTTGCCTTAAACAGTAAGGATATTGAACAATACCTAGTAAACGACACAATGGCTATGAAAAAATTGGTAGAAGATATTGAAGAGGATGTCGCAGGGCATATCATTTTTCCAGATCCTATTGCTCATTATCCAAACCTTATTCAAGCTATTCAATTACTTGCTATACATGAAAGGCATCATTTTGAGATTACAGAAAGATTGATAGGAGCTAATAAACTATTAACATAGGCATTCTATGTTTCAAAGTGACCTAAAAAATCAATACAAAGGCAACTTTTTAGGTCATCTCATATGTAAAATCTTTAAAGCAGCATTCTTAAAAATTTTTCAAAATGTACGCCTGCCTCGCGTGGAACTTGTTCCTTCGCTGTGGCTTCAATTGCAGCAGCTAAAAACGTCTCCGCAAGCTTCATCGACTCCACTAAATCTTGTCCTCGCATCATGCCGCCCATAATCACAGATGCAAACAAATCACCTGTGCCTGAATAACTTTCACCATTATAATCGCGGATACTAAAAAAAGAACGCTCTGCATCCACATACATATTGCCCACATAACGCTTGCCTTTATCTACTGGTGGCGGATTCAAACCCGTAATAATAACGTTCGCCCCAGTCACCTGCTGAAGCTGTTGACCTGCCTCCTCAAGTGCCTGAATATAATCTAAATTATTGTCATAACTCTGAAGCTTCTCATACGCCAAACCAGTAAGCAAGCAGCATTCTGTAACATTTGGCGTAATAATGTCCGCACACTTTACTAACTCTTTCATACGATTAAGTAGCTCGCCAGTAAACATTTTATAGACCTCGCCATGATCACCCATCACCGGATCTACAAGCAACGTCGTTTCATTTGAATGAAACACACTTAAAAAACGAAAGATATTATCAATTTGCTCCTTACCTGTGACAAAGCCTGTGTGAATACCATCAAAGGTTGCATCAAGTTTGCTCCATTCATCCACAAAGTAGTCCATCCTTGACGTTAAATCCTCACAATAGAAGCTCGAATACCCTGTTTGTGCGGTTAAAATCGCAGTCGGCAAAGGCACTGCCTGAACACCCATTACAGATAACACAGGCATCGCAGCCGTTAACGAGCACTTTCCAAAGGATGACATATCCTGAATTACAGCAACTTTTTTCATCATACATTCCACCTAACTAATCATGCTTATACTCTCCCCATCGTATCACAATTAGAAAGCAGCGAAAATAATCTCAATCTGACCCCTAACTTTTTTATAAAATTGGCACTTCCACAACAGTCAGTCCTTTGCTAAAGTAAAAATCATCAAAATATTCATCATAGTGAGGAAGATACAGATGCAAAATATACAAAGGCAATCCTATACAAAATCTCGCACGAAAACATTTGATTTAGTGATTACAGCCATTTTAGCAGCACTTGTTTTCGTAACAACAATGTTTATCAATCTTAAGTTGCCGTTTGGTCAAGGTGGGCTTATTCACTTAGGCACATCCATGCTTTTCATCAGTGCAATTTTATTCGGTCCAAAAAAAGGCGCACTTGCTGGAGCAATTGGAATGGGCTTATTCGATATTGTAGGGGGCTGGTTAATTTGGGCACCAACTACTATTATTTCGCGTGCATTACAGGGCTTTATCGTAGGTAAAATTGCTTGGTCTAAAGGGAATAAAGGTGACAATATTGGACTGAACATTTTAGGAGCAGTCGTATCAATGCCCGTGATGATCGCTGTTTACTATATTGGGCAAGCCATTATGTTCAATAGCTGGATTGCACCGTTGGCATCCATTCCCGGGGATATAATTCAAAACATTGTCGGCTTAATCATCGCGATTCCTGTATGTGTCGTACTGAAAAAAACACCATACTTTAAAAGAAATTTTTAATGGAAACACGCCATCCTGCTGTTTTTCTCACAGCATTGATGGCGTTTTTTTATAAAACAGGGCGAAATTCAAAATAAAGTGAAATTCAACTCTGCCTTTTTCATACTATATGGTGGAGGTGGTAATAATGCCAAGAGTAAAATACCGCGATGCAGACGTTGCCTTAATGGCTAGGATGATGAGGGCCGAGGCTGAAGGTGAAGGACAGCAAGGCATGTTATACGTGGGCAATGTCATTGTAAATCGAGCTGTTGCATCTTGTTTAGACTTCAACGATGTCAGAACCATCGAACAAGTCATTTACCAGGTACAAGGAGGAAACTATTCGTTTGAAGCCGTACAAAAGGGCAATATGTTTTACCAAAGAGCGAGAGAAACGGAAAAAAGATTAGCGAAACAGAACTTAGACTACTGGCGACAACATCCAGCAAAATATGCACTTTGGTACTTCAATCCATATGCCCCATGTCCCCCAACTTGGTACGGCCAACCGTTTACTGGACAATTTAAGAACCATTGTTTCTATGAACCAGCACCAGATACTTGTGAAAGTGTTTATATGGGGTAGGGCCTTATTTTGATTTAAAGTGCCAAATTTTTAGTGGGAACTACCTGAATAATTGGTGTTCCCTTTTTCTTATCTTAAAATTATTTCATTGTTTTTAAATTTCCTTTCGGAACAAGTGGTATTTTATTCTTCTGCATGAGAAAACACTTTCATTTTGATATGCTCTCCATTAGGTAGACAGATGAAAAATACAATTTATATAATGGGGAGTATATCACCGAGAAGATGTACTATTTTTTATTTTTCATGCTTACAACGACCATTTTAAAAACCACACATTTCTTACTAATGTCAGAAATGTGTGGTCATGTTGTTGAAATACTATTATGTCAATGAAATCAAGGTGACAAATTAAAAAGTATAGCCCTTTTTCAAAACGAGAGGTTGATTTCCGTTCCGACTGAGTGCTTTCCTGGGGGCGTCCGATGAGCCGCTTGGGGCAACAGGAGGTTGGTCACGAAGGCATTATCACAGGACGTGATGCTTTTAGCCTTCGTTCCCCTAATATGCTCGCTCCAGGGTCTCATCTGTGACGCTGAATCCCCGAGGAGTCACTCAGTCTACACTCCAATCAACATCGCTCATAGTATTTTCATGGCATTTCACATAAATGTATAGTGATGAATTGAAGTCTTAACCATTACTATTTTGCACAAAGAAATGGAGCTTTGATAACATTTTTCTATGCGAAAGCAGAGCGACAGCAATAAGTGGCTTTATGTAAAGTTACAAAGTAGTTTTATGCATAAAATGTAGGTTAACAGCTGTAGAATTGTACCAATATTTTATCCATTTAATGATGGTGAGTAACATGCTTATACTTTACTTTTCTTTTGAGGAAGAAAATATTTAAAGTTCTACACTATTGCTGATTGGAGTGTAAGGCTACTCGACTCCCGTGGGATAGCGAGACAGACGAGAAACTGAGGCCAACACGATGTTGGTCACGAAGGCATTGTCACAGGACGTGACGCACTTAGCCTTCGTTCCTCCAGCGTAGGAAGCGGCTCGTCGCTCGCCCACTGGAAAGCGAGTAGCCTGGAACGGAAATCACCTTCATTTGACTTAGTAGTGTTCACAAAGAATCCCTTGACCATTTAGTTTTTCAACACTATGACCACACATTTCTTACTAATGTCAGAAATGTGTGGTGTGGTTATTCACTATTCTTCAAAAAGATCCATCGGCATAGTTTCCATAAATTCCCTTAATTCTCGAATACCAGGAAGCTCACTTTCTACAAGTTCTACACCTAGAATTTTCGCAAGCGGTTGAAGCATCGGTCTTACCTCTTTAGAGACAAATATTTTACTTGGTCTTACCTCTAAGCCTTGTAAATATGCCCATAAAATGCTTTGTGCAATTGGTGGCGTTTTAGGCATAGGGAACATTTCGTGTCCAATCACCAAATTGCTTCCTCGTTCAACAAGCATGCCAACAATCGGAAAAACAGTGCGGTTGGTTTGTTCCATTTCTACACCAAAAGGCATGTAAAATAAATCATATTCTAGTTGTAATGCACTTTTAGGCTTTTTCTTATATTGTGCTTTCTCAAACATTGAAATTTCCTCGTAGCACTCGTACGTTGGTTTTGAGACCTGAAGCTTCAAAATATAAATTTCTTGTAAATTACCATCCATTTGCACTTTAAACGCTGGATATTCATGTGCAGCTACCTGCGGATATTGCCAGCCAGCCTTCCGAGCCTCTGTTATATTAATCATCGTATTTACAATATCAATTAAAAGCTCTACCTCAGAATAGTTTGGTATTTCAGGATGCGTCCCCTCCTGGTAGCTACGGAATTGAATCCAGTTCTTCTTTCCTCTATACGATAGCCCACAATCTTTAATGAGCTGATAATCTGCTGGTTCTAACTCTTCTCTATCAACATAATTCACAGTTAAAGCATTTAAGCTATAAGAAAAATCACTTGATACATTTTTTTCAAAAAGAATTTTTGCTAAGCTAGCATAACCATATTCCATATCAAAAACCATTAATCCAAACTCTTCACCGGCAGCTCCCATAACAGAAACAAGTACCTTGAAATCCATATCTACATAGTCAATAACAATAATCTCATCATTTTCTAAGTATTGCCACGGCTTTAACTTTTTTAGGTCATTTGTAAGCTCCAATAAAGTAAGATAATCTGGTTCCTGGCTTTCTAGAAAATCTACAAAGTTTTCTACCTCTTCCCTCACCGTTATCCGTTCATTGATTTCCTCGATATTAATCTTGCTTAATTTTCCTGTATGAATATCACCTGCTCCAGCGATACATATAGCTTTTTCTGAATTCATTGGTAATTGAACATAACTATCTAACCGAATAATAAATGATTCATTGGTATCGATAACTTGTGCAATCGCTTCATCACCAGACTTTCGAAACCATTTAATGACCAGCTCATCCTCTGAGTCGAAATCCGTGTCATTTTCAGGTAAAAATAATATCTTTTCTTTATTCACAGATACTTGTCCATCTTTTTTAATCATTTCAAAATCAACATAATCCGAATCATCCAAACCAAAGCTTAGCAATAAAAGCTCATCTAATAAATCAAATCTACTTTCCTCTGGTAACAAAAGCTTTCGATAGATTTTCGGCTTTTTCTTACTTTCTATATGAAGTTGTATCATTATTTAACCTCTTTTCTATTTGTTAAACTGTTGGGATGAAATCATAGCTTAATCTGCCTTCGTCGTCACCAAAAGAAATAAAACTGCTCTCCATTGGTACCATCCCCATTGTGAACCACCTTTTAATTATTTCATTGATTATATTTCCGGGCTGCAAGATTCTATATCCTATCTGTTGCCATGCACCTCTTTATCAGCTTTATAAATTAAATAGCGTGGTTGCAAGAAAGATAGTACTTCTTAAGTATAAATATATTACAGTTATACATCTCAACAAATTGCCAGTCAAAAAATACTTTCTTGATAATTAATATATCATGCTTTATTGATAATCAAGAAGGTCTTTGATATTTGCAAAAACTTCCCTTCAAATAATAATATATAAATTATCCCTATGCACACTACCTAAATGATAATTCTTAAGACTTTGCTACTATATATTTTCTAAAATTCAATTCGTTCACCATTTTGATAGATTCGATCTACTTGTAGATTTAATAAAGCTTTGACAACAAGTGAAGATCTCTCAAAAATGTTTAGGGGTGTGGGAAAGCAGAATTGCATCTGTCTTTCCCACACCCCTTCTATTTTGAATCTTACAAATTTCCTATCATTTCATTCTTTCTATATTAATTAATTCTCTTCGATAAACATTTTATCTGCAATAGATGAATCTTTAGTAAGCCAGAAATTTTTATAAAAATCGCTCAACTCTAATTGAATGTATCCAATTTCATTAATCTCATAATCTTCTCCTACTAGATATCCCCATTCTATCGTTAGCTTATTGATAAAGAGCTTATATAATCTCAATGACAATTCTTCATATTTTTGCACACCACAAACATGAATTTTACCGTGTAAATCCTTTATTGATTTATTTTCTTGTATCCAATGCATACCAAATAACTCTTCTACTTCTTCAATAGGTAATAAATTATAAAAATTATTGAGTGTTTTATCTTCTATTTGTAACTTCTTTATTAAATCTGAATTGTATATTTTGATATGGTAGCGATAATAACCTCTATGATTGTCTCTCATTCTTTGAAATTCTGATTTGCCATAACGTTTCTCGTAAAAGGTCAATGAAATTTTAATTCCTCCCTCTTCCCTCAGCTCTTCACTAGTTCTGAACATATGTAAACATGCTCTACAATATCCGAATTGATTCGTACCTCAGTTTCCTCTATATAGTTATTTATTTTTATAAAAATAAATAACACTTAATTTACCTGTTTTTATACTTTTACAAGTTGCTTATTTAATTTCTCCAACCAATTAAATACTTCAGCTACAGTTTCTATTTCTTGAACTAACGTCCACTCTTGTTTGACTTCATCATATCGTTCTATAACGAATTTCACAGCATTATATGTGATGCCATATTCATCGTTAATGAGCATGTATTTATTTGCATAATCAGCACCAACTGAATGTATATACTCAATATTTAAATCCCCAAATTTATTAAGGCTTTGTAAGTGTAAAGAATACGTTCTATATTCAGCACAGTAACCATTCGTTGCATTCGTTTTTAACAATAAAATGACACCATCATCTAGCTTCCGAATATTTCGATTTTCTCCACAATATTTCTCAATAATTTCTGGGTATAAAATAAAATCTGTTCGCCAATCATCTCCAGTAAAATTCGCAATAATATCATTTAATGTCTTGTCTACAGGGCTAACATCTAGAGCATCAAGTATCTCCTTCAAATAACATACGTTTTCCTCACGTAAATAGCGTTTCCAGCTGTAATCACGATCAAAGTTATCTCTTAAAAACGTATGATTCCGCCCGATTTTCAATAAATAATCACCTATGCAAAGCAATGCACGTGATAATAAAGTAGAGGACACCTTCAAACTTTTCTCTCCAAAAATACGCTTCGCCTTTTCAAAATATTGCAGAAAGCTCTTTTGCCTATCTTGATGATCAATCACACGATAAATTGTATTGTCAGCAATATCACTAAATTTTAATAAAAAGCTTATTTCTCCTAAGAAATATGGGTAATCCTCAACTTTTTCTATTAATGGCTTCCAATTTGAATCAAGCGCTTTTAGCATTGCTTTATTTATTTCTTGCTGTATCTGACTTTGATAGAAGCCCTCTAATTTCATATTACCTGAGGCTAAATGCGCATCAATATTATTGACATAATCCTTTAAATTATATTATGCTATAATCGACAAACGATATTCTGATACATTGTTATAAAGCGTGTTTTCAGTTACATTTCGAACATAGCGAAGCCACTTATTTAATGAATCCACCTGTAATTGCGGTGCATATTTTACATAGATAACTAAGCTGTATAATTGAATTCGCTCTGTATATGTAACCTGGTCTGATAAATTTCGCTGGAATAAAGCCTCTACATCTATTAATTGGGCATCTGCCAATGAAATAAGCTGCTCAAACTTATTTAAAAAGAATGCCATTTCCTGCATCCAATCTGAAGCATTTAATTTAGCTGCCTTCAAATCAGTATCTAATAAGGCTATATCATTCTTTTTTAAAAATACATCTAGTATTTCTGTAGATGCGGATTGGCTTGCTACTTGATTTGCCAACATTGTTTTTATCAATTGATAAAAGGCAATATCATACTCTTTTTTGGCGTAACGCCACAATAAATCCGTCCATTTAGTATCTATTTGGATAAAAAAATCCTCTACCTGCTTCATTGGGATTGCTTGTGATTCTTGAATATAGCCTTGTAAACGTGCCTTAAAAATTTCAAATATTGTTAATGGCTTTCCACGCGCATTCATTTTAATATAGAGTGAGTCCTCCAAGTTGAATTTATCTAAATCAATAAAATAAAACTGGATTGTATCACTTTCTAAATGATTTAAAATGGGCTGCTGATATTTTTGATGAATAGCATCAAGCATCACAAGTGACGATTGTACTGTCGGGTCCATTAGCCAACGCTCAAAGAAAGTTGCTTCATTTTTTAGCTGCTGGCTAATCGTTTCCTTGTTAAAGTCTATTTTTTGAATCGTCGTTAAAAACTCAAAAAACTGCTTACTATGCTGTCTTGTTTCATAGGAAAATTTCTCAAATATTTGGTGATACTCTTTCATTTTATTTTCACGCAGCACCACATACCAATGTAATAAATATAATGTAGTTAGCCGCTGTTGCCCATCTAAAGGAGCAAAATGCTGTTCCTCATCTGTTGTGCCATATATAAAATCTAACAAAACAGGTTGGCGCTCATGTAAACTGCTAAACAATTGATTTAAAAATTTTTCTCGCACTTCTATAGCTCTCGAATTATCCAAGCCTTGTACATAATCTCTTTGAATAATTGGAATAACAATTTTGTATGTATGAATCAATTTCCAAAAAGTATATACTTCTGCTGTATTCAAACTAGATGACACCTCTTTCGTTTATAATATCGATTGTAATTCTGTTTCAATTGCTTTTAAATACTCATCACGGTCATTTTTAGACCAATAATTCATATTTTGAATGTTACTGCTATAATACTTTAAAAAAACATTCTTCGTACAAGGCGGAATATATGTCCCACTTCTATCGCGCAAAATAATTTCTTTACGTTTTATTGGGAAAATCGCATTTTTATAAGAGCGATTTGTTTGGCGATCTAACAGCGTTAAATTCGACAGCCCATTGATATTAAAATTATCATCACTAAATAAGCTCTCCACTGTTAAAAGTAAGTCCTCAAAGCCAGTCGTTTCCTTCTGGGCAATAAAATCCTTCACCTTTTGTTGTAATGTCAGGTCTGTAATTAATCCTTCAAACTCTCCTAATAATGCATTTTGTGCTTCCTTTTCATTAGGTAGCTTACTTTGCAACGCATGAATATGTTCAATATCCCATTCCTCTGTTTTATAGCGTTCAAAATCAAAAAGCTGATTTGACTCTGAATTATTTTGCAATGTAAATATATTGAATAACAATAATGTATTAGTAATTTCTTTTTTATTTTTTGTACAATCCAATTTCTCTAAGGTAATATTATGGAAATAACCTGCAATTTTATCTAGTAAAAAATGTTCAAATTGATCCTTATTCATCTTTAAGAATGCTTGAAATAATATTTTTAGTGATACACCCGTTGTTAATAAATACCCTACATAATGATAAAACATTCTGTTTTCATACCATTCCAAAAGGGTCTGATACACATCAAAAATTCGCTTCCAAAGATTTTTAATTATCGTTTCCTTCGAAACGCCCTGTGCTATTTCAGCCTCCATGATTTCATTAAAAACATGGAATGTATGATATTGATCCCATTGTCCTTCAATAGTATTTGTTAAGCCAACGACAAGCTCAAAAAGCCATTCAATTCGCGTAGAATATTGGTGTTTACTATTGTTTTGCAAAAAGAACCAAAATTTATCATTTTGTAGGCTGTATTCTATCTGATCCCATTGGTTCGATATTTCAAGCTGTTTTAACTGAAGATATTTTTCATCGCTATTGCTGTCAGCTAAATGAGTGCTACTTAAAAATAAAGCCTTAATCAACTCGGCATCATTCAATAGAATCTTTCCACTATTCGTACGAGAAAACAGCTCAATTGGATCTGTTTTCTCACCAATTTCATACCAGATTACCTTTACATTTGCCTTAAGAATTCCAGCAAATTCAGAAATATCATCCGCAAGCTTTTCTTCAATCCAAGCGTCAATTGTTTGATATGCCGTAAGCATATAATAATAATCGATATTATCAACATCTGTATCACTTTTCGTTGTAATATTCTCTAAAAAATCTGCACTCTCCTCACGTGATTGATAACGCAGCTTATACGGCTCATTTTGTCGCTTCATATATGTTGTAAACACCTTTAATATTAAATAAATGGTTGTTAAACGCTGTTGACCGTCGATGAGCTCCCACTGATTTTTCACCTTTTTCACTATCACAGGTTGTAGCCAATATATCTCATCACGTGATTGTTTTTGCAGCATAAATTCATACAGGTCCTCCAGTAATTCTTTTACCTGAATACTAGTCCATCTGTACCCTCTTTGATATGTTGGTATAAAAAATGAGCCTTCTAAATTCATTAACTCACGGATATTTTTACTAGTTAATAATACTTGCTGCATAACGGCACCTCCTCCAATTTCATTAATATATTAAATTCTCCATATGTATGAATATTCCTTTTTTTCTTATAATAGAAAGAGAGAGAATGTCTCAAAAAAAGTACCTTCATTTGATATGTCTATCATACCTGTATATGCTTCACTTTTATTGACCTAGTTGATTACCAGTGCCTTTTTAAGCGAAAAAAAACCCCATAAGATTAACAGATTTAATTCTGTCAATCGTATGGGAATTTCTATAATCTTCTGTTACGCTTATTATTTCTTTAGTTTTTGTCGAATCACTAACTAGAAAATGATTCCACTAATTTCTTTTGAATTTTTAGTAGCTGTTGGCGTTCTACACTTTTCGAATCAGCAATTTGAGAAATTCCTTCTAGCAACGCTTTATTCATATTTTTCAGTTCGGTTAATTGCTTACTTAATGAAATTGTTGATTGTTCGCTTAATTTTCCTAGTTCTGTTTGAAGCTGTTCAACCTTCTCTACCATTGTAGAAGCATTATTCATTTGAGCATAAACTTTTTCATTGTATTTCTCCACTTGTGCTAACATGTTCGCTATAGAGACATCTAAATTCGTTGAAACAACTCCGAATTCATCAGCAATTTTTGCTACTACATGTTCATGAGTTAACGTAGACGTTTCAAAATGAGATTGAATAATATCTTGTAAATCCGCTAATTTTTCTAAATGCATTTCTAAATTGCGAGCCGTGTCTAACGCGTCTTGTTGATTAGTAGTAATCGCATCTTGTAGCATCGAAAGCTCATTTGGCATTGTATTTTGAATCGAAACTAATTCGTCCGTTATTTGCACAATATTTTTCAGCTCTTGAATCATTAAAATCGAGACATTTTCTAAAACTTTATTGCCTTCTTCAATTTTTTCTTCCAATTGGCTAAAAGCTTGCTTCATATCTGACTGCTGCTTTGATACTGTTTGTTCTGTTTTTTCCATTTGTCCTACAATCGTAATCTGCAGTTGAGCAAATTCTTGCTTTAATTGTTGATTTAAAGCTATATTTCCTTCTTTATAAGTCTCTAATTGCTGTTGTAGTTTGTTAGTGATTTCGTTGTTTGACACTTTCACCGCATCTTCCATAACTTTTAAACCTTGTTGTAAAGAAGCATTTGTCATTTCTCTTTGTTTTGTTAATGAATGCAGACCGACAATGCCGACTATAACAGCAAAAGCAAGAATGCCATAAGTAATCGCTGCATTATTGCTTAATGGGGTCCATAATAGGCCAACACTACCTGCTGCGACAGGTAGTAAATATGTGTGTAATTTATTCATACCTAGCTCCTTCAAGGCTATTTTAACAAGTGAATATATTGTTTCATCAATGAAATAGTCGTATCACTAATTTTTTCTTGCTTTAATGATTTTTCTATCTGTTGTAGTACTTTACTTTGCTCTTTACTTTTTGTTGCCTGTAATAGCTCAGCTACATAAAGCGTTTTTTCATAAATGGAGTATTTTTCAATTTTGGCTAAATAGCTTTTCGTATCGTCGAAATGCTTTGGTTTGTCTTTCGCAATACGCTGCAATAGTAAGTGACATAATACAAAATAATTATTTTCAAGCTCAACTAATTCGTTTGTCACGGTTTCCCCACACTTTCAATTCTTTAATTATTTCTTCAATAGTTGCGTTGTTATGCTTTATTTTTAAAAATGCTGTAATTTCTCTTAATAAAACAGGCATCCATTGGGGGAATGATGGATGATTTTGGAGCCAAAATGTATTTAACATATGCACTGCGATTTTATCTAAAATAAGGTTCTTTTCCTTTTCTTCATTGGAATCCTTCATCGTCATTAGCTGTAAAATATATTGCTTTGGTAGCTCAGGAGTTAATTGTTGCTTTGACTGAGCTATTGTCATATTCCTTGTTACCACTACATCATCTAATAAATAATGATAAGAAAAATCATCAACTAAAAATTGATTAATATTCGGCATGTGCAATAAGGCAAGAATATTTTCAGTAGCCACGACATTGCAAATTTTTTGCTCAATAAAAAGGCTACGCGACCATAATGGTAAACGGTGCTCTGTAAATAGGGTTAGCATCTTATTTTTTGGCAACATCTGTAATGTATTTGGTGGATAATAGGTAATATCCATCCACTGTAGTACTGGGTGTGGATATTTTGCACTTGTAAGGGTTACGACATCCTTTAAAAGCTCTACAGATTGGAATAAATCTGTCAGTGTATAAACAACCTGTGGCTCACCAGTAATGTAGACGTGACGTTTTGTCGCCACGCTACCATTTACTGCTGAAGTGTTCCCAATTTCTCGCATTGCTTTCCATAAAGAAGGTTCATTGGAAACAGGAATTTTATCAATTTGCTTGGCAAGCCATAACAGCTCATTGTGCAACTGCATATTGCTCACCATTTACAAGGGATTCAATCGTATTTAAATAAGCACGATTTTCATCAATCAACTGCTGAATTTTTGCTGTGTCGCTTTCTTTCATTTGTTCGACATCTGTAATTTGCTGCTCCCAATGTTGTAGCTGTTCTTTTAGTTGCCTTGGTAGCATCTGATCTAAAACGTTTAATAAATTTGCAAATTCTGTTTTAAACCATAGTGTTAAATATTGCTCTTCATCCGTTAACACTTGCTCTAATTGGCTGTTAATTTCCTTTAGAAGGTGCTCATTTTGTATGCGATTTGTTTCTTCTTCGTAGTTTTCTTCAAGCTTCTTTAGCTTGTGTTTCATCGCTTGTTCTACTTGCTCGCGTTTTAATGTTAACTCTTTACGAATCCGTTCATTGTTTGCTGCTTGGTTTTCTAATGCATCTAATTGATGAAGCTTATCATCACGTAGCGTTTCAAGCTCCTTTTTTCGTTCAAAGAATTGACGACGATGCTGCATATCCTCTTTCTTTGGCTGGCTACGAGTCTCATCTATTTGTTGTCCGATTTTTTTCGCTATTGTTTGCACTGGACTTGTAAACTGGTCCAATGCTTTCGCTGCCTTTAAGACCGTATTATCTGAGCCATTTCCAGGTTTCTTTGATGCTTCAGCAGCAATGGAAATACCTGCAATAATCGCCTTTTCTGCAGCCTCTGAAGCTACTTTTTTCGCTGCTGTCTTCGCTGCAGTTTTAGTCGCTTCTTTTGCAACAACTTTCCCACCTACTTGAGCAGCTGCGGATGTCCCTGCTGTTGCTACTGCTAAAGCTACTGTCAATGCCATATCACCTACAAATCCAATGGCCGAAGCAATTTTTTCACTCTTATTTGGATCAAATGTTTCATCTAAAATATATTCTGGCACGAATTTCTCCACTGCCTGCTCAGTTAGGTTTTCAATTTCTAACAATAAGCGTTCACGTTGTTCATCATTGCCACTACTTTCTGGTAATAACTGTAACTGAGTTTTAACAGCATTGATTTTAGCAAAGGCTCTTTCACGTTCGGCTTCATATTGATTTTGAAGAACTGACAAATTAGGAACAGTCATTTTGAAATTAAATGAAATTTCATCAGGAGATTTCAATTCAATTTTACCCTCATCCCCGACAATTTTTTGAATGCGACCATATAATGTCCCAAACACTTCATTTCTAGTTGTCACAATTTCGTTTTCTATTTTTAAGGTTAATTCATCAATAGATAAATTTTCTTTCACTAAATTTTTCAGCTTCACTTCAAGCAGCTGATAGCATTTTTGCATATATTGCTTCATTTCTTCTTCCGTTTTAAACATTATTTCAAGTAATGCTTCCATTTGATTTGACACTTCAATTTGTGCATCTGCATACTGCATTTGAACCGCTTGCTTTTGTAATGCAGAATCACGTTCATCTGAAGATAAAGCTTTTTCATAAAACTCAACTTGTTGTACAATACGTTCCTGCTCACGCATTAGAAGTTGCTTTAATGCGTACTGTAGTCGATGTTCTTTGAGCTGAGCTAGTTCATTTTTTAATGGCAAAATGAATTCTAAATACAACTTATGCATGTTATAGCCTGTTTTTGCACTTACTGCGTAAACGGGGAAATCCCTACCTAGTTGTTCCTTTAATTCCGCCGTTACTCGTTGTTGCATTTCTTCAATCGTAATGCCTTGTGCTTCGTCAATGCGATCCACTTTATTAATGACAAAATATAGATTCGGCTGATAGCGTAAAATATGCTTCAAATATACAATATCTTCTAGTGTTAACCCTTGCCATGGCATCACATATAATGCTGCATCTGATGTAATTAATGCTTGTTCTGATGCATCAATATGAGCTTTATATTTCGTATTTCGGCCAGGTGTATCAATAAATATAATCTCCTTCAACCAACTTGGAGTTTGCCGTTCAATCACAATGCTCTCGATATCATTGACAGAAACACCTGCTGTTAATGAATGTAATTTTATGACATTCAACTCTGATATCATGCCATTAAAATGATACGCTTCAATGTGGTCTGTTTCCCCACCTTTAATATATGTAGGAATAGCTGTCGTTTCATTTGTATGAGTTGGCAATAAATCTTGATGACCGATTAAAGCATTAATTAAAGCCGATTTTCCAACACTAAATGAACCAAAAACACCTAATGTCATTTGCTTATTATTTGCTTGCTGTTCTAATGCTTCAATAAATTGCATTTCCGTTTTATGTAGTGGAAGTTGCTTCATTTTTTGTAACATTTTTGTTCCCTCCTAGATCATAGCTGTCATTAATAGAATTTTCTCTTCTTCAATACGGTGACGAATTTCTTCGATTTCTTTTGCTAAATTTTGGCGAGCTTCTTGAGAATTAGCCATTTGCTCAGAAAGCTGAGTTGCACGCTTCACCACATCTTCTAATAGCCCATCTTGCTTTTTAATATGCTCTTCAATTTTTTGCTCCGCTAGCTTTAAAGCATCCAGCTCACGTAAAAATTCACGGTATTCGCGTTTTGTTGTATTTAACAGCATCTCTAATTGACGTATCACTTTACGCTTTTCGAGATTTAATTGTTGGTCCGAATTATTTAGTTGCTCATTTAAGCGTTGCATAATAGCCATGTTTTTTTGCTCGCGCATATCGCGACGTTCCTCCCGAATTTCTTCATGAGAACTATAAGCTGTTGATACGCCAGCTAAGCTTAATTGCAAGTCTTTTTCTTCGTTTAACTTTTGTGCTGCTACAGCTTTTTTTTGTTTTGCTAGTTCACGTTTTTGTGCAATTAGTTGGTCGTATTTCTCATTGTTTTCTTGAATAAATCCTTCTTTATCAAAGAAAAATCTACGTTTTTTAATAACACCATGTTTTTCAATCATTTGTGGTGTACTTTGAATGAGCATTTCTTGGAAGCGTATATCTTCTTGGAATTCGCGCTCCACCATCGCTTTTTCTTCACGCTTATAACGTAGCTCAGTCTCTAATTGAATTTTCTTTTCTAAAACTGCTCGTTCTCCTTTTAAATCCTGCTCTTTTTCTTCAAACTGTTTTGTTACTTCCTGTAAAATTTCTTCATAGCTTTTACCAACAGCCTTTTTCATTTCTACTTGTAAATGAATGCCCGATGCTTGATGACTCGCTTCAACTTTAACGTCAAATTCGTTTAATTCTTTGCGCATCGTCCTATTCAGCTCTTCTGAAAGATCATAAATTTTCGAATCAAACAGCGCTTGGTAGCCTGTATTGAAAATTTCCATTTCGTCATTAACTTGATCTTCAAGCTCCTCAATTGTAACAATGCCATTGATTGCTGTTTTCGTCATATCAACTAGACGGTCAAAATCTTCATTGAATTGCTTTTCGTTGGCACGAATCGTATCATTAAATAAATTTTTCAAGCGGATAATTTCCTTTTTTAGCTGCATTTTGCGTAGCTCAGCCTCATCCTTTGCTAACTTGTGCATACGCTTTAACTCTTCTAAATCCTCACTATTTTCAAGGTTTTTCTGATATTGCTCAAATTCTGCGATTAATTGACTATAAAATTGATCAATTGCAGTGAATGGCACTTGTAAAAAGTCGTTTGTTTTCTCACCATCAAATAAATACTGCTCTAAACGCTCCTCGAATAATAAAAACTTCGATTCCTGTAAAAGCGTTACAGGGTTTATATCCTGCCAATGCTTCGTTATAACATCCTGGTCGCGGGCCTTTAACGCTTGGAGAGCACTTAGTGGATAAATGACTGCTCGACTTTCCTCGATTTGTTGATAGTTATTTTCGCGTAATGCCTTTTCCAGTTGGTCTTTTACTTCCTGTACTTGATCCGCTGGTACACCGTCTAAGCGATTCGCTACGAAGAAAATGCGATCAATGGAATCCGATAAGTCACGTAAAAATTTAATTTCTGTTAGCTTACCTGGCTGTTCCATATTGAACAGTAAAATACTTGCATTCGATTTTTTTATTTGTGTTTTCGTAATTTTTTCGTGCTCTGGATTTAACGCTTGTAATCCTGGCGTATCCACTAGCACGACCCCATTTTCTAAATAAGGGGAGTCGACATATAAATCGACGTGATGAATTTGATTACTTACATTTACTTTACTACTCATCTCCGTCACATAGTCTGGTAGCTCTAAATAAGGAATTTCAATTTCTTTTCCATCTTTGAAAACTACTTTCGCCACTGGCTCACCAGTGTGATTTGACAGCTCATTTAAATGACGAATGAAATTGACCGTTGCTGTTGTTGGTGTTACTTTTGACGGTAAAATTTCCCGCTGCAATAAAGCGTTAATAAACGTTGATTTCCCTGTAGAAAACTCCCCTACAACAACAATTTCAAAGCGTTCACTTTCCCAATTTTTTTGTAGCGCCTGTAAGTTTTCATTTATTTGATGAATGGATAACACTTCATGATATTTTTCGTTTAGTCGATTTCCTAGGGCAATAGCATTTTCAAAGCGCCCTTTTAGTTCTTCTTTTTTTTGGATAAATTGCTTTCTAATATCCATTTTGTACCCCCGTTATAAAACTTTTAATGTTGCAATTGCTTGATTTTTTGATTTTCGGACGAATTGTTTATAGTTTTCTTCAATCGTTTGAATGTGTTCGTAATAACGCTCCTCTTGTGTAGCAGACAACAGTCTCCATTCGGATTTAATGTCATTGATGCGCTCACTATGAAGTTTTTTCACAATTTCAGATTGATTGCTTACAGTACTGTATAGCGCACCTAATAGCTCTACACTGTACGCTTGCTCTGCATCCTCAAGCACTTCTAGTTGCTTCTCAATGTTTTTCTTTTGTTGCATTTCGCTGTTGAGTCGGCTCGTATACCTTTGCTCAATTTGTCGTAATTGATTTTTATATCTCATATGGATTTCGCTCATTTTCTTGTCCCAATGCTCTTGCTCAGAATAGTCATAACCGATAAACTCTTCTTTTTTCCAAAATAGAACCCCTTTTGTTCGATGCATAGCGCGAGGCTCTGGTTTTTTACCAAGTCGATTTTGTTCTCGTTGTTGACTTGAGCGAATCAGGATTTCTTCGCTATTTTTATCTGAACGTAATCTTTGTAAATCCTGCTCTTTATTTCTAAGCTGGCTTTGATATTGGTTATACTTTTGATCTGCATCGGCAATTTTGGCATTATACTGTTCAAAATCTTTAAAGTCTACAGAAAAACTTAGTGGCTTTAGTTGAATTTTCTTTAAAATTAAATCAAATTCATCCCAACAAATAGCCACATTTGTTTCAAGCTTTTTTAGCATGTCACTAAATTGTGTATCTTGCTGCTGCACCTGTTGTTCAACAGCCTTTACAAATCGTTGACCAAATAAATCAAGATTTTTATCCCACTGCTTATAAATTTTTTCAACAGCATTTAAATGCTGTACATACGCTGTTTTTAAGGTATCCACTTTGGATAAGCTCGTCATTTGCTGGCGAATATAAAGCTGGAATTGCTGATATTGCTGACGAACTGCCTTTAATATGTCATTACCTTGGGCTAGTAGTTGATTTTCATATTGGGTATTTAGCTGATAGACCGCATTGGTACTTTGCTTTAATAGTGCTATTCCGTATTGCTCAACTTCTAAATATTCTAATTCCGTAATAGCTGTTAGTCGTTCAAGTCGTCTTAAACGATCAGCTTCAGCTGCTTCTTTAGCTTGCTGTTGCTGCTGCTCGTAGCTTTCAACTTCATTGAGTAACTCTAAAAAATCATGCTCAATAGAACGAATTTCGGCATTTTGATATTCCTTCGTTACCATGTATGTATGAAGCATTTTTTCTAAAGTGGGCATATTCGACTGCAGTAACAACTGTTCATTTCGCTGTTGTTTACCTCTTAACGCCTCAATAGATGATATACCAACAATTTCGATGTTTTTAATGGCATCAATTTGTACAATTTTCTTTTTTACTTCTGCTTCAACTTCAAGCCATTGTTCCTGCGTAAGTTGATCCACATGGGTACCAACTAAAAATACTTTCTTTTTATAGGCAGCATACTCCTCGATAATCGCATAGTCCTCAGCATCTAAGCCCTTCGTTCCCATAAACAAATAGATGATAGCTGATGAAGATTTTAACTGCTCTCTTGTTGTCTGGAACGCGTTTGCTGTTAATGAGTTTGCTCCTGGTGTATCGATTAATATGAGCTCGTTATTTAAAAAATGAGCCGGCCAATACACATCTACATATTGAATGGAATCAGTAATTTCTTCTCCTTGAAACGTAGTATACTTTTGCAAATCGTTAACAGTTGTTAATGGTAATGAATCTTGTTGTCCGTTCTTTAAAGTTAAAACAACCTTTGCATCCTGCGCTAAGTCACAATGACGGATGCGCGTTAAAATCTTCGTCGATTCAACTTTTCTTGTTGCTAAAATTTCTTGTCCTAATAGCGCATTTAATAAAGCAGATTTTCCGACTGAAAATTGACCGACAACGGCAATACTACTTTCCATTGCCTGTAGTCGTTTTTCAATAAATTTCAGCTCTTCTCCCCAAAAAATATCATCACTGTATTTTTTTAAATAAGCGCTCACTTTTTGTTGCAGCTTCTGTTTTTGATTCAAATGACTAACCTTCCTTATACTCAAATTCGTGCCAAACAATTAGTCCTTAAATGTTTTAATAATTCGATGCAAAAGCGATCCTCTACATTTTCTACAAATGGAATGCTGGAGCTTTATTAAATCTTCTGATGTTAAAGCATCCCCAAAGAACTCAGTTTTAATATAACCCTTACAGTTTTTGCAATAAATTGCTCGGCTCATTGAAATTGGCATTCTGTCCACCCCTTAAAATATTCTTATCTTTAGTATAAAGATCTTGATGGACAGAATCTGTCTTTCATATGGTTAAATTAAGAGTAACGCATAAGCATTTTTTCTAATGTTTCCTTCATTGATTGACGGAATAATATTGGACTAATCACCTCAATTGCTTCCTTTTGGCTTAGCAACCACATTTGAATCCCTTCCCCATAAACTTCAGCACTAATAAGGTAACCCTTTTGTGGATGTTGCTTAATAACGGTAGCTGTTGGAAGTCGATCAAGGACAGCCTGAATTGATGCCCCATTAAAATAAAATTGAATGTGCAATAAATTGCCTGTATACATAAATTGAACACGTTTACGAAACTCGCCTTCCTCAAAACGGTCACTATATTTCACCTTAAATCGAATATTGAGTGATTTCATAGCAGTTATACGATCGATTCGATAGATTATAGGAAAATCAATATCTGTATTCACTTGATATGCAATTAAGTAAAAATAATACTCAGAAAAAAGAATCCCTACTGGCTGTAGTTGGTGTCTTTTTGCTATAGCGTCCATCTCTTTTTTATAATAAATCTCTATTTCTTGTTGTTGATGAATCGCCATTGCAACTTCCCATAATAGTGGCAATACGGATTGATTATTATGTAAATTAACATAAAGCTGCTTTTCATTATATATAATCGATTCGATTAAAGCTTTGTTATCTTCTGATGCAAAGGATACTAATTTATTTAGTAACTGATTGATCTCTTCTTTTGGAACAGCCCTTGCTTCTAATAGTATCTTTGAAATAGCTAATATCTCCTCAGCCAACAAATAGGTAGGTTGATTTTGCTGCAGGTAATATACATTATGCTTTTTGTCATATAGTAATTTTTGTTCATCACCTAGTGTATGTAGGAAATTTTTTATTTCATTAAAATCACGCTGAATCGTTCTATCTGAAACGTGAAACTGTAAAGCTAGCTCATTTTTAGCAAGCTTTTTGCCATTTAACAATAGATTATAAATCATAAGTATCCGATAATTTTGTGTTGTGGCAGGTATTTTATTCATAATGTCACCAACCATTTTTTGTTCTTAAATCACTATTATTCTACCATATTTTTCCCTATAAAAACTTTGTTAATTTATTGTTTCCTCACAACAACTTCCTTCGATTAATATTCACCCAAAGTTAATTCTCACTAGCATTTATTCATCATTCATATCCGACAAAGCATAGCCTTAGAAGCATTTTCGTATTAGAATAACCAGATACAGAAACTATTAAAGCCTATTTTCTAAGTGCCCCACTCAAATTATGCTCAAAATTTATACATGCGAAGAAGGAAGACTAAAGAACAAACCATGGTTAATAGTGGCTACTGCTGGAAATTGAAATCTGATGTAAAATAACAGTTGGAATCTCATAAATGATATTTGGGGCAGTCAGTGAAGAAACTGTATATGTATATGAAACAGGTTGTATTCATACATGTCAAGGGCTTGTATTTGATTACGTAGGTGTCATCAATGGCGATGATTTATGCTTTGAAATTGATAGTGTAATAACGGATTATACAAAACGTGTAAAAGCAGATCATTCCATCAAAGGAATTAAAAAGAAAATAAAGAAATATCCTAAAGAAGCTCCTAAACAAGTAAACGTGGAAGTAACAACCTCATTATTGTCACTTGAACGACATAGTAAAACAAAGAAAATGTAACACACAGATTATTAGTGTTTACTAATCCTAATGGATATACGAAAGTTTTCACACATTACTATACCTCAAATCTAGGCAAACGTAAGGACTATAGGAATATTAAAAAATTCCCCTATAGTCCCAACTAATACTACTATATTTTATTATTTCAAAAAGTGCTCATTGTCATTTGCATCAATAACATACGAATGTGATTTTGCTGCCTCTTCAATTTCTTTGAATGCCCAGTGCATTGCGTTTACATCAGAGAAACTTGGTGTTGTCACGCCATGTAGCGGTCCTTGCTCAAACATGCGATTCATCATTGTCCCGATTGCGCACGTGTTACATACTCATTTGGCGCAAAAATCCCATCTTGATGCCCATTAATAATGCCTGCCTTGCGATTTGCTTCGATCATCCATTGTGCCCAATGACCTTTTGTATCGTTGAATGTAATTGCTATATTTTCATCAATAGGAAGCTGCTTATAATTCGCTACGATGGCTGCCATTTGGGCACGTGTTACATACTCGCTTGCTCGGAAGTTTCCATTTGCATCCCCATTCATAATGCCACGCTCTTTGGCAAAGGCAATGGCACCTGCCGCATAAAGATTACTTGAAATATCTTTGAATGGTGCCGTTTCGACTGTGCCCTCATAAAAACGCACTAGTATCGATTAAAGCCCTGAAACGATTTTATATACGGGAGGGTCAACTTGCCAATATAGACTACCGCTGCTGTTAGTTGCTTATCGCCCAATGTGCCATAGCCACCTATATCAAAGGTAACAGACTTCAACGCATCATAATCTAGCGAAGCAGAAGACGAAATTTCTAGAGCTGGACGAAAACCAACATTATTCGCAACCTCACCAGCGGGGGCTGTCCGTACAGGGCGAGGTGTCGTATAGCTAAATCCTCGCATTACCCGAGTATCTCCACTCAGAAGAGGTGATTTCACAGTATCCTGTCCCCAAGAAAACAGTCCGCTGAAATTTTTGATATAATCCCGATTTTTATCAAAAATGGCGTCCCATTCATTGTATTCTGGAACGCCGCGTTCCTCATCATACAGTCCATCATTCAAGAGTCCCAAAGATAAGGCCATTCTCATGCAAACTATTCTAAGAAACAAAACGGTTGACTGTATAATCCGCAACGAACAGGCTGCGCTTTGACCTTGCTACCCCAGACGAGGTGACACCTGACTCTGTACGAGAATAGGCATCAATCGTCCCGACATAAGTGAATGGCACCCATTGCAAGCTCGTATCTGGTAAGTTGTTGTTCAGCGTTCCTTTGCCAGGCATAACTAATGGTGCCAAGTTGAAATAATAAGTTTTACCCGTCTCAAGGCTAAACTGTTCGGCGGTATCATTTTGTGCCACAGTCAAGCCGTTCTCGGCATAGCCCATCCTGGCAATTGAGTTAGAATCATTGCCATGCATATGAGAAGACTAAAGATTTTCTTCCCTTCTACCATCCAAGTTCCTCCCTTTTTAGTTTTGATATTGTCATAAGTTTCGGAACAGTTTCTGAAAGAATCCCCGTCCTACGCTAGATTGAGGTTAACACGACGTTTATTATTAGTGTTAATAATACTAATGGATATACCAAAATTTTCATACATACCTTCACCTTAAATTGCTGTTCTTGCTACTAATAATACGATGTAAAAATGCCACAAACTGCGCGCGTGTCACAGGTGTATTTGGATGGAAATATCCATTATCTCCAAGCGCAATTTTTTCACGCTCTAGTACTGCAATATAGCCAGTACTCCAATGTGTACTATCTACATCGGTAAATGAACTCGTACCTTCAGGCTTTAGTCCAAGCACACCAACAAGCACTTTAGCTAATTGTGCGCGTGTCATATTTTCTGTGGGTAAGAAAGCCCCATTTGAACCATCCACAATCCCTGCCTGCTGTAATGCCTGTATCGCATTATAGTAAGGATGTGTTGGCGGAACATCTGAAAAATCATCTGCTGTTCGCACTGCTTCAAACGAAAAAGCTTTTGCTAATAGTGCAGCTACATGCATACGGCTAATGGATTCGTCCGGACGGAAAGTACCATCTTCAAAACCTCGAATAATGCCTTGTGTCGCTAATTCCTCAATCAAGTCCTTCGCCCAATGCTGCCTTATATCATCGAACGTCACTACTGATGGCTTAGGCTGGTATGGCTCTTTTGGTGGTTCTTCCACTTGCAATGGTATCCATTTTGCATAGAGTACTAGATTTTCCTTTTCAAGCGCTTCACCAGCCCATTGCTCCGTTAACGCTTTATCTTGATACCAGCCAACAAAACGATAGCCCGCTCTTGTCGGCACTGGTAAATCACTAACTGTGCCACCATTTGTATGAAACGTAATTTTTACAGGTGCTAGTAAAGAAAAGTCATTCCCATTCGATGTTAGTGGTGCATCATTGTTACTTGGTGCGGATGGCGGTGTAGTGTTGCCCCCTGTTGTTGGTGGGTTTGCAGTCCACTGAGCATATAGTGTGATATTGACTTTGCCCATTGGGAATGTTGCCTTTTCAGCATAGTATGTGCCTTTGCCATCTGCCTGTGTATTCCAGCCCTTGAAAGTATATCCTATTCTTACAAGTTGGCCTCTATTTTCTTGTACGCTTACTGTTTCATTTTCTTCAAATTGCCTACTATTTGGTACTTGCCCACCTGTTGCACCATTTGCATTATATTGAACTTGATAGGTTGGATTCGTTGTCCACTGGGCATACAGGGTGACATTCGCTTTACCCATTTTGAAAGTATCATTCGGCATATAGGCTATACCTGCTCCATCTGCTTGTAGGTTCCAGCCTTTGAAAGTATGTCCCGTTCTTACGAGTTTGCCATTATTTTCTTGTACGGTCACTATTTCGTTTTCTTCATATTGATTACTGTTTGGCACTTGCCCACCTGTTGCGCCATTTGCATCATATTGGACTGCATAGGTCGGATTTTTTGTCCACTGTGCATATAAGGTGACATTCGCTGTGCCCATTAGAAAAGTTGAATTTTCTGCATAGTGCGTGCCCTTGCCATCTGCTTGTAGATTCCAGCCTGCAAATATATAGCCTGGTTTTACTAGAATACCGCTATTATTTTGTACGGTTACTAGATTGTTCTCCTCATAAATGCCAATATCTTCTGGTACATCTCCGTCTGTAGCACCATTTTTATCGTAAGTTACTGTATAAAATCCTGCTTCATATGCCCCTAAGTCAATTGTCCCCCCTTGGATACGAGCGTTGCCAGCAAGGTCAGTTGGCGAACTATTATATTTATTGTCCCCCTTGTCAATTACTGGTGATTTAGCTTTTAGTCGATAATTGGACTTACTTGGATCGATAAATATATCTTCGTACTTATAAATGTTCGTCTCTATATTTGTTTTTGTTTTGTGGAATTTAGCTAGTACAGCCCCATTTTCCTCTACGTCCAATAAACTACTTTCAATCTTGCCAGTATAGTCAGAAAGAGCAGGTTCATTATGGTTATCCACGATAATGCTATTCCGAATCACACCACTCTCACCGTAAATAGCACCTCTTATTCCTTGTCCTGATCTATCTTCTGATTTATTTCCGCTAATAGTTACATTAGTTAATATTGGGCTACTATCGGCATTGACTATGCCTCCTCCAGCCTGTTGTGCTACATTAGCAAGAAACTCTACATTTGTTAGGTTTGGATTACTACCTCCTATATTGCCCATACCGCCCCCATAAAGTTGTGCCGTATTGGTAGTGAACTTTACATTCAATAGAGCTGGACTACTGCCACCTACATTAACCATCCCGCCTCCAATCTGTGCTTCATTGGCTTGGAACTCTACATTCACTAGAGTTGGGTCACTACTATTCATATTGGTCATGCCGCCTCCACCCTCTGCTCTATTGGTGCTGAATGTTACATTCACAAGTTTCGGGCTACTACCGTCATTAAACATGCCACCTCCCAAATTATGAAGGGCACCATTATTAGCATTTCCATCTTTAATAGTTACCCCATCTAAAATAGCAGTTTCGTCTAACTGCAAGCTGGCTGGATGATAAAATACATGGTAAGTATTATCTGTATAATCATCCTTTACGCTAATATCA
This sequence comes from Lysinibacillus sp. B2A1, assembly GCA_002973635.1. Taxonomy (GTDB): domain Bacteria; phylum Bacillota; class Bacilli; order Bacillales_A; family Planococcaceae; genus Lysinibacillus. Next base: position 4,435,669 of record CP027224.1, read on the forward strand.
CCGCTTAAAATGGTTGGATTCGCCTTACAATCGCGCTCTACTAAATCAGCCTCTGTACCGTTAAATCCTCCATAAATGGCCACATTATTTTTTAGCTGAAAGGTAGCTGAACGGTCATCTGCCGGGTCTATTTTAGCTGTTGGCTTATATGTACCGGTCGCTAGCCAAATTTGTTGCCCACTTTGTGCTACCTCTAGTGCTGATTGCAAATTATCGAAAGCGTCCTCCCAGCTTGTGCCATCACGTTGCCCTGCTGCACCTTCCCTCACATAAATCACATGATTCGCAATGGTCGTTTGTAGCAATGGTGGAGCAATACGAATTGTGTATTTTTGCTCATTTGTCCCTGCTAGACGAAACCATAGAAAATGTTCCCCAGCCTTCTCTACGATAAAGGGTTTTGCAACATTAAAGGGTTGCCACGTTGTCCCGTTTTGTGAAAATTCTACATTGGCACTATCTGCGGAAGTTGTTGTTACCTGAACCTCTACAGGACTTTGAGCACTTTCGCCTTCTATATAAGGCTGCCCATTTGAAGTCATCGTGACTTTTAGGTCGCTTGTCGCCAATGCTGGTAAGCTGCCGAATACGGTTTGTATTAGCAATACAACAATTGCAAAAGGCACTAATGTTTGTCGCATTCCATTTTTCTCCTTTTTATTATTCGTACTTGTTCAAGCACAAAAGACTTATTCCCACCTACAAGATTAATTATCAATATAGACTAGCTCATAAAATAAACGCTAATTCCAACTATGCATACAATAATAGCTAGAATGCCCAAAAAATATTTGGTAAATTTCCAAGTGATACCGTTACCATCCCACCACCACTTCATATAAAAAATTGCACCAAGAACTACCGTAAAAATACAACTGTACATTGCCGTTTCCACATTGCTCCACTGCGCCATTTCCTCGCTCGACCTCCCCTCATGCACAAAATGAGGAATCAAAAAACCCCTATGACGGTGTATACTCATCATAGGGGCAAAGGCTTGCTTTTTGTAGTGACTTTTCATTTAAAAAAAGTCACTTTTTTTTGTTCCACAAAACATATTTTGCTAATTCATCTCGATTAAAAACGTATAGTTTTTCGTAAATTTCATGCACAATATTCTTCAATCTTCCCACTGAAATCCCATGCTGCTCTGCAATCTTAGCATAGGGGACCCGGAGCGCAACAAGCTGGGAAATATGGTATTCTCGTGGAGACAAAATAAGTGTGTAATTGTCCTTTGCGAGTCGATTGTGGAAGGCGACCCAGTTTTTCCATGCACTGTTCCATTGTTCAATAACTGCATCATAATAGTCAGGAAACTCTCGTAACAAACATCGCTCTAGTAGTCCCCCTAATGCAGTCACCCTATCTGCAAATGGTGTAATAAAACCATGAGGCAGAGCGATATGCATAGCCCCCACCAACCACTGTATGGCATCCTCTTCTCTCTTCAATTCATAGCATGCGATTGCACAGGCTAACCGCAAATAGATATCCATAAAGGTAATTCCCTGCGCTGAAGCATTTAGTGTCAAAGTGGTTTGTGCTAAAGCTAGCATGGCATCAAACTGGCCAATCGAATAAAAATACCTTGCTCGCAAATAAAGGGCAGCAATTCTAAGTCCAGAAGGAAGAGTATCGAATGCTCCTTCCTTAATCCAGTTAGGTACCATATTTGAAGTAATCAAACTGGCACCTAGCGAAAGCTCCGCAACAGCAACGGCATCCGTATTATTGCTGTCTCTTATATAACCCTTGAGAAAGGTATCAATCTCTGTGTAAGCTGAATAATCTCCTAAACTAATAGCCGCAGAAATGGCAGTTAAGGAGATACATAACCTCGCCACGTCATCCCCCTTGGTTTGATAATAACACGCCATCGTTCGCTGGAAGTCTCCTCGTAAAAAAGCAAGCTGGGCTTCATAGATATGCCTTACTCTGTCCTCATTTACGGTATCTAGAATAGCATCAGGGTTATCAGCAGGCATAGGTATGGAGGTAGAGGCAATCACATGGAGTAAATCAGAAGAAAGCGCATTTTGAGACAGCTTTTTCCCTCTCCCCAGATTAGTGGGCTTTTCTGCATTATACGGAATCATCCATGATCTCCCATATTTCTTCACATTCGGTATCCGTCCCTCCGCCAGCAATCGTTGCACTTGCCTAATCGAAACTCCCCATTTTTTAGCAATCTCTACGGTGGATATATATTGCATTCAATACCCTCCCTTATTGAAAAATTATAATATCATTGTAGTCGCTTGAACGACGTCTTACAATGAATGTTGTGAATTATAGTGGAGGGGTTTTCTTATCTAATGAAATACCACACAATAGGGTCTGAGATAACATGCAGTATTTAGAAAGAAACTCAAATATTCACAGCCAGCAAAATGGACATTGTATGTTCAAAAGAAATATTAGTTTGGCGCAATTTCTACACATGGTTTACAGCATACACATTATTCGTTGTTATTGACGAAGACAACGTAGCAAATTACACGAAAAAACCTTGTAGTAATGTATGGACTTATGTCTTAGCCCAAGTTAAAGGTTAATGAAATGAGCAATCAAAACGATTATCCATTATTACAATTTTTTTTATCTAGCTGTAAAATTAGAGCTAATCCCAAAAAAGTAAAGGACAATGCAGTTGTTGGAGTCATCTAGAAAGAAAATATGACTGTATTCAAAAACCTGACAAGGTCTGAGCAATATGTCTCATTACTAAACTGTTTTTGAGTGAAAGTGGATTGGTCTGAAATAAAGGGTAGTCATTATCATCAAGAACCTTATAATGTCCCTTTTCTAATAAGCTATTTAGAAGAGCTTCATATACAGAAAGAACTGAAGTTACATAAAGACCGTGAGTTAAATAAATTATTGTATGACTATGGATACTTCTTATTGTATTTTAGTTACTTTGGATTTTGGCATGTCGAGTTGGATGAAGAACAGAGAAAGGATAATCGCTATAGAGCTAAATCAATTATATGCATGCCATTATTTAAACAATTAGCAGCTGCCTTAATTGAAGGGTGGGAGCAGAAGCAGCAGAATGATGATGGAAGCATATATACTATTGAAAAGCTATTTGCCTTCGACATGATAGAAGTTGAAAAAGTAGAACGGCTTCTAACAAATGAGACTATGTCTCAAGCATCGTTCTTCTATTTATTACAGCCATTATTTGAAGAGGGGGAATTGACAAAAATCTTACACGATATAAAAAAACAATAGTGGCAGTAGAATATTTACTAAAGGAGGGGATTAAGCGTCCAAGATGAGACCCCTGAAGCAAGCAAATCTGAGAAACAAAGGCTAAATGCATCACGTTCTGTGATAACGCCTTCGTGACTCCCCTCCTACTGCTGCCGCTTCACTTTTGCGCAAATAACATCTGTTGCCCCAAAAGCAGCTCATCGGACACCCCGGTAAAGCACACTGGTGGAGCAGAAGTCAATCACAAGTTATGGTGAAGAGCCAAATATAATCTAATACGAAATTTGTATCTATATGAAATTTTAGTAATGTTATAGGGGGATATAATATGGAAATAAAAACGAATGAAATGGAGATTGTAAAAAAATCTTTTTGGAAAAGTAAAGCCTTTTGGATTGTATCTATCATTGTCTTCTTAATTTCAGCTTATTATATAGGGAAATCTAATAATGTACCTAAAGGAATAGATTCTAATTTTTATAATGAATCTGTACATGCATTTGAGAAATATAACGAAATATTTGATGATGGAAAATTTCCTAGTAACGGATTTATTCCTGATGATAAAGATGTTAAAACGTGGTTAGCTACTAATACCATGAATTATTCTATAAATCCTAATGACTATACAAAAAAGGAAGCTCGTATAATAGTTCTATTTAATACAATAAGGGAAAATTTAAAAATGCTACAACAATTAGGTGAAGGAGAAGGTTTTAAAATTCAGATTTCAGAAGCGTGGAGTGAGTTAGCTGATATTTTAGAAATTTATAGTAATTCCCCACTTAATAATGCTGCAATAAATCAAGAAGAAAGTATAGTAACTGAGGAAGCTACTTTGGATTCTACAAACGCAGATTTGGAAAATGAAACTAATAATTTTCTCGATAATAATGAAGATATTAATACTACTAATGAATTTGGAATTACTAAACTTGCAAAAGCATCTGGTGAGGGTAATATAACTTTAGTAAAAAACTTATTAAGTCAAGGTGCCGATCCAAACTTATGTAGAGATATGGGCGAACCCCCCTATTATGGGCTATTCGAGCAAATAATGATGAAATAGTAAAAATCTTACTAGATGCTGGTGCTAACCCAAATTATAAATCAAATGAGGGGATGACACCTTTAATAATTGCCCAAGAAAACGGTGCCAACGTAATACTTAAATATTTAGAAGAATTCCGCGCAAAACAGTTCTCGGGAGAATAAATTTAAGATATCATTAAACTACTTTTCCCTTTCAAATAACCCACAAACGATGAAACACTTAGTTTGGGGGAATACTCACCAACATATGAATATGATCAGGGCAGGCGGTTGCTTCTATAATTTCTACTCCTTTTCTTTCACATAAATGGCGTAAAATTTTACCTATGTTTGCTTTGATTTGTCCATAAATAATCTGTCTTCTATATTTGGGCGCAAAGACGATATGATACTTACAATTCCATGTTGTGTGTGCTAAACTTTTATTATCCATTTGGATCCCCTTTCGTACGAAGTCGGTTGACCAGACCTGAATTCATTGTACGGCTGGGGTTTTTTCTTGTTCATAGCTAGAAGCTCTTCCCCCCTCGAATAGCGAGGGTTTTCAAAAGATACAATAAAGCATAACATTTTTTGGAACTATTCTGTCTCCAATGTATGGAGATGGGGGGTCTACCTACTAATTCGAGAAACTTTATTATAGCAACGTTCATAAAGTCATTTTCACATTCAAAAAATGTTCTTACAAAGAAATTAATAAGGTTTACTAAAATTGCTTACGGAGATAAGACTTTTTTATTATCCAGTTCCTGTTAAATTATGTCTATCTTTAGTACAACAAACTGATTCAATGTTTTTATTGTAATAAACTAGTTTTATGTAGTTTCAATGTTTCATGACTAATCTGATTTTCTATCGATTCCTTCAGTCACAATTTTTTCATAGACTTCCATATATTTTTCTAATACCTCCAGTAAATTGTAACAAAATAATAATTACTATACTCTGTATCAAACTTATAGGATTCACACAATCCTTATTAATATAATTGCTATTAAAAGAATAGATGTCATAAAAATTCCAATTTTCTCTATTCGTTTGTAAGCCCGAAATATAAAAAAAGCGCACCTTTCGGTACGCACAACGAATAGCCGTTTATTTGAAAATAATTTCAGATAAACGGCTATTTTGCACATGTCACTTGGATATTTTTCGACCAAGGCATGTAATCGTTTAAAATCTCTGGTTGCTGATGGAGCGGTAAATTTGGCAACTCTGTCAATAACGTCACTAGATATTGATAAAAATCGATACCATTTGCTTTTGCTGTTTAGCTAAACTTAAACAGATCGCATTCGCTTTAGCACCAGCTTCACTAACAGAAAAAAGCCAGTTCTTGCGACCAATCACATTTGGGCGAATCGCATTTTCAGCTGGATTATTATCCATCTCAATTCGGCCATCGAACAGAAAAGCTTTTAATCCTTGTAGATGATTTAATGTGTATTCGGCAGCTTTAGCTAAGGCATTTTTTCCAAAGAAAGGCGATTCATCCACCCATTTTAAGAATTTCTCTACAATCGGCTTTGAATATTTTTGCCGTGATTTTCGGCGTTTACCTGGTGAAAGATGCTTAAATTGACGTTCTAGGCGATACAGTTGGTCACAGAAATCCACGCCAATTTGCCCATTTTTGCTATCAGCTTTCAGCAAATATCGTCGCACATGCGCCCAACAGTTTGCAAACGTGACATCAGGAAGATTACCGTATGCCGAGTAACCATCACAAATCACCGTTCCTTTAAAGCCTTTTGTAAATTCTCCTAGTACAGAACGACTTCTCGATAATGCACTATGAAAAAGAACGATGATTGGTCCTTGGCTTGGCACGCTGCGGAACACCCAATTGTAGGCATTCGATTGACCGGATTTTCCGTCTGAACGTTTGATTATTTGCGCATAGGTTTCATCCACATGTAGAACAGATTTTGCTGTTAATGTCTGCTTCATCTGTTCATAAACCGGTAGAAGCCAATCTTCAGCTGATCGGATCACCCATTTTCATAAGTTCTTATCATTCGTAAGCAGGCCGTATCGTTCCCACTCCTTTACCTGACGGTAAAGAGGCAAGTATTGGATGAACTTATCATAGATGAGTTTTGCTAGAACGGTAGGTCCCGCAATGCTTCGCTGAATGGCAGCTTGTGAGGCTTTTCCACGTTTCATTTGTGCTTTTTGTGTGGCATCCATTTTACAGTGCTTTCACTCGTAGGCATGTTCAATATGCTGGATGCGCATCATTATTGCTGGAATGAATTTTGCTTCTTCACGCGCTATAGTTGTACCGGCTTCAGTCATTTGGCCAAGGCAACAGTCGCATTGTGTGTTTTCAGGATGATGGTGAATTTCTTCGATTTCCATTCCATCACGAAACGAATCATTTCGTTTTTTATGTAGTTTACGAACAACTGTATACGTAACAGTTGACGTGCTTTGTTCTTCTGTGTGCTCAGATTCGCTAAAAGACGGGTCGTCTTCGAATAAAGAGCCTTGCCCATCCGGTGCTTGATACTTTGATTTTTCCGATTTAGAACCGTATAACGCCTTTGTTAATTGGCGAATTTGTTCAGCTAAGGCCTTGTTTTGGGACAACGAATAATCTAGCTTTATTGAAAGCTCTTCATTTTGTTTTTTCATGTATGCTAATTGTTCTTCAAGTAATTGGATTACTTTTTCTGTTGTCGAAGAGTTTTCCAAATCATTCACCACATTTCATTCAGTATAAGTTATGGATGATTATACCACTTAGGTGAATCGATTTAAAAGACACCTGTTGCAGATTTTGAAATTGCTTTTGGCTGCTGGAGCGATAATCCTTCTAAGAGCCAGCGAAGCTCCTGTTGTGAAAGGTTACGCACTTCCTTTTCATCTTTTGGCCATTGCAGTTTCCCATTTTCTAGCCGTTTATAGAGAATGGCAAAGCCATCCCCATCGAAGTACAAACATTTATAGCGATCCTTGCTCGTTCCAGAAAATAAGAAAATGGAATCGCTATAGGGGTCCAGTTCAAAAGAATCCTGAATAAGTGTAGCGAGACCATCAATGCCTTTTCGCATATCCGTCTTTCCACAAATAATATAGATGTTCTGCACATTCGTAAAATCATGCTTCATTGTTTATTCAGCTCCTTCATGATCATTTGGATGATGCGCTCATCTACGCCATTGAAGAAGGAGATTTCAACATTAGTTGATTTTATGATACAGTTTGGCCCAGGAGAATTATGTTGCGGAATTGTTGATGAAGACTCGTCAGTGATAAGATCTAGTGTCACGGGGACAATTGTTAGTTTGTTCGTTAGCATAAGGAAGCACCTCCTTCAATTGATAGTAAGCCCGAAATACAAAAATAAGCGCACCTTCTCGGTACGCACGACGAATGGTCAGCTATCTGAGTTTTTTTCAGATAGCTGGCTATTTTGAACATGTGGCTTGGATATTTTTTGACCAAGGCATGTAATCTTGTAAGATCTCTGGCTGTTGTTGAATCGGTAAATTTGGTAGCTCCGTTAATAGCTTCACAAGGTACTGATAAAAATCAATGCCGTTTGTTTTGGCTGTTTCTGCTACACTCAAACAGATGGCATTTGCTTTCGCACCAGCTTCACTAACCGAAAAAAGCCAGTTCTTGCGACCAATCACATTTGGGCGAATCGCATTTTCAGCTGGATTATTATCCATCTCAATTCGACCATCGAACAGAAAAGCTTTTAATCCATGTATTCGATTTAATGTGTATTCGGCAGCTTTAGCTAAGGCATTTTTTCCGAAGAAAGGCGATTCATCCACCCATTTTAAGAATTTATCTACAATCGGCTTTGAATATTTTTGCCTTGATTTTCGGCGTTTACCTGGTGAAAGATGCTTAAATTGACGTTCTAGGCGATACAGTTGGTCACAGAAATCCACGCCAATTTGCCCATTTTTGCTATCGACTTTTAGCCAATATCGTCGCACATGTGCCCAACAGTTAGCGAACGTGACATCAGGTAGATTGCCGTATGCCGAGTAGCCATCACAAATCACCGTTCCTTTAAAGCCTTTTGTAAATTCTACTAGTACAGAACGACTTCTCGATAATGCACTATGAAAAAGAACGATGATTGGTCCTTGGCTTGGCACGCTTCGGAACACCCAATTGTAGGCATTCGATTGTCCTGATCTTCCGTCTGACCGATTGATAATTTGCGCATACGTTTCGTCCACATGCAGTACTGATTTCATCGTTAACATCTGTTTCATCTGTTCATAAATCGGTAAAAGCCAATCTTCTGCAGCACGAATAACCCAGTTTGATAGATTCTTATCATTCGTAAGTAGGCCATATCGTTCCCACTCCTTTACCTGACGATAAAGAGGTAAATACTGAATAAACTTATCATAAATAAGCTTTGCTAAAACAGTTGGTCCTGCAATGCTTCGCTGAATAGTAGCTTGTGGGGCTTTTCCACGTCTCATTTGTGCTTTTTTTGCGGCATCCATTTTACAGTGCTTACACTCATAGGCATGTTCAATATGCTGGATGCGCATCATTATTGCTGGAATGAATTTTGCTTCTTCACGCGCAATCGTTGTACCAGCTTCAGTCATTTGACCAAGGCAACAGTCACATTGTGTGTTGGCGGGATGATGGTGAATTTCTTCTACTTCAATCCCGTCACGAAAAGAATCATTCCGTTTCTTCTTATGTAGTTTACGGACAACGGTGTACGTAATCGTCGCCGTGCTTTGTTCTTCTGTGTGCTCAGAATCACTAAAAGACTGATCATCATCAAATAATGATCCTTGTCCATCTGGTGCAGTGTATTTTGATTTCTCGGTTTTTGATCCGTATAAAAGTTTTGTTAAATAGCGTACTTGTTCAGTTAGCGCTTCAATCTGTTTAGATAAATCTTTGTTTTGTTGTTTCATATAATCAAGCTGTTCTTCAAGAAGTTTAATTAATTTCTCGTTGTTAAAAGAAGCGTTCACCAAAACATTCACCACTTTCCGTTCGTATAAGATTCTCATATTATACCATTTAAGAAAGTGAATTTAGAATGCGCCTTTTGGTGTTTTTTGAATTGCCTTTGGCTGCTGTAGTGATAAACCTTCTAGAAGCCAGCGAAGCTCTTGTTGCGAAAGGTTCCGTACTTCATTTTCATCTTTCGGCCATTGGAGTTGTCCGCCATCTAAGCGTTTATAGAGTAAAGCGAATCCATCCCCATCAAAATACAAACATTTGTATCGATCTTTACTCAGGCCGCAAAACAGGAAAATCGAATCGCCATAAGGATCCAGTTCGAAAGAATCTTGAATCAGTGTAGCTAAGCCATCAATGCCTTTACGCATATCCGTCTTTCCACAAACGATGTAGATATTTTTCACGTTAGTAAAATCGTGTTTCACAGTAGTTTCAACTCCCTCATCACACTTTGGATAATGTGCTCATCTACGCCATTACAGAAAGAAATTTCTACCTTTGCTGTTTTAATCGTACATGTATTAATGTATGAGTCTTGTGTTGAGTTGGCTACAGGGGAATTATTAAGTTCGGGATATAATGTGACGGGGATAATCGTTAATTTTTGCTGTGGCAATGAAAGGCACCTCCTTTAATTGATACCTTTATAGTACCGAGAGGTGCTACGTGATTATATGCGTTATTTGAATACGGGCTTACTTTCTATATTAAATTCTCCCCCAAAAAAGGAAGTTTATTTATTTGGAAACCGTTTTTTATAAGCTATACTTACAATATAGTTAATCGCATCATTAACTGTACCCCTAGTTTCCCTGTATGGTTCTAGGAGGAATTTTAATGAAAGACCCAATTAAATCATATACAAAAAAAGATGGTAAGACCTACTACATGTTTAAGCTTTATTTAGGAATAGATAGTCAAACAGGCAAACAAATTCATGTTACTAGACGCGGCTTTCTAACAAAAAAAGAGGCTAGTCTCATTTTAGCTCAATTAAGAGTCGAAGTTAGTAAAGGGGAATATAAGAAGCCTATAACTGAAACATACGAGGACCTATATAATGTCTGGATTCAGCACTACGAAAAAACTGTCGAAGAAAGCACCTTTGTCAAAACACTAGGAATTTTCAGGAATCATATTCTACCTGCACTAGGTCACTACCGAATTGAGAAATTGAGTATAGCAACCTGCCAAAGCTTTGTTGATGACTGTTCCTTGAAACTAAAAAGATTTCGAATGGTTAAAACTTACGCATCTAAAGTAATTGATTTCTCTATTAAGCGTGAGTACATCAGTTCTAATCCATTCAAGCTAGTGGATCTTCCAAAAATCAAAAACTCTGCTGTATTAGATACCGAGGTCAACTACTATTCAAAAGAGCAGCTAATTAACTTTCTTCAATGCTTAAAGCAATATGGTAACGCTCAAATAACCGCATTTTTCTACCTACTTGCTTTTTCAGGCATCCGTAAAGGGGAGGCACTTGCATTAACCTGGGCGGATTTAAATTTCGATACAAAGGAACTAATCATTACAAAAGCTCTTTCAAGAGGTAAAAATAACAAGCTTTATATCAAATCAACGAAAACCGATACGATACGTCAGCTTTTAATCGATGATGAAACATGCAGCATCTTATCCGAATGGAAAACGATTCAGCAAGTTAAATTTCCAAATGTGAATGACAAAAGCCAATTAATGTTTACAAACGAACAAAATGGCTTATTGCAGCAAACAATCCCTAGAAGATGGCTTATGAAAATTATAGATAAATATAACTTACCTTACACACATGTTCACTCATTTCGTCATGTCCATTGCTCTTTACTTTTCGAAGCGGGTGCAAGTGTCAAAGAAGTACAAGAACGATTAGGTCACACAGATGTGCAAACAACGCTCAACATTTATACGCACCTATCAAAGCGAGCAAAAAACGATACAATTAATAAGTTTGTGACGTACTTAAACTCATAAATTCGACCCAAAAGTGACCAGTTTTTTAGCCAGTTTCTGCTGAAAAGCCCAGAAAACTCAGTACAATAAAAACAGAAAAAACCCTTGATATACAAGGGTTTTGACCACTCTAGACAACTCTAGAAAATATATGTATGGAGACGGCGGGAGTCGAACCAAACGTCTCGGAATGTTATTTTATCAAGGCTTGCGGGGGCATAGATTATTTTTGACTACGTTTTTGACTACGAGATATAAAAAATTGTTGGGTAAAGATTAGTAAAAGAATAATCATTGAAAAACAGGCTAAGGGTTTCCCCTAGCCAGCCTTTGCTATGTTTTATTTTGAAGCTGCTCATTATCATTTTCATCGATTACTTACGAATGTGATTTTGCTGAATCTCCAGTCGTGCTGGAATTAATAAAGATATACGCGCCCATAATTTTGACTACGTTTGATGAAAATTGAGTTGCGGGAGAAGATTTTCTAATTTATAGTTTTTTTAACAACAAAGTAATTTTGAATTTACTAAAATCCGTTATATTTAGCACTACATCATAAGCCTTATCAATATTTTAAGAATTTAGATTTCACTTGTTATTCACTGGCTTCCATTTCTTTCTAACCCTTTTACTGGGGATAATTGATAATATTTCTGTAATTTTTCTATTAGTGATAATACTACTTAAATGGTGTTGTTTTATGAATAAGTATTCTATTAATTTCAATTAGTTGATTCATATATCTCTCCGATGCAGTAGTGCATATTACTTTTGTTTTAATATGGAAGTGCTTTAAATATTAATTAAATACCCAATCAAGTAATTATTATTGATTAGGTATCTATATTATATCATCTCATTTTTAATTATTGCGGTATCTAAATAGTGATTCTTTTAATATTTTATCACTCGCTTTAGTTCCTCTTACTAAATTTCTATAATAATAAAGCTTACATACCTTGACCATTTTGTTCTAATATTAAATATTTCAGTCTCTCGCGTAAATATTCATTTTTCATACCAGGCTTTAATGTTGCAATAGTAACTAAATGATTATTGTCCATCTCTAATAATTTGTCATCTTTAATATTAGTCGGACAAAGTGCTATAACCTCATCAACAACATGATCATTTCTCGTGTTAACTTTAATAATCATATTTACATACATTTTCAATTGCTCGACCACTTTACTTTGATTAGAGCTGTTAATAGATTTTTTGTTCCATACACGATTTGCTGGACTATACTTTGAATCTAATATTATCGTTTTCATAAAAGTATTATTCTCGTATATATCTAATCGAAAATCGGGTTTATTTCTACTGGATCTAGTCCAATAGGGAGAGCCGAGCTTTTCAGCCTTCTCAGGTGACTTTCCTATAGCTGAATTGAAAATCAATTTTAATTTTATATTATCTTTTTCAAAGACAACAAATGTATCATCTGGAATTGCCGGGATAGAGATTCCTATGCTTTCAGAGGAAACACTAAATATCCAACCTTCTATAGGCTTAAATTCTAACTCCATCAACATTTCAATGATTTTAATGAAGCACCAATATTCATAAAGGACTTCTGATGACTTCCATGTATAATCATATAAATCTTCTACTTGGTTATCTATTTTCCCACTTATCAGCCTATACACTCTATAAAAATTATTGTATCCTGGTGTCTTTATAAATTGCTGCGAGAGCATAACTTTTGGCGGGATTTTCAAATTTTTTAAAAATGAATTATTCTTAACGCCAATCAACATCCGATTAAAGGAATCGATTTCTTTACCAAACTCTTCAACTTTAACCAATTGTTTTTCCCTATTAGAAATTTTAATATTTTCACCAATATTATGATTTTTTTTATATCTCTTCAACTGGACTAACTCTGCCTCTAAATACTTCTTTAGCTCAACAATATCAAGTTTGGCCAAGTTTAAAACTCGTTGGAATTCTTTAATAACCTTCAACAAATAATAATTTACATTGTTATCATACATATCATTCATTGAATAAGAATAGATTTCCCCGTCATTGACGGATCTAAGATTATATAATGAAGAGCTATTTTTAATTTGGCTTAGTCGCAGAGATTTGTTATCAATTTTTCTACTTTTTGTGACAGGTATTAATGCATATTTTTTTTCTAAATCTGTATAAGTACTATTGAGCACAACATGCAACGCCTTTTTTATGATTAATTCCTTTTTAAGCAATATCGTAGCAAAATCAAGATATGTAGGATCAATTGAATTAACATCCTTTAGAATATCTAGCGAACTATTTTTCTTAATCCAATCTCTTGCTAACCCTTTAGCATGTAATTCTATTTCATGAATCATTTGATTATGCTCTTCAATTTCTAAGTTATTTGGCTTAATCAAGATCTGACTATAGTACTCTGTACCCTCCCATTCTACTTTGATTTTGTAGACACCAGGAATTAGTGGAAAGCCCACATCATTATTAAAGTGGCGATGAATCATCGTCTCATTATTAGATCTTATATATTCAAAGCCACTTTCATCAATTTCAATTGATTCCTGAATTTCATCAATATAATCAAAGCAATCCATATACAGCTTAGCTGTACTATTTTCTACATTACTTATACTAGAAAATCGAACTGCAAGGCTGTCATACTCAAGTATATTAAAATCTTCTATAAAACCTACATCGGAAATTAACGAAAATCTATTGAGTTGATTGATATACTTTATTTCTTTATTGGATTTATAAGCAATAAACTCCACCTTAAAAGGTATATTATTAGTAAGTATATCCATATAAGTTCAACTCTCTTATTTTACGTTTTAAGGAGGTTGTAGTAACTTTAAACTTTTCTTCATCAAGAACACTTAAAATGTCTTCCTCTGGATTTTGCAACACTAGCTCCAGTTCTTCAACAGTTCCTCTGATTTTAGGAATAATTTTTTGTGAAATTTGCAAATCAAACGCTTCCTCTCTTTTAAGCGAATGTTTCATAGGTAAATTTAACATATACGAGTTGATATGATCTAACACCCTAAAGCCAATTCCTTTAGAGGAATCAATTTTTATCAATAAACGATTGATGTTATTTAATACTTCAATTTCTTCATTAAGTAATTTAATTTCTTTTTTATTGTTTGACCAATTATCAAAATGATAATAATCTACAATTTTTTTTTCATTTTTATTTTCTCTAATGACTGTTTCAACCGATACTGCGTTTAATGTGTTAATCCAATTATTAATATGATTTTCTGGGATATTAAACTCAATATAATTACTTCGGTCTAAAACTTTATCTGATAATGTTTGAGTTGTTTCATCAATATTAATCGTTCCCACAAATAAAACATTTGAATAAATAGGAATTTCATATGGATACTGTTCACCATTCAACACTCGACCTACCAATTTTTTACTATATAAAGCAATCTTCCTTTCGGTTCCTTCTAACTCTAGAACACTTAAAAACTGAGAAAAATAATGCTCTACTTTTGCTAGGTTCATTTCATCGAAGCAAATTAAATATAATTTATCACGATTATTTTTCGCCTCTAATAGCGTATCTACTAGTCCGGATTCTGAAGGTCTATAGATATTATTAATAGTATCTAAAAATCCAACTAAATCTGTATCTTCCTTCCAGTTCGGCTTAACTGGAATCATTTTAAACTGTTGCATATCCTTATTAATAAGACCTAAAGATTGGGCGTAATTGTACACTAATTGAGACTTTCCTGTACCAGAAGCACCACTTAAAATCACTAACCTTCTTGTTTTTAAAGCTGTATGGAAATTAACAACCTGCTTCTCCTCAAAAATTAAGCCTTTTTGCTTCAAGTTAGCAAATAAACTTTCCAAGAAATCATTTTCTGAATAAAGATCTTCCTCATATTCTTCGATTGGATCTTCTATAATCTCCTTTAATTTGATTTTTTTATCGAGACTAACTGTTTGACCAAGCTTGGACAATCCTTCCCCTAGAATAATTTCATGGAAGTAATCATAGTCAATATAAATCGCATGTGGTTCTATAATCATTAAATCCCTGTATTCTTCAAAATCTAACGGAATCTTTTTGATTGTATCTTCTGGTGTAACATGCCACCCGTCATTTAACTTTTCAAAGTCCTTAAATTCACCATATAAGAAATCTCCAGAAATTAAACAAGAAGTTGTAATCTTTTCTAAATAGTCATAATTACCAATTGCGTTTGACTCTAATAATCTCTTTTCAAACGCGAATCGATTGTAATCACTGAAGATTGGAATCGTAACTAAGCTACCAATTGCATTTTCAGAAATTCCTGTTGGACGATCAATGATTTTTAAAGTGTTTTTAGAAATCTTAATGTTCTTTTCACCATAATTGTTTTCATCAATATACGGTTTAAATATGAACAATTTTTTTGAAGCAAATTCACTGAAGATATCTTCTTTAAAAAATGTTTTGCTTTCTGAAAACCTTTCCCATTGTGAATCTTTAATGTTGTTCTCATAACCTGCTACAAATTTATTTTTAAATAATTTTTGATATTCTAAAGGAATATCATCAATATTTAATATATCTAAAAAGAATTGAAACTGATTAAATTGAAGCGTTTGTTTAACTGGCAATAAATTAGGATGGATCTCTTTTAATTTTTCTTCGTCTGCCAAAGTCCCAACTAAATAAACATTTAATTCCATTAATAAAACTCCTCTTAAAGTTATATCTATTTATAAAATCATTTAAGTTTATACGAATGAAAAAATATAAACTTATTATAACAAAAATATAGCCAATAGTTTTATGTTATTGGGTGATGATGGAATATTTGTCTAACATTACGTTCAGAATTGTTTATGAGTGTTCCTTTTAAGATACTGACCTTTTTCATGGCTAATAAAAATTTAAAATCTACACTTGGCAGACAAATGCTTCTAATTTTGATGAATTATTAAAATACCACTCTCCGATTGTTGAATCATTCTCTCACTTGGAGATAATAAAGATCATTCATCATTTGCCTCAAATCAAACTGTACTTTCTTCTACATAAGATATAATTTTTATTAACTTTCTAAATCGATTGCTTCTTACGCAGGGGGGATGTGTAGTGTAATAGTCATGTAATTGTTTAAAGGCTTCATTATCCAATTTACGGTATCATCACACGGAATAAAAGAGCTCGAAGTTTTCTTCTACCATGCTTAGAAATCCGTTTTTATCCTTTATGCTGTCCAGAAGAGTTTTCACTCAATGTGAGTCCCACTAGCTTCATTAATTGACATGGATGTCCAAATTGTAGAGAGAACCGACTTCTGAAAGCAGCTCGACAATCGTTACGTCGCAGATGCTTGGAACAAAACTTAACTATTCATAGTGTGTCATTTTTTCGATAGTTCGATTAACTGTTCAGTGAGGGGGTCTTATTGGTGTTACATCAATTTGTACTGATCTAGGAGTGTCGATTTCTATTCGTGCCATTACTATTCCCTCTGTCAGTCCGATCGAGTGTTTTGTCACTTCGACTAATTGTTTGGCTTTTGGTAGCTGAGGCGATTTCAAGCCCTCACCTGCCGGTATAAAAACAATAGTTCTTCGGGAGATTTCCCTTAAAAATCGTCCATCACGCATTAAACGTGCAATGACGAGCGCATCCTTTTGAAGGTGTGTTAATCCTGATAATAGCTATAAAGCTGGTTAATATCTATAATTATTCCTCCATCTACTAGCCTCTCTCTTCTGCTATTGAATAACTTATCTAGTATCTCCTTTTTATCCCTAAACAATCCAAAATGAATTTTCTTATGACAAACTAAACAAATTGAAACTATATTAGCATAGATGTCTAGGCTATGATCAAACTGCTCCTGATACTGCATAGGGATAAGATGATGAGCCTCCACATAATTCTTTCCATTAAACTTAGAAATAAATTGCTTGTGTTGATTATCGAACTCACACAAATAGTTTGCATCAGTCACAGCCTCACTAGCATATCTAGGATTTCTACACCACACCTTTTTGCTATTTAAGGGGTTATATTTAGGTTTATCTAATGGTTTATCTTCAATTTTCAACCTACTGCCATCTAAATGATTTTCTGTAAGGTACTTTTCAAATTCTCGTTCCTCTCTAAATAGCTCAGCTTGTAACTCCGAGTCATGGTGAAACTTAATGTATTTTTTAAAATGCTTTAAAGCTGTACTATACATTCTATTTCCTTTGTCATTCTTCTTTTTAAATTCAGGATTATTAAGGATTGTATCAATAAAATCTGTATTAGTTTGATTAAACAAATCCATTCTCTCTAATCCATAATTACCTAACTCAGATGATATTGTATTAATTGCTTTTGAATATCTCCCAATGGAGTAAGGTTTTAATTCAGCATGGTTTTCTAACCACTTAGCAAAAGTTTCTATATTTATCAATGTTACTTAACACCACTCTTTCATTTATTATATAAATAAATATAAAAATAACTCACAAATAATCAGAAGCATTAATATGTCTTCCTCTTCATTGAATCTGAAATAATAGACGTATCATAATAGCAAATAACACTAGAATTGTTCCATTATAATGTAAGAAACTCATACAGATAATCTTACTTTACTAATTTACTGATATAAGCTAGTACATGAAAGGAATATACTCCTCATCTTTACTTGTTCATAAGTTCTATTGACTCATATCGCACACTTTCATTATTCCTATCTCTAGAATGAACAAAAAAGAGCGCTTGTCCTGCGCTCCTTGGCATTAAAAGGTCTTTAGTTCATTTCATCCAAAATTTATAATTACATTATTTAATAAAACTGGAATTCAACTATGATCTAATCTTTTTTAATTATATCTATCTACAATCAAACTATCCCAATAGGAATTATTTGCTCTCCATTGAGAATAAGGTCTTTTATTCCCTTCATACATGCCACTATCAAAAAAAACAGTCCCTTTTTCAACAAGTTTAATCCAAGAATTATAATTAAATGGTTCACCAAAGCATATTTCATTATAAGCCCCATTTAAACCTTTTTTACATGTAAACCAGCCCTTATCATTAAATTTATCTTCAAGTTTGGCTTTCAAACATTTATCATTTCGCTTTGAACTCGGTGATATTTCACCAAACCATGTAGCCAATATTACTTTTCCATTTCGAAATTGATCTGGAACAATATTAAACTTATCTTCTCTTCCATCTTTACTAAAATCATAAATAGCAATTACATCATTTGTCGGAGTAATTTCTAATTTTTGACCAAATTTATTAAATTTATCGATTTTAGGACATGGCTCTCCTGACCAGGAGTGACGACCATTTTTTTCTATATTAGGTTTCCCAAATATTCTTAAAAAATGATCTCTTCTTTCTATTGCACTTTTTTCTTTAAACACATGTGAAAAATTAGGTTCATTAAAAATATATCTATTTGCTGACCAATCACCAAAAGTGGTTTTAGAAGTAGTTTCATTTTTAAGCTCATATCCATAGAGGTCTGCACGGTTATCACCATTGGCACTAATTCCAAATTGTTTTTCCAGCCAATGACCTTTACTTCCATCATGATTAATATTTGCCCCAGTTACATCAGGAGATTTCCCCTTTACATTTGATCTAAATATTTCGATTATGCGTTCCTTACTTGTCATATTATTCTCACCCTTTGTTCATTTTAAATAACACATCAAAGTATTTATTGTTTAAATAGTTTTAGCGTTAATCTATTTTTGAAATTGTATACATAATACTATTTACAATTATTATTAATAATACCATATTACCATATTTTATCCAAAGTAATTATCCGTAAATTCTATTACTATAAATTATTTTAATTTTCTATTAGTCATACTAATATGAAATACTAGATAAGTAACGAAAGAAAAGCAAAGCTAACGACTAAAAAGAAAATAAGAGAGAGAAATTCAACTTAATTTTAATAAAAATGAGCGCTTAAGGGGATTTTTATTTTTTCGTTCGATAGGTAACCGTTCATAATAACTCTTTTTCTACCTTTTCAAACTATTTTATATCTGTTGTTTTTAATACCTCATCAATATCTTTAAATTTATCTACAAATCCATAATCAATAGCATCCCACAAATATAAAGAAGCTATTGAACAGTAAGGTTTCCAATTTTCCCCTTTTTCTTGTAAAATTAGTTTATTATCATTATTATTAGTGCCATAAAGCCATCTGCTTGCTCTCTGTAAACCAACATCACCAAGTGATAATATATTTTTTCTTCCAAGAGAAAAAATTAAAAACATTTCAGCAGTCCATAATCCTATTCCTTTCACATTTGTCAAAGTTTGTATTACTTCGGAATCTGGTAACTTATCTAGAATTAAAAGGTTAACTTCTTGAGATTGTACTTTTAAACAAAGATCTCTAATATATGAAATTTTTTGTTTTGAAATACCTACTTCGCGTAAAGCCTCATCAGTAACTTTTTCTATAGTAAAAGGATTAACTTGGTTATTTACTAAGTTACATAATCTCGATGAAATAGTGGATGCCGCTTTAACAGATAACTGTTGTCCAATAATCGAACGTATTAATGCAGAAAATCTGTCTTCCTTTAAATCAAAACTATTTTCTCCAATTAGCAATATTAACTTTGCCAATTGAGGGTCAACTTCTTTAAGTGCTATTAATTCTTTACTTTCAAGATCAAATTTTATTTTTTTCATTTTAATTAGGTCCCTTTTTATTTTCTTGGTAGGAAATATCTTTATTTTTCCGATATTTTATCTCGTTCATTTTTTTATAAAAGCTATCTTCAAGATCTATCTCAAAAAAGTTAGCAAATTTACAAATATACGCGATACAATCCGCCAGCTCTTTTCCAATGTCTTCTTTAACAATATTCTTTGCTATTTTAAATGCTTGGTCCTCTTCCATCCCATCATTTTTATATTTATGAGTAATATTAAACGCTTTTCGAAATTCTTCTGCTACCTCAGACACCTCAGTTGTTAATAACATGTAGTTATTAAGTAGAGAGGACCTGCTTTTTTCATATTCTGAAGTTTGTATTTCCCAATTCATTTCTTTTTGAAATCCTGCTGCAAATTCTTGAATTTTTTTCATTGTTTTCACTCCAATACTTATATAACATACTATCTTAAATTTATTTATCTGCTTAATATAAATTATTAAAAATTCCCTTATCTACAAAATTTCCGAACTAAATTAACAAGTTAATATGTACTTTAACTATGATATTATTATAACCATAATTCACTAATATTTTAGTAAGAATCTGGAGGGATTTATAAATGTTTGAATTATTATATGAAGGAAAAATCACTATTGAGGGAATCCCAATACAATGGATTCCGAAAATAGAGATATATTATCCAGATTTACCACAATTCCCTATTATGTATATACATACCGAATATAAAGATGAAAGAATAATAGCATGTCCAGTAAGTGTGAATTTTTTTATTTCAGGGAAATATTGTAACGCAGAGTTTACTGTTCTTTCAAATCGTACTTTCAATGCTATAACGAATGAAATATTAGAAAAAGAAATAATGGAGAGAATAGGATTTTCGAAGAAGATTTCTAAAAATGATATAATAGAATGCTGCAAATCAAATAAACAATTCGAAAATATAATGGCTGACCTATGGCAATATATTGAAAAATCATATGGGGAATCAATTCCTTTTGGAAGATATTATGAAGAGATATATTCAATAGTACGTTTTGTTTCTGCGTGGCAACCTAAAACTGGAAGACAAAGTGAAATGAGAATGCTCTATAATTTTATGAGTGCTTTCGGTGAAGAAGCTGTATTTCCTCAAGAATGGAGTCATTTAGAATACTACATTATTCCTAATTATGATGATGCTCTAAGGTCAGACTTTTCTGATTTTAAAAAATTCAACAAGTTATATATTGCAATGAATAAAGTGTTTGAGATGGAATTTTCTAAGACCTATACAATTCAAAATGTTACATTTAAAGTAATGTCTAAAGCTTGGAAACAAAATAAAAATGATTTTATTAACAGTGTTTCTAGGAGATTATTAAGTCAAGAAAAAATTAACCTTGAAGATAAGTATTATATTGAATTACTAGTTGACGCATTCAATAGACATGCATGGAGAGCCGCTTTTTTTATAAGTGCATATTTAAATATAAAAAATACTGATTACCGTTCTTGGACAAAAGAATTCTTTATGGAATTCTATGATAGAGGAAGTAACTTAAAAGGGTATTCTGAAAAAGTGATGGCTTGTTTTTTGCAACAAGGTTTTGGAAAAGAAGAAATAATACCAGTGGATACTTGGATTGAAACATTTTATAAATTTCCATTAGGAATTAATTCAAGAACTGATTTTTATACATTGTTTGATGGGTTAGGAAAAATGGAAAGGGTTATATGGCTTGCCAGTCAATCAAATAAAACAAACATGAGAGACTTCTTTGACATATTATGGTGCCAAAGGTATGGTGTAATTGGTAATAAGACACTCAGAGGAATAAATCCACTTGCTTGCTATGGTTGTAAACTAAAAAACACCTGTGTGGGATTAGCTAACTCAAAGAATTTGAATGTATATATCGATAATGATATTTCAACGGAAGATTTTGACAAGTTGATACATTTATATAATATACAGTTTATTTGCATTCTCGAATATGATGTTCCCAAAAAAATTTATAAAATAAATTCAAATAAATGGACTTTAGTCGATGAATTTTCTGGTTATATTTTAATTGAAAATGACAAATTAAACACGGACTTAATAAAAAAGAAAATAATAACTTTTGATGAATTTGTTTCCAAATAAAATAAACAGAAAATGACTACCAAGTCATTTTCTGTTTATCAGAGTATATTTTTTGAAGGTATTCTATTCATTAAAAATTTCAAGTGAAATAAAGATTTACGCAAATATTCCCTATAAACCTACTATAAATGTCTAAAATCCCCTTGTTTAAATCATCTTCTATTCTAGAATAAACTTTTCTTTAATTTAAGCATTAACAAAATCCATTTTTTCATCAAATGTATTTTTTAATGTAATGATATTTAATAGCTCCATTGCTGTAAGCATATTTTTAGCAATGGCTTCTATAACTGGTACAGTAACTGAATTTCCAAACTGCTTATAAGCCTGAGAATTTGAAACTGGAATTACAAAGTTATCAGGATATCCTTGTAAACGCGCACACTCTCTTGGAGTTAATTTTCTAGGATTTTTTCTAGGTCCTTGATCAATAAGAATTTCACTACCATCTTTATAATATCGAGCACTTATTGTATTTGTATATACACTATCTTTATTAAATAAAGAAAAGCCAAAACCATTTCCCTTTTTCTTATGCATTTCTTTTCGTCGTAAATGACCTTCATAGAGTTTATCTGAAATAGTATATTTTTCATCTATAAACTGTTCAAGAATATCCCCCACCCTAGTCTCTATTCCAGATGGCTGCGGAAACTCAAATGGTACCAGAGTACCACCTCTTTTGTTATCAAATCCAACAATAAAAATTCTTTCTCTATTTTGGGGTACTCCAAAATCTCTTGCAGCCAAGACTTCAATATGAACTGTGTACTCAAGTTCATGTAAGGTGTTTCTAATTACTTCTATTGTCCTACCTTTATCATGTCCTCTTAATTGTTTAACATTTTCAAGTAAAAATGCAGCTGGTCTTTTTTCTTTTATTATCCTTGCTATATCAAAAAACAAAGTTCCTCTGGTATCATCAAATCCTTGTTTCAATCCAGCCTGTGAAAACGGTTGACATGGAAATCCGCCTAAAAGTATATCATGATCAGGTATATCCTTTTCATCAATTAATGTGATATCACCATGAGGTGTCTCACCGTAATTAGCTTTATATGTTTTTTGCGCAAACTTATCCCATTCAGATGAAAATACTGTGTATCCCCCAAATTTTTGAAAAGCCAGACGGATACCACCAATACCAGCAAAAAGATCAATTATTTTAAAATTCGCTTGAGATAACTCAGGATTTGGGAAAGGCGGCTGTTCTGAAAATTCTACTATTTTTTTAAAATATTTTTCTTCGGGCTCAAGCTCTCCTTTCTCCCAACTTCGTAACATTTTATCTCCATTTACAGGAAAATCGAGTGCATCAGCAAACTCCTTTAATGTCATATCCAGCCGAATTCTTTTATCTTTAATAAATTTACTATGGTCTACATTAATCAAAATACTACCTCCTACTAAAAGCTCATTTTAACATATATTAAAGGATAGTAGCATAAATTCTTATCTTATAAATTCGCTCCAATTTTTCCCTGTAATAGATGTTGGAACAATAAAGAATTTGGTGCTTTCTAACTTTAATAATAAGAAGGAACAAGAGTCTTCACTAGTCTCTACCAAATAATGAATTCCTTTATCATAGATATTGTTATCCCATTCAAAAATATACTGTTGACTCAAGGGAATACTGAATTCTTTAAGAAGAAATTGTTTCATTATAAACAAAGAGTCACCTTTTTCTTTAGTATTGATTTCTTCATTTAAAGTAACTAAAAAAGCAAATTGATAATTTTCATAAATTAGATGTGAGAAAGATGTAGCTTCTTTAACATAAAAATTATTTTCTTTTAAATAATTATTAAATCCGTTAGGTGTGGGATAAAGTAATTTTGCTTTCTTAATTTCTATACCATACAAATTATTTCACCCGCCTATCTTAGAGAAATATCATGTCCATTATATAATAAATTTCTAAGGAAAATTAATAATTAGATCGAAATAGATTTTAATTTTAAAATGTCATTTATGAATTGAACTATAAAAAACAAACCGAAACCAAAATAAATATTTTAATCTATCCCAAAATAATTCATTGCAACCTCTATTGATTTAGAATTTTTCTATGAATTAAATAAAACGTCTTCCTTATCACACTGCCCCCCTATTTATTTTCAAATAAAAACCTCACTTCATTGAAGTAAGGTTTTTTATATTTCATTATAATAATATAGATTTAAATTTTTGTGAAAAACAGTTCCTAATATTAATAAAAGCTAAAATAGTGCCTTAAAAAAGGCAAATAAATCTTTAATTTAACATTTAAATTAGGTATATCAATTTTCAAGGTTCATGCTTGCCTCTCCAATTAAAGTTAATATATTGGTCAAAACCAAAACTTAGTAGTTGTGTTTTGTTAGTCTAACAACAGCCAATTCCATTTAAAATGGTCATATTACATGTTTCCCAAAATTTTCTGTGCTTGCTGATAATATACAGATCCCTCAGTTAAAGATTCAAATATTTTAACTGCTTCTTCGTAATTACCATCATTCCACAAAATAACTGCCTTATTATAAATTAAATAATCTTCTGCATCTTTAATCAATTTTTGCGCTTTTTTATATTGTCCTGAATCTTTTGATATTTTTTTTGCCACTTCAAAAGCTTCTTCTATTTTATCTTCATTCCATAATTCTACCGCCCTATTATAAAGCAAATGGTCATCTGCATCTTTAATTAGTTTTTGCGCTTTTTTATATTGTCTCGAGTTTTCTGGTATTTTTTTTGCAACTTTAAATGCTTCCTCTATTTCACCTTCGTTCCATAGTTTAACTGCTTCATTATATGTATCAACATCTTTATTTAAATAAATGTAACCTCCTATTGGGAAACTAAGTACTATCAATATCACTAAAATCCCACCAAAAAAACTTAAAATCTTTGAACCGTTAGTAGTTTTTTTATGACGTTCCATTTCATTTGTTTTAATATTTGTTAATGGATCATCCTTCTCATTATAATATCTTTTTCTAACAGCCATATCTTTGAAACTTAGCTTACACTTTTCACAATATTTATTTTCCTCGGGATTCGGATGTTTACAAAGCCTACAAATTTTCATAAAAACACCTCACACATTATATCCTTCAATTATAGAAACAAAACCTTTGATTCTCATTAAAGAATTATCATACTTAAATTAACACTTTACTCCAACAATCGAATATTTAATATAAATACATTTATTTGTATATACAAAAACATTGCTTTTTTGAGAATTTTAAATATTGAATTGCAATTGTTCCATTTACCTAGCTGCCAATAAAACAAACAACTCTCCAATTTTTCTTCTATAAAACTTCTACTATTTTCTCTGTCAGTAATCTAATTATACACAATATATATAAATAGTATACATTATCATTAAATAAATATTAATAGTATATAGAATTAATTAAACCATCCTACTAGGGTTATCTTAGAGGAGGGATTGAATGGATAGTTTAGTTAAGTCTGTCGGATTACAAATTCGTATATTAAGAAAAAGTAAGAAATTTAGTCAAGAAGAGCTTGCTTTTAAAGCCAATGTTCACCCAACGTATATTGGTCAAATTGAACGTGGAGAAAAAAACTTAACTATCTCTAGCCTTCATCAAATTACTAATGCATTAGATATTAATCTTGCAGATTTTTTTACATTTACTCAAACAAATTATGATTCTACAGAAAAATTTCCTTATCAATTGATCATTGAAATATTACAAGAAATAAATATAAATGAACAAAAACAGTTATTTGATATTCTAAAACAACTTATTGATTGGAAAAAAAATTAAGAAACTCTATGTTATATGTTAATAGATCTTCCAGACTAAAAAACCAAAAATTCCGATAAATTGTAAAGAGGCTGGGACAAAACTCGATTATATTGAAAAACAACAAAAATGGATATTAGCTTTTTCACTTCACGAAGTTAAATATGCCTTCCTAAATCAATAAAATGTTAGACCGATTGTATCTTGGTCTAACATTTTTTCTTTTTGTCCCAGCCTCTTCATTTTTGCTTATATCGTATGATTTTTCGAAAAAAGTCTTCATCATTATTGATTCTTACTTCTAATCCGACTAACACTACGTTTTTTTCTATATGATGATGAGTCAAATTCCCGTTGACACTCATGCATCATACAAGAGGGCTTTTTTAAGCCCCTGAAAATCCTTTAACAGGAATGTGCCTCTAGTTATATTTCAGAGTGTAATTACTTTTATCCATAAAACGCTTCTAAACTATCTTGAATTTTAATGACAATCCATTAAACCCTTTATTTGTATAATGTTTACTATAAAACAGATTGCATCATCAATCCAATAAAACAGCAAAATCTCATCTATCCGAAGAATTAGATACATATCGTCCTATGATATACCCTAATTACTATTCTGTGTATTTTAAAATAAATTGCCCATTAATCATTAGTCTAATCACCTAAATCCTATTTTTTATAGTAAGATCTCTTTTTTAAAATATATATTATTAACTTGAATAAGCCATAGTAACTTTTGAGGTAAAGTTACTATGGCTTATTTATTTTACAATTATTAGGAGTTGATATCTAATGTCTAAATCAGTATCTGCAAAGCGGGTAAGCATTGTGCAAATCAAATTAGTACGTGAAAAAACTATGCTTTATAAAGATCGTAAAATTCGTTCACCTCATTCAGCATATGAATTATTGCGTGATTTTTTAGGTGACGTTGATCGTGAACATTTCATTGTAATGTGCTTAGATACTAAAAATCAGCCAACATGCATTCAAACAGTTCATATCGGAAGCTTAAACTCTAGCATCGTTCACCCACGAGAAGTTTTGAAGTCCGCATTATTAAGTAATTCTGCTTCAATAATTGTTGCACACAATCACCCAAGCAATATTTGTGATCCCAGTCCAGAAGACATATCTGTAACTGAACGCTTAAAGAAAGCTTGTGAAATTGTCGGTGTAGAGTTACTAGACCATTTAATTATATGTTCCGATTCTTTTAAATCTTTAAAAGAATCAGGTTATATTTAGATTGATAGGAGAATAGATCAATAATAAAAATATATCTGGTTATAAACTATCCCCAATTGGAATTATGCGAATTCACACCTTCAACAAAATCAAAAAGAGAATAAATAATACTAAACTGAAAAAATTTCACAGGAAATAAATAGAACAAAGGAGAATGTAAATGTTGAAAAAACTCATTATTCCAATAGTTATTGCTGTTGCAACAGAATTACTAAAAGGTAATCAGCAAAAACGTTAAGATTATGGTTAAAATAAGTGACAATTAAGAAACGTTTATAGGGGCTTTAAATTAAAGCCTCTATTTATTTTTTATAGGTAGATTTAATGCTCAACGCTGATTAGAAAAATCCTAAATGCTACAATATTATTCGATATTCCTCATATTTTTATAAATGCCTACATAATTATCTAACTTCACTGATTTTCTCTTACGCTCCTTACTGGTATCATTTGTATTTTCTTCTAAAATATCCGAGGGTTTTTCGAAATTCTTTTGCTCTTTATTAAATTCATTTACAAAAATCCCCTTATAAGGGTCTATACCAGCCAATTTTTCCAATACTATATATTCATTTTTATATTGATCTTTATCATTCTTATTACTTTCATAATTTTGGATTAGATATTTTGTAAGACTTTCTTTAACTCTAGAAAAAATAATATTATAGATGTCGTTTATATTAACATCAACTGCTGATAATATAAAATTATATCTATTTTTCATAAGGTAATATTTTATACCCAATCCCTTAAATTTACTAATATTACTAATATGAAGATATATATTATTTTTAATACTTTGATTCATTCTCTTAAATACTTCTAACCTATTTTTATTTCCATTAATTACATTTTTATAATAATATCTTTCTAATAAATTAAAATCAAATAATGAAGAATATTTATTAAATGCATACAAATTCAATGAAAAATTTATACCTTTCAAATTTTGCAAATCTAGTATTGACAAAATATCATTTGATTCTTTACTCAATTCACTACCCTTACTTGATATTAACAATACATCAACAATTTTAAAAAAAATAGTGTATTGAGATCTGTAATTAATTACAATTTTTCTTATATCTGTTAAGGATTTATTTTTAATGCTAAAGAAAAAGTCCTTTTTACTTCTTTCAAAATTTAAATAACTTCTGTTTTTTTTACCTATCGTTTTATAAATTAAATTTAAATTAAATATATTTATTAATTTAGAGAATTTCCACGAAATTTTAACAGCATTTTTTTCTATATCATCTAGATTTTCATAATAGCTCTCTTTATCACAAGCGCTGTTTTTAACTAATAGAGTCTCGTCCAATATAGAAATGTTTTTTTTTAGTTTTTTTTGTTTTAAATAATATGGTTTTTTTAACTCATTTACTTGATCTAATACTTCTATTGAATCTAATAATAAATCTAAAATCACATCGTTTATTAGATATTTTATACCCTCACTTTTTTTATAATCTTCCCCTAAAATTAATTCTAAACTACGGTCAATATTTTCATTTAAAATATCCAAGCTAACTTTAGTTTGATCATTTGAAATATCCCATTTAAAATCATTAATATCTATTTTTAACATTTCCTTTATTTCTTCAATTGTATAATTGCTAATTTCACTTTCACTTTTACTTTCTTCGAAATCTAAATAACCCATATTAGGCATCATTACGCTTTCGATATTCTTTATAAATATAATATTATTATAATTATATTTATAGTTACCTCTTTTCAGAAATTTCCTATTACATATTTTCTTTTTAATATATGCTTTTTTTCTAGTTTTCATTTAATTCCCTCATTTCTATTTGTTCCATAAAATAATGAATTTTATTTAATTTATAAGAAAAGTAAATCTAAAATCGGGGTTTTTTTATCTATTAATAAAAAAACATAGAATTTTTGGAACAAACATCTTAGTTCACTTTAATTTACAAATCATTTGAAATATCAAGAGCAACAGAATCTATCACACACTTTATTATTTCGATATAGTTATATTCCTATTTATTAAATTTCCCTTTACTATACTTATAAACGCGCGTTTGAAAAATTTTTTAGGAGAGTGTTATTTTGAAAAATAAAAGGGAAAAAAAATTACAGAAAAAATTCGCAAAAATTATTGATTTAGCTGAGAAACAAGAAATTAATCAATGTACCATTGATATCAAGGGTAATTTTTCGCACCTTAGGGGTTTAGGTCATGCTCAACTGACCCTCCCAACTTGTATTTATGTATCTAATTTAGGAGATTCTCAATCTATTTCAGGTCATATTTTGAATCAACCATTAGACTTGATTAATAAATCGATTGATCCAAACATTCATTTAGGAATCGACTTAAGTGAAAAAAGTTGTATAGAGTTAATTGCTTTTATAAATAAGAAAATTCACTCTTCAAAACATAAAGAATCTCCTTCAAGCCTTTTATATTTTGAAATTGAATTTTATTCATTTCTTTTTATTACAATAAATGGAATGGGTAATTTTAAGCCCATTACTATGTTACACAATACAAATTCACTAGAAGTTTTACATTATCAACGAGGATTATTATTAAAATTAGTTCCTATTGAGGTTGAGGAAAAACTGAAATCCTATTTCTATCCAGAAGACGAACAGGAGGTGGAACACTAAATGAAAAAAAAGAACAAATCAAATAAAGTATTGTTTTCAAAGATATTATTTGAAATTCCACCTATTGTTAATATACCTTTGTATAATTTTGATCCAGAAATATTTGAAGAATCTCCTTCAAATATTTCTGATTTCGTAAACTATAAATTCGAAAATTCAATCAAAGATAAGGAAAACCATCATTCTACTTCAGGTATTGAAGGTCAAAGAATAAAAAGAACTTCATCTACAGCAAATAAAATGTCTGCTAAATCCATAACTAACTCAGACTTAGCAAATATTTTAACAACAAATTACAATTTTAGAATACACCAAGAAATATTATATATTTGGAGTAAAACTAATTCGCATTATATTCCATTCGAAAAAATTGCTGATAAATTTATCAGGCAAAATATCCCCCATGACTTTAAAGGGAAAATCACTAAAAATAGTATAAATGAAATTGTCGAATGGATTAAATCTTTTCCTAATTTGGAAATTGACGATTCTGTAAATAAAGTTAATCAGAATTATGTATCCTTTAAAAACTGTATCTTTGATTTCAATAATAATATTACTTTAGAACATACCCCAATACAATTTATGACATCAAAGATTAACGCTAGTCTATTTAAGGGCTCTAAATATGGTACTTATTTTGAAAAGTTTTTAAATGATATTACTAACGGTGATAGGAGTATATATTATAGAATTCAAGAACTTTTTGGCTATATCATTTCAGAAATAAGAAATGTTAAATATATACCTATATTATACGGACCAAAAGATACTGGTAAATCAATTATTTTAAAAGTACTAGAATTTCTAGTAGGAAAAAATTATGTCTCCAATCTAAGCTTTGATCAATTAAGTAAGCCTGACTATTTATCGAATATGGTGGGCAAAAGACTAAATAGTTGTGGAGAAACGTCAGAGCTTACCTTAAGCCGATTGGATATTTTAAAAAAATTAAGTGGCGGCGATAGAGTAACAATTAGGGCTTTATATAGTCAACCGTTCGACTTTGTTAACACTGCTGTTCTTTTATTCGCTGGGAATAATTTGCCTTATATAAAAAATCATTATGAAGCAAGAGCATTTATTGATAGATTAATAATAATTCCTTTTTTAAACCAGATCCCTAAAAATAATCAAGATAAGGATTTATATGAGAAGTTAATTTCTGAGATTGATTATATTGCGCAATGGGCAATTGTTGGTTTACAAAGATGGCAACAAAATAATTTTCAATTTACTGAAACTAAATTTCACAAAGAAATATTGGAAAGATACTATCCGGACAAAAATAGCGTATTAGAATTTATTGAAGATGAATGTATTATCAACTCTAATTTCAGGATCCACAAATATAAATTAGAAAATGCTTATCATCACTACTGCTCGATTAATAAAAAACAACGTGTTTCCAAAAAAGAGTTTAATGAGACTTTAATTAAACAAGCATTCACTCCTAGCAAATTTAGAATTAATGATGAAAATCGTCATGGTTACTATGGGATAAATCTAAAAGATGAATATTAAAAGGGGATAAAAACTATGCATAATCAAGCAAATGAATATATTTCAAGTTCTTTAATCAATATCTCGACAAAAAAATGGTTGAATATTTCTGAGGCAGCTAAATACGCGGGTGTCTCATACAATACCTTCATGAAGTTTCGAACTATGGGCTTAAAGATTTGCGAGATTGATGGTATTAAACGTGTATCCCGCAAGGAAATCGATCGCTTTTTAGAAAATCACAGCTTCTAAAAACCATTAGAGGGGAATATCGCCAAATAAGATTATATATTATTACTTAGAGGTGTATTCCTCTCCTTTTATATCTTGCCCCCGCAATTATATAGGAGGTATTTATATGGTAAAGAAAAAAACTTCAATTATAGAAAGCTACAAACTCAAAAATGGACAAACAAGATATATGTTTCAAATTTACATTGGAACAGATCCATTAACAGGTAAACAGCAACGTACTACGCGTAGAAATTTCAAGACAAAAAAAGAAGCGGAATTAGCTCTTGCCAGAATCAAACTTGAAATTGATAAGGGTACTTTTCGTAAAATACAAGCTGAAACCTATAGTGATATTTATCAACTTTGGGTGAAGCACTATGAAAAAACAGTCGAAGAAAGCACTTTTATTAAAACTGAAGGGATTTTTCGAAATCATATTCTACCTGCATTAGGATCATATAAAATAGAAAAAATGAATGTTGATATTTGCCAACGTCATGTAGATGAATGGGCTACGAAACTTAAAAAGTATCGTACAGTTAAATCCTATGCAGCGAAGGTTTTGGATTTTGCTATTAAGCGAGGCTTTCTTCTTACTAACCCTTTTACATTAATCGAAATGCCTACTAAAAGGCGAAAATCAACTGAAGTAATTGATGAAGTAGAAGAAAATTTTTATACTCGTGATGAACTTGTAAAATTTCTTTCTTTTCTAGAAAAAGAAACTAATTTCAAAGCATACGTTTTCTTTAGATTACTTTCATATTCTGGTATGCGTAAAGGCGAAGCATTAGCTTTAACATGGAAAGATCTTAACTTTACAGCTAACGAAATTCGAATCCACAAAGCTCTTTCGCTTGGTAAGGATAATCAGCTTTATATCAAATCAACAAAAACAGGTATCGCCCGCACTATTAAAATGGATGAAAAAACGATGCAAATTTTAAAAGAATGGAAAAAGAAACAAAAGCAAGATTACTTGATATTAGGCTTCAATACACTCAAGAAAGAACAGCTTGTTTTTAGTAATACTAACAATGAGTTTTTACAGCCTACGAAAACACGTAAATGGCTTATCTATATACAAGAGAAATACAATCTAAAAAAAATCTCTACACATGGTTTACGACATACCCATTGTTCACTATTGTTCGAAGCTGGCGCAAGTATTAAGGAAGTACAAGATCGACTTGGACATTCAGACATTAAAACTACTATGGATATCTACACACATGTAACTCAAAAAGCAAAAGAAGAAGCCATTCAAAAATTCGAAAGTTACTTAAAAATTTGACTACGTTTTTGACTACGTTTGAATACAATCAGTTGAAATTAGATGAAAATAAAAAATGTCAAAACCCTTGATAAATAAGGGTTTTGACATTTGTTGAAATCATTTGATTTCTTAAAATGGAGACGGCGGGAGTCGAACCCGCGTCCAGAAACTCCAATACTTCAGCTTCTACGCGTGTAGTTTGCCTATTTACGATTCACGTAGCATTATGCCGACAAACAGGCGTCCTGTACGCTAACCTGGAAATCTCTTGTCGGTGACTCAGGTGGCACCATCGACCGTATCCCACTAAAGTTGGGCCCCACGTTCTCTACATGGGCGATAGAGAGGCAGAGCGCTTACGAGCTTACGCTGCGAAAGCTAAGTTTTGTTGTTTGCCAGTTATTATATAACTTCCGTTGATGACGGAGCCGAGACCTCCGACGCGCGACCAAAGCTTGAACCATCCCTGTCGAATCCGTAACGTCCCCTTGAATATGAATCGAAGCGCTTGGCCTCGTTCAAACAAAGAGCTAGAATTGCTTCTAGTACGGTGGGAGCTTAACGTACGCTTCCATGAAATCTGGCAATCAGTAATACTTATTATAAAACAAAACTAACGATAGTTCAAGTATCCCGATAACTTAGAAAAAATTGGCGCAAACATCATAGCCTATCCATTTCACCATTCTATCCATCACTCTCGCAGTTCTATCCGTCACTCTCGCAGTTCTATCCGTC
Organism: Lysinibacillus sp. B2A1; assembly: GCA_002973635.1. GTDB lineage: Bacteria > Bacillota > Bacilli > Bacillales_A > Planococcaceae > Lysinibacillus. The sequence continues at coordinate 4,469,069 of CP027224.1, forward strand.
ACATTTCAACCTCTATCCGTCGCTTTCCCCAATCTATCCGCCTCACCACGCACTACGCTCTCACCCGCTCCACCACACCCAAAGCAAAAAGCTCACCAGCAACAGTGAGCTTTCTCCCAATCTATTAATATTGATTTTTCGCTTTAAAGGCACGTTCCATTTCGCGTTTTGATTCTTTTTTGCGCATGTCGTCGCGTTTGTCGTAATCTTTTTTCCCTTTACCTACGCCGATTAGGAGTTTGGCGTAGCCGTCCTTAATGTACATTTTTAATGGGACGATTGTGTAGCCGTCACGTTTAACGGCACCAACTAGCTCGCCGATTTGCTTTTTATGAAGCAGTAGCTTGCGGGCGCGCAGTGGGTCATGGTTAAAGCGGTTGCCTTGTTCGAATGAGCTGACATGCATATTGCTGATCCATGCTTCACCGTTGCGGATTTGGACATAGGATTCTTTTAGTTGAACCCTTCCTGCACGGATGGATTTTATTTCTGTGCCTGTTAGCACCATGCCTGCTTCAATTGTGTCTTCAATGAAGTAGTCATGCCCGGCTTTTTTATTTTGTGCTAATACTTTCCCAGTACCTTTTGCCATATTATTCACCCTCTACTTAAAGGTTGAGCAGGATCAACCTGCTCTTATTGATAAAGTGAAAGCACCCGCTTCAAATTGCTTTAAAGCGCTTATTGGTACTTTCACCTATACTTTTACTTTATTTACGTTTTGATTTTTTCTTTTTGCCTTTTTTAGCAATGCCCTCATAGAACTTTTGCTTTTGCTTTACGCGTTTTTTAGGACCTGGGCTTGAGCTATCTTTGCGGCTGCCTCTTGGATCACGGTCATTTTCACGGCGCTCTCCTCGTTTGCCTCTTTCCTCTTCGCTGCGACCGCCTCTACGACCACCACGGCCACCTCGATCGTCCTCATTACGACCACCTCTACGGCTGTTGCTTCCGCCTTTGTTGTCGCTGTAATTTTTACGGGCGTGAATAACAGTCGGAGCTGCTTTGCGTGTTCGTCCATATGACGTTACCATTCCGACGATTTCAAAGTCAATGGATGACTCCTCAATAATAACATTTGCTACACGAACCATGACCTCATCACCAATACGGAATTGACGATTTGTTCGTTCACCAATCATGATCATTTGTCGGTCGTCAAAATGATAGTAGTCATCTGTCATATTGCTAATATGGACAAGTCCTTCAATCGTATTTGGCAGCTCCACGAAAATTCCAAAGTTTGTGATGGATGAGACGATTCCTTCGAACTCCTCGCCAATTTTATCGGACATATATTGGGCCTTTTTCAGTGAATCGGTATCACGCTCTGCATCGACAGCACGACGTTCACGCTCTGATGTATGGTCAGCAATTTCATCCATTGCCATACTCCATTGTGCAACCGTTTCTCTCGATGTATCTTTATTAATTAAATACGTTCGGATTAAACGATGCACGATTAAGTCTGGGTAACGACGAATTGGTGATGTAAAGTGTGTATAGAAATCTGTCGATAAGCCAAAGTGACCAAGGCTTTCAGGATAATATTTTGCCTGCTGCATAGAGCGTAGGAGCATTGTTGAAATTACTGGCTCCTCTGGCATACCATCAATTGCCTTTAAAACATCTTGTAAAGCCTTAGGATGAACGGTATTGCCAGTACCTTTAATTAAAATACCGAAATTCGTGACAAATTCAAAGAAGCGTTGGAGCTTTTCTGGCTTTGGATCTTCGTGAATACGGTATAGGAATGGTACATTCATCCAGTGGAAATGCTCTGCTACGGTTTCATTGGCAGCTAGCATAAAATCTTCAATTAATTTCTCTGCTACTGTACGTTCGCGTAATTCAATATCTACTGGCCAGCCATCCTCGTTGACAATAACTTTGGATTCTTTAAAGTCAAAGTCAATTGCTCCACGCATTTCACGTTTATGACGTAAAATTGATGATAGCTCTTTCATGTTTTTAAACATTGGTACAAGAGGCTCATAACGGGCAATTAGCTCCTCGTCCTGCTCTTCTAATATTTTGTAAACGTCCTTATACGTCATACGCTCTGTTGTTTTAATGACACTTTGGAAAATTTCGTGTGAAATCACATTCCCACTGGCATCAATTATCATTTCACAGGACAATGTTAAACGATCGACCTGAGGATTTAAGGAACAAATACCATTCGATAAACGATGTGGAATCATTGGGATTACACGGTCTGTTAAATACACACTTGTCGCACGATCATAGGCTTCAATGTCAATGACAGAGCCTTGCGTTACATAATAACTAACGTCTGCAATATGTACGCCAAGCTTATAAGTGCCATCACCATTTTTTGTTACAGTAACTGCATCATCCAAATCCTTTGCATCTGCTCCATCAATTGTGACAATCGTTTCATGACGTAAATCACGGCGGTCCTCTAAATCAGCCTCAGTGATTTCATCTGGCACTCGTTGTGCAGCAGCAATCACCTCATCTGGAAATTCTGGTGGAATATCGTGCTTATATAATATAGAAAGAATATCTACACCTGGATCATTTTTATGGCCTAAAATCTTTGTAATATAGCCTGTAGCTGATTTTAAATCCTCTGGCCAAGTAGCGACCTCAACAACAACTTTGTGTCCGTCAACAGCACCCAATGTATCACCTTTGGCAATAAAAATATCCATTGGTAGCTTTTTATCGTCTAAGACAACAAAGCCAAAGCCACGATTTGCCTGGAATGTACCAACAAAGCTTGTTTGTCCACGTTCAACTACCTTTGTCACAGTTCCTTCACGACGATCACCGAATGATTCCTTTAACACTCGAATCAGGACGATATCGCCGTTAATGGCACCATTTACTTCATGCGGTGGAATGAAAACATCATCCATCCCCTCAATATCAGGTGTCACAAAGCCGAAGCCCTTTGCATGACCGATAAATTTACCTCTTAGTAAATTCATACGCTCTGGCAAGCCATAACGATTAGAACGTGAACGGACAACTAAGCCCTGTCCCTCCATACGCACTAAAGTTTTTACAAGCTCTTTAAACTCGTCAGCATCCTCAAAGCCAAATACGTCCTCGATTTCGCCAACGGTTAATGGTTTATAATCTTCTTCACCGAAAAAATCGAGTAAACGACTTTGTAGTGAATCCTTTTGGTCTTTCATAATTTCCCTCCTTCATGAGAAAATCCTATTTGTTTATTGTGCCCAATTTAGGCCTTCTAAAAAGTGATAAATATCTTCATGTAACTGATCTTTTTCTTGATCTAATGTAATAACATGCTTTGAGTTTTCATACCACTTGATGTGCTTTTCAAGTGACTCAGTTTGATTATATATAATGTTGGCAGATTCTGTCTCAATTACCTCATCATTTGTTGCTTGAACGACAAAAATTGGGGCATAAATCATGTCAATTTCTTGACGAGTATGGGCAATAAATTCCCGTAGCTCCTGTAAAGATGGCATACCTTTTTTAGCAATGCTTAAAACCTCTGCTTCGATTTGCTCATCCTGTTTGCCTTGGAATTTTTTATAGTCTCTTGCATATTTCAGGACTCCCTCAAACATGACGTCGGTTGTACGCATGGTCATCGGGGCACACATTGTAACGATTCCTTTTACTGGGTTATTTAATGCCACATTAAGTGCCATCACACCGCCTAATGAAAGACCTGCAACTGCGATTTCCTGATAACCAGCATCCTGTAACTGCTTATAGGCAGCTACGACATCCTGCCACCAATCAGCAGGTCCTGTTGTGATAAGTTCTTCTGGTTCCACACCGTGACCTTTATAGTGAGGCGCTAATGTAGTATACCCTTTTTTCTCTAAAAATCTACCAAGCATTCGGACATCTGCGGAGCTTCCTGTAAAACCATGCAACAGTAATACTGCTCGTGGTCCTGCTTGAAAGAAAAATGGCTGAGATAAAGTTTTGTTCATTGCAAGCTCTCCTTCATACCAATACATACTATCACCATTATAGCCATTTACTAGAGATTCTACATCAGTGATGATGCACTATCCTGCTGTTTAATGGTCCTATTCAACAATTTCGGCTTTCTATCCTTCTGTTCAATGGTTCAATCCGCCACTTACGCTTTTCTACCTTGGATAAAAGAAAACGCCCAACCAATTCGGTTAGGCGATATATCTTCAACTATTAGATTTTTGTAATAGCGATTGCTAAAATAAAGAATAAAATTGCTAACACAATTGTTGCGCGGTGAAGGATAAGATCCATACCACGTGCTTTTTGTTTTCCAAATAGTTGTTCAGCTCCACCCGAGATGGCACCTGACAAGCCTGCACTTTTACTAGATTGAAGTAATACGACTACAATCAACGCTAATGATATGATAATTAATGAAACTAATACTACTGTATGCATACACTGCACCTCCCGAACTTTGAAACATCACAACACACCACATTATAACAAAAAAAGGTTGCCATGACAAACTTAGATTGAAAATAATCTGTAAATTGCCCAATTTCGCTTATTGTCCTTATCACAGGAAAATTACAATGCACTTACACATCCTCCTCGCTTATAATGGAAAAAATATTGCTTGGAGGAACTTTATGATAAGAAAAATCATTTCTATGCTTTGTATATTGTGCTTATCTGTCTTGCTAATTGCCTGCTCCGAAACACTAGATACATACCTTGAAGAAGCTACGGATTCTTCCATAAAAGAGACCAACACAATGGACGACATTAAAAAGCCAGAGAGCAAAGTTATCTCTGCCTCTTTTTCCGATTCAGACCTTTTTTCTACTTCTTTATTTAAAAAGGACCCTGCCTTATTACAATTTACAAAGAAAGTAGAAAAACATATCGCTAATTTCGATAAAACATTTGAGGTTGCTTATACAGGAAAACTGGATTGGAATGAATTCGAGGTTCAGCTAAACGACATGAATAGCTTACTTTCCTATGTGAATCCTTATACGGCTGGTTATTTCCTGAATTTTGAATGGACCTCCTGGGATCAAGACAATGGATATTTAATTGAATTTACGATTACCTATTTGACAGATGCTAAAAAAGAGAAAAAAATTGATACCTTTGTCAATCAATTTGTAGCACAGTATATTACCGATGATATGGATGACTTCCATCGTGCCAAGGCTATTAACGATATGATTGTACAATTAGCCACTTATACCGAGCAGGGATCTACGGAGGGTCAGACAGTATATGAGTTAATTCAAGAGAACACGGCTGTTTGTCAGGCCTATGCTTTACTCGCCTATCGTTTATTGGTAGCCTCAGATCTTGATGCTCAATATGTATATGGTTATAGCGACAATGAACTGCATGCATGGAATTTAGTAAGCATTAACGATAATTGGTATCATCTCGATACAACATGGAATGATGTTGATCCAAATGAACCTTATGCAATTTCCTACGAATATTTTTTAGTGAATGATGAAAAACTAAGTCAAGATCATCTATGGGTCAAAGAAAACTATTTTGCGGCAACAAGCAAGAACTATGATTTTATGCATGATATGTGGTATGCCGATACAGACAAAGATATTATTTACTATAATAGCATTCGTGACAACATGGTATACGCCTATGATTTAGCAACACAGCAAAATAAGCAAATCTCAGAAACAGCCTGCTACTACTTGGCTACCTATGAGGATGTGCTTTATTGCAGTGATTATGACAATGCAGGCTATCTAACAAAAATTAATGTTAGCAATGGCTCAGAGGAAGTGTTACTAGAAGAAGAGGTATTGAATCTCTTTATTGCTGATGGCATTTTATATTATCAAACAGTAGACGGTGAGGAGTATGAACAAGATCTTTAATGTAAGAATTTGCACTATAATTTAACGCTTCAACACAGCTGATGAAGATTGTCACTTTCGTTACACTACTTTTGAAATAAACCTAAAGGAGACTACATCATGAAATACTTACAAAAATGGCGTTCATGGGTTATAGCTAGTGCAATGATTTTTTCGGCGACAAATATTGCCCTACCACAAGTACAAGCTGCGAAAAACACTCAGCCGTCAAATGTTATTATGATGGTGATGGATGGAAGTAGTAATAATGCTGTCACACTCTCTCGATGGTATAAGGGTGGAAATTTGGCATTAGACGCGATTTTAACTGGTGCAGTTCGTACTTACTCTGCAGAATCTGCCCTTACCGATTCTGCGCCTGCTGCTACTGCATTAGCCACAGGGCATAAATCAAATCGTAAATTTGTTGGTGTGCTACCAGCGGTTATTAATTCTCCAGGATTAGCGCAATTAGCCAAAGGTGATACTATGCGCCCTGTAGCCAATGTTTTAGAAGGAGCGAAACAGCAGGGCATGGCAACTGGGCTGATTTCTACTTCTGAAATTCAACATGCAACACCTGCAGGCTTTTCAGCACATGTTAAAAATAGAAGTCAATATGATGACATAGCTGAGCAGCAGGTCTATCAAGACATTGATGTCGTGTTAGGCGGCGGCTTCGCATCTCTCATTCCTGGTGCTGCTAATAATGCTCGTAAAGATGGCGAGAACTTAGTGAATGTCCTAAAAGAAAAAAATTATGACATTGTCAAAACACGTGATGAGCTTTTAAAAAGTACCTCATCGAAAATTTGGGGAAGCTTTGCTCTTAATGCCCTTGCTTACAATATAGATCGCCCTATCACTAGAGCATCTGAGCCGACGCTTGCTGAAATGACAAGCAAAGCCATTCAAACGCTTAAACAGAATGACAAAGGTTTCTTCTTATTTGTAGAGGGCAGTAAGGTAGATTGGGCTGCACACGCCAACGACACAATTGGTATCATCAGTGAAATTTTAGCGTTTGATGGGGCTGTCCAAAAAGCACTTGATTTTGCTAAAGAGGATGGGCATACAACGGTTATTGCCGTAACAGATCATGGTAATAGCGGTATTACCATGGGCAATATGAATACAACAAAGACTTATGCCAGTATACCTGTTTCTGCCTTTGTTAATCCATTAAAGAAAGCGAAAATGACCCTTGAAGGTGCCTTAAGCCAATTGAAGCAAGACCAATCCAATATGATTGAGGTAGCAGCACTATATGGTTTATCAGACTTATCTAAAGACGAGCGGACAACCTTAACAGCTTCTAGGAATCTTAGCAAAGATATGGGACAGATGCTTGCCAAACGAGCAAATATTGGTTTTACAACGGGCGGACATACTGGTGAGGATGTATTTCTTTATACATTTGGTCCTTCCGCAATAACTGGCCTTGTTGAAAACACGGAAATAGCACATGCAATGGCACAATCTATGAGCTTTGATTTAAATAAGCTGACCAAGGATTTATATATCCCTGCAACAAAGGCCTTTACTGAAAAGGGCTATACGACAAAGATAGATCGAACAGATCATGAAAACCCAAAATTTATTGCACAAAAAAAAGATGTTACATTAACAATCCCAGTAAATAAAAACATCATGATTTATGAGCAAGCTTCAAGCAATACGACCAAAACCTATTCATTTGATACCATTAATGTCTACAATGGAACAGATTTTTATGTTTCCAAAAAAGTGTTAGATGCTGTTAACTAAATGATCTATCCATACCGTTTAACGGGATAAATATATAGATGCCATCATAAGTTGATTTGATTAACTTTTGATGGCACTTTTTTGTTTGAAGAGCTTTGTTAAATATCAATTTTTCCCAAACCTTAATTTAATCTTAAATTTATCTTATGATTTAATGAATAAAGCGAAATGCAGCAACATTTTTCTCCACATTCCGTCAAAACAGTGTTAAAAATTTTAATAGAAGGATTATAAAAAATAACTTGAAAAAATATCTATATATTTAGTATATTTACAAAGTTAAAATCCTTTTTCATTATTAAATTGGAGGTGAACTGATGCAATCCATTAAAAATAATGAGCTATTACGTTTTATAGGCTTTACGTTATTTTACTTTATCATTTTGGTGCTTTTGTTTATTATTCATGGGTTCCATGATATGAACGCTGGTCCATTTATATATACGGAATTTTAAAAAAGGAGAAATATAGATGTTAAGTATATTAGCGGCAATTCAAAATGTGGCACTTCAGCAGCCACAAAAAACTGCATATCAAACCAATCATGATTCCTTAACGTATAGTGAGCTTTGGTATCTCTCTGATTGTGTAGCACATTATTTACTAGCTCTTGACTTAAAAAGGAAACAGCCAATTGTCGTCTACGGTCATATGTCACCATTGCAAATTGTTGCCTTTTTAGGTGCTGTTAAGGCTGGGCATCCATATGTACCAGTTGATTCGTCTACACCTTCAGAAAGACTACAGCTTATTATTGAAGCCTCTGAAGCCTGCATGCTACTAAAAACAGAATCATTAAGTGCTCCATTGTCTATTCCTGAGTTGGAGGTAAGTGATATTATCACGAAGCGTTCTACTATTTCGGTAGAGCCTTCCTCGTGGGTTCAGGAGCAAGATGTTTATTATATTATTTACACATCTGGTTCAACTGGTAAACCTAAGGGTGTCCAAATTACAGCCAATAACCTAGCACACTTTGTTGATTGGATGAATAAGTACTTCCCATTACAGGAATCTGGCGTGTTTTTAAATCAGGCCCCCTACTCCTTTGATTTATCCGTAATGGATTTATACCCTGCATTGGTAAATGGGCAAACGCTTTATGCGATTACTCAAGAGCAAATTGCTTATCCAAAGTCGTTATTTGATGCATTAGCTACAGCTGAAATCCGTGTTTGGACCTCCACACCGTCCTTTGCGAAAATGTGCTTAATGAACAAAGAGTGGCATCAGGAGTTAATGCCCACTTTAGATACATTTTTATTCTGTGGAGAGGTTTTACCAGTCTCCGTTGCACAGGAATTAATGCAACGCTTCCCACAGGCAACTATTTTTAATTTATATGGGCCAACTGAAACAACCGTTGCTGTATCTTTTGTAGAGGTCACACCAGAACTGTTGGAGCAATTTGATCAATTACCAATCGCCCCCCAATCAGAACCAAATCTTTCGCTATTAGAGGATGGGGAGATTATTATTTCAGGACCAACTGTTAGTGCTGGCTATCTTGGTGCACCTGATTTAACGCAAAAGGCCTTTCCTACAATAAATGAGCAGCACATTTATAAAACTGGGGATATTGGCTATGAAAAAGATGGCTATCTGTTCTTTTCAGGTCGTAAAGATTTTCAGGTAAAATTACATGGCTATCGTTTAGAAATCGAAGAAATTGAAAAGCAAATAGGCAATCTACCACCTGTTTCTAGCTGTGTTGTTGTACCTGTTTTAAAAGATGGCGAGATTGTTTCACTGAATGCGTTCGTTGTTCTGCGTGAGCCATTAATGGAGTCTGCTTTTAAAATGACGAAGCAGCTTAAATCGTTGTTATCAGAGTATTTACCAACCTATATGATTCCGAAAACCTTCAAATACATGGACACTTTACCTCTAAATACAAATGGTAAAGTTGACCGTAAAGGATTGGTGGTTATGGAAACAGTATGACGCCTTACGGAAATATCGTTTTTTTCATCATTATTGGGATGTTATTGCTGCCAACAATTATTTTAGGATTACGTGAAAAATCTGCAAAAGGCTATAATATCTATGTTTCCATTATTGTTTTGGCACTTATTTTTGGTAATTCTTTAAATGGCACAATCTCTCTCATACTTTTTACAGTATTTCAGCTACTATTAATCATTGCTTATCAAAAATACCGACTACAAAAGAATAGTGGGACAGTATTTGTTGTGGCTGTACTGCTGTCTATCTTGCCGCTCGTGCTTGTAAAGGTTCTTCCGATTCTTGGGCTACATCATTTATTTGGATTCCTAGGAGTGTCCTACATTACCTTTAAATCTGTTCAAATGATTTTAGAAACACGTGACGGACTGATAAAGGATAAAATTTCAGCAATCGAGCTGGCCTATTTTTTACTGTTCTTTCCAACCGTTTCATCAGGACCTATCGATCGTTGGCGACGTTTTTATAAAGATATGCATGCAGTTCCGTCTAATCAGGACTATCAAAAACTACTATTAAGTGGGATTAATTATATATTTGTAGGCTTTCTATATAAATTCATTTTGGCTTATTTAATCTATAATTACACACTTATCTATTTGCCAAATCATACCTATAATTATTTGACACCTTTTCAAGGGCAAATAGCGTATATGTATATGTATAGCTTCTATTTATTTTTCGATTTTGCTGGCTATAGTGCCTTTGCCGTTGGGGTCAGTCGCATTATGGGCATTCAAACGCCAATTAACTTTAATCGTCCATTTTCGAGTCGCAATATTAAAGACTTTTGGAATCGTTGGCATATGAGCCTTTCATTCTGGTTTAGAGATTATGTTTATATGCGTTTCGTGCTTTGGATGACTAAGAAAAAATGGATTAAAAATAAATTTATAATCTCATATATTGGTTTCTTTTTACTGTTCTTTTTAATGGGAATTTGGCATGGACTAGAATGGCACTTTGTAGTCTATGGTCTTTACCATGCCCTGTTAATCATTAGCTTCGATAAGTTTGAACGCTGGAACAAAAAACGTAAGCTTTGGCCGAAAAATAAATGGACACATGCAATTGGCGTGTTTATCACTTTTAATGCTGTTTGTTTTGGCTTTTATATTTTTTCAGGAAAATTATTTTAAACAAGGCTTTATTAAACACAGCCTAAATATAAAGGAGAATTTTAACTATGGAGAAACAACAAGTTTTAGAAATGCTAGTGGAATTATGCGAGGACGATATCATTGTAGAAAACCCAGATATCGATTTATTTGAAGAAGGGCTACTTGATTCATTCGGTACCATTAATCTATTAGTGGAAATAGAAAGCCGCTTTGATATCTCAGTACCAATAACTGATTTCAATCGTGAGGAATGGAACACGCCAAATCGTATTGTAGCGAAATTAGCTGAAAGACAATGATTAAGAAAGGCTTTTTATCACTATTCATTGCCCTTGTTCTATTTGCGGTCTTCGTATTTTTCCCAAATTCATGGATCAAAGCTTGGATTTCAGATGAAGATGTAGAACAGGCAAAAACGAACATGTCTCCGTTAGTATTCCAAGGCATGTATTTACAGGAGAGAATGCTACAGGAGCCGAACTCAATGCCTTTATACGGCTCATCAGAATTAAATCGCTTTGACCCCTTCCATCCCTATAATTATGCACGGGCAACAGATGCACCGTATTCGACATTTATGATAGGACGAGGGGGAATGCAGTCTATTACACACTTTTTAAATTTTGCTACGCAGGAGAAAAATTTAAAGGATAAAAAAATTGTTTTCATCGTTTCTCCTCAATGGTTTACGGAAAAAGGAATGGGTGAATTTCACTTTTCTCCTAACTATTCCATGCTGCATGCCTATGATTTAGCATACAATAAGGACATTGATGTAGAGCTTCGAAATCGTGCAATGAAGCGTCTGCTAGAATTTGAGACGGTGAATCGGGATCAGCTATTAAGAACAATCTATCAGTATCAATTATCGAATGGCAAAGAACGACCTGTTGTTGGACGCCTTGCGATGATGGCAGGCCATTTCCAAAAAGCACTGCTGGAGAAAAAAGATTTGTATTACTCGATTTTCCCTAGAGAGTCACATAAATTAAAAAATAATGACAAGCTGGTGGCAAATCAAACATTTGAACAGCAATTGAAAAATGCGGAGGAATATGGCAAGAAGCGTGTATCTAATGATTTAATGATTGAAAATAAATTTTATAAACGTCTTGTTAATGCCGATTTAACAAAGTTTAAAGGCTCTCGTAAGAACGAAGATTATACAGTATCACCCGAATATGAGGATTTTCAGCTCGTCATAGATATTTTAAAGGATGCTGGTGCAAAGCCGCTATTTATCTCTATTCCTGTGAATGGCTATTGGTATGACTACAACGAATATCCACAGGAACGTCGTGAAAAATATTACGAAAAAATGGAGCAAGTATTAACAAATGCTAATGTTCCATATGTTGATTTCTCCGATCATGAATATGACCCTTATTTTATTATGGATACGATTCATATTGCATGGAAGGGCTGGGTCTATGTAGATCAAGAGCTAGATAACTATTGGACACAATCATAAATTATTTTCTGTTAACAGATGAAAAGACAGTCTAAAGTGTTAATCACTGAAGACTGTCTTTTTTACTGTTCTTTACTAATATCTGTTTCTTACTTCTTGACTCTCCCCTTAACTGGACAGATATACTTATAAAGTAAACTTCAAGCAGCAGCGTTACACAGCCTGGTGTTTTAGATTTTCAAAAAGGAGATGATACTCAATGTTTAAAATTAGCGAGTTTTCAAAGCTTAGCCAAGTTTCTATCAAAACATTACGTTACTATGACCAATTGGGTTTACTTAAGCCTGCTTATACCGATCAATTTTCAGGCTATCGATATTTTTCAGGCTATCGATATTTTTCAGCTGAGCAAATGTTTCAAATTCATCGCATTTTGGCTTTCAAGGAGCTGGGGTTTTCATTAGAACAAATTCGACAAATGATGGACGAAAATATTCCCCTAGAACATATTCGAGGTATGTTTAGAGTCAAGCAAAACGAAATTCAATCTATATTAGAGAAGGAACAGGCTAAGCTTTTTCGTATTAAAGAAAGCCTACGTACCATTGAATATGAGCGAAAAGATTTATCGTCACTTGACGTTGTCTTAAAGGAAATTAAATCACAGCATGTAATCTCTTATCGTAAGAAAACCTCATTAAGTGAAATTCCAGAAATGTTTCGACAATTGGATCAATATATAGGAAGCCCTAATAGGCGTTGTCTAAAAGGTTCATCAAAGAAATTCGATTTCTTATAAATGACTTTTTAGACAACCCCCAACCCCCATATCAGCTACAGAAACAGTTTTTAGCTTTTATTGTTCATTCAAAACAATTCTCGGCATCGTTTCTGTCTTCAAATCAAACGGTCTATTACTTCTTGAGCGTTCCATGTTCCTTTCATTACATTATAACCACCCGTTTGATCAAAAATAGTCCAATGTTAAAACGGCAAAAGAACGATTTCTTTATATCAATTATCGTAATACTTCTTTCACATAATACGACATTTGGGTACTAACATTGCTTAATTTTTCAATTGCCTCACTAAATTGCTGCACTAGTTCGGCTTGTTCATTGGATGCCACTTCAATTTGCTCCATGCTCTCCATCAAGGATTGAACATTATTAGTGATGGTCTTAAGAGAAGTTTCAATTTGTTCTGTAGCTGTAGATGTTTCACTCGATAATTTCCGAACCTCCTGTGCCACAATATTGAACCCTGCTCCATATTGCCCAGCACGTGCTGCCTCTATGGATGCATTTAAGCCAAGCAAATTGGTTTGCTTGGAAATGGTTTTAATGAAATCTGTCACCTCATTGGAGCGTGAGGAATTTTCAAGAGCATGACGTGATTTTTCTGAGATGGATTCACTCGTTGCGGATAGCTCTTCAGAATGTGCAGCTATTGTATGTATTTTTAATTGTAAATCTTGAATAATTGCTTGTAGACTTTCCATAAACGCTCCGACTTTTTCTTGCGCCTCTAGCGGAAAAAGCAAGCTTAATATTCCTACGACTTCACCATTTTCTCGTATAGGATACAACTCACTATTCATAGGGATACCAAAATACTCTTTTGGAACACTACGCTTTAAAAATTCCCCCTGTGCAACGCGACGAAAATCTGATGAATCCTCTGGTATAAAGCCCACTTTTAAATGTGTTTTTACTTTTATCCCATCTAAAACAAATAGCACTTCTCTTGTCACACGGTCATTTAATGTGATAGATATTTCCTTCTTAAATATTTCATGAAAAATTGGTAATGTTTCCTTTAATGCTTGTATGACCCCCATTGCAACTCCCTCCCTTTGTTCTCTCAATTATACCTTATAGGATGGTACGTGAGTTATAAATATTGGTAAATGTTAGTCATTTTGTAATATTTAATTTTAAGAAAATTGTATCTCTTGACATGTAAAGTTCTAATTGATGAATAGGTATTTTTTAATTTTTAGACAGGATTAAAATTTGTGATACTACGGATATCGGGGCTCTTATTGAGCAGTTCTTTTCGCGACCTGAGCGTAGTTGGACTCTTCCTGAGCGATTTTCTTTCTAACCCGAGCAGTTCTCGACCCTTCCTGAGCAATTTTCTTTCTTACCCGAGCAGTTCTCGACCCTTCCTGATCGATTTTCTTTCTTACCCGAGCAGTTCTCGACCCTTCCTGAGCGATTTTCTTTCTTACCCGAGCAGTTCTCGACCCTTCCTGAGCAATTTTCTTTCTTACCCGAGCAGTTCTCGACCCTTCCTGAGCGATTTTCTTTCTTACCCGAGCAGTTCTTGACTCTTGCTGAGCGATTTTCTTTCTTACCCGAGCAGTTCTCGACTCTTCCTGAGCGATTTTCTTTCTTACCCGAGCAGTTCTCGACCCTTCCTGAGCGATTTTCTTTCTTACCCGAGCAGTTCTCGATGTTAAGTGAAAGTATTTAGTTTTCATATAAAAATATTAGAGGCTGGGACAAAACCCTTCTCTAAACTAAAAAGCCGGTGAAATTTTACGATCAGTAAAATTTCACCGGCTTTGAATTTTTGTCATAAAAAATAAGGACCACATCTGATAAAATTAAGTCACCACAACAAAACTTTTATACGAAAGAAGGGTCCTTATGTTTAAAGATTATAACATGAATCAAGTTGTTTTACCGTTAGATTTAGAAATAAAACTTCAAGAAAATGATATCGCCTACGCCATCAATGATTTAGTGGAAAGTATTCCAAATGAAGCGTTGGATTTATTTCTTAGAAGCACGGGTTGTCCCGCTTATCATCCACGAATGATGTTAAAAATTATTCTGTGTGCTTACACCCAATCGGTTTTCTCTGGAAGAAAAATTGAAGATCTCGTAAAAGACAGTGTTCGAATGATGTGGTTAGCTCAAGGTTATGAACCGAGCTATCGAACAATTAATCGTTTTCGTGTTCATCCAGCGGTAAAGGAATTATTACGCCAATGTTTTGTCCAATTTCGTTGTCAGCTTGTGCAAGAAAAGCTGATTGATAATGAAGCTATTTTTATCGACGGAACTAAGATTGAAGCGAATGCGAACAAATTTACATTCGTGTGGAAAAAGTCGATTGAGAAATATCATAACGGACTAATTGAAAAGTCAAACCAGCTATACGATGAACTACTTGAAAAAGAAATCATCCCAGAAATTGAACGGGAAAATGAAAAGGAATTAGCATTGGAAGACCTCGCTCAAATGGTCGAAAAAGTAGATGAAGTGATCGCTGAATATGATCGAAAAATTGAGGACTCATCAGATGTAGCAGAGCGAAAGGCTTTAAGAACGGAACGGAAATTCCCAAAGAAAGCCCGCACACAATTAATCGACTATATTGAACGCAAACTAAAATACCAAAGAGACTTCGAAATCTTTGACGAACGAAATAGTTATTCGAAAACAGACCCAGATGCGACATTTATGCGTATGAAAGATGACTATATGAAAAATGGTCAATTGAAGGCAGGTTATAACATACAAGTGGCAACAGAAGGTCAGTATGCGCTTGCCTACAGCATATTTCCCAATCCAGCGGATACACGTACATTAATCCCATTTTTAGATGAAATCGAACAACATTATTTTAAGCTACCAAAACACATCGTCGCAGATGCCGGATATGGCAGTGAACAAAATTATGATGATATCCTTTCGAATCGTAAGCGAGAAGCTTTAATCACGTACACCATGTATGTAAAAGAACAGAAGAAAACGTATAAGCAAAACGAATTCAATACAGCGAACTGGGATTATGATAAAGAAAATGATCGATACACATGCCCAAACCAACAACATCTTGTATTTAAATATCGTACCACGAAAACGGATAAGTATGATTTCACGCGTGAGTTTAAGGTATATGAATGTGAAGACTGTTCCGGATGCCCCCTCCGTTCATTATGTACAAAAGCAAAAGAAGGAAATAATCGTAAGTTAATGGTGAATGAGAAGTGGGAACAACAAAAAGAATATGTGAGAGCAAAGCTTTCAGAAGAAAAAACGAGTACCCTTTATCGTCAACGCAAAATTGACGTGGAACCAGTTTTTGGATTCTTGAAGGCTAATTTGCGTTTCACTCGATTTTCTGTACGAGGAAAATCGAAGGTGGAAAACGAGATGGGCCTCGCATTAATGGCCGTGAATATAAGAAAATTCACAGCCATTAGCTAAAAGCTATCTGGAAAAACATAAAAGATCGAGAAATCCGACTTTGAATGAATTCAAAGTCGGATTTCTCACGAATTGAAGCTAGTTATGTCCCAGCCTCTTTAAAGAAAGGCTCTGTTAAATTTAAAGGTTGTTTATTTATAAATTAGGCGAACCTTCATTTATCAAGATTCACCATTTTTATTAGCTAATGCCCCTGTTTGTCCAACAAGAAGAAAGAAAGACTGCCCCTAAAAAGATAGCCGTCCAGTCTGAAATATCAGTGTGTTTAAATAAGCGAAAGTGTTTCTATATATGTCAGCATATCGTCTGTTTATTTGATTTTCTCCGCCAACTCTAAAATAATTCCCTCTGGACCACGAACGTAGCATAACTTATAACTTTCTTCATATTGCTGTATCTCACTAAAGATTTCCGTGCCCTTCTTTTTCAAATTTGCAACAATAGCTTCAATATCTTCAACAGCAAAACAAATATGTCGGATACCCAGCGTATTTGCAAAAGGTTGGTGAATATTTTTTTCATCTGACGGCGTATGAAATTTAACTAGCTCTATCCATGCCTGACCATCTGGCATTCCCAATGCTACACATGCCGTTTTAACATCATTAAGCCCAACTATTCGGTCCAACTGTTCTCCATCCAATTCCCATTCCGCTTGCACTTCAAGTCCTAAATCAAGAAAAAACCCTTTAGCCTCTGAAAGATCATTTACGTTTATACTCACATGATCTATTCTATTGATTTTCATAGCTTATACCTCCTTGTGATCAAGTGCTTTTGTCAACCACTGTAATAATAGCAAATAAGAACTATGCAGCGAATTTTGATAAGCGTAAACAATCGTAAGTAAAGCCTCTTCCTGCAAGATTTAAAACGATCGCGTTGACGACCATTGTATTTACCGAATCGAACCACGTGCACAGAATTACGGTGAGGGCACTTGAACCCATCTTTAAAGCGAGTCTCCCTCATTTCATTGATTAAAGTTCATCGACAGAGGAAGAAGGTTCAACATAACGTTTTCCTCATTGATAGACTTGTTCTTATTTGTAAGGGGTAGTTTATCAATGTGCTTTAATAAAACTTGTCCATCCTTACAACCTCCCCGAATACTTGTTCCTATATTGATTATATAAGGAAATCAGGGATGTTTCAATTATCGACATTTACCTTTAACCAGCCAAAAAGTCATCTACATTCCTAACCACTACAAAATCTATTCTTTCCAATTATCTCCCACCACTAACATTCATAATTTCTCCAAGGATATAATTTGAAGCATCAGAGGAAAGGAAGGCAATTACCTCTGCTATTTCCATAGGTGTTGCAGCCCGTTTTATAGGTACGGATGATGACATACGCTCAAGTCGATTACCGCCAGGAGCAAATTTATCGTGAAAAGGTGTTTCTACCATTCCAGGTGCTACCCCATTCACGATTATTCCATATTCAATTAACTCTCTTGACATTCCAATCGTCATTGTATTAATCGCTCCTTTCGCAGATGCATAATGAATACTTTCTCCTGCCCCTCCAATACGTGCAGCCGCTGAAGATACATTAATAATTTTCCCGCTTTTTTTGGGAATCATATATTTTAATACAGCTTGGGAACATAAGAGAACGCTGTTTACATTTAATTTGAACGTTTCTTCCCATAGCTCTTCACTCATATCCATAAATGTACTTTGGCGGATGCCACCGCCAGCATTATTAACTAAAACGTCAATGGTGCCAAATGAGGAAATAGCTTGTTCAACCATTGAGTCCACTTCTTCTTTATTAATAACATCAGCTTGAATTGCAATGGCTTCTCCATTATTTTTTTGAATACGTTGAACGGCTTCTTTGGCACCCTCCACATTTGAATGATAATTAATAATTACTTTAGCCCCTTTAGATGCCATCAATTCAGCCGTGGCAAGGCCAATACCAGAGCTTGCACCTGTGACGAGAATAACCTTTCCTGATAAGTTATGCATAGTGTTTTCCCTCCTACCAATATGTTTTTAATAGTAATTCTACATTTTACATCTTTAAGCCTTTTAAAGAGATTATTATATATAGGAAATTGTGGGTTTATTAGAACTTTTAAGAAAACCTACTCAAATTAACAGCACCCAAATAAACCCATCATATCCAACCTATTGTTATTACATCATCATGACAAAATTCAATTACATATCTTAACGTTGGACTATAAATCCATTGGTCTGGTCCCATATCCATAATATCCTCAATGCTTTCTAGTATTGTAAGTAAGGAGGTCTTTACCAATGGGTATTTGTAAATCCCAACAATAAGATAAACAGGAATTGAAATATCCAACGATTGATTAGTTAGGACGGTAGGAATATTCAATATGTCTTCTTTAGTAAGAATAATTTTTTTACTCACCTTTTCCCAATCAATTCTTCCCCAAAATGCAATCGGAAAGCAATTTGTCATTTTACTTTCAATTTTTTCACTTTCGCTCTCATCTAATATATCCACTGTGCTCTTTTCAGGGAACAGCTCTAACATGACCGAGATTTGTTGCTCCTTTTCCAATTTCTCTTCATGTTTCTTTCTTTCTTGGATTAGATATTCTAAACGCGTTTTTCTTTCTTCTCTATTCATAGGAAAATGCTCCTTTACTAACCGACTATACCACGCTCTTCAACTAAACTGCCCCATTAAGAATTAAATAACTTTATTATCACTTGTCTGCTTACCGTACTTACAAAAAAAATCGCCTACTAGGTCATTAGATAACCTTTGAGGCGATTTTTGTAAGTGGCTCAAAATATTTTAAATTATAAAATGAATGTAAGCCTAAATATTTGATGATACTCTTCTTCTGTCATATAAAAACCTCCACCGATAATTTTTTTGTATCTTAGTAATTTGGTGGATTCCGTAATTGATATTTCAATAATCTCTTATTGAAATATCTTTATGTTGTAGCAATGAAAAATGTAACGAGCACGATTTCTTGTTGGTTAAATTAACCACGTGCTATTGCTTATTTCCGAAAAACTGTTCCACATATTCTTTTTCCTCTTCAGCAGTAAATAAACGAGTTGCTTTCCCTCCAGAGTCGGCAGTGCCACCTTCACGTTCCCAAACGAAATTGTGATCTTCTACCGAATGTGAAAAATCACCTTTTGACCATCTTTCCAATATTTCAATGTAAAATTCTTGATATACATAACCGTTTACATTTTTTTTGGCTATAGCTAACAATCGGTCAATTTTGGCCTGTGTGATTTGCTCATGTCCCCATTTTCCGTCAGTTTCAACTTTTTGATGAGACATAGTATGAATGGCGTATAGCATTTTATAATCTGGTAAATCGTCAGGATATTGTTTTTCCAAAGCGATTTCTTCAGAAGTTTTTTCAACATATTCTACTTCTGCTTCTTTTTCTTTTTCTTTTTCTTTTTCTTTTTCTGAAACAATATTATCTTCAGACGTTTCTTCGACATATCCCACGGCTGCTTTTTCTTTTTCAGGAACAGGTTTCTCCATTTGCTCGGTGAATTTGAAGTAACCAAAAATTCCACCAAAAATGCCCAATATTCCAATGAGAACGATAGTCGCCTTTGTTTTTCTTTTCATGTTATTACCCCTCAATAATTTTGTATCATTATGTAATTTTATATTGGTTTATATTATGTAATTAGGATAATAATAACACAACATTGAAATAACCTGTAGTTATGGCAATGAAAAGTCGAAACGTACAGTATACGTGACAGGTACTCTCCGTTATATAGAGTACCTATATGAGCGCATAATTACGCTGATTAATTTAAATTTCAACATTCATGTGATAAATTTTTAAATTCTAATCGTCCCACCCATTTTTCTTTTTCAATTCCTCATACCATTTAGCATGTTCTGCATTTCGTATTTCTGATTGTTTAATCATTTCTTCCGTTTCAGGGTCTTTTCAGGAATGCTTTAAATATGAAAGCAACGAATATACCAATAATCATGGCAAACACACATAATGCTATTGTCACCGTTTGGATGACGTTATTTTGATAACCTTTAGTACATTACTTTCATCAGTTAACAAATTCCTTCAAGACGGTGGAATCAAATATGAATTGGTCAGTAAACGTGAGACTTCCAGAAAATCGGAATCTTACGGTAAATATTATTGGTTAATACAGCAAGTGACTCAATAAATGACGCAATTGCTATATATAGAAAAAGCGTCAAATAACGAGGCACCTATTGAATATTAATATTCAAAAAACAACGATAACCGAAGACGAACGCAGTGAAGGCTGAGGTGAAGGAGCAAGCATGCTTGCTCCTCGTCCGAGGCTGTGCGAGGACCTGTCCACCCAATCTACCTCTAAATTTATTAATTCCGAACATCTAATGGCTGTATCTGCAAACATAGCAATAATCACTTTGTTTCGGGCGTTCAAATACGTTTTAAAATCGTATGCTTCAATCATTTTCGCAATTTCTTGGTCAGTAAATGTAGATATAACAGTTTTATCTTCCTTCAACAATTTGGTACGTGCCATGATGTTTAACGTTACATACTCTTCTGCTACTAAATACGTGTAAAACGACCTAAACGATTTAATTACAGTGTTAATGTAAGTCGCTTTTTTACCAAGATTTAATTGATGTTGAATATATTTTTTTACATGAACTGTAGAAATGTCTTCAATTTCATTCACGTCATGAAACTCATCCAGATATTGAATGAAATGAGTTGTATTGTAGTTATAAGTTTCTGTTGTTCTGATTGAATAATTTTTAATCTGCAATTCGAATGTAAATTCTTTTAACAAGTCTTTGATAAGCAAATAAAAAACCCCCAATCTACAAGTGTTTATCACACTTATAAATCAGAGGTTGAAACAATACATAAGTATTGCTAAATTCACCTAAATGTACAACATAGTTCAAGTTGTATAAAAAGGTTGCGTATTACTAAGTTCAAAGCATTTTCGCTTAAAACTACTGCTTACTTTAAGTTATAGAATGAATGTAAACCAAGATACTCAGCTGTTGCACCTAGTTGATCTTCAATACGAAGAAGTTGGTTGTATTTCGCTACGCGGTCTGTACGTGATGGAGCACCCGTTTTAATTTGGCCAGCATTTGTTGCTACTGCGATATCAGCAATTGTTGCATCTTCTGATTCACCAGAACGGTGAGAGATAACTGCTGTATAACCAGCACGTTTTGCCATTTCAATTGCTTCAAATGTTTCTGTTAACGTACCGATTTGGTTTACTTTGATAAGGATTGAATTTCCTACGCCTTGCTCAATTCCAGCTGACAATTTTTTCGTATTTGTTACAAATAGATCATCACCTACTAATTGAACGCGACCACCAATACGATCCGTTAATAGCTTGTGTCCAGCCCAGTCATTTTCATCTAAGCCGTCTTCAATTGAAATGATTGGGTATTTGCTTGTTAATTCTTCGTACCAATCAACCATTTCTTCAGAAGTTTTCACAACACCTTCACCGTCTAAGTGATATTTGCCATCTTCTTTATTAAATAATTCAGATGATGCTACGTCCATAGCAAGTTTTATTTCCTCACCTGGTTTATAGCCTGCTTTTTCGATTGCTTCTAAAATTACAGTAATGGCTTCTTCGTTAGAACCAAGATTTGGTGCGAAACCACCTTCATCACCTACTGCTGTGTTATAGCCTTTTGCTTTTAAAACAGCTTTTAGGCTATGGAAGATTTCAGCACCCATACGTAATGCATGACGGAATGATTCTGCGCCCACAGGCATCACCATAAATTCTTGAATATCTACATTATTGTCAGCATGTGCGCCACCATTTAAGATATTCATCATTGGTACAGGTAACTGTTTTGAGTTAAAGCCACCAAGATATTGATAAAGAGGTACATCTAAATAATCTGCCGCAGCATGTGCAACTGCCATGGATACACCTAGAATTGCGTTAGCACCTAATTTCCCTTTATTTTCTGTGCCATCTAGCTCGATTAAAGTTTTGTCGATTACGACTTGATCAAGAACTGAATAGTTTCCTTCTAATTCTTGCGCAATAATTGTGTTAACATTTTCAACTGCTTTTAATACACCTTTGCCTAGGTAACGAGATTGGTCACCATCGCGTAATTCTACTGCTTCGTATTCACCTGTAGATGCTCCTGATGGTACGATTGCACGTCCAAAAGCTCCTGATTCTGTAAATACTTCAACCTCTACTGTTGGGTTCCCACGTGAGTCTAAAACTTCGCGCGCATAAACTTGTGTAATAAATGGCATAATTAATTCTCCTCTTTTTCAATTAATGATTGTCCTGTCATTTCAGTAGGCTGCGATACCTCTAATAATTCTAACATGGTTGGCGCCAAATCGGCTAAAATGCCACCATTTCGTAAAACTAAATTCGGTTTCGTCACAATTACTGGAACAGGATTTGTTGTATGAGCTGTCATTGGCTCTCCTGCTAAAGTTAGCACTTCATCAGAGTTACCATGGTCAGCTGTAATAATAGCTGCACCACCTTTTGCAAGAAGTGCATCTACTACTTTCCCTAGACATTCATCGACTGCTTCTATCGCTTTAATTGTTGGCTCTAGCATTCCACTATGCCCCACCATATCTGGATTAGCAAAATTAAGGATAATCCCATCAAATTTTTCAGCCGCAATTTCTGCAAGCAAGGCTTCTGTCACTTCATAGGCAGACATTTCAGGTTTTAAATCGTATGTCGCAACCTTTGGGGATGCAATTAAAATACGTTCTTCCCCTTCAAATTTCTCCTCACGTCCACCACTCATAAAGAATGTCACATGCGGATATTTTTCTGTTTCTGCAATTCGTAGCTGTGTTTTACCATTTGTAGCTAACACTTCACCTATCGTGTTTTTTAGGTTGTCATTCTCATAGGCTACCTGAGCATGGACTTCATCACTATAGTGTGTGAAGGAAACATATTTTAAATTTTTTGGATGCTTAGCTGATAAAGCAAAGCCATCAAATTCATTATTTGTAAATACTTTAGACAATTGAATGGCACGGTCAGGACGGAAATTAAAGAAAATTACTGCGTCATTATCGTTAATTGTTGCCACTGGCTCTCCATGCTCATAAATACTAAATGGAATCACAAATTCATCTGTTACCTCACGCTCATAGGATGCTGCTACACCACTTTTTGCACTATCTGCCGTTTGACCAACACCATCAACAAGTACATTGTAAGTTAAAGCCACACGATCCCACCGTTTATCACGATCCATTGCATAGTAACGTCCATGAATGGAAGCAAATTGACCTACGCCAATTTCAGCCATTTGTTTTTCAGTTTCTTCGATATAATCTAATGCTGTTGTTGGTCCAACATCTCGACCATCTAAGAAACCATGTACAAAAACATCTTCTAAGCCCTGCTGTTTAACAAGCTTTAATAGGGCAAACATATGCTCATAATGACTATGAACACCTCCATCTGACAGTAAGCCCATCACATGCAGCTTAGACTGATGTGCCTTTACATGTGCCACTGCATCTAAAAATGCTGGATTTGTAAAGAAGTTACCTTCACGAATCGATTTATTTAAACGTGTTAAGCTTTGATAAACAACACGTCCAGCACCGATGTTTAAGTGCCCAACTTCAGAATTGCCCATTTGACCTTCTGGTAACCCTACTGCTTCACCTGCTGCTGTTAATGTAGCATGGGGATACTGGTTCCAATAACGATCAAAATTAGGCTTATTTGCTTGTGCTACTGCATTTCCAAATGTTTCATCACGAAATGCGAAGCCATCTAAAATAATTAATGCTACTGGCTTTTTAGGCATTTGCCGCCGCCTCCAATAATGTTAAATATGATTCTGGTTGTAAGCTAGCACCACCAACTAAGGCACCATCAATATGCTCTTTTGATAATAATTCTGCGATATTTTCAGGCTTCACACTGCCGCCGTATTGAATACGCAAAGCAGCCGCTGTTTCAGCATTATATAAACTTTCCACAACTGCACGGATGGCTCCACATACTTGATTTGCATCTTCGGCCGTTGCTGTTTTACCTGTACCAATTGCCCAAATTGGCTCATAGGCAATGACCATATGCTCTACCTGTTGCGCTTCAAATCCAGCAAGTGCCGCTTTGATTTGACTAGCAACCTTTTGCTCAGTCGTTCCTGCTTCACGTTCTGTGAGCGTTTCACCACAGCAAATAATTGGTACGATGTTATGTGCTAGTGCTGCTGCTACCTTTTTATTAATGGCCTCATCTGTTTCATTGTAGTATTCACGACGTTCTGAGTGCCCTAAAATAACATAGTCTACTTGCACACTAGCAAGCTGATTTGGGCTGATTTCCCCTGTAAACGCACCTTCATTTTCATAATGCATCGTTTGTGCACCAATCGCCAGCTCTGATTCACTAGCAACCTGCACAAGTGTAGGTAAATAGAGTGCTGGTGCGCAAACAACAGCATCCACTTTGTCATTTGAAGGGAGTTTGTCCTGTATAGCATCGACAAACTGGATGGCCTCTTCAAATGTTTTATACATTTTCCAGTTACCTGCAATAATTGGTTTACGCATCGTTTTGCCTCCAATAGTTTATTTATCGTTTAATGCCACAATTCCAGGAAGCTCTTTACCTTCCATTAATTCTAATGAAGCACCGCCGCCTGTAGAAATGTGATCCATTTTATCCGCTACTTCAAATTTTTCAACAGCTGCTGCAGAATCGCCACCGCCAATTACTGTATAACCTGCTGTATTAGCCATTGCCGAAGCTACAGTTTTTGTACCATTCGCAAATTTATCCATTTCAAAGACACCCATTGGACCATTCCAAATGATTAATTTAGAATTCTGAATGACCTCTGCATAATTTGCTGCTGTTTTTGGACCAATATCTAAGCCCATCCAATCCGCTGGAATTGCGTCTACATCTACAATCTTCGTTTCTGCATCTTTTGAAAATTCATTTGCAACAACTGCATCAATCGGCATATGTAATTGCACGCCTTTTGCCTTTGCTTTTTCAATAAAAGATTTAGCTAACTCAATTTTGTCTTCTTCCAATAAAGATTTGCCGATATCATACCCTTGCGCTTTAATGAATGTAAATGATAAACCCCCACCAATAATTAAATGGTCTACCTTTTCCAGCAAGCTTTCAATAACACCGATCTTATCCTTCACTTTAGCACCACCGATAATAGCAGTAAAGGGACGCTCAGGATTAGATAATGCTTTTCCTAATACATCTAATTCCTTTTGCATTAGGAAACCTGAAACAGCTGGTACATGCTTTGCAATACCTTCTGTTGAGGCGTGTGCACGGTGAGCTGCACCAAAAGCATCATTGATATAGACATCCGCTAATTTTGCAAATGCTTCTGCGAGTGCTGGGTCGTTTTTCTCTTCACCAGCGTGGAAACGTACATTTTCTAGTAAAAGAATGTCTTCATCTTGCATGTTGGCAACAGCTTCCTCTACCTCTTTACCAATTGATTCATCCAATTTAGTAACAGGCTTACCAATTAATTCAGCTAATCGAACTCCTACAGCTGTTAGACGCATTTCTTCTTTTACTTCACCCTTTGGACGTCCCAAGTGAGAGGCTAAAATTACTTTAGCACCCTGCTCCACTAAATATTCAATTGTAGGGATTGCTGCACGAATACGTGTATCATCCGTAATCACACCCTCCGCCATCGGTACATTAAAATCGACACGTACAAATACACGCTGCCCTTTTACCTCAATATCTTTCATCGTCTTCTTATTTAACATGAAGAAACCCCCTTCAAAGTTTTTAATTTGTGAAATCTTTGGATCACCCATCTTGGCTCCTCAATTTTTCACAATCATTATATTCAATAAAAAGCATATCCCTTAGATTCGCTAAAGTAACCAGCTTTTGATAAAGTACCCTTTTACTTGCTTTTATAGTAACAAAAGTCACGTTCTATGTCTTGCGATTGTATATACATTTGTTTAAAGATCATTAGTTAAACTTTGCACCTATTCATTCAACGCTATTTTCATGTATCAATGACGCTCCAGTAAAATTGGCTTTTTTTCGAGCTCGCTTGAAAAAGCTCCAATCTAATCCGTGACATCCCTCAGAGCTTTATCTTGATTTAGTAGATGTTTGGGATGCATGCTAAATCAAGATAAAAAAAGAGTAAGGGGTAAAACATCCCTTACTCTCTTTACCCTTGTATATTATATCTTTTCGATATTATAAAGGCTATACTTTTTATACCTAAAAAGCGGTATTATGTCACACTTTTTACTTTTTTTTTTGAAATATGACGCTTATTTATGATTGAATCCTTTTTCTGCAATATATAAAGCTATGTCCATTAAACGAGTAGAATAACCAATTTCGTTATCATACCATGCTAGAACCTTCACCATACTGTTTTCTAACACCATCGTAGAAAGACCATCCACTGTCGAAGAATCATGATTGCCATTATAGTCAATAGACACTAAAGGTAATTCATTGTATCCTAAAATACCTTTAAGTTCATTTTCTGAGGCTTCTTTTAATGCCGCATTAATAGATTCCTTCGTTACTTCCGCTTTTAGCTCTACTACTAAATCAACACATGAAACGTTTGGTGTTGGTACACGCATAGAAAAGCCATCTAATTTACCTTTTAATTGTGGTAAAACTTTAGAAACTGCTACAGCCGCCCCTGTTGTTGTTGGAATCATTGACACAGCCCCTGCACGTGCACGACGTGGATCAGAGTGTGGGAAGTCAAGAATACGTTGATCGTTCGTGTAAGAGTGAATTGTTGTCATCATACCGCGGACAATACCGAATTTCTCATCTAATATTTTCGCTACAGGTGCTAAACAGTTCGTTGTACAAGAAGCATTTGAAATAACATCGTCTGTTTCAGGATTGTAATCCTCATGATTAACACCCATTACAAATGTAGGCATTGCACCCTTCGCTGGTGCTGAAAGAATTGCTTTTTTAGCACCTGCTTCAATATGCTTACTCACTTCTTCCATAGAGCGGAATTTACCTGTACATTCAAGTACAACATCCACTCCCAACTCACCCCATGGTAATTGAGTAGGATCTTTTTCAGCATACACTTTCACATTTTTTCCATTCACAATGAAAGAATCGCCTTCTGCATAAACCTCAGCATCGTAGATACCGTGTACTGAATCATATTTTAATAAATGTGCAAGCTGACCAGCATCTGTTAAATCATTTACTGCAACTACTTCGAATTCATCGTGCTTCATTGCTTCACGAAATACTAAACGTCCAATACGCCCAAATCCATTAATCGCTAATTTTAATGCCATTGTCAATTCCTCCAATAATGTTTAAATGATTATTTTGCCAAAATGGCTTTATGCTCAACCAGAGAGTGTTGAACACTCTCTGAAGTAGAGTTACTTTTTCAAACCAATACCATTCTATAAAGAAGGTAAACCCGCAGCGATAGCTTTTGCGGCTGCCTCATCAGTAATAAATATGGTTTGCTTTGGTGCAACCTTAAAATACGATAGCATTGCCTTCACTTTTTGTTTACCCGCTGCAACTGCAATTACTTGCTTACTTCCTTGAACCTGCTCAAGCTGAATACCAATCGTACGAATTCGATGAACAATCTCACCTGCAGCATTAAAATAATAGCCAAATGCTTCACTCACAGCACCCTTTTCTTCGAGAATTCGTAAATCCTCAGGCGATGAGTTCCGCCTTAAAGCCATTTCCTCCGCAGAGCCAATACCATGGATAACACAATCTGCATGCTCATAATAATCCATCATTTCCGTTACCATTGGCTCTGTTAGCATAGCTTGATATGCCTGCTCGCTTAAATGCTCAGGTAAAAACAAGGTGCGATATTGTGCATCCATCTGCATGGCAAATGTTGCAACAAGTGTGTTGGCTTGCATTTGCATTTCATGTCCAATGCCACCACGTGCAGCTACAAAAGTAATGTTTTGTGCATGTGCAGGGTGTAGAAATGGTGTGAGTGACGCAACAGATTTACCGCCAGTAACAGCCACCACCTGACCATCAAAACTAGAGGATAAATATACTTGCGCTGCCTCCCTACCAAGTAAGGTTAGTACCGTATCGTCCTCATTATAATCACCAGGTACAACAATCACATGCTGTAAACCAAAATGCTTTTCCAGTAATTTTGCTAACTGGGTAAGACCCGACCATTCATAGACCAACGTTCTTAATTTTTCTATTACTACTTCACCGTCATCTGTACATACCATACCCAACTTTTGGGAAACTAATAACCCTTGCTCACGTAAAATATCTGTTTCTTTCCGTATTTCTCGTTCAGTCATTTTTAGTGATTCTGCAAGTGTGCGACGCCCAATAGGCTGCATTAGCTGGATTGTCTGCAAAATACGGTATCTTGTTTGAAGAAGCAGATACATTTCTGGAAGTAGCCTTTGCTGTGCCTCAGGTACAGATAACATATCTATCTACTCCCTTTTAAATAGTAGTGGGTCCTATTTTATCCCACACTATCATTTTATGTCCCACTTATGATTTTATTATAATATGCTTTGAGTTAAAGAGCAAGTGTATGCTATGGAAATTGGAAAAAAATTAATATTGGTTAGTTTCCAATTATGAAAAAAAAGGCCCCATAACTTTAAGATAGTTATGAGACCTTATTTGTCTTATTTTGTAAAAGATAAAATGGCGTTTTTCTTGAAACCTTCTAAAGCTTTTGTTGCTTCAATTTTATTTGTATACTCAAAAATACGAACATCTTTTTTCTCAAATACTGTAATAACCCACATTGTAAAATCTCCCTTCGATTTTGTTTTTGTAATATAACAACCACTAGAAATCGTGATATTTTTTTAAACTGTTTTATAACAATTTCTTTCTTGACTCTTATTCTACTCCGATTTATTTAAAAAGAAAGCGTAATGTGAAGGTCTTCACAAACTGTTCAAATTCAAAACGCTTTCATTGAACAATTTGTGAATTGTAAGATTGTTAACGATTAAAACAAGCTTCAACATTGAGATTGTCCTGAATTCTCACCTGATAAAATAAAAAATTCCGCTCTTTCTTCGCTGCCATTTTATCTAGCAGGAGAAATGCGAAATTTAAATAAAGTGTTTGCTTTTTTTAAATGTGCAATTTGCTACTCATTTGTTTATTCTATTCGCAAGTTAAATGCTCCATCAATGTTGCGTAATCTATATCACCATATTGTATGACTTGCCCATCCTTTTCTACTACTGGAATCATTAGCATATACTTTTCATGTACTGCCTCATCTTCTTCAATATCAATGATATCGATATGAAAACCCAAGTCCTCTTGTACAAGCTTTAGAGTATCCAAACCTTCCATACAAAGCCCGCAATTAGCCCGAGTAAAAAATTTCACCTTCACTTTACAGCACCTCCTTAGGCTATTATAAAACGAATTAGCCATATATACTAAGATACTATAAAGCTTCTCTAGTTTTTCGTACACTCATACAGAGTCTTTTTTTACTATAGAAGCATTTTTGCCAATTATAACGGACAACACAACAGCAATTGCAATAACAATTGTAAATACTGTAATCGATTCATGAAGAAATAAAGCTGCAAAAATAATCATTAAAAATGGCTGTAAATATTGTATTTGGCTAACTCTAGAAATACCGCCCATTGCCATTCCACCATACCATGCTACATAGGCTAGAAATTGACTTACAATCGCTAAATATAAAAAGCTAATCCAAGCTTTTAAAGGTGCATGTAACATCTCTCCAGAAACGTTTAGAGATACTGGTATGATTAGAAAAGGGACCGCAATAATAATGGCCCATGCAATCACTTGCCAGCTACCTAGTTCTTGTGCAAGCATGCCGCCCTCCGCATAACTAAGCCCGAGTATTACGACAGCAGCCAATAATGCAAAGTCTGCAATATGTAACTGTCCCAACCCAAGATAAATTGCATAAATGATTACGGCTAGGGCACCTGCTATACTAGACAGCCAAAACTTACGAGATGGGATTTCCCCCGCTCTCATCATGGCAAAGCCAGCTGTAGCTAAAGGTAATAGGGTCAACTCCACCGCTCCATGAGATACTGGTAAGCTAGTCATTTCCCAAGAAGTAAGTAAGGGAAATCCTAGCACAGCGCCTAAAGAAACCATTAATAAGCTTTTAAACTGATGAGCAGTAGGTAATCTTTCTTTTCTTCCAATCAAGATTATAGCAACTAAAATTGAGGCGATTACTCCTCTTCCTAAGCCAACGACTGTAGTGCCAAAATATTCTACAGCAACACTAGTTGCAGGTAATGTTAAGCTAAAACAAATAACACCTAACAAACCTAATATTATCCCCATTTTTTCTTTTTTACTTTCTTGCACAATTAATCAGCTCCCCTTATTATTAAGTACCAAACTGTCTCATCTGTACTGGTATAATACATAATAAGAGAACACTTCATTAAATGAAATAGAGTTTTCTAGCATCTGTCCTGGTACAGATAAGGAAAGGATTTTTATGGATACAAAATATAATGGAATTGTTAAAGACATTAAAAATCAGCTTGCGAATGGTGATCTGTTAGCAGGTAGCAAGCTTCCTTCAGTTCGGCAACTGTCTGAGAAATTTTCCTGCAGCAAAAACACAGTTATTAAAGCATATGACGAATTGGAAAAAGAACATTTAATCTTCTCTGTCCCAAAAAGTGGTTATTATGTTGTCAATGAATTTCAGCACCTTGACAACAGAAGGGCTACCATCGATTTTTTATCTGCTGGTCCCGATAAAAACATCATGCCATACATTGATTTTCAGCACTGTATCAATCAAGCAATTGATACATATAAGGAAGAATTATTTACTTATTCTGATCAACAAGGCTTCTACTCTTTGCGGGTACAGTTGGTAAAATACTTACAAAGCTTACAGGTCTTTACCGAACCAGAAAGATTATTTATTGTCTCTGGCTCACAGCAAGCATTGAATTTATTAGTGTCCATGCCATTTCCAAATGGCAAAAATAATATTTTAATTGAACAGCCTACTTATTTTGGCTTTATCGAATCAGCTAATTTGCATTCTATAACTACTTTTGGAATTGATTTATCTATGGATGGGATAGATTTTGAACGTCTAGAGTATATTTTTCGCAATAATGATATTAAGTTTTTCTATATTGTGCCAAGGTTTCAAAATCCACTTGGTCATAGCTACACAAAAATTGGCTGAAAAATACGATGTGTATATCGTTGAGGATGATTTTTTAGCGGAGCTTGATCCGAGCACAAAATCTGATCCATTATTTTCATACACCCCTTCTGGAAGAGTTATTTATATAAAGAGTTTTTCTAAGATTTTTCTCCCTGGTTTAAGGATTGCCACTATCATTCTTCCCCAAATAATGAGCAGCCATTTTTCACGCTACAAGTTTACTGCTGATTTTAATAATTCCGTTCTTTCGCAGGGGGCACTTGAGATTTATTTAAAGAATGGAATGTTTCAAAGTCATATAAAAAAAATAAAAGAACTCTATTTTGGAAAGATGAAGCACTTACAGGAGGCTTGTGAGTTATTACTACCTAATAACACACTTTACACAAAGCCATCGTCCGGATTTTATCTTACTATCTACTTGCCAGAGCATGTTGCAGCAAAGCAAATTGTTCATTTGTTAAAGGAACAACAGATTTTGGTTGATGATGCCTCTAGAATGTTCCTATCAGAATATAAAAAGGAAAACCTAATTCGCCTAAGCATTTCTCAAGTGGAAGATAATCAAATTCATACTGGCGTAGAAAAGCTGGCTCATTGTATCACGTTGATTGACAGCAAGAAATATGATAAGACCCGACATAAAATTCAACTCTTATAAACCATATTTCTCACATAAAAAGACTGCGCAAGTAATATGCACAGTCTCTTTTTCTATTATTTTTTTAGATGACTATCTAAGAATTTTAGCATCGCATTATAGAATTCGATTTTGTTTTCTTCATTAAGGAAGCCATGACCTTCATTCTCTTTTAGCATGTACTCCACGTCAACACCTCTAGCACGTAATGCTTCTACAATTTGATCTGATTCAGCTTTGTTTACACGTGGATCATTCGCACCTTGAGCCACGAATAGTGGTGTAGTAATTTTATCCGCATGGAAAACTGGAGAAGCAGCTGTTAATAGTTCTTTATCTTTCTCCGGATGCCCTACTCGCTCATAGAGCATCTCACGCATTGTTTCCCAATATGGAGGAATTGTATTTAATAGTGTAAAGATATTCGAAACACCTACATAATCAACTGCTGCTGCATATAAATCTGGTGTAAACGTAATACCAGCTAAAGTAGCATAACCGCCAAATGATGCTCCATAAATACCAATTCGTTTAGGGTCCGCAATACCTTGGTCAATTGCCCATTGTACGCCATCTGTAATATCATCTTGAATTTTTAGACCCCACTGCTTATTACCAGCCTGCAGAAATTCCTTACCATAACCAGTAGAAGAACGGAAATTCACCTGTAAGACAGCATATCCGCGATTTGCTAATAGCTGTACCTCTGGATTGAAGCCCCACATATCACGTGCCCATGGACCACCATGTGGATTAACGATAAGCGGTAGGTTTTTAGCTTCTTTGTTTTTTGGCAATGTCAGATAGCCATTAATTGTTAAGCCATCTCTACTCTTATACGAAATAGGATGCATTTCAGCAAGTTCCTCTGATTTTAACCAAGGGCTTAATGTATCCAATTCTGTCAATTTATCAGTTACAGAATCATAGTAATAATATTTTCCGTAAACCTTATCACTAGAAACGCTAACAATAAACTTAGTCATTTCCTTATTGTAATCGTTAATACCTAATTCACTTTCATGAACTCCTAATTTATCTTGTATTTTGCGGAATAGCTTTTCGAAGTTCTCATCAAAGAATTGATAATGTGGTTTATCTGTTATATAAGCACCGTATAATAGTTTATCTTGCTCAGCATTATATAGTACACCAGCAACGTCTACTTCTTTATTAGACATAATGACTTCTTCATTGCCTTCTAAATCATACTTAACAACTTCTACTTTATCTCTCCCTTTATTAGAAGTCGCGTAAATATATTTATTGTCCTTTGAGAATGCAAGCGGCATTACTTCATCCCCTGCTTCTAGTTCAATAAATGGTTTAAATTCATCTTTTTCGGAATCACGATAAAGAATAGTTCCAACTACTCCATCTGATTCAACCGCAACACGCACATTTCCATCACGGTCTGCTAACCAGTTAGAGATGTTGCCTGGGTTTTTAGCAACATGCGTTGTTTTACCAGTCTTCACATTAAGCTTGTACACATCAAACACTGTTGCATCTTCTTTGTTCATCATAATCAGAATTTCATCTTTTACACCCTGCAAATTACTCAATAAACCTACAGTCACATTTGGATACGGCGTTAAATCCTTTTCCTCTGTCCCGTTAAATGTTGTAGAGTAGATATGGAAATTTTCATCTCCACCTTTATCCTTAACATATAATAATGTATCATCCTTCCAGAAGGAACCAGCTATATCTCGATCCTTTGAACTTGATACACGAATAGGCTCGCTATCATCACCCATTTTTTTCACAAAAACATTAGAACGGTTTTCCCATGCTGATGAGAACGTTATATAGTTACCATCTGGCGAAAGCTGATAGCCAAAGTTGCCTGGGCTTTTCATGAAGTCTTCTACAGAAATTTCCTTTACGCCCTCGTTATTAGTACCGTTTTTCATTTGTTTAGCATTATTTAAAATTTTGACTGCATCCTGCTTAGATACCGTATTATCACTAATTAAAAGGCCAGTAAATAATCCAAGCTTAGCTGCTTTTTCTTTGTACTCAGCAAGCGTTGCTTCTTTTTCCTCTTTATTTAAAGCTCTTACTAAAATACGTGCTGCTTCATCACGTTTAATAGCAAGTGTTAAATCCTTCAATTCTTCATCTTTTACCCATGTTGCAATGATTTGCTGGCGCATAGAATCTGATCCATGCTGGAAGGTTAAAGCTGTTACAGCTAAATTAAGAAATTCCTGAGCCGATACACTCTCCTCTTGTGCTACTACTTGTTGACTAGTTTCATTGGCAGCTCGTACCTCTTGCATTGTGACTGGATAAACAGCAGACGTCGTTAAAATGACCGCTAATGATGCCGATAAAAATCTTTTTTTCAAAATGATTCCTCCTTATATCATTGTGCGTTATATCGTTTGTCGATATATTAAAATTATAACAACTTTAGCTTTTTTGTCAATTAATGATAATAATTAAATATTATTTCCTTTAACACCAATAAAAAAGCGAACTACGATTAAAAATCAATTTATAGAATGTACAACAATATTAGGATATTTAATTGTTAAATTTTATTGCAGACTATAAAGCCAATACCTCGTTCATTTGAGCTATCAAATTTATGTTGGGTCCAAGTCCCTAACCAACTGAAAGCTGCAGCTATATTTCTCGCACAAGGATGAGAAAAGTGTTTGGGGCTTCAAGTCATGCAAATGATTCTTCTTCATTGATTAACTTCGGAAAAATCATCTCCCATTGGTTAAAAATGGATTTACGACACGAAAATGTCAAAAAATACTATTGAAATGTAATTATTTGTAATGATAGGATTAAATTAACTCGAGTGTACGTCAATTGCTGTAGCAACTTATATTTAACAGATATACAGAATTTAATGAAGAGAAGAAATCGGTTTACTTTTTCATCTTTTCATAAATTTATGAAGGAAGGTTAGTGTGAAAGATTTAAAAAAGGGCATTATTTATGCAATAATTTCAGCTATTTGCTTTGGTATTATGCCTATTTTCGCTATAAAAGCTTATAGCTATGGGATTTCAGTTTATACATTACTGGTTTTAAGATTTTCAATAAGTTCTTTACTATTTTTTTTGTTTCTATTATGGAAAAAAATACCTTTCAAAATCGGTAAAATGGATTTAAAGTTACTTTTTCTACTGGGTGGTGTTTTATTCACACTGTTATCTGTACTACATTTTGAATCATTAAAATATCTATCATCTGCTATGGCAGTTTTATTACTATTTTCATTTCCTATATTTGTTTCAATCTTTTCCTTTTTAATCTACAAAGAAAAGTTAAAGATAAAATCAATCATAGCTTTATTTTTCACCTTTATTAGCATGATTTTTTTATTAGGCGTTTCTTTTCAAGGTATAAATATGAAGGGCGTATTTTTAGCGATATTAGCAGCTATTGTATATGCACTCTATATGATTCTCGGAAAAAAAGTAACCGACAATAATTCCCCTGTTGTAACAAGTACATATGTTACCTCATTTGCTGCATTGGGTGTACTTTTCATAGGTCTAATAACCAGAGAACTACATTGGAATTTTGCTTCAAATGCATGGATATATATATTTAGCATTGTTCTTGTTTCAACGATTATAGGTGAAATAACTTTATTTAAATCACTACAGATTCTTAATTCAACAAATGTTTCTATGATAAGTATGGTAGAGCCTATATTCACCTCTATTTTTGGCCTACTATTTTTGCAGGAAGTAATGCAACCACCTCAACTATTGGGAGGTTTTTTCATCTTAATAGGATTAACTTTCTTAATCTATTTTCAAAATAAAAATTAATAAGATTCAAAGTACCTATTGAAAGGAAGATTCAAAGATGATTTCTAACCTAAACGAAAAAACTCTATCAATTCCTGAGGGAACCGAAGATGTATTAGGAATTGACATGAGATATCGAGAACACATCATCAATATAATTAAAGGCGTTTATGAAAACTATGGTTTCAATCCACATAAAACACCTATTTTAGAATACTTAGAAACATTTAATGGACATCATGGAGAAGGAGAAAAATTATTTTTTCATATCAAAGATAAAAATGAAAAAAATCTTATTCCTCGCTATGATTTAACTGTACCGCTGGCTAGAGTTGTTAGTATGCATCCAAATATACCAAGGCCTTATAAAAGATTTCAAATTGGACCCTCCTTTAGAGATGACGAGCCTGGAAAAAGTCATTTTAGAGAATTTACACAATGCGACGCCGATATTATTGGTTCAGACAGTTTATTAGCTGAAATCGATATTACATTAATGGCACATGAATTGATTAATAAGTTAGGAATAAAAAACTTTGTTTTGAAAATAAATCATAGACTGCTTATTCAAGCCTTAGCACTTAAAGTTGGTTTGAATACCAAAGAAGAACAGCTCGGATTGCAAAGAGCCTTAGATTATGCAGATAAAGTTTCAAAAGACGGATTACAAGGTATAAAAAATAAACTAATCGAAAATAAAATTCCATTATATATTGCTAATCAAATACTGATTGAGATTGAGGATTTTTCTAACCTTTTAGCTCAATATGAGGATTTACAAAATCAAATAAGTCAAATTGAAAAGTTCTTTAATTACTGTCTCTCTTCTACGAAGGCGACAGCCGATTTGAAATTTATACTTTCCTATTTACCAAAAAATGTTCAATCCAACATCAAAATTGATTTAACATTAGCAAGGGGAGCAGATTATTATACAGGCTATATATTAGAGGGTTTGGCTATTGACTCTGAAATTGGAGCAATTTTAGGTGGTGGGCGATACAATAATTTAGTTTCTGCTGTTGGCAATTTAAATGAACCAGGAGTTGGCTTAGCCTTTGGTTTAGAAAGATTATTATCAGTTTTGAAAAGCCTAGATTATATTAACAAAAATATATTACTGCCTCATAAAATATTGTTAGTTGATGCTAATGTAGAGTTCCATCCTAAGATTTTTCTTATCGCTCGTGAACTAAGAAAATACTATGATGTTGACATTTATTATAATCACACTCAATTTGAAGAAATAATTCATTTTGCTCAGGAAAATATGCATCAAATAATTATAGAACTTATTGGGAACCGTCCATTAATTCACTCTGTAATAGAAAATGAGACATTTAAACTGGAAGTAACCGATATTTTAAATAATTTGGATTTTATATAAAGATGAATTAATTCCCGAATCTTGCGTAATTCTTTTTTGTGATGATGTAAGATAGCTTAATTAAAAGATTTGGATATGAGTATTGCTTGAAACGAACCCTACTATATAGCTGATAGAAAACTTTACAAATCGAAAAGAATCTTTAGCACGAATTTTACAATTCATTTCATGTATCTAATAATTTGATTCTTCTCCAAAATAAAAATGTACATCACTAAAATTTAATTTTAGTAATGTACATTTTTATTTTGTGCAACATTATAACAAGTAGTAATGAAATAAATCATCTTGTACAATTACTTATTTTATAATGTTACAAAGTAAGTTCACTTTGTAATCGTTTAAAATTTACGACTTGCTCCGCCGCCAGCAGATGAACCTCCTCCAAATCCACCAAAGCCGCTACCGCCTGATCCTCGGCTGCCAAATCCACCTGGATAGCCTCCTCTGCCACCTGAGCGAGGTCCTCTTCCGCCACCATTAGAAAGAAAGGAATATAAAATAAGTACAATGACAACAAGGGCAATAATCATCCATGTTGGCATCTCTTTATCCTTAGTTGAAATTGTAGGTGTCTCTCCCTCCCAATTATATTCCTCTGCAACAGTTTGATATATTTCAGCATACGTTGCTTTAAATGCTTGATCAATGTCACCAGCACTTGCATTTGGATAAAACGCTGTATCTAAAATCCGGCCAAGCTTACCATCCGGCAATGCTCCTTCAAGCCCCTGACCTACTGCAATAACGGCATCATTATTGCCTTCGCCCTGACCAAATGTTGCTAATAGTAAAACACCGTTATTTTTTTGTGCATCACCAATTCCCCATGAGCGAATCATCTTCGTCGCATACATTTTTGGGTCCTGTCCATTAATGGATTCGACAGTGACAACCATTATTTCGGCACCTGTCCCTTTGTCTAGCTGTTCTGAAAAACGATTAAGCTCTTCTTCTACTGAAGAAGATAATACATTTGCAAAATCATGGATATACGTATTTTTCATGGGAGTTGGCATTGCTGCATCTGCCATTCTAATCAATACAAGAAATGAGAAA
Source organism: Lysinibacillus sp. B2A1 (assembly GCA_002973635.1). GTDB lineage: Bacteria > Bacillota > Bacilli > Bacillales_A > Planococcaceae > Lysinibacillus. The sequence goes on from CP027224.1 coordinate 4,507,438, forward strand.
CAAACAATTGCAAATTGCACAATAAAACGTTTCATTATTGCTTACCTGAATTACTAAAATCGATAGATGGCGCCTTTTCAGAACCTGCTGTTGCTTTAAAATATTCCTTCTGCTCAAAGCCAAACATGCCTGCCATTAAATTTCCTGGGAAACGTTTAACATTTTTATTAAAGGCCTGAACCTCATTATTGTAATCCTCACGAGCGACAGCTAACCGATTTTCAGTTCCAGCTAATTCATCCATCAATTGTCGAAAATTAGCGTCTGCCTTTAAATTTGGATAATTTTCTACCACGACAAGCAAACGACTAAGTGCGCCATTCAATGCATCATTCGCAACTGCCTGTTCCTCTGGAGTACGTGCATTTCCCATTTGTGAGCGTGCCTCAGAAATACTAGAAATGATATCTTGCTCATGTTTAGCGTACCCTTTTACGGATTCCACTAAATTCGGAATTAAATCATAGCGACGCTGAAGCTGATTTTCAACCTGAGCCCATTTTGAATCCACACTCTCTTCCGCTGTTACAAGGCTGTTGTATTTAGGAATAAATAATAAAGCTAGTAGAAATAAAATAATGATTATTATTCCTATAGGTCCAAAAACTTTTTTCAATTTATATTCCCTCCTTTACCTACTTGCTTTTCCTTACCTCTATTGTGTTGCAAAAAAACATCTCTATTCTATATATATGCCAATGGATTTATACCGTATGAAATATATCTAAATAGACATACTAAATACTGCAACAAAATAACATTTAGGAGGCGTTTTTTTTGTCACAATCATTTCACAATGAATCAGCTAACCAACCATCATTCAACCAACAACAAAGCCTAAATCATGGTGGACATGAAGTTATGGACATGCATGAAACACTTGGCGAAATTATTGCTGGTATGAATCAATCCATTATTTTACGTCCACAGGTAAAGGACCCTGAGTTACTTAGCATTTTGGATCGCCAATATAACTTCACTTTAGGCATGTATAACACTATTGTGGAATCCTTTAAAACTGGGCATGATCCATCTGTTCCAACTGGACGTTACCAAATGGAGACAGGCAATAACTTTACTTATGGATTAAATCCTGGGCAACCTAAAAAACCAATGCAAAATGCAAATGAAATAAATGATGAAACAATTTCCGGCTTCTTATTAGGTGCTCAAAAAGGTGCAGCAAAATGTATGACAGCGGCTGCTACTGAGACTACAAACCCTGTAGTTCGCCGTGTTGTTGCAGATAGTATTCCCAACTGCATTGAAATGGCATACGAATTATCTATTTACCAAAATAAACATGGCTACTATCAAGTACCTCAATATTCGCAGCAGGATATGCGCACAATACTTGATTCATTTGGTACTACTACAAATCCACTTCATTAACAACCAAAAAGCAGTCTCACATGTGATATAAATCACCTGAGACTGCTTTACTTATTTGTTATAAAACTTTTCCTAAAAATGCTTTTGTTCGTTCATTTTGAGGGTTTCCGAAGAGTTCCTCTGGTACTCCTTCTTCCACAATATAGCCGCCATCCATAAAGACCACACGATCGCCTACCTCACGTGCAAAGCCCATTTCATGTGTAACGACAATCATTGTCATTCCCTCAGCTGCTAAGTTCTTCATGACATCTAGCACCTCTTTTACCATTTCTGGATCAAGTGCGGATGTAGGTTCATCAAATAAAATCGCTTTTGGCTTCATTGCTAAAGCACGGGCTATAGCAACACGTTGCTGCTGACCGCCTGAAAGCTGTTCAGGATAGTTATATGCCTTACTATCTAAACCAACCTTCTTAAGAAGCTCATGTCCTAGCGCTTCAGCGTCGGCACGGCTCATTTTACGAATTTGCATAGGAGCCATTGTCACATTATCAATAACCGTCATATGCGGGAATAAATTGAACTGTTGAAACACCATGCCTACTTCTGCACGTATTGCATTTATATTCGTTTTAGGATCATTAATCTTCACGTTTTCAATATAAATGGCACCATCAGTCACTTCTTCAAGCATATTAATGCACCGTAAAAATGTACTTTTTCCTGAACCAGATGGTCCTATTACACAAACTACCTGTTTCTCTTGTATTTCATAATCAATACCTTTTAAAACTTCTAGCTTGCCAAAATATTTGTGTAAATTCTGAATTTTAATCATCGTGCTTCCCGCCCTTCTGCCTTACGAGGGACATAACTATTACTGAATCGCTTCTCGATAAATGTCACAATTTTTGTTACACCATACGTTAAAACTAAGTATAATAATGCTGCAACAATGTAAGGCTCCCAGAAACGGAAGCTAGCTCCTGCTACTACTTTACTTGCATATAAAATATCTGGAGCCGCAATAACAGTTACTAAAGAGGAATCCTTTAACAGCGCGATGAATTCATTCCCTAAAGGTGGGATCATTCGTCTAAATGCCTGTGGTAAAATGACTTTTCTCATCGCTTGGTTATGTGTTAAACCAAGTGATCGAGCTGCCTCCATTTGACCTTTCGCAATACTTTGAATACCCGCACGGAAGATTTCCGCATTATAGGCAGCACAGTTTAAAATAAGTGCCGTGATTCCTGACACCATATAACCTAAAGAGTGTCCAAAAATCGTTGGTATTACGGCTAAATGAATTAATAAAATTTGTACTAGCATTGGTGTTCCACGGAATAAATCAACATAAAGCTTACATGGCCAATAAATCCATTTTTTCGTCGATAATTTTCCGAGCCCTAAAAATAATCCTAAAAAAATACCACCAAAGTAACCACTGAGTGTCAAAATTAGTGTTACGCCAATACCACGTATAAACATATCTCGGTAGTTCCAGACTATGTCCCAGCGTAAGTCAAAGATGTCCATCCGAAAACCCCATTTCCCCTAAAAAGTTACGAAAAAATATGAAGCCGCTAGCATATAGGCTATGCTAGGGCATCATTATTCTTGTCTTACTTAAAGTCTGAGCCAGTAATCTCTTTTAATTTACCGTTTTCTTTAATCTTTTGTAGACCTTCATTTAATAGGTTTAAAAGCTCCTTATTTCCTTTTTGAACCATAAAGCCATAATATTCTTTTTCAAAAGTATCATCTTCTACTATTTTTAGTTTTTGATCTGGATGTGCTTGGATATACTTGTTAACTACTGCATTATCACCGATTGCAGCATCTACATTGCCATTCAGCATTTCCTGGATAGCCACTGGTTGATTTTCAAATGCCATAATTTTTTTACTAGCATCACCCTGTAGCTTTTTCGCAGCTGTATGTCCAGTAGAATTGATTTGTACTGAAACCTTTTTATCTTTTAATTCTGCAAATGATTGGATCTTTGAATCTTCTTTTACTACAATTAATAATTGAGATTCATGGTATGGATCGGTAAAGTCGAACGATTGTTTACGTTCCTCTGTTATTGTAATTCCAGATGCCCCAATATCGGTTTCACCATTTTGAATTGTTTGGAATACAGGCTCCCAGCCAATATTTTGCCATTCTACTTCAAAGTTCATTTCATCAGCAATAGCCTGCAAAATATCGACATCAATCCCTACAATATTCCCTTTATCGTCAATTGATTCAAACGGAGCGAAAGTAGCCTCTGTACCTACCTTATAAACTTTTTTATCGCTTCCGCCATCCTCTGCCGGTGCACCACCTGATGATTTATCTTCCTTCGCGCCACATCCTGCTAGAGCTAGCATTAGTGCTGCCACGAGCATAAGTAACATAGATAATCTTTTTTTCATAGCGTTTCCCCCTAAAATATGTTTTTCCGAAACACGACTTCATTTTTCACAATTCGGAAATGTTAGACTATTAGGTCAATTATAGTAACATTATTGCTAATAGACAATAACTTTTCGTATAAAAGTAATTATTTTTTCATAAAAATTTATTTTCATGCGCTATTTTAGCAAAAAACGGTATGAATAAACGAAAATGTCATCAAAAATGTATATTTATACATATACTAATCATGCCATTATTAGATAGTTTTAGTCAAAAAAAAAAAGAATCCCCTCAGATAGGATTCTTTTTTTTCGACTAGATGGCTAGTCCTCACGTACAGTATGTTCACTAAAAAATAATTTGGAGTTGTTGCTTTTTTTGAAGGTTTGAATGGAACAAATACGGGAATAATGCCAACTAGGGCAGTATTTCCACTATTTTCCCATCTTTCTCCACTAAGCAGGCTGCTAAACTACTTATTAGGAGAATCGAGCTATAAAAATTTTCAAATAATCAGTAAAATGGCGCCCTCGGAGGGCATAATAAAAGTGCATTATATCAATGTTTCATAGGGTTGTTGTGTAGTATTTGTGTTGTATATAAAAACCCTTGATTTTTTTGCACTTAATTTACCTCTATTACTCTACTAGGAATCACTCTCTTTATCAATAGATAAGTTGCATTTTTAATTTAACAGAAAATTTGTTACATATGAGTGTAGAAGAATATAATAAATAGAAGAAAGACATTTCAACCTTTTGTAATGGTCTGTTTATTTATTGTATATGATATTTTTTAAAAGCTTGTCTTTTACGTTCTTCAGATACAGGTGCATATCTTAATGTAGTTGCTGGATCTTCATGGCCTAAAAGATGTTGCAAATCTGCTAGTTCAATTCCAGAATCCATCGATAATGTTGCAAAAGTGTGTCGCATTACATGTGGTGTTAATGGCTTACTTACTTGTGTAACTTGTTCTATTTTATCTATTTGATATTGAATCCCTCTATTTGTTAACCTTCTATATGGACGCCTTTCTGTAGCGAATAAGGCTTCGCAATCATCATTTCGCGAGCATAAATATCGCTTTAGATGAAAGAGTGCTTTAAAGCTAAAGAACACTTTACGCTCCTTACTTCCTTTTCCATATACAATAGTACTCATATCTTGCCAATTAATATCATGAATGTTAAGGGCACTTAACTCACTTAAACGACATGCAGTACTATAAAACACTTCAATTAAAGCGCGTTGACATAAAGTTGAACAAGATTCTCTAACTATTTCAAGTTCTTCTATTGTTAAACCTTCTCTCAAACGTTTGGGAACTTTAGGCGATTTTATTTTGGAAGCAGGATTTTTTAGAATAATTTCCTCTCTAACTAACCAAGTATAAAATGCTTTAATTATAGTCAACTTAGTCGCTATGGTTCCACTTTTTAAATGACTGGATGCAGTTAAATATTGACGGACATCTATTGTATTTACTTTTAACAGCGGTTTCATGATGAATTTTAAAAATCGTTTTAATTCATATTGGTAGTTTATTATTGTAGTTTCTGCATAATTTTCTAATCTAATTGCACCAAGATACATCGTCAGATACTCTTCATTATTATCTGTTAGTAGTTCTTCGTTTAGAACTTCAATTGAATAACTAGATAAAAGATCATCTAAGTAAATTGCTAATTTTGTTTCGTCATACTCAACAGAAGCCATTTTAACTGTAGTAATAATTTCATTTATTAAATGTAATTTTGACATTCTAATTCTCCTATAAAAAAGACAATGTAGCTTCAGACAAAATATAGACCATATAAACAAATTGACCAGGTACTCATATTGAAGTGAGTCCTGGTCATTTGTTTATATGGCTTAAAAGTAATTCTTCAACTTGCGTTTTTAATGCTTGGTTGGCATAACGTAATACTTCATCCTCTCCAGGTGTGGTAACAGTGAGATCACTAAAATGCTCGCCGACTTTTTCCCACTTAACAAACTTTATTTTATCCTTTGCTAATAGTCTCTTGGTATTGTAATAATCATTTGTTATTGCTTTTAACAGACCATCAATTATTGGTGCATATACTTTCACCATTTTTAAATTTTCAATAACAGCAAAGTCACGTTGCAATGATTGAATAGCTAAATCATGTATCACAAATTTGTGTAACAAGCTACGTTGTTCTGCTTTTAACATATAATTTCACGTTCTTTATTGATGACTGGAACAACCGCCAAGACATTACTAATTATAAATGTACGCTTTGCTTTTCTGCTGAAACAGTATGCCTGAAACGAATCACCAACAATTTTAATAATCTTTATACGACGTTTTGATATTTTACCATCTTGAGCGATGTACATCATACTTACAATTTGATTATGTTGCATTGATTTAATCAGTTGTTCTTTCATGTCATTACACTCCCTTATAAGAACGTTTGTTTGTATTATTTTAGAACAAACATTTGTATTTTAGCAAGTGTAATTTCTGGAAATAAAAAAGGACCAGGCTCAAATTAATTGAGTACCTGGGCTTTAAAATTATTCGGCTACTATATTTGTTATCCGTGCCAACTTAGCTGTGCTAATTTTACTAGCTGCACCTTGTGCTGCATCCATACCTGTAAAAGTACCTGTTTTCACCCTCCATAGTTTGTTGTCAGGCTCGATATATGCTACCCAACCGAAACGATGTTTTAATACATCTAAGACGTTTTCAGCTGCTTGAATTGTACTGTATGTGCCTGTTAAAACACGATACTTCTTGTTATCTGAGTCTGGTTTTGGTTGTTGTACAGCACCAGCGTTTTTAACCAGTTGTAAGAAGGTAGCCCAAGCAACATTGCCAGCACGAATTTCACGAGGACAGTTTTTACCACTGTAATAATTGTGTTGCACCACATCATTAATAGTAAGTCCCTCGTCTTTTAAGATTTTAGCGACTAACGCAGCAGTATTTTCTAATGTCTTCCTATAGTTGCCATCACCATTCACACACATTTCTACATGTATGCCCTCTGCATTGCCTTTCGCTGTACCTGAGGCCCAACATTTCCATGTGTGTTCAAAAGATTGTACGGCTTCTTTATCATCTACTTGCCATTGCCACGAAGCAGAGCGACTGTTACCATTTGCTTGTAAGCGTGCATGTGCATCAGCATCAGCACCTGTCCGATAATTGTCAGTACCATGTACAACTACTTTTCTTTTAGTGTTTCCTTTACCGTTTGTAACTTTTGCCGCTTGAGCATCAGATACTAGCTTTTTACGAATTACTACCATTATTTATTCCCCTCCAAATCATCACGTGGTTTGTTATATCCAAGTGCTTGGACACTGTCTGCAGTACCAGTTGTTGTTGGATCAATAACCACCCCAATAAGCACTAAAAGAGCGAGCACAGTGTTAAATAACTCTGTTACTCGCTCATTATAAATTGTTGTGTCGTAGCCAATTAATGCCCCAATCTGTTGTACTAGTAAAAGCAATAATGCAAAGGCAGCCACCAAAAATGGCTTATGCTTTAGACGGACTTTCCAGTTAATTTTCATATACCTTTTCCCCCAATTCATCAATTCGTTTATGTGCTTGTTTGCTCGACTCTTCTACACGTGTAACACGTTCTGACAAGTCCATACGAGCTTTTTGCTCAACCTTCATATCCACTCGAATGTTTTCAACTCCATTGTTAATAGCATCTAATTTAGTACTGATAACAGCCGATTCTGCTGCACTTTGTTGGACATCTTTATCTCTATTTTTCAAGAATGCAAGATACGTAAAAAGCATTCCAAATAATGCACTTAGCACACCTACTATTGCTGTTAATTCCATATTCATGTCAACACTTCCTCTCAATAATAAAAACCCTTCACAATTGATTATTTGGAAGGTAAATTCCCAAACGCTTGGGGATTTAAAAAGCACCCTCAACTGAGAGTGCCTCATAGACTATTATGCATTTAGCTCTTTTTGCTTTTTAGCTTCTCTTTGATGTATTTTGTCCTCGATTTCCACCTTTAACTGATGATACATAATATGAAAAATAGTTAATGATGCTTTTAAAGTCGTTTTAATCAAAAATAAAATGTATATCTTCTCATTGTACCATTTAAAATTTAAGTAAACTCTAGCTTTAACTAAAACATCTCCTTTAACTAATATAAAACCACTATTAACATCTAGGTAAATTTTATGACTAGGGAAATCTCCACATTTTATAACAACTTTTTGCCTTCTCGGGTTTCCCTCTAAAAAATGTGCAGATAGATATGATTTTAATAAAGGTTCTTCAGGTTCTACATCATCAGCAAGATGAAACCAAACAAAACCTTGATTCCTATATTTCTTTGGCAAAAGGTGATTAACTTTTGGTCTAGCATGAGCAGGTATGGAAACCTCTGATTCGCCTTCATCAACCGTTAATACATTACTGTAATGTATTAAATTTCTATGTTGAAGTTCTTCCCACTCTTCATTATTAATGGGTCTGAAACCATATCTTTTTTTGTAAATCTTTCTAAAAACAGCATAAAATAGATTTAGAATAAATAATAAAAATATTGAAATGAATATTAGTATTACCAACACACCTGCAAGATCATATTCTCCTAATCTCACACTAATTATAATTGGGAACACTATTAAGAGAGCAATAAAAACAAGTATCGTAGTCATTATATTTCCTCTCTTTTTTCCCATTACACCATTTTCTTTATAAATATTTTTTTTAAAAATAATCAACGCCTCACTCTTCATATTTTTACATTAATACATAAATTATAAAATTTCCCATTTAAAAAAGCGAGCGTATGTTTCTATAATTTAATTGTTGTTTTGGAATTTCTTTGAATTGTTTTAGAATCTTAAAGTAATATAAAAGGCCCTCCACAGATGATGAAGTGGAAGGCAAATTCCCAAGCGCTTGGGATTATAAAAGGACCATCAGTTGAGAGTGCTATACTGAATTAAGAAACAAATTAATTATTAGTATTATGTTCTAATAGTTTTTGGTTTTCAACTGCCTTTAATGTCCCTTCTTTTTGATCCAAAACAAACAAATCCTTAAACTTAACCTCTGAAGATTTTTGTTGAACTGTCTTCATGATTTCCTTAGATGACATTTCTACTTCTTCTAAAAAGTCACTTAGAAATCCTCTTTGATATTCTGCTGCTTCTTTATAGGCCTTGGCTAATTCATAATACTGCAACTTTTCTTTAGAATCGTCTGTAGATTCAGCTGCTTTTTCAGCGTTTCTAGCGTTTTTCAGAGCCTCTTCCATTTTAGCAGTACTTCTATTTTTCGCTTTTTCTTTTAATGACTTAAAAACAAAATTTAAAATTTCTTGACCATAATTTATAATAACAAATTTCACTACTGGCCATCCCATTTTTAAAAACCACTCTATTACTTTCCTTTTCAATCTACTCCCTCCCTTCTATCTAATTATAAGACAAAAGGGAGGGATTTCCTTCTATTTTTGACAATAAAATAACACTAAAATTATGTTTGTGTTTCTTCAGCTAAGAAGCCTACTCCTGATTCCTCTAAGATTTCTTTAACACCCTCTTGTAAAGATGAAGGTACTTCACTAAATTTTGTTTTTTCTAAGATTACTCGTTGTGCGAAAAACATAGCCATCATGGTTTCACCTCCCTTCAAATACAACAAAATCCATTGTAAAAAGCGCATCATTTATACACCTTAGTTGCAATTTCTGCAATCAGGTCCTCCATGAAATCCATGCGCTCTGTGTTGGCTTGATTTTGTAGCCTCAGTATTTTATTTTCTTGCTCTAAGCGATCAGCTCTTTCCTCTGCTGTTTCACCTTTACCAGCCTTTTGTGGTGCACCTAAATCGCCGTTTTGGTCACGTTCTTTATATTCCAACGCCATTATTCAACAACCCCCGATATTAAATGGATTTTGTGATTGATATCTAAAGTCTCACGTGAAGTTGACAGCTTGAGGATGATATTATTTTTTGGCTCAGTTGCCTCATAATAGAACGTATCCTCTACCACGTTATTTTGATTTGGCATAGGTGCTGTATTTTCAGGTGTTAAAATAACATATTGCTCCTGCTCGCCAACTAATGTCATTGATAACGAGACTTCAAGGTCCATATCCTCATCTCTCTCAAGGAACAATAAAATGCCCTTTGCAGATCCCTTTGGCGGTGTTATTTGATACCTCGCTACGGATTGCAAAATAGGCGTGTTAACTTCATTTTTATTTAATTTTATCGTTTTGGATACTTTAAAATCGTAACTGTCCATCAACTCTACAACGATTGTATTTTGACCGACTTGCAATTGAGCGAGTGTAATATCAAAAGCCCATTTACCCTCTACAATTTCCAACTCTATGCTATTGCCTCCGTTTAATCGATAAGCAGCTGTAACAGTATTTTTATCTGGGTCGCTCGCTGTACCACTGATTTTGAATTTATCAGTATTAATGATACCTGACGGTTGCACAGCATCCACTGTTAAGATTGGTGGACGGTTTGGTACCACGTAAAATGCGCGCTCTGTGATAGGAGATTGCCCGCCATCACTATCCTGCGCCCATATTTTTAACGTATGTGGTACGCCATCTGTTAAATTCCTCGTAACACCTATATCACCATCAAATAGCCTGCCACCTTTAAATTTTAGCTGTTTACTAAAAGCTATTGGTGCGTTACTTAGCCCTATTCCCATTACGAATTTTGATTCAAGATTTACTTGGCCATATATCGTTACAGATTGATTGGCATTTACATCAGCTGCAGAACCAGCGATGTTAAATACATCATTTTCATACAGTGTCATATTTGCGTTTGGAGAATTTACAGATACCGTTGGAGCTGTATTAGTTACATTCAATACAAAACCTTGTGTAGTAGTAAACTCACCATCACTTGCATTGACAGTAATCCATGTGCTACCAATATCTTTACCAGTAAGAGTTAATGTATTACCTGATACAATTGCGGTTGCTACACTTAAATTGCTGGATGCGACACTATAGGTCAATGCATCTCCTTGTGGATCGCTAAAATAATTGGCTAGATTAATTGTAATAGGTAAATCTTTTTTAGTAGATTGCGTTGGTATTTGAGTATAATTAGGTGCTGTATTTACTTTTGCTCCTCTTACATACCAATATCCATCACTATTTCGAGCATTGTCAGTATAAGCTGAGTAGTCAGCTTGGATAGTCTCGATTAATGTGCCTTTAAAATAACGTATAGTTGGATCAACTGAAATCCTATAAACATCATAGTCTGAATATCCATGTTCAGTAGAGAAACCATGATATAGGTATTCTCGTACAATTGCATTATTTTCATTTTCCCTAGTGTTATAGATTGGTTGTGATATATTATCCACCGAAGATGTATAGGTACCTGCAAGTTCAACACGATGTTGCCCTAAATGAACTGATACCTTATATGCACTCATCCCAACAACAGTGTATGGTGTTGCTTCTCTTCCAATATAAGTTCTAGTGACTACTGGCGTTGAAATTTCGGCTTTGAACTTTTGCCATTGATAAAGAACCATCCTAAACCACCTCCACTAACACTACGTTATATGTCTGCCAATCCCCAATACCCATCTCTGACAATGTTGTGTCAATTGCTACATTACTACGAGCTACCTTTGCACCTTTTTTATAATTATGCTGCAGGGCCTGTACAGTTATGGTATTGGTTCCTATGGATGTGATAATGACGTTCTCGCTATGCAGATCATCAAAAATTGTTACTTGTGAAAAAGCTGTAAATCCTTCAGTATTCGCAACCTTCAAAACAGTAGTGCCAATGACCACAGACTCTACTATATCAGTAAGTGTTTTATCTAGTACTATTTTATTGGTACTGCCATCTAACGTGTCAGAAAACGTTCCTGAATTACCTGGTACACGTCCATCAAGTTCAAGTTGTATTTGCATCCGTCTGACCAAAGAAGCTAATTCTACTAAAAATTCATGTGCCATATAAATACCTAAATCCATGTGATTTAGACGTTTTGCTGCTACACGAGTACCTTCCTCAATTGTTTCGTAAAAGGGTAGCCCGGTTAATGGATTGAGCATATCCTCGCCAACATCATCTTTTTTTGGAATTAATTTACCATCAGGACCAATCTTCCATATACGGTCTTTCCAATGTAGTAATACGTAATCGTTTTTAAATGAAAATTTCACTGTTGCAACACTCCTTTCAGTACAACAGATAAGGTAAATACAATCATTAAACCGTCCTCACTCTGTTCTATCTGCACAGTGTACTTATCTAATTCAATACCATGCTCATCTACCAACTTTGCCTCTGTTACAGTGCCATGCCCATCATCTAAATACACATACGTTTTCACTGTGTCACTTTCAATTAATTGAGAATGGAACTCTACTTCTTTTTGTTGATCATCAATAGTAACAATTGCTTTCTTGGCCATACTTTTTAAAAATTCTAGGGTACGGTCAATAACTATATGAGTCACCATTCGTCCATCACCTCATTCGGATATATCTCGCCACAAATCGGTAAATATACAGGATATGTGTAGTTTACCTTTTGTAACTCCAATGTTTTTTCTTGTATTTTCCCTGGCATCCCTTCGCAATGGAAGGTTCCACAGATTGGTAAATAAATAGGGTATTGATATTGGTCTGATTCCAATTCTATATACTGTGTCTGTGGCATCTTAATAGCAATGTATTCTAACCATGATCGCTTGTTTTTTGTCGCTTCTACTAATTCACGTAATCGTTTCATATCCTTCTTCGCAATAAACGGTTCGTCTACTTCAATTTTGAAACGATATTTATGACCATCATATTCAAACCATTCATATACGTTGGCATTAGGATAAACAATGGAGACAACACGCTCCACAGCCCAACGCGTGCCTTTTTTTCTATGCCAACTAATAGATGCTTTAATGAGCTCACGTTTTTGCATAACCGACAGCTCGTTGTCGTAAAAATCAACGTGCTTTTCGTATGCGATTAAATCCAGAAGTCGCTCTGGCAATTTATCAATGTTGACTAGATCATATAGTGCTTCAGCCTCTTCGTAAGCTTCACGTAGTTGAATAACACCTGCTTCCATCATGGCTACTAAAACAGGGTCCTTCGATAGACTGTACGGCAATAGCTTCAAATATTGGCTAACGTCAATCATCCGCTAATCCTCTATTCGTCAATGTAGCAACCGATTCATTCGCCACCTCTGTTTTACCGACCTCAATAAACATCATAGAATTTACAGCAACACGTGCGGCGCCTGCTTCTTTCAAACGTGCAATTAGTTCTGATAAATCAACGTCACGCCCCATCTTATTGCGTTGCCAAATTAAATACTTGTTAAAAGCTGCATCCACTTGCCCTTCAATAATCGATGCAAATGTACCATTCTTTTTTGAAATCCAATAATCGACAATTACTTCATATTCAATTGATGTAGGTGCACCAACAGAAACTTTGTCTGTCAATGGACGTACCTTTTTATCAGTCAGTAACTCTGACACAAGGCCAAGTTCTTCCTCTGATGGCAGCCGCCCTTCCTTCATTAAAATACGCACATCGACCTCACCTTCAATCGGTGAGTCTGCTACGACGTCTACGATATCCTGACTTGCAGCCTTCGCCCAGTAAATATATGCACCTTCCGGACCTGCTACAGAAAACGATTCAGGCGCTAACCTGATGCGCTCGGCATACGCATCATCACTTTCTAGTTCCATACCGCCACTTGTAATCGTTGTATTTTGGACTGACTTTACCCAAGGCAGTGGTTTCACTAGAGCCGATATTTCCCCTGGTAGATAGCCATTGCCTACCTCACCAAATTCGGTGCATGTCGCTCCGACTGTCACCAAATTCTCACCAAGAGGAATAACAAGCGCCTCATCTGTCGCAAAGTATGTGTTTTCACCAACCAAAAATTGAGTGCCTCGCTCAACTGTTAACGTATCCACACGATCTGGCTCCAATTCAAATGCCATAGTCGTTATGGCTGCTTTGGAAGGTAGTCGCTCCGTAGACATTTCGATACCCATATGCTCAAGTGTGTCATCCTCAGCGTAAGCAAGTCGATTTTGACGAAGTGCATGTTCTAATTTGTTACGCTCTAATGAAACGATAGCCGTCAATGTCTGTATGAACTTTCGTCGAGGATCGGCACGTTGCAGGCTAATGCCTGTTTTTTCTTCAACATGTAGCAGCATCTCACGTTCAATTAAATCGGGATCTTTTTCTAAAAAATCTATATCAGGTAAATTAAATCGATTCGTCATTTATCCTCACCTTCGCTCTCGGTATCAACTTACCTTCCAGACCATCACCAGTTACCACAACGGATTCAATGGTTGCACGTGGTTCAAATTTCGCCACTGCTTCCGTAATTTCATAAACAATCTTAGCCTTACGAATATTGATAGGGTCATCAATACCCATATTCCAACCAAATTCACGATCTAAGGGGCAACTCATAATAGACGTAGACAAAATAAAAGCGACATTCTGCAGAATCTCTTCCACACCTGTCGCTCCAAAATTTATTTTTCTCATTGGCTCTACTTCATACAACTACATCACCCTTTCTTCAACGAGGAATAGGCGCTATTTGCACTAATATACTTTCCTCCACCTAATGAATACCATCCATCCTTTTCACCATAAACTGTGAGTTTGTCGCCTTTCATTGCATAACCAAGCACCTTATTATTAACTCCAGGACCACCACGAATATGCACTGACTTGACTATAATTGTCATTGTTCCTGTCGCTTGTTTTGACGTTGCTGTAGTGTTTGTTTTTTTCACTTCTTGATTCGATGAGATTGTTTTTTTAGGTGCTGTATTAGCAGTATCATTAACGTACTCAAGCAATTCAAGCTGTACTTCAATCGTCATTACATTCCCTTTACTATCAATGTTTTTATGTGTCTCACTCAGCTTTTTAATGACCCAATAATTTGTAGAAATCGGCTTATTCCCTCTTATGAAGAGTGCCTTCTGTCCCCACCGCGCGAATTTTCTTAACTTGACCATCTGTTCTTCTGGATTTACTCCAAGTTCTGCGCGTAATAACACAGTAAGTGTAATTGGATCAACGCCTGGTCCTTCAAACTCTAAAATTGGCTTTTGTCCAATAATGGCATGTTCCTTCCAACGCGGCTCATTTGTGCGTTGAAACTCATCATAGGTTTGTATTTTTTTGTCTGATACTTCAAAGACAATTTCTCCGAAGCTTCCTATCACTGCCATCCTGTTACCCCCTACCATTTACAAAAACGTTTGGGCTGTGTGTATTGCCCATAGATGAGCCACACGCTGTAAGGTCATCCACACGACACAATCGCTTTTTGTTAACGAATACGTTGGGACTACCTGTTGCTGCCACCGAATCATGACATATTGCGCCGCAACAATGAGTCATCCAGTGGTCACCCACTCGATGGGCAGGTATGCTGTTAATAAACACATTGTGACTGCCCTCGTCATTTGGACGGGGAACAAAACAGCCATGACCCTTACATATATCCCCTTTTCGGATTGCTGCAGGCATATTACTCACCACCTGAATTCAAATGGATTTCTCGAGCATCCAAGTAAATATCTTCATCCGCTTTTATAAAAATACTCCCCACACAATCAATCCTCATTTCATGTGTAACTGTGTCATATTCCACACAAGTGTTGTCCTCAAATCGAATATAATGTTTATTGACATCTTTAACCGGGGGCTCACTTACTTCACTATAAACAGCACCAATTACATACCCTCGTGATGATCCGTTGAAAATACACACGACATGCTCATCAACCTTTGGCATCGTATATGCTTGATTTTTGAGCGTCCACTGATACAAAATCTTTAACTCCTCTGAAACAGTGCCATCGCATTGCTCACGCTTCACTCGTACAGTGCCACGCTCAGGATACACAGAGGACACAGTACATTCTTCCACTTTCATATTAGTAACCCTCCAGACATCGACGTAATTCAAGCGATACTGAAGAAGGCGCATATACAACTCTTGTTGCAATATACTTACCATTCAGCTTGCCAAAATCTAAAATATTAAAGGTCATCCCAGCATCTATATGCATACTGGAAATGACCTCTAAATTAATGGTTGTAGCATTTTTATTTTTTTCCCGAAGCTTTTTCTTTGCTAACCGTTGTGCCTCTGCTACTGTTTTCACATCTTCTTTCACAACAAGCGTTCGACCAACTTTAGGCGCTTTAGGAGCCGTAAAAGTAGCAGAAATTGTTTTTTTCTTCGTAGCATTATGATTTGTTACACGACACGCACGATACATATCTGTAAGTGTCGTTTTAAAAGAATGACCAATAACCTTAATGACATCCGTTCCCTTACTGTTTCTACGAATGTCTTCTACAGTTGGCTGCTTCTCATAATCTGCTTCATCTAGCACAACTATCGTATTGCTCGATAACTTTAGGCACAAACCTTCATCTTTACAAAGCCTATGAACAAATTTTAAGTCTGTTTCATTTTCCTGCTCATAGCGATCCTTTTTTGGATTTTCTGATGTTTGCCAAACAAGCTTTAAGCCATTTGCGCTTGCTACATCACCTACAACCTTTTTAAGTGTAGCCTTTTCCCATGCTTTACATTTTTCCTCACCACGCAGGCTATTAGCTTCTGAGGTAGCTAGTGCACTGATTGAAATAACAGATTCTGCTCCTGAAATATCATCAATCTCAAATTTACCGAGCTTCGTCTTAATCGGCTTGTCGGCCCAATATGATCTGATTAGAGTAGGCTCTAACAAAGACCCCTTGGTCGGAAACCATTTTCCAATCCAAAGAGCATTCGTATCCTCTAACCTAATATTTAAATCATCAATTTCCCCCGATAAATTATCAGTAAAAGTCCAATCAAGTAAATGTCTTTCAAGCTCTTCCGTGATATTTTCGTGATTGTAATCAAGATCAAGAAAAGTACGTTTTGCCGTCAATATCTCACTCATAGCGTATCCTCCTCACCGAGCCACGATGGACGTTGTGTATAAATTGCCGTATCAATAACAGGCACATTCAACACTACATCGCCAGGAAAAAACACAATTTCACGATGTTTTGGATTTGCCTCAAGCAAAAGGGGAAGCAAATATTCACTTCCCCATAACCTATATGCAATTAGATCCCATGTTTCGCCCTGGATAGTTGTATAACTATTCATACTGTGTCCTCCTTGGTGTAGCGCCACCTCCACCGGTTATCTGTGTATTATCAATACGTGTCTTGAGACTATTTAGAGCTGCTATTACATTTTGAGTAGCTGTTTGAATACCTTGAATTGAATTAATCCAACCACTTGCCTGCCCAATAGTTGCTGCTAGAGTAGACATATTTGCAGTCGATAGATCAGTAGATGTTTTTAATGAGAAAAATGATGTCACAAAATTAGTACTTACTTGTCCTGAGTACATCGTTAAATTGTCCATATTAACAGCCGTAGTACTAGCGCTCGTTTGAAGTGTTGTAAGCGAACTTGTGACAGTGGTACTTACTTGTCCAAAACTTGTTGATAGATTAGCCATCATCATATTGGTTGTCTCAAATGTTGCTGCTAATTTTGTAGCAGATGCATTTAGTTGTGTTGTATCTAGTGTTTGTGTAGTTGTCGCTTTGCTTTCTGTTGTTTGTTTTGATGGTGTAGGTGCAGGCGCACTTGTTGCTGTTGCGCTACTACCTCCACGCGCAGTATCGACTGCTTTACCACCAAACCATTTACCGCCAAAATAGCCGACAGCTCCACCAAGTATTCCACCCACTGCTGTTCCAACGGGTCCAGCAATAGCTGTACCAATACCTGCACCGATTTTGGCTCCACCGATTCCACCTGCAAGTCCACCGACCGATTCGCTTGTTGCTTTTACTTTATCATCGGACTTGCTGATATTGTAGGCTTCCATTGCAATACTGAGAGGTAACAAAGCTTTCCCTGCAACTTTACCTACTTTACCAACTTGCCCCATTATCCGAGCCCCTCGTGAAGGGGGAGGATTTGGAGGTATTGGTGGTGGCACGGGAGGAGGGTGTGGCCCACCTCCATATCGAGTAATTGTACCTGTTCGATTCGGTCCTATGATGCCACCGTTATTTCCAGGCGTTGGGGGTGTAGGGGGTGGTGTTGGTGGAGGCGTTGGTGGAGGCGTTGGGGGCGTTGGTGGCGTTGGGGGTGGCAAAGTTGTTGCTCGTCTGGAATTATAAGCATCTCTGCCCCACTTACCTGCTCCAATTGCACCCTTTACCATTAAACCACCGCCCATCATCCAAGCGGCTGCGCCCATGCCAACTGCACCACCAATATTCCCGTCCATTAAATTGCTTCCTGCTGCTTTCAAAGATCCAGTAAATGCTCCTAACCAAGCTTCAAAAGCAATTTCACCAAGTTTTGAAAAGATTTCGCTCATTGCTTCACCACCGCTACCACCTAACCATGCTTCCATCTTGTCAGTTGCGGTATCTAGGGAATAGATTATTTTGTCTTCCAAATCCATTCCATCGAATTTATTGAACTTAGCTAATTCTTTTTCGTATTCTTTAAAAGCCTCCGGATCATGGCGGATTTCAGGTGTTAACTCAGGCTTCAATGTGGCAAAGGGATCTAAAATATCTCGTAGCCCCCCTGCTACTTTTTCGCCTAAAGCACCTATACCAGCCATATTCTCATCGACCATACCTGAAAGTCCTTGAAATGTGTCCTTTAATACGTCCAAAATAGGAGTAGCAAATGCAATCTGACCTGACTCAATTGAACCAAAAAACTCCTCTTTAGCGCCTGCATAATTGTCTTTCATTACTGCAGCTGCTTTTGCTGCAGAACCTGCGCTATTTTCTAATGATTTGGTCATTTTGTCTATCTGTTCAGGCCCTGCACTCATTAATGAGAGGAAACCAGACACTGCTTCAGTTCCAACTAATTTCCCTATAGTAGCGACACGCTCAGCATCACTCATATGTTCTGTAGCTCTAGTCAAATCTCTAACAATCGTAGACATAGACTTGGCTTCTTTATTGGCATCTTGCATGCTAAAGCCCAATTTATTCATGATTTTTTGCTGTGCTTTTGCAGGATTATTTAACGCTAATAAGGAAGCACGTAAAGATGTACCTGCGTTGCTCCCCTCTAAACCAGAATTCGTCATAATTGCTGTAGCAGCAGAGACTTCTTCCAAACTTAATCCTAAATCAGCTGCAGGTTTACCAGCGTATTTAAATGCATACGCCATATCTTCAACACTAGCAGCAGAAATATTTGCTGACATCGCAAGCACATCAGAAACTTTAGAAGCTTCCTCAGCATTCATGCCCCAGATGCTTAGAGCTGTAGAAACTGTGTTTGAAACGGTCGATAAATCCTCACCACTCGCTTCTGCACCTGCAATAATACCAGGCATAGCTTTCATGATTTGATTTGTGTTCATTCCACCTGCAGCTAGGTCATCCATTGCAATAGCTGTTTCAGATGCTGATAGACTTGTACTTGCACCCAATCTAAGTGCCGTTTCTCGCAAACCCTTCATTTCTGCAGCAGTTGCTCCAGTTTTACTTTGTACTTTTGACATCTGTGCCTCAAAATCTGAGGCAACATTTAGCGATTTCATAGCTGCGGCACCAGCTACAGTCGCAGTTGTAAAAGCCGCAACGCTTGCTACAGCTTTTGTTGTATTAATACCACTTTGTAAAGTTCCACTAATAGCTTTAACTCGCCGTTGTGCATTTTCAAGTTGACGTAACTCACGTGTAACTCGTTCAGTTTCTTCGGCATATTGCGTTTGCGTAATTCGCCCCTGTCGAAACTCATTCCCTAAACGATTTAATTCACGTTGTGCTGCTCTTGATTGATTACGTAAATCGTCTATATTACCCGTCGCACGTTGAAACGCGTTTCCTAAAGATCTAGCGATTTGGCCACCGATTTTGATAGTCATTTCCAATGCTTTTCTAGCCATTGTTGTCTACCCCCTCATCGGCTGCTTCAATCCATGCTCTAAGCTCTGACAATCTCTTAGACTGCCAAAATTCAATGCTAGTGTAAGTACCTCCAGACAGTTTTAAAAACGTCTGTCTGAACTCTTTTGCACCACCATTGTCTCCTACCACTTCAAGAAAAAACCTCGGACTTGCAACAACATTTCAAAAAAATCAGCTCCATGAAGTTTTTCTAAATCATCTGGAATGCAATTTAATGCCCGTGCTGCTAACTTCAACATGGCGTCTTGATTATAGATACTGTCAAAGCCTCCTGGGCGTCCATCCAAACGTAGTTCAGTATCCACGTTTAAAATATCTTTACCCGTGAGGTTGGAGAAATCTAATACAAGCTTATTAACCTCAGTCCCATTTAATTTTATTGGTTTTTTAATCGGCATTTCGATAATCTCTGGATTAGTTACCACCTGTTCAGTTTGTTTTTCAATATTTACATTATTGTTGTTAGTCATTTTCGTTTCCTCCTTTTAATTAGGCCATGCCTAGTGCTTCGCGTAAGCGAGCAGAATAATCCACATCATTCACGATAAAGATGTAGTTAATTTTGTCGATTTCAAGTAGTACAGTGCCTTCTCGCTCGACCTTCATATAGAGAACCTCGATTTCGGTGGAACTCTCATATGGAGAACCTTTTTGCACTTTACCTAAATCATTTTTAGTAGCGAGTCCATGCACTAATACTCGATTCGGTTTGAAATGATGTTTACCTTTAATAGCATCGTACTCTTGGTTTGCTAAACGACAGTCAACTGTAATAGCTTCAGGCTTGTAGAAATCCAACAATTCATCACTTGTTACCCGCCAATTGATAGCAAACTTCATACTTTGAAAATGACCGTATGCTGGTGATTCGTACTCACCGAGAATGCCTGCACCGTTCACCGTTTCAGTCAGATATTCCAAAGAAGGGAGCTGCAAATCTGCAACCCCCTTCAAGTCGGACTTACCACTTACATAAACCCGAAAGTCATTCAGTTTTTCTGGAATGATACTCATTCACGATTCCCCCTATTAGTTAAATAGATTGTTGTAATACATCGGGTCAAATTCTAAAATATTTTCAATATCTTCAGCTGGTGTTGGCTCTGCTACATAGTAGTTAAGGCGAATTTTACCGTTAATTAAATCAGGGAGAGGATTGTTCTCCCTCTTAAATTCCACACGACCACCTAAAATCACGCCGCGAGATTGCAAACCGTTGAACCACATATTCATCGTGTCTGTTATGCTATCGATTAAACGACGTGTAATCGGTGCATCCACCTTACTCCATGTTGTTAAAATAATCGTATTCGCAATCCAGTTATGCGTAAGTCGAACAGGGATGAAAATATCCTTCACATCAGTATTTGCCGGGAATGCACCTGTACGGTTACCCCAACACTTCCAACCACCCATAAAATTCAGTGCTGTTGTAATACCTTGCGAGTTAAGTAATTCGGCTTGATCTGGACCCAAGTCAATTTCATCACCCGCTTCGTTAATCATCTTTGTCATTTGCAAAGGTTGATTTGATGGACTGACATGAGGATAATCACCGTTTTCTGCAGCTGTTTTCGTAATTCTAAAAGCAAGTTGAGTTGAGTAGTGATAGACTTTTTCGCCTAACCCCAACAATGGCCATCCAGGGAATTCATTTGTTCCTGTGTAATTATTTTGGTTTTTCCATTCATTCGCCTTCGTATAGACATCAGCTTCAGTTGTATCGATATCCGATAACGAGGCAGAACGGAAATAAGTGTTTACCACAGATGCTTTTGCTTTCATTACCGCTGCCACCATTGGATTTTTAGAAAACTTAGGTGCAACAACTAGACCTGGTATCATGCCCGTTTTAGGGAATACAGCATTTAAAAGTTCTAAACCTTTTAACTTACCTGTATTGATGTCAGAACCACCAATAATATCGTTTGGTGTTACCTTTCCGGGCGCTAAACGGGTGAACTCAATATACAGTTTCTCTGCCTGAATTAAAGGCACAATCACAACTTTTCCGTCATCATCAAATGAAACGACGTAATCTTCGTCTACCTTTAATGCATCCGAATCCTCAGCTGTCTTTACCTTTAACGCATCGAGCAAAATACCATCCGCTTTTGCTATAGCTTTTTTGTTAGAAACTGTAACAACCTCTTTACCAGTTTCATTATGTTTCTCTGGATCTAACACATTCACAAAGACAACTGGTGCTACATTAAACAAACGGAATGCTGCATCCATTGCTTCACATAGCGTGTAATTCTTCCAGTCATCAGAATAACCAAGTGCCGCCTGCGCCTCGCCAAATGAGTATGCAACAACAATCTTATTGACGTGTTCAGTTGTTTTCGCCAAGTTAATTGGTGCTGTACCGAATACAACCGGAAGTGCTGCAGTAGCCACAACAGGCGTCATTAAGGACGTTGGTACTTCTGTGACGCGTGAACCATGTCGAAATGCCATATTTATTTCACCTCACTGAAATAGTCTTGAACTTTGTTGTACAGCATCGTTTCAACTGAGCTTGCATCTGTAAGTTGCTGTTCAAATGCAACGAAATCTTTTGTATCGATAAACAATTTCTCAAGCACCTTGCACTTTTCAAAGTGCCCCTTTAAATGCTCCGGTTTACCATTGACAAACGATGCATAGCGAGTAAGTTGCTTTACTACTGTTGGACCAACATAAATAAGGACATCTGCGTTTTCCTTTGCAGATGCCCCTTTAATCGCCTCCCCAACTAACTTTGGAGAAGCTTTTTCATTTTCAATTTTAGAATTCATCTTTTAATACACTCCTATCCCATTGTAATTGCGGCGCTTCAAACTCTACTACAGCTGAGGAATGCCATGACGGTCGCATCTGTTCCTCAAATAGATCAAAGTCTATTTGCCCAGCTAAATTAAATGGACCAACTACCTGCATCTCTTTCAACGCTAATTCGATATGATTCCAAACATTTACGTTTTCTCGCCAACCATTTTGTTCATCCTTGCTATACGTGCCAATGATGATACGAACAGCTATTGTTTTTTTGTCATGAATTTTATCGACATGCCCTAAGATACGGACAATAACAAACGGATAATCTTCTGGGTCAGTTTCTTCGTCACGCTCACGCCTACTAGGTTTTGGCGGTAAATAACCTGCATAGACAGTCGGTGCTTTAAATGTTTCTGGTACTTTTGTTTGAAGCTCCATATCCTTCAATTTGTCTTGAAGAAAGTCTTTGAGCGTATCTACTAAATCGATTGCATGCAAACCGTCACCCCCTCAATAGTCGTTCAATCTCATGCTCTAAACGACCATCTAACTCTTGATAAGTTTTACTTTCAACAACCGAAACTACCGACTCATTTCCAATCATTTGTGGAACAGATGGCCCATAGTGACCTCGAATCGGTAGCCTCGGCTTAGATACTCTTGTAAATACGTTCACATGACCACTATTCATGCCTGCAACAAAGGCTCCCTTTATTTTTTTTCGGGAGCCTTTTTTCACTCCAACAGTTACTTGTTTGGCTTTTTTAGGACTATTAGGAGATACCCTAAATTTCATCAATTTCATTGGCGCACCGCTTGACCGGATATTTGCGGTTAAATTAGCAGGAGATGCAGTTCGTACCTTAATTGTGCTAGTTACATCACGATGCTTAATATTATATTTCTCTCTTACAGATCGAGTAGCTTGTGCTCTACCTACATGGGCTGCACGATTAATTGCCCTGGAAATAACTTTCGGAACTTGCTGTGGCGTGTTTCTAAATATTTCTTCCACACGCTCCACTTGGCTCAAATTTAGTTCAATCATGCTATCACCTAACTTTCATTGAGACTCAAAACAATACGAATAACACCATTACCCTCAGATGCTTCCTCGACATAATACTCAATGCCGTCCAGTGTAAGAATGCTATCAATATTAGGTACATAAAAGCCAGTAGATTTTACATAAATCGTTTTATACTGCTTAAAAACCTCCTGTGCCCCGTCCAATTGTACACTAGAAAAGCCTGTCATGTTGTTGTCCGATTTATTGTTTATAACCACAAGCGTAACCATATCGCCTTCTAGCTCATGCTCACTTGCTAGTTCATCGACATTAAAAAAAACGTCTAAATCCTCCATCAAGAAGTCTTTAAACGTTTTATTTGTTGTCATTTGATTCACCACTGTTATCATCCTCTAAAAGTTCATCCGCTTTACCTTGATTGATGATTGCTTCAATGATAGCTGCCTTCGTAGTAGCACCTGTTAAATCTACATCAATTACTTTAGCTTCTCGTTTTAATTCTTCTGCGTTGTACTCTTCATCCAGAGCATTTCGTAACTCTTCAAAAAGAGCTGGGTCAATTTTCTTTGAAGTTTGTTTTGCTACTTGAATTTGTAATTCCTCATCAGGAGAAATCACATACTCAGCTGATTTAAGTTTTACCAGTCGCTTTGCCTCTTCCGCTGATAAACCTTTTACCAAATCACCCTTCTTATAATCAATTGAATTGTGTCGAATTGCCTCTAATGCTCTAATCAAGTTTTCTCACCTCACTGTACTTTCGCTACAAACCAGCTATCAACTTCTTTTGGGATTGGCAGTGGCTTTGAATTTAATTGTGCAAATTGACGGGCAGGGTTCTTTTCAGTCCAAGTATCCGGTACACGTTCCGCTTCAAATGTAGTAAATTCATTATCTTTAACAATAGTAATAGCAGCATAAGCCATTGAAAATGAAGCAACAGAAGAAAGTAGAGTTACGGTACCATCTGGAACCATTGGCTTCATTGTCTTATCTTCAGCTAAATAGTACTCATTGTACTCATAGATTTTACCGATGCCTGGAATTTGACCAATATACGTCACGCCATTTGGTAAAGTTTCAATGTTAACCTCTCCTACTTTTAAATGACGTAAGTTTAAGATTTTCTGAATATCAGGGTGATTAATGAAATTATCTACTACATCCGCAGCCATAATTACAATATCTCCTGTCACATGCCCTTTTTGCTGAATCTCACGTTGCCAACTCTTTAAATCAGCTAATGGCTTAGAAGTAGGTTCACTCCATTTATCAGTACCCGAAAGTGTCTGCTTATTTGTGAAATTAAAGTCAATTTCATGTTCAAGTCCTTCACCTTTTACAGTAATTTTCCCTTCAAATAAAGCCTGGGCACACATTACCTCTTCACGTCGTGTAATCATTTCTTCTAATTCTGCTAAATCTTTCACAAGCTTTTCGGCTGCACGTTCATCTGGTGATTTAGCAGAATAAATATTTTCACCCATTGAACGTTTTTGAATATCTGCAGCCGTTGTAACTTTATAGGGTGCAACTAATGGTGGTTCGAAAGTCTCTGTCTTATAACCAGAGTTTTCAACTAGCTTGCCGCCAATTTTTTCGTTTACAAATGGCGCAATTTTACGACTACCTTTTTTAATATCAATGTCCACTTGTTTAGTCGTGGAATATTCACGCCCTTTGAAAAACGTGTCACGTAAAAAAGTATTAGGTTTTGACATACTCTCAACAAAAGCAAGCATTGTACGTGGTTCAAAAATATCAATTTTG
This sequence comes from Lysinibacillus sp. B2A1, assembly GCA_002973635.1. Lineage (GTDB taxonomy): Bacteria > Bacillota > Bacilli > Bacillales_A > Planococcaceae > Lysinibacillus. The sequence goes on from CP027224.1 coordinate 4,532,752, forward strand.
TTTGGCATTATTTATTCCCCCTCTTGAACGTCTGCAGCAATAGCTGAGCGTAGATAAATTCCTTTTTTACTCAGTGCAACCCTAAAAGCAATTGGATCGGCATCAGCTGGTAAAATGATTTTGTTTGCATTAAACTCTCCAACTACATAACTTACTGCTTTTTTAGTTTCACCTGCAGCTGTCGCAACTGCATCTGCCATAATTCCATAGACATCGTTAGCTGTTAAAGCGCCTGAGATAGCTACAGCTTGTCCACTTGCATTTAATGCAAATACTTGACCCACTGATAGCTCTTGCTCAGGTGCAACAATGATTGCTTCAGTGACTACAGGTGCTTGAAAGCCAGCTAACAAATTTTCATGTTCTAAAATGCGTGCCATTTTAATTACCTCCCCACATACCCAGATTTTTTAACGTACTTTCTACTAAGTTATTTACCTTTTGCTCTTTCGATTCAGCATTTTGAGGTAATGCTCCTGGCTCAACATCATTTAGTGGATCTGCATCCTTTTGGAGATTCTGCAAACCATTCACACGCTTTGTTTTGTCGTTTTTCAAAATTTCCATAGCTGTATCAGATGCAGAAATCCCTGTTTCAAATTTTGCCTTGTTTACGATTTCTTCTGCCCCTGCCACTGCAATATTTTCAATGTCCTGAATGCGTTTACGTTCAGCAGTTACAGCATTCGTTACCGCTTCTTCTACTAATTGGTTCACAAGCTCTGGATGCTCATTTTTTAACGTTTCGATGTCCATCTTTTTTTTCGCTCCTTTTTCATTCTTAGTAGGCGTTGTCGTGCTATTTACAGCTGCAATACTATTATCATTAGCAAGTTGCTCTCGCATTTTATCAATGACTTCTTGCGGTAAAAGGCCACTCACTGATTCTTCTTGGCTAGCGTTTGCAACTGCGGCCAATTCATTTTCAAACATAACAGCATCAATAAAACCCGCTTCTTTTGCTTCCTGCGCTGTCATAAATGTTTCAACATCCATCATGGCTTTTAATTCATCTACTGTTTTGCCAGTCTTAGCTGTATATGCAGTCATTATAGATTGATTCACTTTTTTCAAGAAGTCGCTTGTATGGTCCATATCGCGGTAATCTCCTTGTGCACCCGTGGTAGCATTGTGAATCATCAATTGTGCAGTCGGTGACATTTCAATATATGTTCCTGCCATTGCAATAACTGATGCAGCAGACGCAGCCATACCTACAATTTCAACTTTTACATTTCCAGAGAATTTCTTTAATTCTGTGTAAATTTCTGACGCACTAAATACATAACCACCATTACTGTTAATCACAACTGTAAGTTCCTTAACATTATTGCGTTTAGCATTTTCAATTATATTGGACACCTTACTCGGGCTTGTAGCAGGTCTACCAAACCAATCATAAATCCACTGGTCACCATCATTAATTATTGGTCCTTTAATTTCAATCTTCATTTCCCTTACTCACCTCCTCTTGAAGTTGAGCCTCATTGTATGCAGCATCTAGGCCACCTTCTCGACGTGCCTTCTCTTCTCGAACACGCTGTGGATGATTACGCCAGTAGTCTCCTCCATTTAACTCAACAGTCTCTTTTGCACGTGTGCTAAATCCATTGTCTACACGTTTAATAGATGCATTCACTTCTTTCAGTGGATCTAATTGACCCTGTGCTGGACCGTTCCATTCAGCTGTTGCATAAGCTTTACGAATCATCGGATCATCTAAAAAACCCGGTGCATCAATGCGACCGAGTAAAATAGCTTCCATAAGAAACTCTTCATATATTGGCTGACAAAACCGCGCTGCTAACCACGCTCGACGCATCTTGAACATTTTCCACGCTTCTAACAACGCCCCTCTAGAAGCAGAATAAGAAGACGTAAAGTGCTTTAATAACAATTCATATGGTAATTCTAATGCAGCACCAATTTGGCGACAAACAGCTACTACAAACGGATCAAATGAAGCGTTATTTCTCCCAGGGTTAGAAACTTGAATTTCCTCTCCATCTGCTAAAGAAACAATAGCTCCTGTCCCCATTTCATAACTGTATTCATCTCCGTCATCTACACGTTCTTCTTCAGAAATTGCTTCTCCAAAAGGTTTTCCATCATCCCCAGCATCCGATTTTATAAAAACCGTATAGAGAGATGAAACAAGCGCGGCCATTAATTCAGCATCTGTGTAGCGATCTAATTGTTTTAAGCTTTCAATCACCGGTGACAAAATCGGTACTCCCCTTCGTTGTTCTGGTCGTTCGGACTCCATTAGATGTAATATGTTTTGTCGACCTGTCTTTGCACCAAACTTTTCAACACGAGCCCATCCCTTTTTAACAGATGTTTTTGCTAGTGGATGGTGCTTTGCTATGTGATACGCGGTCACTTCTCCAAAACTCCCAAGCTCTACACCATTAATGACACTTTTATTACCTGTTGGAGAAGAAATACGGTCAGCTTCAATTAGCTGAACTCGTAAACCATATGGTGATTGCTTATGTCGACGATAAGGTAATAAAGTAAAAACTTCCCCACTCATTAAAAAAGACAAGAAGGCAAGCTGTTGAAGCTCATAAAAGTTATGCATATGCGTAGCATCACACATTAACGAATCAGCCCACAACGAAAATTCACGCTCTACTTTCGTTTCCCATTCGTCTGCTTCTTCTTCGGACATACTCAAAAATTCATAATCAATTTGAGCGTTGAGCCGTAAACCTGCACCAACAATATTAGTACGCATTGTTTTCAGCGAGCCCGTTGCTAATGGCGTATTCATAAACAGGTCTCGTGATCGCTCTCGTAATGTATCGAGATTATCGTCAATATCTTCTTTGGTACTTCCGCCTTTGAAAATCCAACCTAGCATCGATTTTTTACGCTTGCTAGCCCCACTGTTTGAATATCCTGTATTCTTAATCTCCATTTCTTTACGCGCATTCATACGTTTTAAGGCACGTTCTGGCGACACAAAAGCAATAGCCTTATCAATCGCATTCAACTATCCCACCCCCTCTACAAATCCCTCGGCACAATTCTTGTTACACGCCGTCGTCCTTTACCAGAAGCAACCGATTCTGATTTAGATAGTTCTTTTTGCCAGAATTTTATTTGCTCACGAACTTGGGCTAAATTTGCTCGTTCCAAGCGCTGGTTATCAATGGAATAACTTTGACCTTTAGCAATTGCTTCTTCTGCATCCAACCAAATTTGCAGTCGTTTTTCTACTTCTTGAACAGTAAACGCCATAACCTACAGCCCTTTCGAAATAGTTCTTCTTTTTTTTTCGTACGTCTTACCGTTTGTGTAAACACGCTACCATTCAATTTGTTGTCCTTCAAATACTGCAAATCAGGGTTTAAAATGCGCAAAGCTGCTGTTGCATAATTTCGCAAATCGAGTGGCTCATTTCGCACATTAGACGACTTTTTCACCCAATCGTGCCTTGGCGCGCCATTGACCCAGCGTATCTTTTTATATTCAGATGTAAGTCCAACAAAAAATGCCTCATCATAGCCTTTCTCCTGCTCAACAGGAAAATGACAATAACCAGGCTTATCTTCAAATTCATTTCTTAATCGGGAATATATCAGGTCTTTTCCTTCATTTACCCCCAGCGTAAATAAGTGAACATTTTGACGACCTACTTTTGATGGTTTATTGACGTAAGCTACACCGCTACCGCCCTTACCTTTAATAGCAAATACGCGTTGGTGCTCGCGCTCTTTACAGAAATCATAGACTTCACTCGTATAATGACCGCCACTATCCACGCAAGTCGCAGACACAACCAACTTCGAGCCGTCATTACTTAACCATTCCTTTTGTAAATAAGCATCCAGTTGCTCCCATACCGCACTCTGACCAGGGTCCCCATAAAATATCTTATAAGAAATGCCCCAACTAATTTCATCTATACCCCAACCAACAATCTCTACCTCTAGTCGGTCGTTTTGCACATCGACACCAGCCGTTAAAACAAGCACTCCGTCAGGAATATCACACTTGTAACGTTCCCTACGAGCAACTAACTTTGCATGATCTTGGTCATTCGAGTTTTCTTCCCATGACTCCCCAAGCGTTGTATTTTTCCATGTTTTTAACATCTCTGTTCCCTTACGCTTCGCTTCTTTGAATTCAGCAATAATCTTCGTCCACGATTCCCAAGGTGACGTCAACGCATTCATATGGAATCCACGTTTTGAAGCACCTGGTTTGCGAGCAATCCATTCACCAGGGCGATTCTTCCACTCAACTTCTGTATGATGTTCCTTGCAATGAGCACACTCCATGCCAACTGGTTCAAAACGAATTTGTGTCCACTCATATGGTTGAAACTTTCCGCAACTTGGACAGGAAACACACCATTGCTCCATTGTGCTTTCTTCGTATTCTGCTTCAATCCTCGATGCACCTTTAATAGTAGGAGTCGAAACCGAGACTCGTTTACAATTCCAAAACGTTGTCGTACGCTTATGGGCTAACGATAATGGGTCACCCTCCGTACCTGCTGACGTAGGAAATCGATCTACTTCATCGGCCAATACGATACGAATTGGTCGAGAGGCTAAACTTGCTGGTGAATTTGCACCTACAAGTGAAATATGACCACCTGCAAACTTCTTATGAAGCAACGTGTTATTGCCGTCACGCGCTTTCGCATCTGACACCTTTTTATTCAACGCTGGCGTGTCACGAATCATGGCAGCTAACCTGTCTTTGGAATAAGATTCAGCCATTTCTAATGTTGGCATAACAAGCAACATCGGAGCTGGATCATAGTCAATAAAATAACCAATAATATTATTGAGTATTTCAGACTTCCCCACCTGCGAACTCGACATGACAATAATATCCTCCACACTAGCATCGTTGAGTGCATTCATTATCTCTCGCTGATATGGCGCTCTGTCTGTGTTCCAACGTCCGTGTTCCGCTGACGATTCTTGCGATAGAACACGCTCCTTATCTGCCCATTCAGACACTTTCAATTTTGGCGGTGGCGCTACTAAACTAGCTATCTTTTGAAACAGCTTTAGCGTTTGCTTTTGCGTCATCTTCTACTACCTCCACAATATCATTTTCTATTAATTCAACGAACATCGATGGATCATACGAAGCTAACTCATGAAGTGCCTCATGAATATTTTCCTCAAGTAAAGCTTCAATCAGCTTAGGATCATCTCGATTAATGAGCCTAGGCGCAACTTTCGTTGGCAACGATAACATTTTTGAACGAAAAGCCATCACCATATGATTGAGTATTTTCTCAACCTCTTCTGATCTATGCATTTCTTTCTTAATATGAGCCAATTCAATTTCTGCTTTCTCACGCTTCGCTTTTTCATGCAACCACTTCTCATAGTCTAATGACTCAGCCACATCATTTTCATCGATGCCGTCAAAAGACAATTTTAGAAACGTCACATATTTGCTTACTGTATCTATCAAATCAAAGCGACCATGAGCAACACGGCTTATGACGCCTTCTTCAACAAGCTGCCTCACTCGCCGCTCGGTTAAATTGAACATCTTAGCAATAGCTTTCGTATTCACAACCAGGTCATTTACCGGTGTTTTTACCTCTGTCATTACTTTCACCCCCTTTCATTGGAAGGAAGGACCCTTTCACACCATTTTGTATCTAGCAGGATTTCGGGACTCGCGAGACCCGCAGGTCGACTTTATCTGTCAGAAGAACCTACTTTATTTAAATTGCGTTAAAAAAAAACACAATTCATTAGCATCCTTATGCTTGTGAACCCTTGCTATGACTGAACATAACAAAAGCGACACCTCGACATTACATCGAAGCATCGCTTGGGTCTTGCTCATATCCAGCTATCACACACTAACATCTTACCACATCTAAAAACCAAATCTCTGTCAAAAATCTCCCAAAAGTCTCCCATTTTCCTGTCATGTTTCTTTCAGAAAACTTCTTTATATGGCTATCCACAGCTTTATACACATCTCCACCACATTAACATATCTTATATTCTGTTAATGTCCACGAGCATGCGTAAACCTATTCATAACAATACTTTGCACCCACTTCTAATATTGAGCTTTACAGTGCCTTATTATGTAAATGTCTTTAGTGTATGAAAGTGTCATAAAATAATTGAATCACTTATATTGCCGAAAATGAGCAAAATAAAAACACCCCGATTTTTCGAGATGTTTAGTATGGTAACTTCTTATATGCTGCATCTATTGCCTCTTGGCTTATACCTATATACTTTCTAGTAATGTACTCTGCACTATGATTGAATATATCCTGTAATAGTGCAATATCTTTCGTTTCTTGATACATATGATAGCCAAACGTCTTCCTTAGCGTATGTGTACCTATTTCTTCTAAACCGCATGCATGTGCAGCTTCCCTTAATATATCGTATGCACGTACACGAGTAATTGGTTTATTCCGCCCTTGACGTGATTTAAAGAGATATTCTTCATCAACTAAACCTATAACATATTTATCAATCATCTTTTTTAATGAAGCTAAAATAGGTATCCTCTTAGTTGTAGCCCCCTTCTTTTTAGTCTTCTGTGTCTTTTGTTCTTTTATAAAGAAGACATTCTTCCCCTTAACATCCTTCACTTTAATACGCAAGATGTCACTGATCCGTAACCCTGTATAAATACCAAAGCAAAACAGTAATTCATTACGAGCGTTCCTATCAGCCAAGAACGCCCTCACTTCTACAATTTTTTCAAGATCACGTATCGGCTGTACAAAATTCATTTTGCCATCGCCTCCTGCTGATAAACCTCAACTCGTAGGCCCAACGCTAATTTATAAAGCGCTTGACTACGTATGCGATAAAATTTGCTCTCAGACATTCGTAGTTCAGTATAGATTTCGTAATTGTACATTGGTTCCACATCTAAATATGCCAGTGAAATCAATTGACGCTCGATCTGCGTTAACTTACATAAACCTCGATTGAACCAAGAGAAAAACTTAATATACTCCTGCATAAAGTCAGCTCCCTTTACTGCAGCCTTTTCCACACTCGATTGCTTAACGTTCGAATAATTCGGCATCTCCAATGTGTACCTCGCTGTAATTGCTGGCATCAAATCCTCAGGCGTTGTCAGCATGAAAGTACGATATTGCCTCAATGTTGCCTCGACTGCCTCTTGTGTTGCCTTGCCATCAATGTTTTGTAGTAAATCTTTCATGGTTTATTCCCCCTCTATTTTCTGCGTACGGATCTGTTCACTCGCTTATACGTATCTCGATTAATACCCATCAATTCCTCTACCTCGCGGCGACTCATCTTACTCTTTTTAGGCTGACGTCTTTTTGACGCTTGCCCTTGTTCCTTCTTGTCTAACCCCTTTTGCACTAGTTCCGTTTGCATCGTTCTCACGTAACTCACCCCTTTAAATATAAAAAGAGGCACCAACAAAACAGGTCATTCACCTGTCTGTTAGTGCCTCCGGTATTTTCCGTAAAGGCTAGTATTAAATTAATTAATAATTATCTATTCTTGTTTAAATACATCAGATATATCATAGTACTCCATAAATACTGGTCTTGCTTTATTTTTCTTAATTAATCTATTTAATTCAATGCCATTAATATCAAATTTTTTCTTCATTATGTTTTTTGTCATATAGCGATCGTTAGGTGGTAACACTGTATTATACTTTGGAAGTAAATCAAAAATAAGATTATAAAATAGCTCTTCCATCGTTCCATCAAAGCCAAAACTATCTATACTTAAAATAGAGACGTGTGTAAAGATTTTATCATTATGATTTGATACAGGTGGGAATACTTTTGTCGTTTTACCAATATAGACTATTTCATCGTTCTCTAATAAGAAATAAAAATAATCGCCATCTTTATATTCAATTTTTCTCTCTCTTATAATTGCAGAGTATTTCATTGATAAACACCTCTTCCTCTAGACCTACATTAAAAGTTTATTTTTAATATTATATAATAGTTTAATACTTTTAAATATCGTAATCAATTTCAGTAAACTTCATAACTACTGTAAGACACATTGTTTATCAATCCAAATACTCATTTGGAACACCTATTCTTCTGCATCTTAAAAAGTTTGTTCCTGTATTAACTATTCATTCTTTGAAATATCTGCTAAATTTACTTTAGATTTATTTGACTAAGAATGGAGAAAATATTATGAAAAAATCGTATCATATACTTATTTTTCTTGGTGTTGTAATGCTTGCTTTTTATGTGGTGAATGATAACGAAAAATTCGAAATTACTGTTGACCAAAGTAATACTCAATATATGGTGAAAGATGATCCATATAAGGGATTGATAAGTGATAATACACAAACAGATTTGGAAAACATTATTAAAAAAGAAGCTGATAAATTCATGATAGAAAATTTTGGAAGTTATACAAAAACAACATGGTTTGACTCTGTTGCAGCTACTTCAGCCTCTATAAATAAAAACGGTAAATATTTCTTAGTACAGTCAAAAGGAGACGAATATAATCCTCAAGCAAAACAGTTTTTACAAGGTTTACTAATGTACTTTAATGCTAAGACCTTGGATAAATCGTATAAAGTAGATAAAGTAATTTTAGTTGATCAAGATTTCAAAGTTTTATTTGAATCTGAAATTATTAAGTGGTAAAACAAATGAAGTAACCCAAAGATCACTTCATCATCATATCAATTACTCTTTCTCGCACTCGCTGTACGCTTGTATGACTCATATTAAGCTTTGGGCCAATCCAACGGAAAGGCATACCTTCTAACAACCAGAAAAGTACTTCCTGTTCAACGTCGCCGGTTACCTTGTCTAGCTGGTAGCGATTTAGTTGTGTTCTTTCTTTTAACATAGGTTTGCCCTCATACGGTGTGGTATAATACATTTGAGAAACCTCAAAGGGCATGAACCAATTCCAAGCTGTAGCGTTAGTAGACGCTGCGGCTTTTTTATATTCAGTTACCTTTTTTCGCTTCTATACGCTTTTTACGATGCTTTAAGTATCGTTCAATGTCTTCTTTAATTTCTTTATCTACAGTGCAACCAGGTACTTTTAAATCAATAAATATTTGTCCGCCCTCTTTCATAAATACAACTCCCATTCATTTTGTTCAAAGCCATCCTCACTGATCTGTACAGGCTGACCGTCTACATCATCAAAATATGTCATTCCAAAACCTTCAATATATTCACAGTCACCATAGTTGTATTTGTCTCCATATCGCTTTTTGAAATATGCTCTAGCTTCTATATGGTTCCTGAATTCTGGGAATTTCGCTTCATTTTCTCGTTTAATAATGAACATTGAAATATATCTCTCCGTTTACTGTATATTTTCGACTTATCCAACCTAAAATCACTACACCTATCAACCCTGCCCGATTGATTTTGATTTCTAGTAATTCACCAACCCAATATTTATAAAACTTCATTTTTTCACATTCCCAACTCGTCTACGTTTACTCTCACTCACTTCAAACACCTTGCCATGCTGCCATTGGATAGAGTCTTGACCATACTCTTTAGGCTCTAGAACCTCTACAACTGCCCCTTGTTGTACAATGTATACTCCATCACCTAGTGCGCCCAAATTAACCGTATTGCCCATATAAGCCCCTCCCTGTTATAATTGCTGTAGTGATTTAAGCGAGAGGGCTTAATTGTAGAGCTACGGCTGCAACCGTAGCTTTACGCAATCCATTCCAATTCATGAACATCACATAAAATAACTTCCTCGGAAAACTTCACTGCCACTGTATTTTTCTTAACCTCAAGCACGGTCCCAAGTTTCCCAATCAAATACTCAAAGTAATATTTTCGATAATTATGGATTTCCCAATTGTTTGACTCATCTAATAGCAAAAGCTTCACTCTGTCATGAATCTGAAAATCATGCCTTGGCTGTGCTGGGTAATCAAAGATACTTAGCTGCTGCATGATAATTCCTTCTTAGACACTGGACCACGTTTGCCAGTTAGTCCCTGCCATACCTTCCATTCGTTGAGTTCTTGTATGGAGATGCCATAATGCTCTGCTATTTGGTAGTTTTTAAGCCCATCTCTTGCAAATCCAAGTATCGATCTATTGTTAAAATCATGCCGTGTGCAGTCATTGATTCTGCTAAAATATCATTTTTTGTTTTTTTATGTTGCTCTTTAGTACCATGATGGTTTAACAGACTTTTACCGATTTCATTGAATTTTATGAAGATGTCGCAAGACTTACAGCTCTTAGCGTTACGATCATATCGTTTTGAACAAGTAACACAGTGCTGATTGTGTAATGCATTTTGCTGCTTTAAAAGCTCAATTCGTAGATTCATTCCATTCCCTCCTTTGATTGCCTTTCCATCACACAGCACCAATGACCGCTGTAGTGATGCCTTCCAAGTTTTCCAACCCTTCGCCAGTTACGTTTCTCGCTCTCAGCAATTTTCTTTTGTAAATCATGCTCTGTTACTGCTTTAACAAGTTTACGTCCATAAAATTGATTCGCCATAGATTTACACCGCACTTTCGTTCATGCCTTTTGCCATTTCCACATCATACATACGATCTAGTTCTTCATCTGACAATTTTTCAAGGTATTGCTCTGAATACCCTGTCATTAAGTGGAGAATAAAAACTAATTCATTTCTCATTACTAGACCCCTTTCCTAGCATTTCTAATACCTTTTGCCGTTCTGCTTCGAAATCCATTGTTTGACCTGTCGATTGGCTTTCTCTATTGTCCTCATTGCGTTTATCAAACCATTCAGGAACAAGCTCTTGGCGTCCTTGTTGTTTAGTTCGATTAGAATTTTTTTGTCGTTGATTTTTTTGTGCTTCAAATCGAAGTCGGTCTGCTTCTACATCTTCAATTGTTCGAAACTTCTTATTACTCCAATCCAGTAAGATTTTTTCAACATAATTCCAACGAAGTACATTATTTTCTACTGCTAGTTTCATAGCGTGAATAACAAGGACTTCTGAAAGATCATCAATCCAATTACCAACTTTGTAAGCTACATGAGATGCAAGAGCACCAAATCCATTTTGTTCATAAAACTGAAATGCTGTTAGCTGTTTTTGATAAACCTCTGTGCTAGCAGGGTCTTGAACCTTATCATCAACATTATTTAAATCTCTTGTAGTAATCTCTGTAGTAATCTCTGTATACGTCTGACACTCTGTTGTCATAGGTGTGACGTTTGGATGTGATACATCTAACATTTCAACGCCACACCCTCTGACGTTTGGATGTGACACCATCTGACGTTGAAATGTCATACTTTCCAAGGTTCCTACGTTTAATTCAATGAATAATACATTAGATAAAGGTGTTCCATTTGGATTAATTGTTCGAAAATGACGCTTGAGTAAACCCTTATTTTCGAGTCGTACAATTGCATCCCTTGCTTGACGTTTACTTATCCCAAATTGAATTCCAAAGCTATCATAAGATCGCTGTAACAAGTCTGCGCTGAAACGCTTTTTCACACCCTTTACATGTCCTGTTGTCTCGTCTTTGACGTATGTGGGACGATACCAATAAACAATTTCTGCGAGGATGATAATAGCGTTTAAATCTGGCTTGTCATTCTCAAAACGGATATTTTCATACCACATGTGTGGTATTGTGTTTCCTTCCAAATGTAATTGTCCTACTGCATCAACTGTTAAATTTCCTGATGTAAACATACTTGACCCTCCTATGGTGCTGGTATTGTGCGTGGCTTAACTGCTCGTTTCACGATGCTCCAACTCCCCAGTTAGCAACAAATAGTAATGCGTCCTGTAGCTCATGCTGCTTTACATCACGATACGAACCAACCTGGTAACGTTCTTTAACAGCTGACCATATAGCTCGATATAGTGCACGCCTTGCTTCCTTTTCGTTACCTGCAAGTTGATTTACACGTAGATTAACTTCTTTCCGTAAGCGCAATTGCTCCCCTGAGTGTAATGTCACTTCACGCATTTGATTTTCCAAAGCTATCAACCTACTTTCTAAGTTTTGAAAATCAGCTAAACTAATTGCCAAAGTTTGATCTTGCTCATTCTGTGGCTTGTCCAACATTGTGTAATAACTATCAATTATTGCTCGATACGCTTCTTTAGCCTTCTTACTCTTAGAAAACTGAGTATGCAGAAAAGCTCCTTTTTCAGTCCAAAGGTAAAGCACAGAAACATATTTAAGGGTTGCGTCATTTTGACGCTTACCTTTAAATGCTTTTAAATCTTCACCTGTTAACGCAAAGTAATGTACACCAAGTTCAAATTGATTCTGATTTCGCTGAAAGTTACGATTGATAGTCTTGCTATCTGTTTTAAACGACTCAGCCAGTTGAGCACTTGTTAAAACACGTACACTGTCATGTACAATGATTTCTGGAAGCATTTGATGCATCCCCTCTCTTGCAGTTACACTAGATTTTTGATATATTATTTGTAATGTAATTTTCTAAGTTGCTTACTCGCATGCCAGTGCTTGTAAGCTTTTTTTATGCCTACTTTTAAGGGTAGCGTCATTTTGACGTACGGCTCTGTAGATAGCCATATACTGTTCAATAGGTTTCATTAATCGCCAAGCTTTAACGTCAATCCTCAACCAAACCACCACCTTCTGATGCAATCATTCGCATCATCGGACTCACAAATCATTTGTGAATCCTGTGATAAGAATGAATCAAACAACTTTTAATGACCTTGTTGCTGAAAGCATTTTTTCAACTTCATGAATTGTATCTTCAATGCCTGTTACCTGACCTTTTTGGAAGTTGTATGCAATTAGCTTTTCTAATTGATCGTCTTGATTTTTTCCATTGCTCATTTCAGCTACTTCAATCGCGCATTGGTTTAATGACCCCTTTGCTTGATTTAAGTTTTTATATAATTGTTCTAGAATATGGTCCATTAATAATTCCTCCCTATATTGACTATTTAAGAATGTTTGTTCATAATAAAAGTACAAGGTTTATAATATACTTTCTTGAACTGTTGACCGTCGAAAGCTACAGTTCATCCTAAATGCAGGTACTTAGGTGCTTGCATTTTTTTGTGTCTTTTATTTTTTTGTAACCTCAAAACTAACCCTCCTTCTATAAAAAGAACCACCATCCAAATCCACCAACGATAGGCATTAATGATTGAACGATTGCACCGATGTCCATTCCACTCATCATTTGTTGTGTTAACATCATGCCTATTTCCTGTGTGTTTGTTTGTTTAAACCATTCCATAAAAGTGAAAATATCAGGTGGTTTTCGATTATTTTCATACTTAGAAATACATGTTTGGCTTCTGTTCATTTGAGCAGCCAAGTCTTCCTGTGACATGCCACTTTTAATCCGACATGCCTGTAATAGTGCTCCCAACCTCAAAAATTACACCACCTTTTTATGCCGATTCGGAATACTTTACAAAGTATTAAAATGTTAAAATTGTTAATAAGATGAAATAGCAATTACATAAATCCTCGCAAGTTTCTACAAGCCTCCTCGCTCAAATCTCCTTAACATAGGGTTGCGTCAATGGGACGTTACCCTCCCCAAATCAAATGAAAGTTATCATCAAGAAACTTTGCCATCTTTGTTGCCTGGAAAGCCCAAGGTGACCCCTTTCCTTTTGGATAGTAAGCAAATCCTCCATTACGAGCATCTAACTTCTGTTTAAAACGAGGCACATAAAGAATATTTTCTTGTAACCACTCGGATTTTCGACCTGTTCGATTTTCTAGGTCCTTCATAGTCCAGTAATGCCCCTCTAATTGTTTGCGTTGTAGCTGATTCAATTTTTCGTTCAATTCTTCAAACTGACTCAGCTCTTGTTTTAATTTTTCTAACTCTACCTTATTAATAAGTACTTGATCCTCTGGTATTGGAATCGTTAAGCTAACACTAAGTTGTTGTGTAGACATACACTCATCTCCTTCCAAATATTTGATATAATCACCATGAAAGTGAGGTGATTACAAATGAAACTGATAGATGTTTTAAGGAGCCTAGCTCCAAAACCTACAGTAGAATATGGATTTGTTATTTTATTCAGTGATATCATCAATGCTTGTAAAGTATTAGGTCAAGATAATCACAATATTGTTGAAGCACAATTAAAAAACCTTGAAAATCAAAATTTATTAACAATTGTTTATCAAAAAGAATTTGAAGATTTAATTATTGGTGCAAAACTAAATGATTAATTTAATCAATGTAATTAGCAGCAATACAACCTAATAAATTTCCAATATCATAATAATCTTCAAATTTCTTATTACTTCCATTAGAGATTAAAAAATATAACCTCAACGCAATCTCTGAATTAGTTAAACCTACTAAATCTGTGCTTTCTATCTTTTTAGTAGCCATAATTTCAGCTTTAAATGATTCCGTTTGTTTTACTTCAGCCTCTGTTACTGCAGGGTCTTCCTTTTTAAAATCATTCATCCCTCTCACCTCCTTCGAAGTAATTTGTAGGATTTTCCAAACCCCTTGTCGAATAATGACAGGGAAAGGGGGTGTAAAATATGGCTAAATTTAAAATGAAAGGCTTTGATAAACTTCAAAAAGAATTAAACACGATGGAAAGAAAAGCTAAAGAACTTGAAAAAGGTGTTTCTGTTTCTTTAGATGAATTATTCAATCCTTTGTTCATGCACGAACATACATTTTTCGATTCTTTTGAAGAGTTTTTATCAGATGGAAACTTCGTAGTTGAAACACAAGAAGACTTCGAAGCCATTCCAGAACAAGATCTTGATGCACACGTAGCCAGCAAAACTAAATTTAAAAATTGGGCCGAGATGTCTGAACAAGCAGCTGGCGAGTATGCAATGAAACAATTAGGTTTTTAAAACACTTGCTTTAGGTTGAAATTCTTTAATCATGCTAAGTGTGATTTCTAGCTGCTTCATTTGCTCACTTGCAATTTGAAGCAGTTCCTGCAATTCAACTGCATTCTCAACAGTTACCGTTATTCCCGATTGCTTCGTTTTGTCCTCCATCCCTCAAACCTCCTTCAAAATAAATCAACAAGGCAACATTTAGTTGCATATAGATTCAAAAAAAATATATTCAATTGAACTCGAATAGTAATTTGCAATTCTTCTCGCAAGCTCTAAAGAAGGTGTTCTTGTCCCTCCTTCAATAGCACTTAACATTTGTCTTGTAATACCAAGATCTTTGGCAACTTCTGTTACTGTTTTTCCACCACGTAAATCAATTAACTTTTCTCTCACTTTCACCTCTCCTTAAGCAACATTTAGTTACCTTGTATATCCAATATATAGCAACGTTAAGTTGCTGTCAATACAAATAAGCAACTTTTAGTTGCACATAGAAACTTTTAGTTGCGCTATAATGAAATTAATTAAAAAAATACATAAAAACATTAAATCGAAGGGGGATTACAATGTTATCATCTAGACTTAAAATGCTTAGAATTGAACAGCGTAAGACCCAACAAGAAATGGCTGATGTTTTAGGTATTTCTAGACAAGGCTACGCTAAATACGAGAACAACTTAGGTGAACCAGATAATTCAACTCTTGCTAAACTAGCTGATTTTTTTGAGGTCAGCACCGACTACCTTCTTGGTCGCACTGACATCGCTGCACTTACACCACAAGAAAAAAATGAAGCTGAGTTTCAAGCATTTGCTAATGATCCAGAATTAAAACGCTGGTATAGAGAATTACCGAAATCAAAAGAAGAAGATTTACGCATGTTACGTAGCATGTGGGAAGTCATAAAAAAAGAAATAAAATAAGGGCATGCAGTCAGTTGCATGCCTTTTTATTCCGTTTGCTATGTAAATTTCAAACATTATTGGAATACATATTTTTTTATTTATCTAATAGTAATATTTACGCATGACAATATATATGTAGATATAATAATTACCATTCTATAAAGATAAAACTTAAAATTCCCACAATAAAAAAGAACTTTAACTAATACATTTAGAAGGATGATTAATTTGATAACCAAAAAAACAGTAACATGCATTAACAAAACAATTTGGATTGAACTAATAAAAAAAGTTGGATTGAGAAATTATTCTTCAGCCAAAAATAAAGCAGGTATAGATGATTTATTACGATATCTAAGGCTAGCATATACAACTGAAAATAGTGATGTTTTAAATAATCTGGATGATTTAATATTTAAACAATTGGCTTTTGAACAACCCAATACTTATAAAATTGAAAAAATAAATGTCCCTAGAAATATTACTCCAGAAGTATTTAATCCGTTAGAGGATACATTAAACATTAATAGAAGCTTTAATGAAGAAACTTCAACAGCCATGATTAAAGTTATATCAAGTAGATTAGTAGTTATAGATAATACAGTATCAAGAATAATTATGTTAGTAAAAGTCGGTGAAACAAATGATAAAACAATGTTTGGAATTCAAAATGTTATTTTTAATGTGACTGTAGATTTCGATAAAAAATTAATTAGTACAGGCTATCATAAAGGTTCTTTTGAAAAGTATTTTAACGAGTCGTTCGCTGAAACATACGAAAAAATGATTTACTGGTTGAGCGTAAATCTATTGACAAATTTGAATGTTACTCTTTCTGAATTTAATGAAGAAGTTTTGAAAACCACACTTTATAAAATGTTTCATGAATTAACAGCGCCTATTGAGAATAAATTGGAATTAGCGTTACCTCCAAATGTCGATGGGTTAATCAAAAACTTCTTTGACGATGTCGGAATTCAACTAAAAGAAAAATATCAGAAGCAGTTATATTCTGTTTTATTCCAGGATTATGGTGATACAGAAAGTACCGAATTTCAACAAGGTCTATATGATAATGGATGGATTTTCAGATTTGGGTTTAGAGATGGAGATTTCACTAGAGCGACCTCAAGAACAGAGGATCAATCTCCTGTTTATACATCCCCAATATACTGGAATTTAAAGGAGTTAATTAATGAGAAAACCAAATTAACTGATGCGGGCTTTGTATGGAGTACAGATACAGGGATGATCGAAGCAAAAATTGACGTTCAGAATAAAGCATTTATAATATATCTATATAAAACTGAGCACGAATGGGAGGAAGATCGTATTGAATATATTAGAAGAAAAATTATACAGCATTTATAATCAAAAAGAAAATGCCCCCTTCCATAAAAGATATATTACTAGTTTCTATGAGTTTATTACAAAGCATTTGGAAGAATCTAGATTTTTAAATCCATATATTTTTTCTGAAAAATATGATATAGATTATGCAACAAGCATTGCTATCTTTTTATTTTATACTAATAGTGATGACCCTTTATTAAATATTCGTCCTTATATTGATTGCACTGATACCGAGTGTAAAACTCATATTTTCCTAAGTGAATTTGACATACAGAATAATTCTGCATACTGTAAAGAATGTGATTTGACTATACCTGTAGCATTACTAAGGCGTCAATTAAAATTCTTATTTGAACTTAACAATGCTATTTATTCTATTTTAAAAATGCAAAGTTGTACAAATACATTAGATATGATTTTGTCAAATAACGATGGTTTAAAGTTCTCGCCCCCTTCCATTTCATATAATGATACTTCTGAGAGTCAGCAACATGTTGTTAATCCAAAAGATTTAGAAGGGGGTGTAAGTTTTTCTGAAATCACTAGGATAAATACGCAAGGTGAAGAACCATTATCAAAGCCTCTAGATGATATTCAAAAATTAATTTCTCAAAAAATGTTACAGTAGACTAGGAGAAACCATGAAAATATTCTTTAATCGAATGTACAACTATTCATTATTCATACTTCTGATAATACTTTTTATTGCTATTTTATTTTTTAGAGATTTACCTGAAAAGCCGCTGGTTGATGTAATTATTACATCTCTATCAAGCATTATTTCTGCCTTTATTGCTGCTTTTGTTGCCTTTAGGGTTGCTAATTATCAAATTTCACACAATGAAAAGAAAGAAGAGCTTGATAAAAGAAAGAAATTAGTGAGTAGAATAAAATTATTAAGACATGAAATTTCTTATAATAAGAATCAATTAAAAATATGTTTAGACCTTGTACCTGTCAAATCTGAACCAGAAATAGATAAAGCACTTAGTGAAAATTTGCGAACTGATTTATGGGATACATTAGCTGTTGATATAATTGAAGATATGAATTATGAATTATTTAGTAATATTGTAGAACTATATTATAAAATTTCTCGTTTAAAACAAGAAGGTACATTTGAACATAATTTTTGTAATACAACCTTTGCTGAGTGTACAAGCACAAATGCTAAAATTGAAATATTTTTAGAAAATCCCGATTCATTTCTATACCCCACTTCCTAAATGTGGGGTTTTATTATACACTAAAACAGAACATACATTCTTATTTTATTATTATTGGAGATGTTTTATATGAATTGCACAACACACACAGAAGATTTTGTAAAAGACTTGTATCTGAAAATTGGTATCTATCAACCTCAGCAACTAAATTACAGAACAATTGCAAATGCTCTAGGAATAAGAGTTTTCCCTGCTCCTTATGATGGCCCAAGCCAAGCGCTTTTT
This sequence comes from Lysinibacillus sp. B2A1, assembly GCA_002973635.1. GTDB lineage: Bacteria > Bacillota > Bacilli > Bacillales_A > Planococcaceae > Lysinibacillus. The sequence continues at coordinate 4,551,267 of CP027224.1, forward strand.
GCTAAAAATATACCTTTCATTTTTTTAGGGAGGCATTTAACACCTCAGCAAACATGGCAGGACTTTTGTCACGAACTTAATCATATTCTGCAACATACTGGTAATCAAAGCTATATGCGAAGTACATGGATTGACTATCAAGAAAAGAAAGCGAACACATTTATGTATCACGCTTGTATACCTACATTTATGTTGGACGAGCTAATTGTTAACGATTCTTCCCTTACTATTAATGAATTACAGCTAATCTTTAATGTTGAATATGAATTTGCTGAAAAGAGGCTTACTCAATATTTTAATAATAAAAATATGCCGAAATGGAATAGTACTTTTCTCTAACCTTATTGACAATAGAATTGGAGGTGTGAAATATGGCTAGTGTCACAAAACGAGGTAAAACATGGCAATACATCGTTAGCCGTTATACTGATGGTAAGTATGATCCTGTCCGAAAAGGTGGTTTTTCTACAAAGAAGGAAGCACAAGTAGCAGCAACAGCTATCGAGATGCGTCTACAAAAAGGTGGAAATGTTTTAACACGTGATAAAGCATTTATAGAGTACTTTGAGGCTTGGATAGAGAAATATAAAAGCACTAAGCACAAAAACACATACAGGCGCTATCAGGACTCATTAAGACGTGCTCAAGAGTATTTTAAGGACAGGCCAATTCAAAAAATCACAAGTGATGAATACCAAACATTTCTAGATAACTATGCTAATGGACGTTCAAAGGAATCGGTACGCAAACTAAATACACACGTTAAAGCCTGTATAAAGGATGCAATTGATGATGGCTACCTTGCCATTGATTTCACTCGTAAAGCCTTAAATAATGGCTCTGTGCCAGCTAAAAAGGATAGTGAAAAACATATAAGCTATGCAGAAAGTCAAAGACTATTAAAATATCTTATTAATCACTTAGAAAGCACAGAAGATTACCTATTATTACTAGGTCTTGTTTCTGGAATGCGTTTTGGTGAATTAGTAGGTCTAACAAAAAATGCTTTTAATTTCAAAGAAAATATTATTAGTATTGTTCAAGCTTGGGATTATAGAGGTGGTACAGGCTATACAGATTTAAAAAACACACCATCTGAAAGAACAATTGTAATCGAGGATATTGTCATGCGCTTATTAGAAGATTATGCGAATCAATTAGTAGATAATGATTTTGGTTTATTTTTCTATGTAGGTGGGAATATTAAGTCCGTAACCAATGAAGATGCCAATAAAAGGTTAAAGAGTATTTTGAACAAACTTGGTATTCAAGCAATAACTTGTCATGGGCTTAGACATACTCATGCTAGTGTACTGTTATATGAAGGCGTTGACACTCAATATGTATCTGAACGTCTTGGTCATGAAACCATTTTTACCACAATGCATACTTATGCTCACGTATTAAGAGAACTTAGAACACGTGAAGAACAAAAAGCGATGAGTATTTATAAGAAAATGTTAGATATAAAAGATGAGTAGCGTGTGTAGTATTTGTGTAGTGTAGTTTCATTTTTTAACGTTTTTTAACGGTTTCTCATACAATTCACTAAAAGTTGAAAAGCCTCACAAACGTTGGTACAAGAACGTTTGCAAGGCTTTCCATAAATATAACAAGGTTTTCTTAATTGTAAAATGGCGCCCTCGGAGGGAATCGAACCCCCAGTGCAAGAACCGGAATCTTACGTGTTATCCATTACACCACGAGGGCAATTAAACAAAAAAAAAGTACTCACTCTAGGCTTTATGAAAAGCAAGATGTAGATAATCCTCATTTCTTTGAAGCATACCCGCAAAATAGTGAACCGTACTTTAAACTTATGACCTTAACTATTATACAAACGTATTGCTAACAATTCAACTATAGAATGCAAAAACAATTTATTTTTTTTATTTCACTTTAGCAGGGTTAATATTTGACCTTCCCTGACTATAATGTGTATGATAAGGATACAGCTGAAATACAACAGAAGTTTTCAGCAAAAGTATTCGAATTTAGTTTTATTAAGGAGGATTTAACATGAATTTAATTCCTACAGTTATTGAACAAACAAGCCGTGGTGAACGTGCATATGACATCTATTCACGACTACTAAAAGACCGCATCATCCTTTTAGGAAGTGCGATTGATGACAACGTGGCTAACTCTATCGTTGCTCAGCTTTTATTCCTACAAGCTGAAGATCCAGATAAAGATATCTCACTTTATATTAATTCACCAGGTGGATCAATCACTGCTGGTATGGCCATCTATGACACAATGCAAATTATTAAACCACAAGTGCAAACAATTTGTATCGGTATGGCAGCATCTATGGGGGCATTCCTACTTGCAGCAGGTGAGCCTGGTAAACGATTCGCTTTACCAAATGCAGAAGTGATGATTCACCAACCACTTGGTGGCGCACAAGGTCAAGCAACTGAGATTGAAATCGCTGCAAAACGAATTTTATTCCTACGTGAAAAATTAAATGGTATCTTATCAGAACGTACTGGGCAACCACTTGAAGTCATTTCAAGAGATACAGATCGTGATAACTTCATGACAGCTGAACGTGCAAAAGAATATGGCTTAATCGACCATATTATGGACCGTAATGACCGTAAATAACTAGGCACAGACATCTCGGATTAATTCTGAGATGTCTTTGTTTTCGCTTTTATTTTGACGTTCTATCCGTTTCATCCATCACTTTGGGGTTTCTATCTGTCAATTCAGTAATAGTACACGAAAAAACTGCCCAATTTATTGGACAGTCTTTATATTTAATCTTCTTTTTCGATTAATTCTGCTAATGCTGTAACCGCTTGCTCAGCATCGTTGCCTTCACTGCTTAAAACAACCTCTGTTCCTTTGGCAATAGCTAAGCTCATTACACCCATAATGGATTTAGCATTAACTTTTTTCTCATCCTTCTCAAGAAAGATATCTGCACTAAAGCGATTTGCCTCTTGAACAAATAACGCTGCTTGTCTAGCCTGTAGTCCTAATTTTAATTTGACTTGGACTCTTCTCTCGGTCATTCTCAAAACTCCCCTTTACTACCGTTCATCTTATTAGTTTTATCTTACCTCACTTACTAGCAAAAGAACAATACGCGATTACGCATCACATTCATACCTGAAAAGTATGAAAACTTAACCGCCTATCTTTTCTCCACGTCTTAATGCATCTGCTATTTCGTCGATTTTTCGTAAACGATGATTGACACCTGATTTACTGACCGTTCCGCTTGATACCATTTCACCCAGTTCTTTAAGTGTGACATCTTGATATTCCACTCGTAAACGAGCAATTTCCCGAAGCTTTTCTGGTAATTGATCTAAACCAATGGAATTTTCAATAAATCGAATATTTTCTACCTGACGCAATGCTGCACCTATTGTTTTATTTAAGTTTGCTGTTTCACAATTGACAATACGGTTAACACTATTCCGCATATCCCGCAATATACGAACGTCCTCAAACTTCATCATTGCCTGATGAGCTCCTACAATATTAAGAAAATCAGAAATTTTTTCTGCCTCTTTTAAATAGGTCACAAAGCCCTTTTTCCGTTCTATTGTTTTTGCATTTAGCTCAAATTCATTCATCACATCCATTAAAGCCTCGCCATGCTCTTTATATAAAGAATAGATTTCTAAATGGTAGGCTGACGTTTCTGGATTATTAACAGAGCCGCCTGCTAAAAATGCACCTCGTAAATATGCTCTTTTTTGACCACTTTTTTTAATGAGCTTTGGAGAAATTGTATGATTGAATTGAAAGTCGTCTGAGATGATTTCTAAATCAATTAGTAGCTCGCGCGCACCTTCTCTTACACGGCAAATATAGACGTTATTTTTTTTCAAACGCATTTTCTTTCGAACAAGTAACTCGACGTTATATGGATACAACTTTTTCATAATCGTGTAGAGTCTTCTTGCAATTGCTGCGTTTTCAGTTTGTACGTCTAAGCTTAACTGTTTATTCGCAAAGGATAATGAACCATTCATACGAATTAGGGCAGATACTTCTGCTTTCATACAATGATTGTCTGCTTCTATTTGCGTTAATTCTTTTTTTGTTTCAGAAGCAAAAGACATATCACGTGCCCCCCTTTCAACTTTCAGTTCTATGTATATGCTCATCTTATCATATACAATAAGCGCTTTATGATTGTATTTTTGGATTGTTTACTTTTTGTTTATAAATATTTGCGTATTCTACAAGCCATTTAGCAACATTTGTCGCATTATGACGAACCGTCCCATCTGATCGAATCGTTGCAATGTCGCGCTTAATAACCTCTAATCCCATACTTTCAAGCTTTGCCACATCAAATGTTACAGGTTCCGCACATTCTTCCATATAAAGCTCCTGTACAGGATGTGGTAATTTCTCTTCATTTACTAAAATAGAATCGATAAAGGAAGCGCCAACATGTTCGTAAATTGCTTTTACATGATCTCCTGCTGTATAGGAAATAGTTTCACCCTTTTGAGTCATTAAATTACAAACATAAATTTTTCTTCCTTTAGCTCTTACAACAGCGTCACCAATTTCTTTGACAAGCAGGTTAGGAATAATACTCGTATATAAGCTACCAGGACCAATTAAAATATAATCCGCACGATGGATTGCTCGTATTGCCTCTGGTAACGGTTTCACATTTTCAGGCACTAAAAAAACACGACTAATACGTTTTGTAGCCGTTGGAATTTTAGATTCACCTTCGATTGTAGAACCGTCCACAAGCTCTGCATGTAAATTAATCTTTTTGTTGGCAGCTGGTATAACACGACCATGGACCTTTAACACTTTTCCCATTTCACTAATGGCATGGTTAAAATCTCCAGTAATCTCTGTTAAAGCAGTGAGCATTAAATTACCTAATGAGTGCCCTCGTAAATCTTGTGATGCTGAAAAACGATATTGAAACATTTGCTCTACAAGTGGCTCAACATCTGATAATGCCGCAATAACATTTCGGACATCGCCAGGTGGTGGTATATCATAATCATCTCGTAAACGCCCTGAAGAACCACCATCATCTGCTACTGTTACAATAGCAGTAATATCAAATGGATGATGCTTCAGCCCCCTTAGTAATGTAGAAAGCCCTGTACCACCACCTATAACAACAAGCTTAGTTTGCCTTTTCCCCATTCACTCAATCCTTTCTTCGATTGATGTCACGATGCGTTATAACCGTATTCTCTTTTCCACCTAGATATGCCCCAAAATACTCAGCTAATGTCACCGAGCGATGCTGCCCACCCGTACAACCAAAGGCAATAACAAGCTGTGATTTTCCTTCTTGTCTATATAGTGGAATCATAAATTCAAATAAATCCTTCAGTTTTTGAATAAGCGTTTGTGTATCCTCAAGCGCTAAAACATAAGAGGATACTTCCGTCTGTAACCCCGTCTTAGGACGCAGCTCTTCAACATAGTATGGATTTTTTAAAAATCGCACATCAAACACTAAATCTGCATCTATTGGCATACCATGTTTAAATCCAAAAGACATAATATTAACCGAAAAAACATGGTCTGCATCACTTGCAAACTCTTTCGCGATTTTTTCACGTAGTCCCTTAGGCTTCATAGTAGACGTATTATAGACAAAGTCAGCACGCCCTTTAACTTCTGATAGCAAAATACGCTCTTGTTGAATACCATCTAATGGTAGGCCATTGACAGCTAGCGGGTGTGAACGTCTTGTTTCTTTATAGCGTCTAACTAATGTTGCATCATCTGCATCTAAAAACAATATGCGTGCAACAATATCTCCTTCTTTTATTATATGGTCAAGAGCACCAATAAGAGAATCAAAAAAGTCACCGCCACGCATATCCATGACAGCTGCAATACGTGCAGTATTTTTTCCTGAATCCCTGAGTAGGGTTAAAAAAGTTGTAAGTAACGCCGGTGGTAAATTATCAATACAGTAATACCCTAAATCTTCAAAGCTTTGAATAGCTACTGTTTTTCCAGCTCCAGACATTCCTGTAATAATAACCAATTCATGTGTACTTTGTTGGCCTTCAACCACCACTGTCATGCAGCTCCTTTTATTGTTCTTTTGATATTTGTATTTTTTCATGCAATAATTCAAAATCAGTCGTATATTCAAATGTTCCATACTGAATGCCTGATTGTGAGATGGCAAATTGTAAATTTGTCCGATCACCTTCAGCCATTGGCAAATGTTTTAAATCCTCTGCTGGGTGCCATGCAAGCTTGCCTTCTCTAGTTTCATCAAAAGGTGTACCCTCTATATCCTTTGCAACAAATGTATAAAGCATCCATTCATCAACGACTGCATTATTTTCTTTAATAACCATTGTATAAACACCCTTTAAATGTGCATTTAATGGTGTGACATTTGTTTCTTCTTGAAACTCACGTACTGCAGCCTCATAGATGGATTCACCGCTCTCCATTTTTCCACCTGGAGCAACGTACCAGCCACGTCTAGGCTTTTGAAGTAATAATACTTGACCGTCTTTAACGGCAATTAAATTTGCAATTCTTTGCATAGGCACACCTCTAATCACTTTGCATTCTATCTTTCATTATAGCAAGACCCAACAATATTTGTCCTCCAATCAGAACTTTAGTGTTTGTCAATTTTCACATTACTCGTATTCCTAGTAATCATGTTTTGTCATCACCCATGAATCTAATTAGCTACTTACAATTATTAAAATCCTACATAACAAAAATAGGTTGCCCCACCACATTAGGCGGAAACAACCTACTAAACAAAATAAAAGGGGGATTGCTAATTACACAATATATATTACACCTTTTATATGTCATTCAAGTTACAACAATATTAAAACCGTGTTAAAAATTGTATTTTTTTCCTTGGTACAATTAATTACATTAAGCATTAATTTTCTCTAATAATTCTTCTACGTAATGCTGTACTGCTTGTGCGGCAATACTTCCGTCACCTGTAGCTGTCACAATTTGACGAAGTGATTTTTCACGTACATCACCAGCTGCAAAGATACCAGGAACAGTTGTTTCCATGTTATCATTTGTTAAAATATAGCCTGCATCATTTAAAATACCTAAAGATTCAAATGGCTTTGTTAATGGTAGCATTCCGATATATACAAATACACCATCAGTCACAAATTCGGATTCTGTTCCATCTACAGTAGATTGTAATGTTACGCTACCAACTTTGCCATTTGCTTCGTTTATTTCTTTCACTGTTGCATTCCAGATGAAATCAATTTTTTCATTTGCAAAGGCACGATCTTGAAGTATTTTTTGTGCACGCAATTTATCGCGGCGGTGAACAATTGTTACTTTCTCAGCAAAGCGAGTTAGGTAAACACCTTCTTCGACTGCTGAATCTCCGCCACCAACGACAACAAGATTTTTTTGCTTGAAGAATGCACCATCACAAACTGCACAATAGCTGACACCGCGGCCGCCTAATTCTTTTTCGCCAGGCACGCCCATTTTTTTATATTCCGCACCTGTAGAAATGATAATGGCACGTGTTTTATATTCTTTAGCACCCGATTTTATTGTTTTATATTCATCCCCATCAATAATTTCAGAAACATCGCCGTAAGCATATTCTGCGCCGAACTTTTTAGCGTGCTCAAACATTTTTGTAGACAGCTCTGGTCCTAAAATCGTATCGAATCCTGGATAGTTTTCTACTTCTTCTGTATTTGCCATTTGTCCACCAGGGATACCACGTTCAATCATTAAAGTTGAAAGGTTTGCACGTGATGTATATACAGCAGCAGTCATTCCTGCAGGACCTGCACCAATTATTACAACATCATAAATTTTTTCTTCCGACATAAATTCTTCCCCCTACACAAATACTTTTTTATCCTGCTTAAATGTACAGTAAGACTTCCTCTTTAAGAGATTAACTGTCCATGAAAGCCTGATTGGTTCAACTTCTGTTTGAAGTTTCACCTGTTAATAACGATAGTAAGTTCATCGTATGTGAAAGTAAAAAGTTATTCAACTATGTTGCTCAGAGGTTACTTATCACCATTTGGTAAGAACATTAAAATTTCATCAATATACTTTGATAAAGTAGCCACAGATACCCCATATTGCTGAGCTATCTCTTTTTTTGTAACCTTGAGCATTCGAGATGAACGAAATAAGAAATCATTCGCTCCTGCAATAGCTGCTGGATTTGTAAAACGATAATTGCTATTAAGTGCCTGTTCACAGAGAACAAACCACATTTGAAACATTGGTGCAATGAGGGCTGTAAGCTTCCCATACTGTTCTAGCAAAACTTCTGGCACACTTACTGCTCGTAAAAAACTAGCCTCGACTTTATTCTTCATGTCAAAATGATGACCAAGTGCATATGCTAAGAATAATTTTTCGAACGAGCCATATTGCTCAACGTCTATCCATTTTGGATGTGCAATAATTTCTTGTTTATGCGCTGTACAGCTCAGTAAAAATAACCCAAAAATACGTTCACTAGTATAATTACTCTCTAGTTTTTCTACAATATAATCACGATCATGCTCTAATGCATCAAGCTCATATACATTTTCCTGTTCACGCCAAGGCTCAAAGCCCTCTTTGTCTGGATCTAGCTCTAATAGTTGCTCCCAAGCACTCTTTGAAATTTCCTTATGTCCTGAGAAGTATGCTGCATGGGATAACCAAAAATAAAAGCCAGCATCCCCTATATAGCCACGCTTTTGCATACTGCGTAACCATTTAAAGGCTAAATCATATTGCCCAATTAACGCTAATGTTGCACCTAGCTTGTAGCGATGTTCCCAAGTATAAGGCTGTATTTTTACAAGTACATTTAAAAGGTCCTTTAATTCTTCTTCATTTTTTTCATAATACGCAATAACTGTTAAATTACACAAAGCATGTAAATTCCCCTTATTTTCACGCAAGACCTTGTTTAAAAGTGCCTTTGCCTGTTCCGCCTCACCGACATAAAAATAAGCAAGTGCTAAATTATTATAAGCTGACCAGAAATCTGGACGATCTTCAATTAATTCTTCTAGAATATTAATAGCTTCGGGGAAGTCCCCTTTTTCCATACAACGCCTCGCCTGTTCCTGTCGATATAAATCCTCACCAGAACCATCAAGCTCCTCAAAATCATCCTGCTCAAAAGCAACGAATTCTAATATTTCTGCCGCCTCATCTGCATAGGCACCCTCTGGCTCTTTTTGCAAATATTGCTCCGCAAAGCGTTTAGCATCTTGTATCATACCAATACATCCTGAAACCTCTGCCATATAAAAAATGATTTCTGGATTCTCTGGATCAATTTGATAGGCATGACGAAGAAGATCATACGCTTCCTCAAAACGTTGACCCTCTAACTCCACGATTGCCAATTGCAATAAGATCATTGGATCATCTGGACTTAGATCTACCGCACGCTGTAAATATTTATAAGCTTTATTCATTTGACCACTATTCATTGCTTGAATTGATTTTTTATAATAATAGTCGCCTGTTGGAATGAACGACACGACATTCGTTAGATTCTCTTTTTGATGTTTCTTTTCCAAAATATTTCCTCCGAAACAAGAAATAAGGAACGTATTACACGTTCCTTTACACAGTAAACTCTATTATAGCATACAATTAGCAATATGCTGTTATTTCTCTTCGTGACGTTTTTCTAACACTTGTAATACATCATAAACACTTACTTTTTGTTCTTGCAACAGCACCAATAAATGGTAAATTAAATCAGCCGCTTCCCATTTAACCTCTTCGGCATCTCGATTTTTTGCACCAATGACAACTTCCGTTGCTTCTTCACCGACTTTTTTACAAATTTTATCGATTCCTTTATCGAATAAATATGTAGTATAAGCGCCTTCTGGCATTTCTTGCTCACGTTTTTCAATAACGTTAACAAGCTTAGATATAATCTCAACTGAGCCAACCTTCGTATTTTGCTGAATAAGCTTTGTAAAACAAGAGGTTGTACCATTATGACAAGCTGGACCAGCAGGAAGTACTTCCACAACTAATGCATCACCGTCACAGTCCGCTTTTATAGATATCACTTTCTGCGTATGACCGCTAGTTGCCCCCTTATGCCAAAGCTCTTGACGTGAACGTGAATAGAACCATGTTTCACCTGATTCAAGTGTTTTTTCCAATGATTCTTTGTTCATATAGGCTACAGTTAGTACTTCTTTTGTATTGGCATCTTGTACAACCGCAGTAACAAGACCTTTATCATCAAATTTAATGTCCTCTATCATCTTACTGCCACTCCCTTTTCACGTAAGTAATCTTTTACTTGCGCTACGCTTGTTTCTTTGTAATGAAAGATAGATGCTGCCAGCGCTGCATCTGCATCAACATCATCCGCTAATACTTCGTAAAAATGCTCGGCATTTCCTGCACCACCGCTAGCAATAACAGGAACTGTCACAGCCTCTCTCACTGCCTTAGTTAACGCTAAATCAAAACCTGATTTTTCACCGTCCTGATTCATGCTTGTTAATAAAATTTCACCAGCGCCTAAGCGAACCGCTTCCCTCGCCCACTCTGTTGCTTGCCAACTAGTTTTGTTGCGACCACCATGCGTATAAACCATCCATGTGCCGTCTTCATCACTATAGCGCGCATCAATAGCAACAACAATACATTGTGCACCAAAAAAGTCAGATCCTTCTTTAATAAGCTCTGGTCGCTCTAAAGCAGAAGTATTGACTGATACTTTATCAGCGCCTGCACGTAAAATGCGTTTCATATCATCTAATGTGCGAATTCCACCACCTACTGTAAATGGAATAGCTAGTGTCGCTGCTGTTTGTCGCACGACATCCACCATTGTTTCACGCCCTTCATGTGAGGCGGAGATATCAAGAAAGACAAGCTCATCAGCCCCTTGCTCATCATAAAACTTGGCTAGCTCTACTGGGTCGCCTGCATCTCGCAAAGACACAAACTGCACACCTTTTACAACCCGTCCCTCTTTCACATCCAGACATGGAATAATGCGCTTTGTTAGCATGTAGCTACCCCCTTCAACCATTGCTGTAATAAATACACACCTAGTTCACCTGATTTTTCTGGATGAAACTGCATTCCCATTACAGAGCCAGTAGCAACAATACCTGGAACCCGAATACCATGATAATCTGCATAAGCGACGAGCTCTGTGTCATCAATATCTGTTGCATAAAAGGAGTGAACAAAATACACATGCTTTGCTGGAGGCAACGCTGTTAGCCAAGTTGGACGATTAGTCATGACTAGCTCGTTCCAGCCCATATGTGGTACTCGATATGCCTGACCATCATTCACACCACTAAAACGTTTAATGCTTCCTTTGAAAAATCCTAAGCCTCTTGTTGCTGTAACCTCTTCACTTTCCTCAAATAGCAACTGCATACCTAAGCAAATACCAAGCAGTGGACGATTGTCTACCCTTACCTTTTGTAAATAACGATCTAATTTTGTCTCAGCCAGTCGTTTCATTGCATCTGGAAATGCTCCAACACCTGGCAATAAAAGTGCATCTGCTGTATCCAACACTTTTTCATTGGCTGTGACAACTACCTCACAGCCAAGTCGTTCTAATGCCTGCTCTACACTAAATAAATTGCCCATACCATAATCGATCACACCTATTTTCACGTTAACAGCCCCTTAGTTGATGGCACGCCTTTAACACGTGGATCAATTTCCACTGCCGCATCAATGGCACGTGCTAACGCCTTAAAAATTGCCTCAATAATATGATGTGTATTCTGTCCATACGGTACAATGACGTGAACATTCATTCGTGCTTCTAGAGCAAATTTCCATAAAAATTCATGAACTAATTCTGTATCGAAGCTACCCACTTTTTCTTTTAATTGTGGTACACGGTATTCTAAATGTGGACGATTAGAGCAATCTACAACAACCTGTGCCAGCGCATCATCCATTGGTACAAATGCTGTGCCATAGCGTTTAATGCCTTTTTTATCACCAAGTGCTTCACGAATCGCTTGACCTAGTACGATTCCAAGGTCCTCTGTTGTATGGTGATCGTCAATATAGGTATCACCGTTTGCTTGAATTGTCCCATCAAAAAGTCCATGCTTTATAAACAAATCCAGCATATGATCCATAAAGCCAACGCCAGTTTTAATATCAGCCTTCCCTTCCCCATCTAAATCAATGGCTACTGAGATTCGTGTTTCATTTGTTGTCCGTTCTACTTTCGCAAAGCGTTTTTTTTCTGTCATTGTGCTACTCCTTCTCCCATCCACGTGATTCCACTGCACGTGCATGTCCCTCTAAGCCTTCCATGCGTGCAAGTCGTGCAATTTTCGGTGCATTTTCTGCCCATGTTTTTTCACTATAAAAGACGATACTCGATTTTTTCACAAAATCATCAACATTTAGACCGCTAGCAAAGCGTGCTGTACTATTCGTTGGTAACACATGATTGGTACCAGCTAAGTAATCACCAACTGGCTCTGAGCTATATCGTCCTATGAAAATACCACCTGCATGACGTATTTGTTCTGAGACAATCTCGGCATTTTTTGTTATGATTTCTAAATGCTCTGGTGCTAATGAGTTGATTGCATCTACTGCATCTGCCATCGTTTCAGCCACATAAATAGCACCAAAGTTGTTGATGGAAGCACGTGCTACATCCTCACGCGGTAATGTAGATAGTTGTTTCTCTACCTCTATTGCTACCTGCTTTGCAAGCTCTTCTGAGGTAGTCACTAAAATAGCACAGGACATTGGATCATGTTCTGCTTGTGATAACATATCAGCTGCTACTTCATCTGCAAACGCTGTATCATCTGCAAGCACTGCAATTTCACTTGGGCCAGCAATCATATCAATTGCTACTTCGCCAAATACCTCACGCTTGGCAAGTGCTACATAAATATTGCCTGGACCTGTTATTTTATCAACTGGTGCAATAGTTTCTGTTCCATAGGCAAGTGCTGCAATTGCTTGAGCACCACCGACCTTATAAACTTCTTCCACTCCCAAAATATGTGCAGCTGCAAGTACTCCTGTTGGTAATTGACCATCCCGACCTGCTGGTGATGTTATCACAATACGTTTAACACCAGCGACTTGCGCTGGAATAACATTCATTAATACAGATGATGGATATGCTGCTGTGCCACCTGGGACATATAATCCTACCGCATCGAGTGCTGTAATACGCTGCCCAAGCCAAGAGCCATCTGTAAGCTCTAAACGATAGCCGGTACGTTTTTGCTTTTCATGATACAGGCGAATATTTTGAGCAGCATCCGATAAATCAGCATAAATTTGTGCATCAATCGCTTTTGCACCTGCCTCAATTTCTTCTCTAGTAACCCGTAAAACTTCTGGCATAAAGCCATCCCATTTTTCTGTATAAGCACGTATGGCACTATCACCTGTTGTACGTACATCTGCTAAGACTTGACGGACCACTTTTAATTGATCCTCATTGCCTCTTTCAAGCTGACGCTTTAAGGAAATACCCTTTGTTAGCTTTGTTATTTTCATAGGATTACTCCCCTTTTATCTTCATATATAACCATCACGGATACTCTTGCTTCTATTTAGTTAACACATTTCTTTAAGCGTCTCACTAGATCGATAATACGATCTCCCTTCATACGATAGCTTACTGGATTAGCAATTAACCGTGATGATACATCTGTAATAAATTCATATTCCACAAGACCATTCTCTTTAAGCGTTCTGCCAGTTGAAACAATATCGACAATTCGATCTGCTAAGCCAATCATAGGTGCCAATTCAATCGATCCATTAAGCTCTATAATTTCTACTTGCTCCCCAATGCCCTTATAATATTTCATAGCAATATTTGGGTATTTCGTGGCTATTCTTGGCGCTATTTCATTCATCGTCGTATTAGGCAAGCCTGCTGAAGCTATGTAGCATGTACTAATTTTAAGATCCAGTAATTCATGCACTTCTCGTTGCTGCTCTAATAAAACATCCTTTCCTGCTATCCCAATATCTGCAACCCCGTGTTCTACATAAACAGGAACATCCATTGGCTTAGCTAAAATAAAATTAATCTTCTCCTCAGGAATTTCTATCATTAATTTCCGAGACATTTCTACTTCCTCTGGTAAATTAAAGCCAGCTTCTAAAAGCATTTGGTATGCCTCTTCAAAAATACGCCCTTTCGGCATAGCAATCGTTAATTCATTCACCGCCAACTTCCTCCTGTCCAACAACAACTACCTCAGAAAAATAAGCTAAAAATGCTTTTTCATCAACTAAGCTACTTCTTAATTGCAAGGTAGCTTGTTTACCTGCCGCTCGTAGTGCCTGTACCTTTGCTAATGCCTCCTCGAATTGTTCTTCCTCAAAAAGCACAACCACTGCTTCTTCACGCTCATTTGCTAGACCATCAAGTGTTTCTAATAGACGATCGACCCGAATACTAAATCCAGTAGCACCTACTTTTGAACCAAACACCTCAAGTAATCCGTCATAACGGCCACCGTTACCTAACGGAAATCCGCTTCCTAATGCAAACACTTCAAATAGCATGCCTGTGTAGTAGCTCATATGACTAGAAAGTGTAAAATCGAAGGCTACATAATCCGCTAAATTAGCTATTTCCAGTAGTCTAGCAAGCTGCTGCATATATTCTAATGCGTCATTTTTCCTTACATATTTTTCAATATCTTTGATTTGCTTTAAATTCATTGCTTCCTCAATAAATTGAAGTAATGCATCTGTTTTCGCTTTAGGTAAATCAAAAGATTCTACTGCTTCTTCAAATCCAACATAATTTCGCTGCACAAGAAGAGTTCGGAGTATATCTTGCTGTTCAACGCTTTCTGTATAATCTTGTAAAATGCAATTTAATATGCCAGCATGACCAATAGTAACTTTAAATTTAGTTAATCCATATTGCTGTAATAGCTCCATTGCCGTCACAATCACCTCAGCGTCAGCAAACACAGAATTGTCTCCAATTAGCTCGATCCCCATCTGATCAAATTCTGCAGGACGCCCACCTTCTGTTTCCTGGGCACGAAAGACGCTCGCAAAATAAGCAAGGCGAATTGGTATCATTTCTTTTAATAATTTAGATGTGGCAACTCGAGCAATGGGTGTTGTCATATCTGGTCGTAGTACTAATGTGTTTCCCTGACTATCTACGAGCTTAAATAAATGGGTGTCGGCAATCGCAGAAGCTTTACCAACTGTATCAAAATACTCAACGGCAGGTGTCTTAATAAATTCATAACCCCTGCTGCATAAAAAGTCTCGTCCAGTATTTCTTACAGTCTCTACCTTTTCGTATATTTGTGGAAATGTATCGCGCATTCCAAGTGGTTTCTCAAACATTTTAATTGAAGACATGTAGACACTTCCTTACGTTTCACTTTAATTCACTAGAGTATTAGAGAATCAGATAATGAAAGTATTCTAACTTATTTCTCCCATTCAGTCAATGTATACTCTCCTGAATTCTCTAACAATTTCAACATTGATTATTCTGTTAATTATACACATTTACTAATGAAAAATAATGAAATTCAAAATATCTCCAAATTTTAATTCATGAGTAGAGATTAGTAGCCTATTGAGAATGAGAATATGTCTATTTTGTGACAAATACATTTGTAGCAAAAATAGAACTTATCTAAAAAATGAGAATGATTATCTTTAGAATAGGTGCCTAAAAAAAGACGAATTTATCAAAATCTTATTCTCATTAACCGCAACTGTAAATTATTTTAAAATATTTTATAGTACCTTATAAATTAAAATGATTCTCAGTTTCATTATCAAATAGAATGCTATATTATCAAGTTTTCTATTGATTATTACTCTCAATCTATTTTTATTTTACATTTTTAAAAATAGACTATAGAATAACGTTAATAACCAAGTAGAAACATATACACTATAAATTGGAGGGGTTTAATATGGCATGTCCATTCGTACAACTAAGTGAGCAAATGATCGTAAGTATTTGTAAAGGAGAGTTTTATCCTGGAGACAAAATAACACTACACACAAAAGACGACATTGATGGCACAGCGATTAAATCAACTTTTGCAGAGTCCATTTGTTTAGGAGATCATGATAATTGTGAATTTAAGCCTGAATATGTAGCAGCAAATTCCCAACATTAAAATAAAACTGTTCCAAAAACAAATGTACCTTTGTTTTTGGAACAGTTTTTTCATTGTCGACCTTATAAGTCATTTTTTTGGCGTACACCACTTTACAACTTCGTTACGTTTACGCTCCGCCATTTGCTCAGCAGTATAAATAATTTGCATCGGATTACCACCAGCTAAACAGCCATCTGGCACATCTTTATGTACAAGTGTAGCAGCTGAGACAATCGCACCGTCACCTATCGTTACACCAGGTAGTATTGTTGAATTGGCACCAACCATTACCTCATTACCAATCTTCACATCTCCTAGACGATATTCCTCTATTAAATATTCATGTGCTAAAATCGTCGTATTAAAGCCAATTACTGTATTATCGCCGATGTGAATGCGTTCTGGAAACATGGTATCAGGCATGACCATTAAGGCTAATGAGGTTTGCTCGCCAATTTTCATTTTTAAAAATGTTCGATATAGCCAGTTTTTCACACGTAAAAATGGTGTGAAGCGTCCAATTTGAATGATAATGAAGCACTTCATCACCTTCCAAAAGGACACCGTATCATATATATTCCACAGGGAGTTTGCTCCTTTGACACGGTAGCGTTCTGTTTTACGTGCCATTTACTTACCCCGCTTTCACAATATCAAATAAATCCGTCATATGATGCAACATATATTCCGGCTTAAATTGCAGTAAATATTCTTCACCTTTAATAGCCCATGCAACACCGGCTGCTCTAATTCCTGCATTATGCCCAGCCTCAATATCATGAGAATTATCACCAATCATAATGGTTTCTTCCTTGTTTACTCCAAGACGTTCAAGCGCAAGCAATACCGGCTCTGGATCAGGCTTTACATTTCTCACATCGTCCGTCCCAATACGAACATCAAATAAATGACTTGCACCAAGTATAGAAAGACCACGATCTATCATTTCATTTCGTTTTGTAGAAACAATCGCTAATTTGATACCCATATTCTTTAATTGCTCTAAAGTCGAAACAACATCAGGATATTGAGTGACTAGCTCATCATGATGTAAAACATTCCATTCCCGATATTTTGCCATCATTGCCTCCTCTTCACCTGGAGCAATGTCGCTAAATGTCTGTTTTAATGAAGGTCCCATGAACTTCAGGCAATCTTTTGGCGAATATTGCCCAGGAAATCGCTCATTTAACACATGCATAAATGTTTGTATGATTAATTCATTTGTATTTAGCAATGTACCATCAAAATCGAATAATAATGCCTTTATCATCACATTCCGCACCCCTTATTTATTATCCAAATATTTCACTGCTGGTTTTACAGTTAGACGTCGGTAAATAATGGCACCAAGACCCACTACTACACCAATGATAGAGACAACCTGTGCTGAACGTAAGTCACCAACTAAATACAAGCTATCCGTACGCAAACCTTCAATAAAGAAGCGGCCAATTGAATACCAAATTAAATAACTGAAGAAAATTTCTCCTCGATTTAAATTCACTTTACGTAAAAACAGTAAAATAAGTAATCCGATGAAATTCCATACAGATTCATATAAAAAAGTAGGATGGACATATGTTCCTAATTCTTCAATATACATTTGGTTTATAATCCAATCTGGTAACATCAGATTTTCTAAAAATGCTTTAGATACTGGACCACCATAAGCCTCTTGGTTCATAAAATTTCCCCAACGACCAATGATTTGCCCTATCAAAATACTTGGTGCTGCTATATCCGCTACACGTAAAAAACTAACATTTTTTTTACGTGTGAATATGTACGCTGTTATAAATGCCCCAATTAGTGCACCATGAATAGCAATACCACCATTCCAAATTTCAATAATCTTCCCTGGGTTTTCACTATAATAATCCCAACGCATTGAAACATAATAAATACGTGCGCATATTATCGAAATAGGTACTGCCCATAGCAATAAATCTGCAAGAAAATCCTCTGGTAAGCCTCGTTTAACAGCCTCTCTTTGACCTACAACATAAGCCAAAATAATACCTGATACAATTAACAGCCCGTACCAACGAACAGGAATTGGTCCCAAATGAAAAGCAATTGGGTTAATTTGCAATAGTAATAAATCCATCAAATGCTCCTCTCAATTTCTTTCTATTCACTTTATAGGTCATTTTATCCTAAATATGAACAATTAATCATCTAACTCATCAGCGGAAGAGATCACCTCATCCAAACGTCTTGAAAACTCCTCTGCTGCATTAACACCCATTTTTTTCAAGCGATAATTCATCGCTGCAACTTCAATAATAACAGATACATTACGCCCGGGTCTTACAGGAATTGTTAATTTAGTTAACTCTGTATCAATAATTTTCATTTTTTCTTCCTCTAGACCCAAACGATCATAAACTTTTTCAGGATCCCAAATCTCCAGCTCAATTATTAAGGTAATACGCTTGTAGGGTCTTACCGCACTTGCTCCAAAAAGCGTCATAATATCAATAATGCCAATACCTCGTATTTCAAGTAAATGTTCTAAAAGTGGAGGCGGGCTACCAATTAAAAAATTCTCTGATTCTTGGCGAATTTCCACACAATCATCAGCTACTAATCGATGACCTTTCTTGACTAGCTCAAGCGCAGTTTCACTTTTTCCTACGCCACTTTTGCCGATAATTAACACACCAATACCATAAACATCCACTAACACCCCATGTGCAGCGGTCATTGGTGCCAAGCGCCCCTCTAAATAGTTGGTCAGTCTACTAGAAAATTTCGTTGTTGTCATATGTGTTTTAAAAACAGGTACATGCTTTTCATTAGAAGCCTGTAAAAGCTCCTCAGGTACCTCTAAGTCACGAGAAATAATAATAGCTGGAGTATCTTGAGAACATAGTAAACGCATACGCTCAAGCTTAACATCTGCTGGTAACATTTCAAAAAAGGACAGCTCTGTTTTCCCAAGCAATTGTACTCGGTTTGCAGGATAATGTGTAAAGTATCCTGCCATTTCTAGCCCTGGTCTAGAAATATCACTAGTGACAATCGTTCTTCCAATCCCTTCCTCGCCAGCTAATAGGTCTAACTTAAATTTCTCCATTACGTCTCTTGTTAATACTACGACCAATGTTAGAAGCCTCCATTTCAATGGAATTGAATATTATTTGTTTCGTTCACAGTCTCTATAACTGACCGAAATCGTACATTTTTCACCTACAATCAATCTCTCTGATTGCAGTATCACTTTATTTTAGCATGACTATGTATAAAAGAAATGTATTTACTCTCGTTTGCTAAAGGAAGCAAAACATAAAAAAACTAGCGGTTCTCCAGCCCGCTAGTTTATACAATCTTATTTTTGAGTAGCTAACCATTTAGCAACAGCTTCTGCATCTTCACCTTTAACAATACCTGGAGGCATAGAACCTTTACCATTTTCAATAACATCTAAAATTTCTGTTTCAGATAAACGAGCGCCTATATCATTGATCGCTGGTGCATTATTCTGACCTTGCAATTCGCCTCCATGACATGTGATACATGATTTCATAGCAATAGCTTCACCATCTGGCGTTGCATTTGTTGCACCTTCATTAGTCGTTTTGCCACCGCCACAAGCAGCTAAAAAGATTGCTGAACCGAACACTAATGTTAACATTGCCTTTTTCATTAGTACCCCTCCTCAAAATTATACTTCCACGATATTATACCAAAATTATGCACGTTTGAAACCTTCTCCTAATACCTCATAAGCATCGGAAACAATAACAAACGCTGATGGATCAACGGTTTTAATGAGTTGTTTCAGCTTTGTGAATTCTGTTTGGTAGACAACCACCATCAATACTGGTCGTGCTTCCCTTGTATAGCCACCAATTGCAGGTAATTGTGTCACACCACGATCAATTTCAGCATAAATGGCATCACGGACCTCATCTTGTTTCATCGTAATAATATAAACCATTTTGGATTGGCTAAAGCCTAGCTGAATAATATCAATCGTTTTTGTTGTCACAAATAATCCAACCAGGGCATACAAACCTTTCTCTAAGTCGAAAACAATTGCTGCACTAATGGCGATGACCCCATCAATCAATAGTACGCTTGTACCAAGAGATATTCCGGTAAACTTTGTAATAATTTGCGCTAGCAAATCAGTGCCACCAGTAGAAGCATTCCCTTTAAAAACAAGTCCTATTCCTAAACCGACAACAATACCTCCAAAAAGGGCACCTAATAAAGGATTATCAGTCCAAGGCTCCCAATTATTCGTTAATAATACAATGAACGGTAAAGTCACTGTGCCGACAAACGATTTTACCCCAAATTTTTTGCCAAGGAATAATACGCCAGCAATAAATAATGGAATATTAAAGCCATATTGAACAATCCCCGGATTCCAGCCAAATAAACCATGTAAAATCGTACTTATTCCGCTTACCCCACCTGAAGCAACTTGATTTGGTAATAAAAAGACATTAAAACCAATAGCAATCACTGCCGCCCCAATAATTACATACACATACTCCACAATGCTTTCCCTAACATCATGTTTCATTTCCCCACGCCCACTTCAACTATCAGAATTTTTTTAAGACGAGATGATTATAGCAAATAGTTTTCACGTTGAGAACTTCATCATGATGAAGGGAATAATCCTACATATTATTTACTTACACCAATTTGTATATAACAAACTATTCGATAAAAACAGAAAAATAAGTACCTGAATGAGCATTTAAAGGGTACTTATTTCCGCTGTGCTTATAATGATTTTTCGGCCCATTCGATTGCCTCATGGTATAAAAAATCAATATTTTTCAAATCTATATTGATTTGGGGAGCTATTTCTTCTAAGCTATCCCAGTCTAGTTTCCCTAGTGCAATACTGAAATCTAGATATGGCGTCATCTCTGTTTGATACCCTAAAATGGTTGCTTTAATATCTTCAGAAAATGGTAGCTGCTGTAAAATAGTATGTAATGGTCTTTGCAGTAAAGTATCAATCAATGAAAACATGCCTACAAAAAAATACTCTGAAAAATTTTGTTTATAGGAGAGCTTCGCCAATTTCTCACATGCTTTCGCTCTAAATAATGATGTTCTCACCACTTCTTTAAAAAGATCTGAATCCGGATCTCTATCTATTTCCCGCATTGCTAATAAGTAAATCCATTTGCGTAAATCGGCTATTCCGAGTATTAAAATTGCCTGCTTGATAGAGCGTACCTTCGAATTAGAACGTCTAGAAGAATTGTTAACCATTTGCAATAATTTAAAGGTTAACGAAATATCACGTTCAATATTTTCAGATAATAACTGTACATTAGGTTCCTCTTCTTTTAACAACGAAATAATATAAAAATATTGGATAGTATTCACTGGTATATCAGTTGCTTTTATAATTTGAGGCTGTTCAAAAAAATAACCTTGAAATAACTCATAGCCTGAATGCTTTGCTATTTCAAATTGATTACGTGTCTCAACCTTTTCTGCAAGCAATTTAATATGAGGAAATTTTTCCTTTACTTTATTTTCAATTTCCATACGTTCAAGCAGAGGCGACAATAGAAAATCCACCTTTATAAAGTCAATATGAACAAATAGCTCGTCATAAACTTGTACATGTTCATCCAATATAAAATCATCTAAAGCAATTTTATACCCATATGATTTAAGCTCTATAACCCGTTCAACCAGCTGTGGTGTCAAAGGGACATCCTCTAAAATCTCTATGACAACTTGAGATGGATTTAAGTATTCATTAATTGAGCTCATTAGCAGATTTTCTGTGAAATTGACAAAGCAAGGCTTTCCGTTTGTAACTTCTTCTATTCCAATTGAAAGAAATGAGTTTACTAATACATCGACTGTTGCTGCATCTGAATCAACCATCGGAAAAGCATCCACATTTTTGCTTCGATATAACAATTCATATGCAACAACTTGTTCATGAAGATTAAAAATTGGTTGTCTGCCAATAAATACTTCCATATTGTCGCCCCCATTTCTCCATTATTTAATAATGAATATTATAACATTTTTTCATGACCATTTGCTCATCATTCATCATACATTTAAAAATGTTCTGTAGTTAAACAAAACCTTATAACTACTTGTAAAAAAAATTGCCTCCTTACATATTAAAATACGCTTAGTATTATTTGACATTTAATTTAATTTAAACTATAGTACATTACAACACTAATGTACTGTGATACCCAAAATGAAGGGAGGGTTTTCATGCATATTCATTTAGATAGTACAACACCCATTTATATTCAAATTGCCGAATGGCTGCAGCATGAAATTATCGCCAATCGGTTACAAGCTGACGAAAAGGTTTATTCACAGTATCAGCTAGCAGAGTTATTCAATATTAATCCTGCTACGGCTGGTAAAGGACTGACCATCTTACTTGAGGAACAACTTCTTTATAAGAAACGGGGGCTGGGTATGTTTGTTGCAACAGATGCAAAAGATCGGATTTTATTGAAACGTCGCAGTGAAATATTAACGAAGATGGCTCAAGAGATTGTTTTAGAGGCGCAACGCTTACTTGTTTCTGATGAGGAATTGCTGACACTTATTCAAAAAACACAGGAGGAATTGAAATGAATGTTATTCAATGTGAAAAGCTATCTAAAAAATTTGGGCGTCTTCATGCACTCCAAGATGTTACTTGTACAATAAATGGCGAAAAAATAGTCGGTGTTATTGGTCGTAATGGAGCTGGTAAATCAACATTGCTGACAATTATAGCAGGCTTTCTAAAACCGACTAATGGTTTCTGTCATGTGTTTAATGAGAATCCCTTTAACAATATTCAAACTGCTGCCAACACAATTTTAATTGATGACCGATTAAGCTTTTCAGATTACTTATCATTAGAAGAAATCTTAAAAATGGGCGCTGATTATTATCCAAATTGGCAAAGTGAGTTAGCTTATCGCCTGCTACAATATGCAAACATTGATCTTTCCGCTAAACATCAGCAATTATCTAAAGGACAAATGGCTACCTTTAATCTTGTCTATGGATTAGTAAGCCGCTGTGCATTAACTATATTAGATGAGCCAATGAATGGAATGGACGAAGCTATTCGAACAGATTTTTATAGAGCTATCCTAAAGGAATACATAGCCTTTCCTCGGACGATTTTAATCGCTAGTCATCATTTACAGGAAATGGAGTCCATTTTGGAGGAAATTCTACTTATAGATGAGGGTACTGTCGTTACACATGTCTCTGTGGATAAATTGAAGGAACAATTAATTGCCTTAAACGGACCAAGTGAAATGATTGAATCCTTGCTTTCTGATATAGATGTTTACGCCCATCAGATTGTAGCTGGAGTGTCTACAGCAATTGTTGATGCAAGCAGACTTTTCATTACGGAGGAAATGCTTCGAACAAAAGGTATTACAAAATCAGCCCTTACTGCAAGTGAGATTTGCAGGTATTTAACCAATAATAAAGGAAGTGATATCGATGCAATCTTTGACTAATATGTCTTTCAAAACGATTGTCAAAAAGCAAGTAAAATGGAAAGCCAAATTATATTGCTCAGCCCTTAGCTCCCTTATAATTTTACAAGTTATTTTTGGTGCATTGCTGTTCAGCTCAGGGAGTGTTTCAAATGGATTTGGACGTGGAAATTTAAATGTTCAGGTCTCCATTTATTCGCTTGATATGTTTCTTATAATTTCAGCATTTTGGGCATTTATAACAGCTTTTATCTTTACTACAAAAGCGTATCGCATGGATGATTTATCTATTATTTCAAGTCGAACTTCAAGTGCAATCGCAAATATACTTGTTCTTATTCTTTATAGCTTTTTTGCTGTCTTGATTATGTTAGCTAGTTACTATATACAAATATTGGGCCTGTCGTTAATGGAAAAGGATTCACTCATTATTGATAAAATCATTATTTCACCATCGATTTTTATTGTGTGCCTCTGCAGCATCTGTTTGTTCAGCGCAATCGGTTTACTATTTGGCTACTGCTTCCAAGGCCCAAGTATCATAAAAATATCATCAATATTGTTATTAGTCATTGTCATTATTTCACCAATTATTTTTCCTAAGTTTGTGAATCTTCAACCATTCATACAATTACCAGATCTTGCACTTAGTGGATTTTATGTAATTATAACTATACTGTGCTTTACTCTCTGTATTTGGATTGCTGATAAATCGGAGGTGTCTCGCAAATGACAAACATTATAGTAATCTTACTCTCTTTACTGATTCCAATATTATTAGTTATTGTGGTCTTGTTTGTATTAAGAAAGGTAAATAACAAAACAAAAAACTTCTGGACTCTTAAACGTCTATCTATTGGGATTACAGTATATATTGGAGTTGGATTATTTGCACTGCTATATCTTAGCTTTTTCGCAGATTCATCCATACAGGTATTATCGAAATCAGAATTAAAGAAAATTGAAAAGAATATTGAATCTATCCATAAATATGATCAGCAATATAACTCCTCTTTTTTAACAGATAACTATAAAAAGAAAACATGGGAATTTGATTTTCTAGGTGATACATTACCAGTGACAATAGGAAATGCTGACTCTAATCTTAACATTCGTCACATTAATAATGACAATATCCCAACAGGAAAGGCTCTTGTTACCTATTATCAATTCCCTGCTATTATCGAGGGCATTGATATTTCAGATAAAATCCAATTACCAAATGTAAATATGTCACAGAATCGGCTTTGGATTGAAGCTTTATCGAGGCATGAAGTCAATTATCATCGTATTAAAGCTTCATTGGGTATTTTAGATTTTAATCGAAAGGTGGATTTAGATGATGACTATTCATCTACCATCTTCTATCTTTCTTCCAATTTTATTGTCATTGAAACACCTCATGGAACAGATATTGAGGATTCTCAGGGGATTATTCAATTTTTAAGATAAAATCCGCCAGAGGCTTTGGGCCAACAGATGTTTTTTGCGCGAAAGCGTAGTGCTAACGTAGCGACAGCAGCACGATGTTGGTCACTCAGGCGTTTTCACAGGATGTGAAGATCTTAGCCTGAGTTCCTCTATTTCAGCGGGTGTTTGGACACTCGCTGAAAGAAGTTAAAATAAGGACAGCCCATGTGATTTTTTATCACTTTTGGACTGTCCCTGTTATTTTCCATTTCTTGCTTTAATAGCACCGATTACGGCTGGTATTACAGATATAAGGATAATTAAAATAAGCACTGTTGAGAAGTTATCTTTAATAATTGGAATATTACCAAAGAAATACCCTAATAATGTACAGCTAAATACCCATAAAATTGCGCCTACTACATTGTACATAATGAAATAGCTATATTTCATTTTACTTGCACCAGCAACAAATGGTATAAATGTTCGAATGAATGGCATAAAGCGAGCGATGACTATTGTTTTTCCACCATGTGTATTAAAGAACTTTTCTGCGGCTTCCATACGCTCTTTTTTTATGACCCTACCTAGGAAGCTTTTTGGCGGAATAGATGTTCCTACTTTATGACCAATATGATAATTCATCGTATCTCCTAAAATTGCAGCTACTAAAAATACGGGAATTAATATCCACATATCAAATGCGCCCATTGCTGCAGCTAATGTACCACTTGCAAAAAGCAATGAATCACCTGGCAAGAACGGGAAAATGACAACACCTGTTTCAACAAAAACAATGGCAAATAAAATAAGATAACTCCAATTACCAAAATCGCGAATGATTTCTTCTAAATGCACATCGATATGCACAATAAAACTAATTAACTCCTTGATGAGTTCTATCATTTTTCCAAATGCTCTCTTTCAATTTAATTTTCTACATGCTTTGACGCAACTTTGCACCAATGGGTTCCATTATTGTATACAGCTTGCTATAGACTACTTTCTCACTATATGACAAGCCTTGATAAAGTATGTAACAGTTGTCACAAGTTTGATTTTATCACTTCCTGATAGCTATACTCAACTTATTTCCTGAAGGAGCAATTTTTTTTACAAACTAGCATTGTACAATCAATTTCGCCTTGGCGTAATTGCGTCTGGATTTTGAATTGTGCCCAGGCCTGCACGAGGCAGGTCAGTTAGCCATTTTCGCAGGATGCGAAGGTTTTAGGCTAACATCCTTTTATTCATTCCTTTTAAAATCCGTGACATCCGCCGGAGGCTTTATCTTCATTCAGTAGGTGTTTGGGCACCCACTGAAAAGGAACCAAAACTGCATTCATCTCACCACCTGTAGAGGTGGGATTCTTCTACTGAATGAAGATAAAAAAAGCGCTACCATTTTTCAATAGTAGCTACTTCATTTTATACTTTTTCTTTTAAAGAGCGACGTAAAATCTTTCCTGTTGTATTTTTCGGTAGTTCATCCATAATTTCTATGACTTTAGGAACCTTATATTTCACCATATGTTTTGTACAATATGCAAGTAGATCCTCTGTGGAGGTTGCTGCTACTTCCTTTAAGACTACAAATGCATGAACAGCCTCCCCTAAATTAGGATCGGGATAGCCTATAACTGCCGCTTCAACGATATTGTTATGAGCAAAGAGTACTTCCTCAACCTCTCTTGGATAGACATTGTACCCCCCTACAATAATCATATCTTTTTTACGATCAACGATATAGAAATAACCCTCTTCATCAACCTTCGCTAAGTCACCTGTATATAACCAGCCATCACGTATAGCCATCTCTGTTTCTTCAGGCAGTTTATAATACCCCTTCATAACATTAGGTCCTCTAACAATTAACTCCCCTACTTCCCCAACAGGAACCTCTTGCCCATTTACGTCGACAACTTTATTTTCAACATTGCAGATGGATGTCCCAATTGAACCTGCTTTACGATCACGATCTAATGGATTAAAG
Organism: Lysinibacillus sp. B2A1; assembly: GCA_002973635.1. Classification (GTDB taxonomy): domain Bacteria; phylum Bacillota; class Bacilli; order Bacillales_A; family Planococcaceae; genus Lysinibacillus. The sequence goes on from CP027224.1 coordinate 4,578,242, forward strand.
CAAGTTACTGGTGAAGCCTCTGATAAACCATAGCCCTCCGAAACACGTACATTAAATTTCTTCTCGAAATTATGTAATAGTGCCACAGGTAAAGAAGCGCCTCCTGAGATTGCTAAGCGGATTGTCGAGAAATCTTCTGGATCGCCCTCAGGTAATTGATATAAAAAGTTATACATTGTAGGTACACCGGCAAATACAGTTGCTTTTTGCTCACTTGCTAAGGCGAAAATCTCAGTTGGACTAAAGCGTGGTGTAAGTAATACCGTTGCTCCACTCAATAAAGGTGCATTCACAACAACCGTTAACGCAAATACATGGAAAACTGGCAAAGTTGCAATAATACGATCATCTGCTTTATAGCCTAAATAATGTGCTACATCCCGTGCATTTGAATAAATATTTTCATGCGTCAACATAGCTCCCTTTGGAGATCCTGTTGTTCCAGATGTATAGAGAATAATGGCATTATCATCATCGGCTACTTCCACAGGCTGTAAAGAATCTGATACGTTAGCAATCACTTGAGTAAATAAATGCGTTTTTGCTTTTGCCTCTTGTGACAAGGCTGCAATTTTCTCTGCGGTATCTGCTGCTGTTTCACAAATAATAAATGATGTTACTTGAGGAAAAGCTTGTACACCCTTTTCTACTAGAGGTAGAAGAACATCAAGTGCAATAACAGCCTTTACATCGCCATTATGCAAAATATAAGAAATTTCATCCGGCGTATAAATCGGGTTGATTGGTATTGCTGTTGCACCTAAGCGCATCGTCGCATACAAGGCAATTAAATAGTGCGGTGTATTACCTAATAAAAATGCTACATGGTCCCCTTTTTCTACACCTAATTCTTGTAACCCCTTTGCAAAGCGCCCAACTGTAAACTCAAACTCACCATATGTCGTATCTTTCCCCATAAAATGATACGCAATTTTATCTGGCTGCTGTACTGCTTGTTGACGAACACTCGAAACTAAATTCAATTACACCATCCCCTTATCGTATCAATTTCGCCTTGGCGTAATTGTAGCTGCCGCTTTGCTTTCGCTACAGATAAACAATGCGTCCAGATTTTGAATTGTGCTTGTAAAATTCAATCCTTTGAAAATCCGTGACATCCGCCAGAGGCCTTATCTTCATTCAGTAGATGTTTGGATATCCCTTGAAAAGGAATTACACCCGCATCCATATCACCACCTCAGAGGTGGGAGTCTTCTACTGAATGAAGATAAAATGAATCGTTATTCAGTATTATTATATAAGAAATATAACTAAAAGACAATGAAACTTTTTATTTCATGTCAAAAATACCGTCAAATAATTCATTTTTTTCTCTTTTATACAATATCTTTACGAACGAATATGAGAGATGTAGCGCCAGCGAATTAAATAAAAATAGATTACTTGTATTAAAACAAAGAAACCAAATGCAAAGAAAACTTCCTTAGCTATGGAAATATTAGCAATATCCTTTAAAATACTTTGAACCATTAGAAAGGCAAAGGCACTATGCATCATTGCTACACCCCATGGCAAGAAAAATTGCGGGAAAAGATGCCGATTCACTAACTTTTTAAGCTCTGTATCTGTTAAGCCCATCCTTTTTAAAACATCAAATTTACGCTTTTCTCGTTCAAGAGAGGTATGCAATTTAAAATAAATAAAACTGCCTGCAGCTAATAAAAATACTGTTGCCACCAGAACCCCTACTAATGTAAATAATGAGTAGGTAGCTAATATATAAGAATAATTTAATCCTGCGTTTTCAAAATAGAATGGGCTAAATTTACCCTTCTTTTTGAAATATTGAGATACAGCTATCTCATCAATATCACCGCCAATATCCTTTGTTTCCATCCATTGAGGAATATAAAAAGTGAATAAATGATAAACAGGCTGCTCAATATCTTTATTAACAATCGGCTTAATTAGTCTGGCAAAATCCTCATCACTTATAATAATTGAATTGACACTGACAATGGAGCCAGGGAATATGATTTTAGGATAAACACTATCTATAGTAATGGGGATAGAATTTTCCTCCAAAATAGTTTGCACAACTTTATTTTTTAATTTTTGTAAGGAATCCTCCGAATAGGGTATGAACACAGCTTCTCCTGATGCCAAATCAAGCAATGGATAGCTAAAGGATGATAGTAATACATTCATATCTGATTCTCTAAAAACTTCTACTTCATTATGTGTAAAAGAGGAAGTCTGCTTTACTACAACGAAACGGGATAAGTGATATGATAAACCTTTTTCCTCTAACTGAATTCGTAAAGAGTTAATATGATTTCGTTCATATGGATTATCCACATCTCCCTTATACACAAGCCCTAGTGGGTTTAAACGATCATACTGAGTCGTATACGAAGACATTGTCGCTAAAACACCAACCGATAAAAATGCTAAGGTTGATACCATCGTTACAACAAAAAACATTTTCACATTATCCATCATAATGTGGGTTTGCTCTGCTAATGAAAGTAGGCGATAGCGCTGCCAATGAAATTTTCGTTTACCGCGGGCTACATCTAGAAAGCAAGGAAGGGAATCACTGAAAAAATAATAGGTTCCAAAGGTCGCTGAAAACGGAATTAATAGGGTCAATCCAATTAATGATGTATTCGCAACGATAAACGCTAGAATATATGTGGATAAAACGAGGGCAATACCATATATTGCTCGGACTTTCGAATAAGTGGAACCTTTATTTAAATAGTCATTCCCTTTAATAAGATCACGTAACTTTCTTTCACGAGTAAAGTACACGCTGATAAACGAGATGACCACAAAAGCACTAGTAAAGACACCTATTGTTAGCAAAAATGGCTGCCATGAAACATATAAGGGCAATTGATCTAAGTGTAAAATTTCTCGCACAATCATGAAAAAGAATTTTGAGAAAGAGAAGCCAAATATAATGCCAACAATAATGGAACCTGATCCTATTATCATCGTTTCTAAAAAAACTAATCTATTCATCTGGCGTCTTTCCATACCTAGATGCAATAAAATCGCAAATTCATGTGATCTGGCCTCTAAAAATGCACTCATCGAATAATACAAAAAGAAAAGTGTGAAAAGGACAAGTACGATTTCAGCACCAATCATCCCAATTAGCGATACCTCACCTAAAATTCCTCGTTCAATATCTGGATGAAACATAAGCATGGAATAGATAAAAAACACAGCCACAGAAAAAAAGCTTGCCATGAAAAAGGCTCCGTAAATACGGCTGTTCCGTACGACATTACGGTAAGCGAATTGTCGAAAGGTCACCTACTTGTCCTCCTCCTAGTAAGCTTAAAACATTTAATATACGTTGGAAAAACATTTGACGGCGATCATCCTTATAAATTTCATTGAAAAATTCCCCATCCTTAATAAATAACACACGATCACAGTAGCTAGCTGCAATCGGATCATGTGTGACCATGACTATCGTCGTTTGTTTTTCCTTATTGATTTTTGTTAGAAGTTCAAGTACATCACGGGAAGAATTCGAATCTAAATTACCAGTTGGCTCATCCGCTAAAATCAAACTTGGATTATGAATAAGTGCTCGTCCAATTGCTGTTCTTTGTGCTTGCCCTCCAGATATTTCATTTGGTCGTTTTTGCAAGAACGAAGTTAAATCTAGCTTTTCAACAATACCTGCCAAACGTTCCTCCATAACTTCTAATGGTTGTTGATCCAATGTTAGCGGCAACACAATATTTTCTTCAACAGTCAGCATATGCAGCAGATTAAAATCCTGAAAAACGAAACCTAACTGTCTCCTTCTGAAGTAGGCAAGCTCTGTTGCATTTAGCTTATGCGGATTTAAACCGTCTAAAATAATTTCACCACTAGTTGGTTCATCAATCGTAGAAATAATATTTAATAATGTAGTTTTTCCGCTTCCTGATGGACCCATGACTGCTAAAAACTCGCCCTCTTCAACATCAAAGCTTAGTTGATTCAGCGCACGATGTGTTACTTTACCTTCATAAACCTTTGTCACATCTTTTATTTGTAAAATAGGCATATCTTTTCACCTTATTTCTTAATTAGTTCCAGAGATTCTGGTAATAGCCATTGCAAGACTACCTCAAAACCAATTTGAAAATGTGGCTCTGCAATAGATGTCTGATTATCGTCCTCAACAAGACTAAAGCAATGATTGCCAACAACAACATCCCAAGCGTCCATTTCCCCTTCAATGACTTCTCCACAAACCGTATAATGCCCACTATACATCACCTGTTCACCGTCCACAGGAAAAGCATTTAGTAAAGTTGGTCTATGTAAGTCTAACCCAAGACAATTTGAAAAATGCAAAACTTCTGCATCAAGCAAAAGGCTAGCCTTACGAAAATTTTTGCAGCATAGACATTCACAAGCATCGTGATTTGATTCGATAAATGCTTCCATTTTTTCGCTCTCTATATTCAAAATCCATTCATTAATACGTACCTCTTTCATCCCTGCTCCCCCTAATTCGTAAATGTCACAGTAACGATTGTTCCTTTTCCCACCTCTGATGTAATATTTAATTCGTGCCCTAGCTTTTCACAAATCTCTTTAGCTAAATATAAGCCCATACCTGTAGACTCCCCTGTTTTACGACCATTTTCTCCTGTGAAAAAGGCTTTTGTGACACGCGAAAGATCTGAGGCAGGAATACCAATACCTTCATCGCAAATAGCTAACTGAACATAGTCATCCCTTTTCACAGCAGAAATAACTATTTTTTTATTGGCTTCAAAAGTATATTTAACAGCATTGGTTACAAATTGCCCAATAATAAATCGAAGCCATTTAGAGTCACTTGCTACAATTATGTCCTCCTCGATATGAATTTCAGGAAAAACTCTTTTCGTAATAAATAAACGTTTATTTTCATTTACAGTTGCAGTAACAATTGTTTTTAATGCCACTTGCTCTACTTGCATGTCCTCCTCGAAGTTCTCCAATCGAGCATTCACAAGCACCATGTCTAAGCCTCTTCGTAAACGATCAATCTCCTCCTGTACATTTCTTTTATCAAGTGGGCGATCATCCTGCAATAAAAGCTCAATTACAGATATGGGTGTTTTCATTTGATGCACCCATTGATTCATAAATTGGTCGTGTCGTTTTTGACTTGCATACAATGAGTGGAGCTCATGCTGGTAAAGTCGATATAGCTCATGCATATATTTCTCAGTCTGTATTGCTTCCGGTGTTTTAGCGTTTTTTTGGAGTACATCCTCCATCATTTTTGGAAGCTGAGAGATTTTCAATAAATAACGCTGGCGCATTAAATAGCGGGCAAGTAAGAAAGAGGCTAGCAATACTAGACTAATACAGAAGGAATATATTGCAGTATCAACGTTTCGAAAACCGTCGAGCCCATATAAGACCATGATGAACCCAACCAATAGCAGCTGGAACACAATGAACGATGCGTAATCACGCAAAAATAATTTCCATCCCACTATAGCTCACCTGCGCTTAGCATAAAGCGATATCCTGCACCGCGTACTGTCTCGATTGTTGATGAAATATGATAATCCGCAAGTTTTTTACGAACCCTTGTCATATTAACGTTCAATGTATTTTCATCCACAAAAGCCTGATCATCCCAGAGCTCTTCTAGCAATTGCTCACGGGTAACTACTTTCGGTGCATTACCCATTAGCAGCTCTAAAATAATACATTCCTTTTTCTGAAGGGGTATCTCTAAATCATTTTTATGAAGCTCCATTCTCTCTAAATGAAGAATTAGCTGTCCCTGCTTAATCGTACGTTCCTCTTGTCTTGCAGCATATTCACCATATGTACGGCGCAAATGACTTCGAATTTTTGCCAGCACAATTTCATAGTTAAACGGCTTTGTGATAAAATCATCGCCGCCATTTTCCAATGCGAATATTTGGTCCATTTCCCCTGAACGGGCAGAAATAAATATAATCGGACAAGTTGTATGCTGACGTAATTGACGACACCAATAGTAGCCATCGTACGCAGGTAAATTTATATCAAGCAACACCATATGTGGGTTAAATGCTGTAAACTCTTCAATGAGATGATCAAATTCTTTAATTGTTTCAACTTCGTATTGATATTTTCTAAGTGTTTCCGCAAGCAATGATGCAATCTTCACATCATCTTCGACAATAAATATCCGATGCTTCTGCATACCAACACTCCTTTCTACTCTATATTGTACCAAAAAAAGGTTCGACGACATAATTGTCAGCGAACCTTTAATATAAAAGATCATTTGCCCGAAGTGTGATGTCTTAGGCACTCGTCTTTTTCAATAAACTTTACTCAATAAATTAATTGTAAAAACTCTTCAGTTGTAATTCCACCAAAGTATGTTGGAATATCAATATCCGCTAATGCTTCAGCAATCGCTGAACGATTATAGTTTGTCCCAACTAATCGTTGTGCAACATCCGCCATGTCTCCTACACCGAAGAAATCACCAAAAATATGCGCTTCTTCAATAATGCCATGATTTACTTCTAAGCGAATATCAATGCCTCCTGTTGGGAAACGATGTGTTTTTTGAATATTAAAGCGTGGTGATTTACCATAGTTCCACTCCCAAGTTTGATAACGTTCAGCAGATAGTCTATGGATATTTGCCCAATCTTCCTCGGTTAGATCATAGTAACGAATATTTTCTTCACCATCAAAAATGGATTTTAAAATTTCTAATCGGAACTCTTCAACAGTCATCTTATCCTTCAAAAATTCAGAGATATTAGCCACTCGTGAGCGGATTGATTTAATTCCCTTGGATTCTATCTTATCCTTCTTCACTTTTAGAGCAGACACAACAGCGTCGATTTCTGTATCAAACATCAACGTCCCATGACTAAACATTCGTCCCTTCGTAGAGAATTGTGCGTTTCCAGAAACCTTACGTCCCTCTGCTAAAATATCATTACGCCCCGAAAGCTCTGCATTTACACCCATTTTAGCCAGTGCATCTACAACAGGCTGTGTGAATTTTTTATAATTCATAAAGCTTTCGCCATCATCTTTGGTAATAAAGCTAAAGTTAAGATTCCCTAAATCATGATACACAGCACCACCGCCAGATAGCCGTCGCACAACAATAATACCATTGTCCTCCACATAATCTGTATTAATCTCTTCAATAGTATTTTGATTTTTCCCAATGATGATGGAAGGCTGGTTTATGTAAAAAAGGAGTACAGGTTCCTTTTCAACATCCATTGTTTTTAATAAGTACTCCTCAATGGCAAGGTTAATGCGTGGGTCATGAATTCCTTTATTATCAACAAAAATCATTATTTACTTTTCCTCCTTCACAAAATATCCATATTTATTTTAACGCAAATTAGGCATTTTGTGTTGACGAAAAGCATCTGTTATAATACACTAAGAAATATCAAAACAGTAATAGTACAGATGAACTTAAAGGAGGAGTCCACAATGTTAGAAAACGTAGTTGAATTTTTCAAGAACTTACCTGCAAAGCAATGCACAGAATGCGGTGAAAAAATTGAAGAGCAAAGTGAATGCTACAGCAACACTTGTGAAAAATGTAACCACCTATAAGCATTTGCCTATTCTGTAATATTGTCATTTACGTGCCCCACACGTACCATTAATGACACCCCTCATCATTTTTGATGAACCCTTAATTAAATCTCTTACACTTACAAAACAACAGCTGATACGCTCATATCAGCTGTTGTTTTTTTATTGTTGTTTCCAGGATCTAGGAAATTTTCCCATTACCTAGGTAGAGGAGACTTACTGCCTGAGCGAAATTCTACTTAGCATGAGCAGTTTTTTTCACCCGAGCAGTTTTACCTCTTAGCCGAGCGAATTTTCTCTCAACCTGAGCAGGTCTGCCTCCCATCTGAGCGAATCCTTTCTATACCCGAGCAGGTTGCCTCCCACCTGAGCGAATTTTCTCTCAACCTGAGCAGGTTTACCTCTTAGCCGAGCGAATTTTCTCTCAACCTGAGCAGGTCTGCCTCCCATCTGAGCGAATCCTTTCTATACCCGAGCAGGTTGCCTCCCACCTGAGCGAATTTTCTCTCAACCTGAGCAGGTCTGCCCCTCACCCGAGCGAATTTCCTCTCAACCTGAGCAGGTCTGCCTCTCACCCGAGCAAATTTGGTCTTCTGTCAAGAAAGTGGACATAAAAAAGTGAGAGCTTCAAAGCTACCGCACTGCGTTTGGTGGGCAATGGAAGTCAATTGTTCAAAGAGCTTGAACAATTGATTTCCATCGCTTGAAACGGTTTTGAGATTAACTTGCGTGTTTCTGAAACGTTAAGCGTTCAAATTGGTTCGGTGAACGATAGCCAAGGGTCGAATGTCTTCTATGTTCATTATAAAAATTAGAAATATAACCATTTATCGCTTTGAAGGCTGCTTTCTTTGTTTGGAATTTTTGGCGATAAATCATTTCTTTTTTTATGGTCGCATGAAACGATTCAATGCAGGCATTGTCATACGGATCACCTTTTTTACTCATACTAATTTGGCAACCATGCTTTTTTAAAAGTTCGATATATTCCGTTGAACAGTATTGCGCCCCACGGTCTGAATGATGAATGAGTCCTTTTTTGGGTCGGCGTATGAAGAACGCTTTTTTCAAAGCTATTAACACTAAATCTACTTTCATATGATCGGCCATTTCCCACGCTACAATTTTACGAGAATACAGATCCATAATACTCGCTAAATACACCCATCCCTCCAGCGTTCGGATATAGGTAATATCAGCGACCCATACTTGATCTGGTTCTTCCACATAAAACATGCGTTTCAGTATATTCGGATACACCAGTGCGTCATGATTTGAATCTGTTGTCGTCACATAGCTTCTCGGCTGTGTTGCGCACAGTTCCAGTCCTCGCATGATGTTTGCCACTGTTTTTTGTGAAAGAGGATAACCCCATTCCAACAGATCTTTATGTACTCGCGGGCTGCCATACGTACCATAGCTTTCATGAAACGATTGTTTAATTTTTTGTGTAACTTTCATTTTATATTCTTCTTTTTCTGTTATCGGTGCTGCCTGTTTTGCCAGCCATTTATAATAGCCACTCGTCGACACTTTTAAAACGCGGCACATCTTTACAATCGAAAACTCCTGTTTATGCGCTTCAATAAATTCAAACACTACTGCGGGTTTTTGGCAAAGATGTGCATCGCCTTTTTTAGAATGGCATTCTCCTCTTCTACGTCACGAAGTTTCTTTTCATAAGTTGCTTCTAACTTCTTTAGCTCCGAAGGGGTTATATATTTTACGTCGCCATTTTCTTGCTTTTTTCCATCACGATACTTTTTTACCCAGCGATGAATAGAAGATTCCCCAAGCCCTAATTCATACGATAATTCTGTTACTTTTCGATTTTCTTCTACTACTAATTTCACAACATAATCACGATATTCTTGGGTTATTTTTTTAGTCATTCGGTACACGTCCTTTAAAATAGTTATTTCTATCATAGCTACTCTCAGTTTTCCGTGTCCACTTTTTATACTAACCTCAAATTTTCTCTCAACCTGAGCAGGTCTGCCTTCTACCTGAGCGAATCCTCCCCATGCCTGAGCGGACCTCCCCTCCACCTGAGAAATTTCTCACAATAGCCAAGTCTTTGAAAATACTCAATACAATAGCAACATAAAAACACCCACCATTTAGTTGGTGGGTGCAAAGTAGTTGAATTTTAATTTTCTTCGGCTACTTTGGAATAGCGTTTTGTGTGTAGTAACATGAAGTATCCGAAAGTAATCGCTAAGAATGCAACTAGGAAGCCTAATAGTACGCCGTAGTTTTGCATTAAGAAAGACATATCGCCTGTAGAAATGCTTGATTTAAAGGCTTGAACAGTATATGTCATTGGTAATAGTTTGTTAAATACTTGTAATGGTGATGGGATTAACTCTAGTGGGAATGTTCCCGCACTTGTTGTTAATTGTAAAATCAGAACAACAATTGCTATAAAGCGTCCTGGATCACCGAAAATGGACACTAACATTTGAATCAAAGCTAAGAAAACATAGCTTGTTAATAATGCTGTTAATACGAAGTATCCTAAATTATTTACTTCAAGACCAAGTCCCCATTTTACAATAACCACTGTTAATATAGTTTGAACTAAGCCGACGATTGCTAATACTGACACCTTACTTGTAAACCAAGTTGCCCCATTTTTCGGACGAATAGCTGGCTCTACAAGTGGGAACACGATGGAGATTAATAATGCTCCGACGAATAAGCCAAGAGAAATAAAGTATGGAGCGAAGCCCGTTCCGTAGTTTGGCACATGGTTAACGGATTCCTTATCGACTTGAACTGGACTACCTACCATATCATATGTGTCTTTATTTGCATGTACTTCATTTGCTTTCTCACTTGCTTCTCCTAATTTGCCAGATAAAGTTGATGTACCATCTGCAAGCTCAGTTGAACCATCTGCAAGTGTTGCAGAGCCTTGTGCTAGCTCTCCAGATTTTGAGGCAAGTGTAGATGTACCTTGATTTAAGGTTGTTGTCCCATTCGCTAACTCATTTAAACCAGATGCTAGTGTTTTAGAACCTGTTACTGCTGTATTCACACCAGCATTTAATTCACCTAATTTTGCTGCTAATGTCGTATTACCTGCTTGGAGACCTTTTGCACCTTCCATTAAAGCACTGCTCTTTGCTGTTAACGCGTTAGCACCTGCTAGCACTTCTGACTGACCTGCTGCAATTTGAGTTGCTCCAGTGCCAACTTGATTTGCACCAGCTTGTAATTTTTCTGTGCCTGCTAATAACGAATTTAAACCATTATGCACGTTTGCACTTCCAGCTTGAAGTTCTGCTAATGTTTGCTTTAATACTGCAGCTTGCTCTTCAGGCATTGAAGCCAACATACCTTGTAATTGATTAGATAAGGCTGTAATTCCTGCCTCTACTTTTGCAGAACCCGCTGTTAATTGGTTTGCTGCACCATTTAATGCACCAGCGTTTTCAGCAATAGAAGCTGCACCTGTACTAATCTGCTGTTGTTTATCATTTAAAGTGTTTAAACCTGCTTCCACTTTCGCAACACCCTGTGTATATTGCGTTAAACCTTGCTCAAGACTTGTAGCACCATTCGCTGCTTGTTGCGCACCTTTTTGTAATTGCACTGTACCATCCTGAAGCTTTACTAGACCAGTAGATAAATCATTTGCACCTTTAGCGGCATCTCTAGCACCTTTTGTAATTTTATCTGTACCATTTGATAATTCAATTGTGCTTGATGCCAGCTGTTCAAGATAACCTTTTAAATCTTTCGCACCATTAGCAACTTTTTGAGCACCTTCATCTAGCTTATTAGAGCCATCAGCAGCCTCTGTAAAGCCATCCCCAAGTGTTGCAATGGAATCAAATAATTTTTCTGCATAAGTTGCTGAAACCTGTGCATTTACTTCCGCACGTACACGATCCATTGCCGTTTCACCAATCTGTGCACCAAGGAAGTTTAATCCTTCATTCGGAATATAGTTCATCACTAATTTAGAAGGTTTGTCATCTAATAGTGTTGTAGCATGCTCAGAGAAATTTGTTGGAATTTCTAAAATCATGTAATAGTCACGGCCATTTAAGCCTTTTTCAGCCTGTTCTTTAGATACCTCAATAAAGTTAAATTGCTCACTATCAACAAGCTTTTCAACCAAGGTGTCACCTAAATCTAATTTTACCTCATCCATTTTAGCACCCTTATCTTCATTGACAATTGCTACTGGCAGGTTAGGTAGACCTGCATATGGATCCCAGAAAGCCCATAAAAACATGCCTGCATACATGACTGGAATAAATAATACAGCAATGATTGACACAAGCATTTTTCTTGTTTTCAAGATTTTCAGCCATTCAGCTTTAATCATAAAATTACCTCACTCCTATACTAGTTGACCGAAAACGTCAATCGGTCATTTAAATTCAAAAAAAATCGAAACCTTCCAGTGAATAGACTGGTACTTAATCCAATTAAAATTGCCGAATCAAGTTAAAAGTAGTCCACGGAAGATTGTTTCTTTAAAAAGATTTAAAATCTTTTCCTCTGGAATCATGTCGCCATGCAGTTCATGCCAATCAACGACAAATGCTAGATATGCCTTTAGCAACAGATAGCTCACTAATTCTGCATCACAGTCTCTAATCTCACCTTTATCAATACGCCTCTGAATTAACTCAGCAACATACGATAAAATCTCAGTCTCGATACGGATGAGAACTTGTTTGACAGCTGGCGTTCGTAATTCTTTTTCCTCCTCTAATAACTTCGCAAATAAAAGATGTTTTTCACGGAACTGTAGCATTTTCATTAAAGCATTATGTGCATTGTCCATAAAACTCGCTGATGCATCCAACACTGCATCTGCTTCTGCCTTCATCTCTCGTACAAGTGACATAGCTATCTCTTGAAATAAAATTTCTTTATTTGCAAAGAATGTATAAATCGTTCCCTTACCGACATTAGCAATTTTCGCTACTTGCTCCATCGTTGTCGCCTTGTAACCAAACAATGTAAAAGATTTTGCAGCTGCTTCAAGAATTTCCTGCCTACGATCCATTAATAACATCCTTTCTTGTTAGGTTATGTACATTCTTAGTACACAGAAACAAAATGACCAGAAAACCATTTCGGTCATCTGGTCATTATCATATTCCTATTTTAACAATAATGCAAGTGTTTAATGATGATTTTTTTCATTTTTTTCTTGATCGCTTTGCTCTATATCATTATCGTGATTCATCATATTATTATCCATACTGTTATTCGCTTTGTCATCCTCTGGTACGATCTGTGACATATCAGGGTTTCCAGCTGTAATTTGTTGCTTAGGCATATTATGAACGCCATTAGCTGTTGTATGAGCATACATATAATAAACACCATCATGGTCAAATGTCGTTTCTGCTTTATAAACGCCATCCTTCTCTAAATTTCCTTCAATCATTTGCCCTTCATCACGTTTGCCAGATTCCCAAACCTCAAATTCCACAACAGCATTATCAACATTTTTTCCACCTTGCTCAACATGTGCAGCAAGTTCAATCGTTTCATTGATTGCTACTTCTTTTGCTGTTAAGATTTCAACATCTGGTATTTGAGGTACCTCAGGCTCCTTTAATGTTGTGGGTTCTTCTTTTTCCCCACATCCTACTAATAATGCTGGTACTGCTATTAATGCTAACAACCATTTTTTCATTTATTCTTCCTCCATTAATGGCAACGTAATTTTCACCGTTGTGCCCTTTTCTACTTTACTTTCAATTTCAATTTTACCGTATAGCTGTTTTAAAAGTTGCTCCACAATCGATAAGCCTAAGCCACTACCACCATCCGCTCGACCACGTGCCTTATTGACACGATAAAAACGCTCTGTCACATGTGGTAGGTCCTCCTGTGGAATACCAATTCCATAGTCCTTTATTGTAATCTGAGCACTGTTATGATTCTCTACAGCTACTATTTCTATCTTTGACTGCTCATTCGAGTAATTAATAGCATTTTCTATTATATTTATAAAAATTTGCTTCAACTTGATTTCATCTGCTTTGATAATTAAAGCATCATCAGCTTCTAATTTCAGTACTATCCTCTTTTTTTCTGCCTGATGAATTAATATCTTTTGAACTTCACGTAATGTTTCGGCAAGTGGAATTGGATATAGCGTAATTTCCGTTTGCTCATTCTCCATCCGAGCTAGTTGAAGCAGTTCATTTGTCAAACGCTCCATACGATTTGCCTCGCGAACAATCAGCTGAATGGTTTCTTCTTTTTGTTCTTCCTGTATGAAGCCATTATGCAATGCTTCACCATAGCCCTTCACATAACTAATAGGCGTTCGTAATTCATGAGAAACGGTAGCTAAAAACGTTTTTTGAGCCTCATCCTCTTGCTGTATAGACGCTGCCATTTTATTAAAGGTACTAGATAATCGCCCAATCTCATCTCTAGAATTAACCGGCACACGAGTCCCATAATTTCCATCCGACATTTCTTCTACAGCCCTTTGCAATTCACTTAATGGTCGCATTATATGGCGAATCCCTTTATAAATTAAAAAACTAATGACGATTAAAAATAATAGGGCGCTTCCAACTAGAAAAGTAACCTGTTCATTTGCTAACTCACTAATTTTTGCTAATGGAAAGTAAATATAGATGATGCCTTCAAGTCTATTTTGATCCACTAATGGAAGTACTACAGAAATAAGCTGTCTGTCAAATCGAGGTTCATATCCTATTTTTTGTACATAATGTCCTGCTAATAATTGCTGGCGATCCTCAGGACCAATCAATGTTTCATAATCAATATCGAATGGAACACAAGCGCTAAGCTCACGAGGATTTCTAACTGCAAAAATATTTAAATTTGAATAATTACTATAATGTTCAATATCTGCAATAAATTCATCTGTTACCTTTCCACCTGCATACATAGTTTGTAATTTTGTACCGACTTCAATCATCATATCTTCTGTGTCTTCCACATAAAGACGTTCATATAAAAAATCAGTCAAAACATACATAAATACAACCGTTATAATTAAAAAAGTAAAAATTAATATCCAAATACGAGTAGATATCTTTTTCATTCGTTTGCGTCAAAACGGTAGCCTACTCCCCAGACGGTTTGTACATATGCCGCGGCTTCCTTTCCAAGCTTCAACCGTAACGTTTTAATATGAGTATCCACAGTTCTTGTACCACCAATATAATCAATATCCCAAATGCGTTCTAATAATTGTTCTCTTGTATACGCATTTCCTGGATTTTTCATAAATAGATGCAATAATTCAAATTCCTTTAGTGTGAGTGGAATGCTTTTATCATTCACTGATACTTTTCGAGATATTTCATCTAGCTTTATGGGTCCAGTAACGATATATTTTTGCTGTATTTCATTTATACTTGAGCCAGTTCTTCTCAAAACTGCACGTATACGAGCTAGTAGCTCCTCTACTGTGAATGGCTTGACAATATAATCATCCCCGCCAAGCGTTAGCCCCTTTACCTTATCTTCATTCGCGTCACGGGCAGTTAAAAATATGATTGGTACATTCGACATTGCTCGGATACTTTGACATACTACAAAGCCATCCTCATGCGGCATCATAACATCTAGTAGAACCAAATCAATTTGTTCACGAACAATAATATCATATGCCTCCATACCACTTGCTGCAGTAAAGGTCTCAAAATTAGAATTATTAAGCATCATCTCTATTAGATTGCGCATATCTCGCTCATCATCAACAATTAATACAGTTGTCACAATTTTTCCTCCCTCACTAACAGTTGAAATGCACCTTTTCCAACATCTACTGTTTTTTCTACATGACCATTCATAATAAAATACAATGTGTGATCATCATATCCGGCAACCACAATATAGTTCTTAAATTGATTAACAACAAATGGGTTAGCCCCTACCTCTAGCTGCCATTTCACCTTACCATTAAAGTCAGCTACATATAATTCATTATGTCCATGACTAACCACAAGGACTGAGTCTTTCGTTTTTGTTAATCCTACAGGCATTAATGGCATCTCTATTTCTCCATGCAATTCACCTGTAGATAAATCATAACGTTTTACGGAGCTATTAGGTTTACTTCCATCACCATGCCCTCCAACCCACAATTCATTTGTTTCTTCTATTATTGCTAAACCATGTGCTGATTTTGGAATTACCCACTCCTGTTCAACTTTCAGATTTTTGACATTTAAAATTGATAATTTGGTATCTTTAAAATTTATGATATATAGCTTTTCCTTAAAAGCTGCCATGGACATAGGGTAATTACCTAACTGCTGTGAGGCAAGCTCATTTCCCTTCTCATCAAAGCTTGTCACTGTATTCGTAGTGCTATTCGTAATAAAGAATTGTTTATCATTTTCGGAATAATAAACATTTGTAGTACCAATCTTCACTTTTTTTGAATAGAGCTTTTCCCCAGTTGATAATGTATAAACATCAATTTTATCTAACTGATGACCGAACAATAAGATACGATCGTCTCCAAGTAATACTGCACCAGTATAAGCTTTATCAAACGACCATGTAGCTATTACCTTCCCCTGTTCATCTATAAAATCTAATGATGGTTCTTGTATATTTAAAGACGCAATAAAGTTCTGTTTGCTCTTGATAGGCTTAAAGGATAAATCTGTACAGCCAGCCAACCACACTACTAGAAGTAAAGAAAGAATGAAGAATGCAAACCTTTTCAACATCATCACCTCTGCCTCTTAACTATACTTCACATTTGTGAAATCTGAGTGAAACTTGATTGGTAATTCTATGACAAACCAACGCCATTATCAGATTCATTATAAATAACACTACTTTAACAAACATTTATCTAACTCTCCCCCTTTAATAAACATATACTACATAGATTCTGGTAAGGAGGCGTTTCAGTTATGGTGTCAATTAGCTTATGTATGATTGTAAAAAATGAAGAGGATGTCATCGGTAGATGTTTGGCATCCGTTAAAGACTTAGTTGATGAGATTAATATTATTGATACTGGTTCTACTGATAATACAAAGGAGATCGCGAAGCAATTCACAGAACGTATTATTGATTTTAAATGGATTCACCATTTTGCAGCAGCACGAAATTTTTCATTTCAACAAGCAACAAAGGAGTACATTTTATGGCTTGATGCAGACGATGTATTTTTAGCGGAGGATCAGGAGAAATTTAAATCGCTGAAAGAATCATTAAACTCCAATATAGATGCAGTTTCAATGAATTATCACTTAAGTTTTGATAGTGAGGGCAATGTAAGCTCTCTATTAAGAAGATATCGTTTAGTAAGAAAGGATAAACAATTTCAATGGATAGGAGCTGTCCATGAATATTTAGAAGTCGGTGGCAATCTTTTAAATAGTGATGTCGCTGTCAGTCATTTACCACTCAGTCATGATCATAGCCGGAATATTAACATCTATAGGCAACTCGTCCAATCTGGAGAACCTCTCTCTCCCCGTGATACCTTTTATTACGCAAATGAATTACTGGATCATGGACAATTCGATGATGCTTTATTTTACTATGAAACATTTTTAACCTCCAAATTGGGCTGGGTGGAAGATAATATTCAAGCCTGCTATAAATTAGCAGATTGCTACTTCAATTTAAAAGATAAAGAAAATTATTTGAGCTCTATACTAAGAAGCTTTGAATACGATATTCCTCGCCCAGAAGCGTGTTGCAGACTCGGATTCCACTTTATGGAACAATTTAAAAATTACGAAGCTATATTTTGGTACGAACAAGCTCTCGTCATTAAACAAAACCCAAACGCCCCATTCCAAAATAAAACCTATACTACGTGGTTACCTCATTTACAACTTTGTGTACTTTTTGACCGTTTACAACAATACGAATTAGCCAATGCCCATAACGAATTAGCTCGATCCTTTATTCCAAACGATGAAAAAGTTTTACACAATAAAAAGTATTTTGAAGGTATTTTAATTAAAGAGCATAAGGACTCCTAATAAATTAAGCTATATATTTTGAAAGCTATAATCTAGTATAAAACCAAACCAATATTCATTAAAAATTTTCAAAATAATCTGTGTCTCACATTTTATTTATCACGAATAAGAGGTAATTATCTATTTCCTCTAGCATCTCAATGAATACGATATCTGAGAAAGGAGGTGAGATAATGGATTTTGCAAATTTTAAAAATAGAATTTGTAGTAGATGTAACTCATTTCCTTGTAATTGTAAAAGCAATTATCCTCAAAATTGTTCTATTTGGCCAGTTAAACCTACGGGCCCAACCGGAGGAATTACAGGACCTACTGGTGTAACAGGTACTACAGGGGCTACTGGTGTCACTGGTGCTACTGGAACTACAGGGGCTACTGGAACTACTGGCGCTACCGGCGCTACTGGCGTTACAGGTACTACTGGCGCTACTGGAACTACTGGGCTACCGGCGCTACTGGCGTTACAGGTACTACTGGCGCTACTGGAACTACTGGCGCTACCGGCGCTACTGGCGTTACAGGTACTACTGGCGCTACTGGAACTACTGGCGCTACCGGCGCTACTGGCGTTACAGGTACTACTGGCGCTACTGGAACTACTGGCGCTACCGGCGCTACTGGCGTTACAGGTACTACTGGCGCTACTGGAACTACTGGCGCTACCGGCGCTACTGGCGTTACAGGTACTACCGGGGTTGCTGGTATTACAGGGGCCACTGGTGATATCGGGGCTACTGGCTCTACTGGTGTCACCGGCTCTACTGGGGCTACTGGCGCTACTGGTGTCACCGGCTCTACTGGGGCTACTGGCTCTACTGGTGTCACCGGCTCTACTGGGGCTACTGGCTCTACTGGTGTCACCGGCTCTACTGGGGCTACTGGCTCTACTGGCGTTACAGGTACTACCGGGGTTGCTGGTATTACAGGGGCCACTGGTGATATCGGGGCTACTGGCGCTACTGGTGTCACCGGCTCTACTGGGGCTACTGGCTCTACTGGTGTCACCGGCTCTACTGGGGCTACTGGCGCTACTGGTGTCACCGGCTCTACTGGCTCTACTGGCGTTACAGGTACTACCGGGGTTGCTGGTATTACAGGGGCCACTGGTGATATCGGGGCTACTGGCTCTACCGGTGTCACCGGCTCTACTGGGGCTACTGGCTCTACTGGCGTTACAGGTACTACCGGGGTTGCTGGTATTACAGGGGCCACTGGTGATATCGGGGCTACTGGCTCTACTGGTGTCACCGGCTCTACTGGGGCTACTGGCTCTACTGGCGTTACAGGTACTACCGGGGTTGCTGGTATTACAGGGGCCACTGGTGATATCGGGGCTACTGGCGCTACTGGTGTCACCGGCTCTACTGGGGCTACTGGCTCTACTGGTGTCACCGGCTCTACTGGGGCTACTGGCTCTACTGGTGTCACCGGCTCTACTGGGGCTACTGGCGCTACTGGTGTCACCGGCTCTACTGGCTCTACTGGCGTTACAGGTACTACCGGGGTTGCTGGTATTACAGGGGCCACTGGTGATATCGGGGCTACTGGCGCTACTGGTGTCACCGGCGCTACTGGCGCTACTGGCGCTACTGGAACTACTGGGGTTACTGGCACTACTGGGGTTACAGGGGCTACTGGGGTTACAGGGGCTACTGGGGTTACAGGGGCTACTGGGGTTACAGGTACTACTGGGGTTACTGGCACTACTGGACCTGCATTTACTGAAGGATTCTCAGCATTTAAAAACACATTGACTGTTAGTTCATCTACCTCAATCACTAACTGGAGTGTAGCATCACCTTACTTTACAACACCTGCTTTCAATCCATCAACTGGGATATTCACTGTACCAACTACAGGTAGATATTCCTTTGAAGCAACCATTAACTACTCCACTGCAGCAGCCATTAGTGTTACTTTAGGGGCTGGAATTAACCCTTCATTTGCAATACGACAAAATGGAACTACGAACTTAATTAGCGGCTTATTCCCTGTATTAAACGTCAATGTCGCACTTGTATTAACTTTGCGAGCAGTTCTTGGAAATGGTACTATAACTTTAGCAGGAGAAGTGAATTTAAACGCTGCAGATACTATTGACTTGTTCTATGAAGCCAGTGGATTGACTATCTCTCTTACACTTGGCGGCGCTAACTCTGGTGGTATCGTATGGTCATGTCATCGAATTTCTTAGATTTAGGTTACTAAGAACATTTTAAAGTAATTGGTAATAGAACTAGCAAACGATGAAATATTAAGTTTGCTAGTTCTTTTTGTTTTTTTAAACTTACATAAATACAAAAAATAGTACGAACTTAATGATTAAAGTTCGTACTATTGCTCTTCTATTATTTAAAATATTTCCTTTAACACTTCTTCTACAACATGTTTACCTTGTTGCACACATTCTGGTATGGATATTCCCTCAAATGAGCTACCTGCCAATTTTACAGTTGGAAAATGTGCTTGTAATTCTTGTTTTATGCTCTGGACTTTCGCCTCATGCCCAACAGTGTATTGCGGCATCGCATTTTTCCAACGTGTAACCACTGTCGTTATTGGATCCCCATCTATACCCATAGTTTTATTTAAATCCTGTAACACAGTTTTCTCAATTTCAGTATCTGATAACGCTACAATTGCTTCGTCACCCACTCGACCAATGTAACTGCGTAATAGCACATAATCGTCAGGTGAGGTACCTGGCCACTTACGATTCATCCAAGTACAGGAAGTTATTGAAAAATCGCTATTTCGGGAGACAAAAAACGATAGTGCATCCAGATCGCCTAATTGATCTTTTGTAAAAGCCATTGTCACAGTAGCAATAGTAGCTGCCTTCATCGTACTCAATTCAGTTAAAAGCTGTTGTTTACTAAACATTTTCTCTACGACATTAAATGGCGTGGCAATTATAACAGCATCCGCCTTAATTTGAGTAAAATTATTTAACACAACTTGAACTGAGCCATCTTTACGATGTTCAATCTCTTCGACCTTTACACCCTTCATTATTGATCCAGGAAGTAATGATTTTTCAAGTTCCTCGATAAGTGTCTCCAGACCATTATTAAAGGTTTGAAAAATCCCCTTATCCTTAGCAATAAGATTATTACTTAAAAAATTCGTACCAGACTTTTTCATTCCTAGTAAAAGGCTACGATATTTTTGTTCTAATCCATAAAGCTGTGGGAAGGTTGAACACATACTTAACTGCTCAATATCTCCTGCAAATGTTCCTGCAAGTAATGGTTCCACTAAATTTTCGACAATTTCTGCACCAAATCTTCTTCTGAAAAACTGCCCTAATGGCTGATCATCATTCTGTGCAGAGCGAGGAATAAAAAAATCCCCTGCTGCACGTATTTTTCCGCTAAGTGAAAATAAACCAGATGTAATAAATGACGAGACATGCGGTGTTGCTCCAGACAGAAGATTACTAGGGATTGGATAAAGATGACTACCAACAGCAATATAAGTCGGACCTGTGTTACTCGTAATTATTTCTTGTTCAATTCCTAAATCTTTTGCCAACGTATATACATAGTTCTCCCGATCAAAGAAAGATTCTGGTCCACGCTCTATAATGAAACCATTTTTTCTAAGTGTTTGAATTTTTCCGCCAAGACGTAGTGACGACTCGACAAGTACGATATCTAAGGGCAATTCTTGTGCACTTGCTTCTTTTTGCATATAGAACGCAGCTGTAAGACCAGTAATACCACCGCCTACAACAACTACCTTTCGTCTTTTCTGAGTCACCAACATCATCACTTTCTTTTCGCTTAGCTTAATTTTTTATGAATAGCATCTACCATCGCATCAATAAATAATGGATGTGTATTTGGCATAGCTGGACGATAGTATTTTGCCCCTAGTTCATCACAAACAACTTTACATTCAAAATCATTATCGTATAAAACTTCTAGATGTTCTGTTACAAAGCCAACTGGTGTGTAAACGAATGAACGGAAGCCTTTTTGCTCATATAGGTCACGAGTTAAGTCTTGAACATCTGGACCAATCCAAGGCTCTGGTGTTTGACCTGCTGATTGCCAACCAACTTCTACATTTTGTACACCAGTTGCTGCTTGGATTAAACGAGCTGTCTCGATTAATTGGTCTTCATATGGATCGCCTAACTCTTTTATCTTTTCTGGAAGCGAATGCGCAGATACGATTAAACATGCTTTTTCACGTTCTTCTTCAGACATACCATTAAATGTTTCGTTCACTTTATTTTTCCAATACTCTATAAATTTTGGTTCGTTGTACCAAGATTCTACAGAAGTAATGGTTAAACGATCTCCAGCCGCTTCTACTGCACGTCCATTATAAGACTTGATAGAGAATGTTGAGAAATGAGGCGCTAATACAATAGTAATCGCTTCTTTAATACCCTCTGCTACCATCTGTTCTACAGCATCTTCGATAAATGGATGAATATGCTTTAAACCAATAAATAATTTGTATTCTACAGCATCTTGAACTTCATTTAATCGTGCACATAGAGCTTCTGCTTGAGCTTTTGTCGCCGCAGCAAGTGGTGATAATCCGCCGATTGCTTCATATCGACTACGTAAATCTTCTAAATGCTCTAGTGATGGTTTGCGACCATGGCGAATATGCGTATAGTACGGTTCTATATCTTCTTCTTTATAAGGTGTTCCATATGCCATTACTAATAAGCCTTTGATTTCTTTCATTACCCTTTTCACCTCTAAATAATAGTTTGAATATATTTTTTCTTATAAATAATATGTGGCAAAAAGAAGCTGTCCAATTCATTAGGTTGGACAGCTCCCTTGCTGTGTTGTACATAATGTAGCATTCACAGACAAGATTTAGTCAAAGCTTCTTTATTTTATAAGCGTGCTTGGATTTGTTGAGCACTATAATCATGAATAAGAGCTGTTAATCGTTTCAATACCTCTGGATCTACCTCTGGGAATACGCCATGCCCAAGATTAAAAATATGTCCAGGCATCTCTAAGCCTTGATCGATAATATCTTTTGCACGCTTTTCTATAACCGACCAATCTGCAATTAATAAAGATGGATCTAAGTTACCTTGTACTGGTTTAGTAATACCATTTGCATGTGCTTCTTTAATAGGTAAACGCCAATCTAAGCCAACAACGTCAATCGGTAAGTCATTCCATTCTTTTGCCAAATGGCTTGCTCCAACACCGAACTGAATAAGTGGCACATTTTCTTTTTTCAACTCAGCAAAAATACGTGTCATTACAGGTTTAATAAAGATACGGTAGTCTTCAACATTTAAAGCACCTACCCAAGAATCAAATACTTGAATTGCCTTTGCTCCTGCTTCGATTTGTGCTGTTACGTAAGAAATAATCATATCAGCTAATTTATCCATTAATGCAAACCATGCTTGAGGTTCTGATACCATAAATGATTTTGTTTTATTATAGTTTCTTGAAGGCCCGCCCTCAATCATATAGCTTGCTAGTGTGAAAGGTGCTCCAGCAAAACCAATTAGAGGTACATTCAACTGCTCTTGTGTTAATAATTTTATTGTTTCTAATACAAAGGGAGTCTGTTCCTTAGCATTAAATTCACCTAATTTTTCTACATCAGCGACAGAACGAATAGGATTGGAAATAACAGGACCAACTCCTGCTTTTATTTTCACATCTACACCGATACCAGGGAGAGGTGTTACAATATCCTTGTATAAAATGGCCGCATCAACATTATAGTTTTCTACTGGTAAACGCGTTACATACGCACAAAGCTCAGGTTGATGTGTGATTTCCTCTAACGAATATTTTTCTTTAATCGCACGATATTCTGGCTGAGAGCGTCCTGCTTGTCGCATATACCATACAGGTGTATGTTCTGTTCTTTCCCCTCGTGCAGCACGAAGAAGTGTATCATTAAATGTTGTCATGAATAGTTCCTTCCCCTCAATAAAATTCATATCGTATAAATCTTTAGTTTATTCCTTTATTATTGATATCCGTTTTCAATAGTAAACGCTTCCTTAGTAATTGTATAGTTTTCCACATGAAATGTCATAAAATTGTTCTTTCTAAAAGATTTCTTTTTTGACAAAGCTATAGACTTCCACTTAAATGGAGATAATCAAGCTATTATACTGAGCCAAGGGGAAATTGATAAGGAGGGCAAATTTATGTATATTTATTTAACTTCAGGTACAGGAGATTTTTTAGAGCAAGTAAGAAAAAAGCACTCAAACCAGGAGATGATTCTATTACACGGTGAAGGAAATTCTGTGCTTATACATGAAACTGAAGGAAAATCTGTATTTGCCACACCACGTAAGTTTGAGGTATTGGATTCAGTAAACGATTTAGAAGAACGTGGATTTTTTGTTTTTAACAACATTCCTGTTACAGATGAAGGTCGACCTGTTTTTGAACATCGCTTCTTAAAGCGTGCACGTGCTATCGAGGATGAACCAGGCTTTCTAGCATTCCGACTACTTCGTCCATTAAATAGCGAAACCTATATTGTCATGACGCAATGGAATGGTCCACATTCTTTTGAAGCATGGAAAAGTTCAAAAGCATTTACATCAGCACATGCTGAACGTGAAGAACCAGCAGGCGTACGTCAGCAAAATATATTTTCAGCCGCTTCCTATATTACAACCTATAGCGTTGCCACAAAAGAAGAAAACGAAGAATAAAATTCTTTTTGACTCACTGTTTTTATCTAGAATAATCTGATAAGGGAGTTTTGACTATGGATCAACATCTACTTGAGAAAATCGATGCTCATTTTGAAGAAATGGTGGCTATCCGCCGCCATCTACATATGCATCCGGAGCTTAGCTTCCAGGAGCACGAAACCGCTAATTATATTAGTCAATTTTATAAAAATCTTGGGGTACCAGTTGAAGCGAATATCAGTGGCTACGGACTCATTGCTCGAATTAAAGGAAGCAAACCTGGCAAAACTATTGCCTTACGTGCAGACTTTGATGCACTTCCTATCCAAGATGAAAAAGATGTTCCCTATAAATCTACTGTGCCTGGAGTTATGCATGCTTGTGGGCATGATGGTCATACAGCAACATTATTGATTATCGGCAAGCTTTTATGGGAGATGCGCGATGATTTAGTAGGTGAATATATTTTGATTCATCAGCATGCAGAGGAAGTTGATCCAGGCGGTGCCATTGGCATGGTTCAAGCAGGTGTTTTACAAGGCGTTGATGCTATCTTTGGTACACATTTATCATCAAATCATCCAACAGGAACAATCGGCTATCGTGTGGGTCCAATGATGGCAGCTGTGGACAGCTTTGACCTAAAAATCCAAGGCAAGGGTGGACATGGTGCACACCCTGATCAAACTAAAGATGCAATTGTAATTGGGGCACAGCTTATCATGAACCTACAGCAAATAGTGGCACGTCGAGTTGCGCCAACAGAGCCAGCCGTATTATCCGTTGGCTCCTTTGTCGCTTCAAATGCTGACAACATTATAGCCGATACTGCTTATTTAAATGGTACTATTCGTACATTTGATAAAGACATACGTGAAACAATGGAGCGTGAATTTAAGCGTATTATTAAAGGTACGGAAATTACCCACGATTGTTCGATTGAGCTTAATTTTCGTCGTGGCTACCCTGCACTTGTTAATCATGAAAACGAAACATTATTTATTCGTGAGATTGCCAAGGATATTTGTGAGGTTTTTGAAATGGAGACAACAATGGGGGCTGAGGATTTTTCTTATTACTTAGAGGAAAAACCAGGCACATTTTTCTTTACAGGAGCTGCACCTATTGCGCCAGCACCTCACCATCATCCTCAATTTGATATAGACGAAAAAGGTATGATAGTGGCAGCAAAGGTATTATTAACAGCAGCCCTCGATTATCAATTAATCAAATAATTAACAAATATTAAGTCATTAACCATTCAAAAAGTCCATGTAGACAACTACACGGACTTTTTATTAAGGTTTAGAAACCTTCGTCGTTATTTCACTGACAACAATAATAATTACTATTCCTACATAGAACATTGGCTGCATCACACTACATATGCCAACAATAACGGCTTGAGTGACCATCGCTACACGTACAATTTGTTGAACGGCTGCTTTGCGCGCATGATCAGGCAATGGGTAGAGCATATCCATACGAAATTCTCCACTTGCCAATAAGGCTTGCTTTAACTGAATCGTGGACGCAAAGCTTAATGCTCCTACAACAATCCAGGTCACAATAGGAATATCAACAAATGCTGCAATAACAGCAGAAATAGCTGTTAAACGAAGCCATAAATAAAAATGATCGTCTGTACGTACAAAAGTGCGAAACACCAAATATTTTTGTGTGTTCTCCTTCTTATAAGGAATAAATGTATACAACCAGTCAAGCCATGCTCTACGACGAATGATTCCTCTTAAATGGGGCACATCCGCAAAATAATTTGCAAACCGATAAAAGCTCATCATACGATTTTGCTCTAGCTCCACAAAATGCTCGTATGGCACCGGCTCCCCCTTACATTTTGTTCTGAATATAAGAATGTAAATACAACCAATAACAGTTGCAGCGATTGCAAATAGCAGTTGAGTTTGGAGCGCCATGTAAATAGTCACACCAAATATGATTGCTCGAATTAGTCTGTCCACCCAAATCAGTTTGCCACGTTCACTATAACGATAGCTAAATTCACCTTGGACACTAAGAAATTTCAATACAATAATTAGTACGAACACTGCCCAAATTTCCATTGTTGTTAAATCAGTAACGGCCTTAAGTAAAGGGATACTTACAATATAAACAATCGCAACAATCCAAACCTGAGACCAAAATGTCCATGCTAACGCCTTTTTAAAGTACTGTGACATTTTCGATTCTACAGGTAATAAATACACCTGGTCCGGCTCTCTCAAAAGCGAAGTAGGTCGACTAAAAGCTAATAAAATCCCGACGATTACAGCAATTACTAATTCTGCTGGAAAATCTAATTGCACGATTTTTAGCCATTCACTATATTGATAGCCTCCTGCTCCAACAAGAAATACGAGTACAATCGCGATATGCCCAGTAAAAATAAATTGCATATACTTTTGTACTTCTCCTATATAATGCATGAAGCGAGAAGACCATACATCACGCAAGTTCTTCATGGTCCCGCTCCTTTGTCATAGCAATATATAATTCATCTAATGTCGCGTGTGGCATAGCAAAAGCCTGACGTAAATCATTCATCGTTCCTTGTGCTCGAACACGTCCTTCATGCAATAAGATGATTCGATCACAATGCTTCTCAGCCGTTGATAAAATATGAGTGGACATTAATATAGAAGCGCCCTCTTTTTTCTTTTCATCCATTTGATCTAGCAATGATTGAATGCCAAGAGGATCGAGACCCACAAAGGGCTCATCAATAATGTAAAGACTTGGATTAACTAAAAAGGCACACATAATCATTACCTTTTGACGCATTCCTTTAGAAAAATGTGATGGGAACCAATTCAGTCTTTTCTCCATCCGAAATTCTTTCAATAATAATTCTGACCGAGCTGCAAGTGTCGCCTCATCTAGACCATAAGCCATTGCCGTTAATGCTAAATGTTCCCGTAATGTTAGCTCATCGTATAATACAGGTGTTTCAGGTATATAAGAAAATGATGTACGATACTTGTCCGTATTTTCCTTTAATGTGACACCATTTAATCGAATATCCCCTTCTTTAGGAAGCATTGTACCAATAATATGTTTAATCGTTGTACTTTTACCAGCACCATTCAAGCCAATTAAGCCAACAAGCTCCCCTTTTCCAATTGTAAATGATAAATCTTTTATAACAGGCTTTCTTGTGTAGCCACCTGTCACATGCTGTACCTCTAATACTGACATGACCTCACTCCTCTTCTTGTTTTATATTTTATCAAAAATTAGCAAATGATACAGTTATGAGTATGATAGAATGTAATTACATACATAAATGAAAGGGGAAATTACGAATGAGCGATTGCCTATTTTGTAAAATCATTGATGGATCCATCCCAAGTACAAAAATTTATGAAGACGACCATGTCTTTGCATTCACAGATATTTCACCAGTTGCTAAAGGGCATACTTTATTAATTCCAAAGCAGCACTGTCAGGATTTATTTGAAATGCCAGAGGATGTAGCACGCAATCTTTATGCCGCGGCACCTAAAATTGCAAATGCTATCAAAGCAGCGTTTCAACCTATTGGCTTAAATACAATTAATAACAATGGAGCTGCTGCTGGACAAACTGTTTTCCACTATCACTTACATTTTATTCCGCGTTATGACGAAAAAGAAGGTCTAGGTTTAATTTGGCAAACACAAAAATATACACCAGAGCAATTAACTGAAGTTGCAGAAAGTATAAAAGCACATCTTTAAATAATAAGGATATACTTTAATTTTCAGAATAGTAACTTGCAATTTAAAAACTTTTATCGTACAATCACAAATAAGTTTCGCTAACGGTCAAGAGGACACGTTGGGAGACAAATAGATTAGCATAGTTGAGGAGAGATTAGAAATGAATACAAAGAATTTAGTTTTAATGGCACTTTTGGTCGGTGTCGGTGCAGCACTTTACTTAGTCACACCAGGTATGGTAAATGGCATGAAGCCCGATTTCATGCTAACAATGATGTTTATCGGGATATTACTGTTCCCTACTATTAAAGAAACATTTTTACTTTCTTTAGCAACAGGTGTTCTATCAGGACTATTTACAACATTTCCTGCCGGTCTTGTTCCAAATATTATCGATAAGGCTGTTACTGGTTTCGTCTTTTTAGCCATTTTAATCGCCCTAAAAAAACTGGCAAACAATTTTGCAGTATCAGCTGTCTTAGTAGGTGTAGGAACAATATTATCAGGTACGGTATTCTTAACGGTAGCACTTTCTGTATTCAATGCCAATGTTGGTGCAACATTTGCTATGCTTTTTGTAGGTGTTGTCTTACCTGCTGTAGCATTTAATGTGATTGCTTTCGTTATTATTTATCCAATTGTTGTAAAATTATTAAAGCGTTCTAAATTCAACACAGCTATTTCTCAAATTTAATATGTAGTACGAACCCTTATTTTGAGGAAAAAGTACTTTCAACTACTAAAAGAAGCTAAAACGTGATGGAAAATTACTCGTTTAGCTTCTTTTTTCTTTTGGTATATGTGCATTTCGTGGTTTAATAAGGGTAATATAATTATTACAGAAATGAGGTATTCGATATGAAAGCAAAACCATTTTTATTTGGACTAGTTACTGGCATTGTGGGAGGGACTATTGCTGTACTTTTCTCTACTCCTCAATCAGGTAGACAATTGCGCACTAATTTGCGAGAAAATGCTGAAATCTCAAAGGTCAAACTTTTCGAAGTTAAACATCAGGTTAATAATGTTAAACAGTCAGTTAATTCCTTAACAAATGAAGTCAAAAATAATATACCGCAAATAATAAATGAATTAAAACAAACAATTACTACATTTTCAAACGAAATCGAACCAACAAAAAATAATTTACAACAAGAAATAGAGGCATTACAGAATACAATTAGCGAAATCGAGAAAAACGTTGCACAATTCACAGAAAAAAAGAAAAAACCGCAAGAAAAAATAAGCGACTAAAGTCCTTGTTAAATAACAATAAATCTATTTTTTTATTAAAAATAGATTATAAAATATTATTATTTAACCACTTTTCAATTATTTAATTTTTCTAACTTTAAACTTTTTTTCTTTATTGCTATAATATTTTTAAAACGTTAAAGAAAGCAGTAGGTGATGGCTTTGTCAGAGGAACTTTACACACAAAAAGAGGCGATGCTTTATAGTCAAAGAATTGCGCAATTATCAAAAGCCTTATGGAAAGCGGTTGAAAAGGATTGGCAACAATGGATTAAACCATACGATTTAAACATCAATGAGCATCATATTTTATGGATTTCGTATCATCTAAAAGGCGCTTCGATTTCCGATGTAGCAAAATTTGGCGTGATGCATGTTTCCACAGCATTTAACTTCTCAAAAAAATTAGAAGAACGTGGATTCCTGAAGTTTTCAAAGCGTGATGACGACAAACGTAATACGTATGTTGAACTAACTGAAGCAGGCACAGAACTAATTGTTGAAATGAATAGCAATTATCATAATACGTATCATTCTGTCCTCGAAGGTTCATTAGCTTTAAAAGACTTATATGGCCGCTTCCCAGAATTTTTAGATGTTATGGCTGTAATCCGCAATATTTATGGGGAGGACTTCATTGACATTTTTGAGCGCTCCTTTCAACACTTCCGTGATTCCTTTGACAAGCTAGAAGAACGTTCAACTGTAAAAGGATAAAGTGAAACTTATTTGTAGGAATTGCTTCTTCTCCTACTGATTATAAGTCAATCAATTGAGGATAAACGTTCGTAAATCGCAATCTGGGGTATGCGCCTTACGATACGTTAAAACATCATGTTAAAGGAGGTATTTCAGAAAATGTTTCTGAGATACCTCCTTTTTCTTGCATTCTAACATAAATCAATTTACATTAAATAGGACCCTTCCAATTATGGAGTTGATAAAGCATGCACTGTTGGAAAATATTAAATCTTGAACATCACTACGGTACAACGCGTATTATAATAATGTCTGTATTTGTGTTTTTAACCGTTTTTTCTCTATCTTATGTAACATTTAATTTATTTAATGATGAACACTATACTGATCATTTATTTTGGTTATTTGTCATTGCAGTATTTGCCCTTTATCCAATTCATAAATGCTTACACTTTCTAGCATTGTATGATCTACGGGAGCATTTAACATTACGTGTGCGTTCGCAATTCTATGTAATTCCTGTTCTACATATGCGCATACGTGAGCCATTATCAAAAAGTCGTTATATTATGGCATTACTTACACCATTTTTCGTGCTTAATACAGCCATATTAATAGGTACACTTTTATTACCTGCCTACACACATTACGGCACATTGCTATTAGCTTATCATTGTAGTTTATGTTTAATTGATATCCTATATGTAAAATACTTATTGAATTCACCTAGGGACTCCCAAATTGAAGAAACACCAAAGGGCTATGAAATTTTAGTACCGCCTACTATTCATTAAAATGCTTGTACTTGTGTTTTATTGACGTTTTTTGTTATGCTATTACTATTGAAAGAGGGGA
This sequence comes from Lysinibacillus sp. B2A1, assembly GCA_002973635.1. Lineage (GTDB taxonomy): Bacteria > Bacillota > Bacilli > Bacillales_A > Planococcaceae > Lysinibacillus. Next base: position 4,608,952 of record CP027224.1, read on the forward strand.
GGAATAGACTTGCTATTAATGATCGTGGTTCTATTCTCGGTATTCTATTTATTTCAAATAAACCGCATGACATATGCACTGTGCATGCGACGTGAAATTCCCGAAGAAAATCAGCCAAAAATATTCCGAACTATAAATATACTTATTACAATATTACTTGTCTCATTTTATATTGAAATTTTATATGCAGTATAGTTAAAAAAGTGCATCCGCGCCCGTTCGCACGCAACGAGGGAAGTGTATCAACTCTTGCTGATCGATTCTTGTTTTGAATGTGACCTCAAGCGTGCGACGCGAATGCCTTTCATTGTTAAGAAAAGCTAAGGATATTATACCCTTAGCTTTTCGACATTTTATTAATTAGTATAGGAACGCTGCACCAACGATAATTAATAAAATAAATAGCACAACTAATAAAGCAAAGCCTGAGCCGTAGCCGCCACCGCCGCCATATCCTCCGTTGCCCATAACTTCACCCCCTTTCTTTTCTATATCCTATGCGCTTCAAAAATGGAAATATAGGCTATACTCAAGGGGGGAACCATTTTGTTTTTAAAACGTTTATGTTATAGTAAAAAATGGACGAAAACCATGTTAGGAGAGAATATCCACAATGAAAAAGACCGTATTATCTTTAACATTAGCCGCCTCTGTTTTAGCGCTTGGAGCTTGTAGCGGAGGGGACAGTAAAACAATTGCAACATCAAAAGTCGGTGATATTTCAGTAGCTGACTTTAATGAACAAGCGAAAACTTTAGCAGGTTCTTTTGTACTTCAACAAATGGCGACTGAAAAAGTATTAAGTGAAAAATACAAGGTAACAGATAAAGAATTTAAAGAAGCTTATGACAATTATGCAGCGCAATTCGGTGATGGCTTTGAAGAAGCACTTGCTAAAAATGGCTTTACAAAAGAAGGCTTTAAAGATTCTTTACGCATTGAACTTCTTCAAGATAAAGCTGTAAAGGATACATTTGATACAAAAAAATATTATGAACAAATGAAAACAGAGCTAAATGCTCGCCATATTTTAGTAGCAGATGAAAACACAGCTAAAGAAGTGATTGAAAAAATTAAGGGTGGCGCTAAATTTGAGGATGTAGCCAAAGAATTCTCAACTGATACAGGCTCTGCACAAAAAGGGGGCGAACTTGGTTGGTTCTCTGTTGGTTCAATGGTTCCTGAATTTAGTGATGCTGCTTATGCGTTACCAGTAAATACACTTAGTGAGCCTGTAAAATCTGCATTTGGCTACCATATTATCGAAGTAACGGACAAGCGTGATGTAAAAGATATTGGCTCCTTTAAAGATGAAGAGAAGAAAATTAGTGAAACTATGCTTGAAAACTTGAAAAAATCAGGTGAAATTCAAACAGTTGCTAAAGATGTTGTTGCAAAATTAGTGAAAGAGGCTGATTTTAAAACATCTGATAAATCTTTACAGGAAGCATTAAAGACCTTGAGCATAACAAGTGAGGAAGAAGCTAAAGCGGCTGAGGAAGAAGCTAAGGCAGCTGAAGAAGCAGCTAAAGACAAAGAAGAGAAAGCTGAAGATACTGAAAAAGAATCTAAATAGTGATTATCTTACTCTACAAAAAAGGGTTACGCTTGTATCAGCGTAACCCTTTTTTCATTACTATATAGTCGGCTTATAAAACGATCGATTATCAAGTGGGAATAATCTCTCTGTAAATTCACCAGGAGTTGTTTTACCAAGTGCTCGTGTTAGCATGTTCATCTTTGCATCAATATTGTCAATATAATGCAAAATTTCAGCTTCCTGAAGCATTGGCTTTTTAGGGCTTCCCCATTCCTCCTTGCCATGATGGGATAATACCATATGCTGCAAAAGCATAACCTCTTCTCCCTCAATTTCTAGTTCACTAGCAATCTTAGCAATCTCATTTACCATAATCGTAATATGACCTAGTAAATTCCCTTCAACTGTATACATTGTTGCGACAGGGCCAGAAAGCTCCACTACCTTACCAATATCATGCAAAATAATGCCAGCAAACAATAAGTCACGATTTAATGTAGGATATAAATCAGCAATGGCTTTGCCAAGTTTCAACATGGATACCATATGATCAAGTAATCCTGAGGCATAATCATGATGATTTTTTGTCGCTGCTGGAAATACTAAAATAGCATCCTGATGTTTTTTAATAGCTGCACGTGTAATTCTTGAAATATGAGGATTTTTAATTTCAAAGAAATATTGTGTTAATTCTTCATATAATTGTTCTTTAGGCGTAGCAGAAGAAGGAACTAAATCATGGATTGCAATTCCCTCCTCTGGTTTAGCTACGCGAATGGATTTTATTCGTAATTGATTTTTTCCACGATAGTCATGTATTTCACCACCGACACGCACAATAGCCTCGGCATGATACATTTTTTCATGATCTTCATTTGTATCCCACAGCTTTGCCTCAATATCTCCACTTTTATCTTGTAATAACAACGACATAAAGGGCTTTCCAACCGTTGTAACACCTTTTGTCGCTTGTTTAATTAATAAAAATTGATCAACTGCTTCTCCAACCTGGAGCGTCGTTATTCCTTTCATGTTGACGCCACTCCCCTTTCATTTGCTAATGCGCTTATATCGACAATTTGATCTTTGCGCCAATATTTGAGCATCGTGTCATGACAAGTAAAATATAAAACTTGGCGTTCATATCCTACTTCTTTCATTAATTGTACCATTTTGTCTGTTCGGATTCGATCAAAATGGACAAAAGGATCATCCATAATAAATGGAAATGGTGCAGAAGTTGAAAGTGTTTTTGCTAGTGCCATACGTAGTGAAATATAGGCTTGCTCCTTCGTCGCCTGTGATAGTTCGGCCATATGATAATGTAAGCCGCTAGCAGCATCCTGAGCAACAAAATAGCCAGCATCATTAATGAATAGCTTTGTATAACGTTCACCTGTTAATAAACAAAAGATAGCATTAACCTCTGTTAAAACATAGGGTAGTTTTTCTTCTCTTAAGCTAAATAATGTTTCATGAATAGCATTAGACAATGCCCTTTTTGTTGCCCATTGCCCTATCAGCTGTTGCAGTATGGATTTCTCTTGCTCAAAGTGCTGAAGCAATTGACCATACTTCTCGTCATTTAGTAGTTGCTCCTTTTGGACATGTAGTGTAGCACGTTGCTCTAAGCAATGATCGATAGCTAACTGACTCGCTTCCTGTTCCGTTTCCAAATTATTTAAACGTTCACTGAGCTGGCTGTCATGCATCATTGACTCATCGTTCGGTATATCCAATGAAGCAAGTTGACTTTTTATTGTAAGAAGTTCAGCTTTGAATTTCTGCTGTTGTTCAAATTGTTCATGTATCTCGTAGTACTCCTTATCAAATTGAACATTTGCAGCACTAAATAATTGAGCAATTTGCGATTCAACGTTTTCTATATGAGACTGTATCCCTTGGATATTAATAGTAAGGTTAGTCAATTGCTCTTTTGTATGCTGAGTCATTTTTTGCTCTTGCTGTATAGTAAGGAATGTAGTACGCAAATGCATAAAAATTTCTTGTTCACTGTACTCCGCCTTCAGAACTTGTTGTAGCTGTTCATATAGCTCATGCTTTTCCACCTGTATCGTTTGTAAAAGGTTACTCGTACTCTTTCTTTTTGCCTCTAGCTCTTGGGCTCCCCGTATTCGCATAAAAAGCTCTGGTAACAATGTTCTCGCTATATTCCCCTCTAAATGAAAATGCCCTAAAAATTGTTGTAAGGATTGAGTTGCTTCCTCACTCACCCTTTCAGCCTGTTGTATTTTATATTCTAGCTGCACATATTGACGTTCTTTTTCTTGCTGCTGTTCATGGATCTGCAACAAACGCTCCTCTTGCCTTTGTTTTTTCAGCAGAATCGCCTGAGCAATATTTTCCTCCTGCTCTAATTCGCGAATAAGTTGATTAGGCTGTTCTGATGCTTTATTTTCATCCCTCGAAAACTTCAAATATAAAATAAGGAATAAAACGATAGCTGCTCCTAAAACAATGACAGCCATATTTTTCCCAAAAACACCATATATAATTGAACATATACTTATAGCTAATAAAATCCATATTAAAGCACTGGATTGCTTCTGCTTTGAACGCTGTGACCTTACATGACGTAATTGCTCAAGCTTTCGTTTACGTTGCGGCCACTGTGCTAAAATATGTTCTTCTTCCGCTGTTAATGCCTCTTGTTGAAGACGCTGCTTATGCTGGGCAATTGAATCTAGCTCGATGTGTATTTGCTCTAGGGAACGTAAATGAAATTTTAACTCTTCCTCCGCTTTTTCCAGCAAACTTAGTTGTCGTTGAAATTGCTCCTCTTGTTGCAATGAGACCGTCTCCCCAAGGAGCTTCAGCTGTGCTTCATTTTCCTGTACACCTAATAATCGAAACTGTGCTTCTATTTCTTGCTCTAATAAATACAAATCATCCATTAAGTTTTGTTCTTTTACAATTAACTGATTCCACGTTGCTTCCTTATTCAAAAGTCGAGACATTTCATGAATAGCTTGCTCGTCTATTGTTAATGACAGTTTGCGTTGTAGTTCTTGGGCCTGCTCTTTTTGCTGCTGCAATTGCAATGTTTCGTGCATTAGCCGATCCTTTAATTGCTCATAGCGTCTTATTCCTTCTGGTGGAAACTGCACATGCTCATAAATCTTTAATGTTTGCTCCAGAGCCTTCTGCTGTTTCATTAAGGGCATTGCCTGTTTAAGAATATTGAGCTGCTGCCAATTCTGTTGCTGTAATTTTTGCTGCTTATACAAGTCTTCAAGTTTTTGGTCAAGCTGCTTTAATTGCAGCAATTTGTCCTCAAAGCTTTGAATATTGCTCTGCTCCTGTTTAATAGTGCGCTCAAGCTGTTTTAAATGCTCTAACTTTTGATTAATAATAGGTATCTTGCCTGACTTTTTAAAAAGATCACCAGCCTCTTTTTCCACTTTCCTTTCAATAGTAGACAATTGTTGAACGCCTGTTGTCCCAGAGGCAATCAACAAATGTGTCAGCTCCTCCTCAGACATTTTCTCAATGCCCTGTAGCTCATGTATAGAGAAGGAGAAAATTGACTCAAAGGAAGCCCTAGAATAGCCATAAAGCAGTTTTGCTAATAGCTCGTCCTGTCCAACTGTACCATCTTCAAGATAAATCGTGACATCTCCAGCTGCCCTTCCTTTAACACGCTCTATGGTACATTGTCCGTATATTGGATGCCAAATTGTAAGCTGACCGCCAAATCTAGTTGATGTTTTGGGTTCATATTTGCGTTGTGTTTGCTGCTTTGTAGGAAAACCAAAGAGCAATTGTAAAATAAACTGTTGAATCGTTGTTTTTCCTGCCTCATTCATGCCATAAAAAATAGTAATATCATCAGATAAAGAGATTGTGATATTGTCATGCTTCCCAAAACCATAAATTTGGATTTTTCGTATTGTCAGCATGTCATTCACGTCCTTTGAATTTCTTCTGCTAATAATTCCTGTGCATTGTGCATTAAGGCTTTTATATCCTGTTCTGTTAAAGGGTCGATAAATCTTGCTCCACCTGCATGTTGATATAGGTCTTTTAGTATATCCCTCCAGGCTGAAATGTCCCATTGCTCCATTAAATTCACCACAGATTCAGTTGCAGCAGTATGTTCGTACAGCGCAGACGAATTATGCAGCACTAGCTTCTGTACCCAACACATTGGTTCCATTCCATCTTCTGCCTCCCGTATAGTTTCTAACCATGCATCCACAGTAGCATGTTCAAATAAAGAAGAGGCTTGTTCATCAATGTTTTTTAAGTGAAGCTCCACAACGGTCGCCCCATAGGATTGTCGATTGAGAGAAAGTGCTTCCTCACATTTTTTTAAAAGTTCATTTGCATGAAAAATATTTTTGCAATCTACCTCCACAGTATTATAAACAACAGCAGATGTTGGTATAAAATCCAGTTCAACAGAGGCTTGCGATAAAGTGACATCATAGAAACCCTTGATTCCCTGTTCCTTACGATGTCGACTTTGAATATTACCTGGATACACAATAGGTGGATTTTGATGTAGCAGCTGGCGTTTATGAATATGTCCTAAAGCCCAATAATGATAGTTTTTTTCAAGCAGTTGATCCTTTGTGAAAGGTGCGTAAACTGCATGTGTGGTATCACTAAACTCACTGCCATGGAGCATCCCAATATGAAGTACATGTTGGTCAGAGGCAATAGGATAACTCTCTATCTTTGATTCCTTTACATGTCGTTCACTATAACTAAAGCCATAGATATTCACTTGCTGCCCTCGTATATTTAGCTGAACAACACTCGTCTCCGCTGGCAATTCATAGACGTTACTTGGTAAGGCAAAGCGAGTCCAAGAACCGTTTAAGTGATCGTGATTGCCATAGCTTAAAATAACTGGGATATTATGCTGAAAGAGCTTTTCCATTGCCTCCTGGAATCGGCGCTGAGCCTGTAAGCTACGATTTTCACCATCATAGATATCACCAACTATTAGTAAAAAATCAGGTTTCTCTTGGATAGCTTTATCAATAATTGTATTAAAAGCCTCAAAAGTACTCGTTCGAATTTTTTTAAAATGGTGTTCAGGTAAACCAAATAAGCCCTTAAACGGACTATCTAAATGTAAATCCGCCATATGAAAAAAACGAATTGCAGACATCCAATCACCTCAAGTAATAAATAATTTGAACCTTTGTAATATCATATCTACATTCTCAGTTACGAAGAAGTTTAGATAAAATAGCATCAACTCAAACCGAATATTCGTTCTATTTTATCATACTTCTCATTAGATGAGAAATTTATTCAATATATATTCCCTAATAATATCGCCTTCAATTTTCCACAATTTTCGTAATTTATCAAAATTTCCGCTAGATTTACCGTGAAGTTTATAAATCTTCTATGTATAATAGATATATATTTAAGTAAGGGTGGGGTGTAGAATGGAGAATTATCGTTTCACAGCTTTTGAAAAAACAGGGGAAACATTGTTTGATGAAACATGGTCTTTCGAAAACGATGAGACTGCAAAAATTAACGGTCAACAGCAAATCGAAGAAAAAGGTGTTGCCGATAAAACTCATCGCCTTGTCAACTCTTCTGGTAAATTAATCCTATTCCATGTCTAAAAGTGACTAGTAAAAGGCACGTAGTAATAATTCTACGCGCCTTTCGCTATGGTCCCTAATTATTTTCCTGAAAAAACTGGTGTTCTCTTCTCTACAAATGCATGAATCCCCTCTAAATGATCAGCTGTTTTCCGCATAGCGGTTTGCCCCTCTGCCTCCATTGCCAACATACTTTCTAATTGTGGTAAATTTTGAGCATGCAGTATTTTCTTAGTTGTGATCATAGATGCAATTGGAGACGCCAACATTTTTCCAACGAGTTGGTCAGCCACAGCAAAAACAGATTCTTCTGGAGCGACGTAGTCAATTAATCTGGCTTCATGTGCTTCTGCTGCAGTTAATACTTTGCCCTCCCATATCATTTGCTTTGCCTTAACAGTGCCTACACGTTCCTTCATAAAGAAATGGCCGCCTCCATCAGGGATAAGTCCAATGCCAATGAAATTCATCGCAAGCTTACTATTTTCACAGGCTACAACAATGTCTGCCCCTAAAGCAAGACTAAAGCCTAATCCCGCAGATGCTCCGTGAATTGCAGCAATAACAATCATCGGTAATTGATAATAGGCTTTTACAATGCGAGATAAATAAACCATTGCTTCTTCAATATTAAGCGGTTTATTTGGATCTAACATCGCTTTAATATCACCACCTGCTGAAAAGACCTTCCCTTCCCCACGAATAACAAGCACCTGTATATCCTGTTCTTGTTGTAGTGCCTCAAAGCACTCTGCCAGCTCACGCATCATCACATCATCCATAGCATTCATAGCCTTTGGACGATTTAATGTTAATGTTGCTCGACGCTCTAATTTTTCCAAAGTAATTGTTGAAAATTCCATCCTTGCACCCCCAAATATGAATAGTCATTCACTATGTATTATTCTAGTTTTTTTAGAAAACTCCTTCTATGCTGCGCAAACTTGCACTTGATATGCTATATTAAAGGTCGAATATTGTTTAAAGGTGGTTAAGTATTGTGACACAGAAAGACTATCGTGTATTACTTTTTTATAAATATATTGTCATTGAGGACCCTGTAGCATTTGTGGAAGAACATTTAGCACTATGTAAAGAAATTGGGCTTCTTGGTCGTATTTTAGTAGGGCATGAAGGAATTAATGGCACAGTGTCAGGTACCATAGAGCAAACGGACGCTTATATGGAGCAGATGAAGGCTGACTCTCGTTTTAACGATATCATGTGGAAAATAGATGAAGCGGAAGGGCATGCCTTTAAAAAGATGCATGTTCGTCCTCGTCATGAGATTGTACATCTTGGTTTAGAGAATGATATTAATCCTTTAGAAATAACAGGAGATTATTTATCACCAAAAGAGTTTATGATGCGCATGCAAGAGGACAATACCGTCATTATTGATGCGCGTAATGATTATGAGTATGATCTTGGACATTTCCGCGGGGCTATTCGTCCAGATATCGAAAACTTCCGTGATCTTCCCGCTTGGATGGAGGATCATAAAGAGAAATTTACAGGTAAGAAAATATTAACATACTGTACAGGTGGTATTCGTTGTGAAAAATTCTCAGGCTGGTTAAAGCGTGAGGGATATGGTGAAAGCGTAGCTCAATTACATGGAGGAATTGCCACATATGCGAAAGACCCGGAGGTGAAGGGGCAGCTTTGGGATGGACAAATGTTTGTCTTTGATCGACGTCGCAGTGTACCAATTAATCAGGTTGAGCACGTGGTTATCGGACAAGATTTCTTCACGGGCGAGCCTTCAGAACGCTATACGAATTGTGCAAACCCCGAATGCCATCGATTAATGCTTTGTGAGGAAAAGCACGAAGCATTTTATATGCGTAGCTGTTCAGATGATTGCCGCCGTGCAAAGCGGAACTTCTTCGTTGAAGCGAATGGCTGGACAACGGAGCAGATTGAAGAACAAATTGCTAAAATTGCTCAAGTTCAAGCAATTTAATGAGTTTCGTATTATTTTATATATCAAAAAGCATCATCCAATTGGCGGGTGATGCTTTATCTTTTGGCGAATTATTTTTATTTAATCTCTGAGCAGTTGCTTGCCTGAGCTGAGCACTTTTTACTTGAACTCGAGCAATTCAACTCCTTACCTGAGCGTTATTCACTTGGATCTGAGCAATTTCACACCTTACCTGAGCGTTTTTCACTTGTACCTGAGCTGTTTCACGCCTTACCCGAGCACTTTCCCATCGCGACGGAGCTTTCTCCTAATTTTCTTATTCTCCTTTAGCTAAATAGCGCCCAACCTGTCGCCCACTAAATAAGCAGCCTCCCACAAATGTTCCCTCTAAAGCGCGGTAACCATGAACACCGCCGCCTCCAAAGCCGCTTACTTCGCCAGCCGCAAATAGACCAGGTACTGGCTGACCATCTATCCCGAGCACAGCGCCATCTAAATTTGTCTGTAGGCCTCCTAACGTTTTCCGCGTTAAAATATTTAAACGTACCGCAATCAGTGGCCAATTATGAGGGTCTAATATCTTATGTGGCTTGGCAACTCGAACTAATTTATCTCCAATATAATTCCTTGCTCCATGAATGGCATTAACTTGCAAATCCTTTGTAAATTTATTATCCATTTCCCGATCCCTTGCCATTATTTGTTCCTTAATTTTCATAAAATTAAGAAGCTCGTTACCGGCTAACTTATTCATACCATCAACTAACTCCTTTAAGTTATCCGCTATAACAAAATCCTCCCCATGCTCTTTAAATGCCTGAATTGGAGCTGGTGGGCCTGGCAAAATACGTTTAAGGACTTCTCCTATGCTTTTATTGGTTAAATCAGGATTTTGTTCAGAACCCGATAAGGCAAATTCCTTTTCAATAATCTTTTCCGTTAAAATAAACCACGAGTACTCATAGCCTGTTTTTTGAATGGCTTCTAACGTACTTAGTGTATCAAAGCCTGGGAAATTTGGTGCGCTGAAACGATTTCCCTCTGCATCAAACCATAATGATGATGGGCCAGGCAAAATGCGAATACCATGATTAGGCCAAATTGGATCCCAATTTTTTAAGCCCTCTGTGTAATGCCACATACGATCTCTATTAACAGTACGCCCTCCTGCATGCTCTGTAATCTCTAGCATTCTGCCATCTACGTAGGCAGGTACACCACAAACCATATTTTTAGGCGGTGTGCCCAGTCGTTGTGGCCAATTTTTTCTTACTAAATCAAAATTTGCCCCTATGCCACCACTAGCAACAATTATAGCTTTAGCTTCGTAGGAAAACTCACCTATTCCAATCCTTGAGCTTTTCTCTCCGCGGCTTGCATAACTTTCAGCTAAAATTGTTCCACTAATTCCGTCAATTCTTCCTTCATGTTGAATAAATTCATCTACACGATGCCTTGGTTTAAAATCTACAAAACCATCCTTTATTGCCTTTTTTACTTTATCTACAAAAGGCTTTACAATACCAGGTCCTGTTCCCCATACAATATGAAATCGAGGCACCGAATTTCCATGACCTCCAGCTAATGAGCCTCCCCGCTCAGCCCAACCAACTACAGGAAAAAACTTTATACCTAACGATTTTAGCCACTCATATTTTTCACCCGCTGCAAATTCAACATAAGCCTTTGCCCATTTAAATGCCCATGAATCTTCGTCCTCCAAGCGATCAAAGCCTGCAGTACCTTGCCAATCCTGCCACGCTAACTCTTTACTATCTTTAATACCAAGTCGTCTTTGCTCAGGTGAATTTACTAAAAATATACCGCCAAAAGACCAATATGCCTGTCCCCCCATTGAATTTTCAGGCTCTTGGTCTACCAATAAAACCTTTTTCTTGGCATCTACTAATTCACATGCAGCGACTAAACCTGCTAACCCTGCTCCAATAATTGCAACATCATACAACATTTCACACCCCCAAAAAATCAATCGTACTTTACTTACATTCTTCTCTAATAGTTCGTTTACCTTCTACTTTTCATATTTTTGACGAAAGTGTGACAAGAAAATAACGTTCGCCTTCTTCCTGAAAACATTGAAAATTCCACTCATTGCAGCAATCATCTCCCAATAAATTGCCATATAATTTTTCACCTCAACTTTATCTCAAATGCCCTTGTTACCTGACTTAAGACATTTCGTTAGCGCTTTCATTGTCCTCTCTAAAAAGACGAACTATTTTTAAATAAACGGAATAAAAAGTTCGTCTTTAGGTATTTTTCAGACTTTTGAAGTCAATATTTTTTAACTTTTTCAGAAATATTATTGACAAAGGTGAACAATAGGGATTATGATGTTAACAAATTTAATTACACAAAAATATAACGACGGAGACACGCTAGTCGCAAGAAAATCTCAAGAGAGCTGATGGTTGGTGTAAATCAGTGATTTCTACGATAATAGTTCCACTCCTGAATAGATAGGCAGAACATTCCAAAGTAAGCTTATCCGTCACATGCACGTTACGCATATAGCTAAGACTGCAAAATTTCTACTAGCAGTGATTAAGGGTGGTACCGCGAACTAATGTTTATTAAGCCTTTCGCCCCTTACAACGCAATAACTGTGTTTGTAAGGGGTGAAAGGCTTTTTTATTTTCATTCTGCACTTCTTTCAGTACGAAAGCGAATCGACAACATAAAATGTTTTTGTAAGTAACTACTGAATGAAGATAAAGCTACTGGCGGATGTCACGAATATTGAAAGGAGCTTGTTTGTATGCTGTAAGATGTACGAATTTTACAAATTTCAGACTATCGTATATAGAAACCATTAAATTTTAATTAAAAGGAGCTAATTACAAATGACTACTGCAACAAAAACAATTAACGTATTTATCGCTGATCCACTAAGTGAAGATGGTATTTTCCCACTTCGTCAAGAACAAGATTTAGATCTTAATATCATTGTTGATACTGGTTTAGCACAAGAAGAATTAATCGCAAAAATTGGGGATGTAGATGTTCTATTAGTGCGTTCTCAAACAACTGTAACACGCGAAGTAATTGAAGCGGCTAAAAACTTAAAGCTAATTGGACGTGCTGGTGTAGGTGTGGACAATATCGATCTTACTGCGGCAACAGAGCATGGTATTATCGTAGTAAATGCACCAGATGGTAACACAAATTCTGCAGCAGAGCACACTATTGCCATGATGACTTCCCTTGCACGTCATATACCACAAGCATTTAACACATTAAAAAATGGGAAATGGGATCGTAAATCATATGTTGGGGTTGAGCTTAAAAATAAAACATTAGGTGTTGTAGGCTTCGGTCGTATCGGTGTTGAAGTAGCATATCGTGCTAAAGGTCAACGTATGAACGTAATGGCATATGATCCATTCCTAACAGATGAACGTGCAAAAGAATTAGGCGTTACAAAATCAACTGTTGAAGAAATTTGTGAAAATGCAGATTTCATTACAGTACACACACCACTTCTTCCAGAAACACGTAATCTTATTAACAAAGAGAAATTTGCTATGATGAAAGATGGCGTACGCATTATTAACTGTGCACGTGGCGGTATTATTAATGAGGACGATTTATACGATGCTATCGAAGAAGGTAAGGTAGCAGGTGCTGCTCTTGACGTATTCGTATCTGAGCCAGCAACGGATCATAAGCTACTTACTTTACCACAAGTAATCGCAACACCTCACTTAGGTGCATCTACAATTGAAGCTCAAGAATCTGTAGCTGTGGATGTTTCAAATGATATTATTAAATTCTATAAAACTGGTACTGTAACTAACCCAGTGAATATGCCTTCTATTCCGAAAGAGCTACTTGCACAAGTTGAACCGTTCTTCGAGTTAGCGGAAAAACTAGGTTCATTCTTATCTCAAGTGACAGCTGAGCCTGTAAAGGAAATCAATTTATCATATGCTGGCGAGGTAGCAAACTATGATGTGCGACCATTAACATCAAATGCATTAAAAGGCTTATTATCTAAAAATCACGGTAACCATGTGAATGACGTAAATGCTCGCTACTTATCTGAGCGTATCGGCATGAAAATTAATGAGCATAAGACTACAACAGCTAAAGGCTTCACTAGCTTAATTACGATTGAAATTAAAACAGCGAATGAAACACATACTGTAGCTGGTACATTATTAAACGGTCTAGGTGCACGTATTGTCAAAGTAGAAGACTATGTTGTTGACGTGATTCCACAAGGTCACCTACTTTACATTAAAAACACGGACAAACCAGGTGCAATCGGTCGCGTAGCCACAAAGCTAGCTGAAAAAGATATTAACATCGCAACAATGCAGGTTGGCCGGGCACAGGTTGGAGGAACAGCTGTCATGATGCTTACAATCGATAATGTGGTAACAGAAGAAGATTTGAAATTCGTTGCACAATTAGAAAATATTGATGAAGTAAAAGCGATTAGCCTATAATTTAATAGAGTTTATGGTAAGGACCTGAGGTTAAATACTCGGGTCTTTTTTTATTACTAAAAAAATTGCAGAAACCAAAACTAGTTTTACAAATATATAAGTGAAGTGAGATAAATGATGTGATAATAGGATGGATTTAGATTCTGCAGAAATCTGCTCAGTCTGTTCCTAGATTTAATAAGAAAAAGATATCATTTCTTAGTGCTTAGCTTTGGCAAGGCGTTTTTTTAGTTAGAATGATACTTTTTGCTAAGTCATTCGTCTTTAAAGAAAAGGAGGTGCAGAGGCTGGATGTTTGAAGAACAATTTTATCTACATAATCAAACCATTTTTAAATACTTATATTACTTACTCAATGATGAAAAGTTAGCGGAGGATTTCACACAGGAGACATTTATTCGCTTTTTCAAATACCAGCAGACAATTAAAGAAGATGCTGAACTAGCATGGTTAAGGAGCACTGCACGTAATCTAGCCTACGATCATTACCGCCGCAAAAGGCTTATTCAATTTGTCCCTTTTTTAAACGATCATGAGGAGCAAGACCCTACCTCCCCACATCAATGGATAACTCAGCAAGAAGATGCACAGACGCTTTATCTTGCAATTAGCAAACTTAAGCTTACTTATCGAGATGTTATTATTTTACGAAAGATTGAGGACTTAACCATTCAGGAGACCTGTGATGTCTTAGGCTGGAATGAAGGGAAAGTAAAAAACACTTTAAAACGTGCACTTGTTGCATTAAAAAAGCAACTTGGAGGTGAATTTGATGAAGAGCTATGATAAGTCTTGGCAACATTTACGTGACTTAAAGCTAACAAAGCAGCAGCAGGAAAAAATACTACACCATATTACTACACCTACGACAATAGAAAAACGGCCAACAAAAAAAGCTTGGCAGATTCCTATAGTGTCTCTACTATTTATGACCATTCTTTCGATATTAATTATGTCATTTATCCAAAGACCGACTGACCTGCCACTCACAGCAGATACAAATAAAACAATTGCTAAAGTCTATGTACAAACTAATGAAAATAAAAAAACGTTTATCGCAAAAGCATCATGCCTTTATATACCTCAGCAATGCTATACTAATAAACAACTATTATCTCAGCTAGAAGAACAAATGGAACATGCGCCTACAGTTTCTGTAACAGCTCAACAGTGGGAAGAAAATGGTTACATTAAACCTCAAGACTTATTGATTGTCTATTCAGATGGAACTCAAGAGAAATGGAAGGTACTAAACAACGATACTCTCTTTAATATCCAAACTGAGCATGCCATTCAATCAGAAAATGCGTTTAGTTCAATAGGGTATTACTACGATGATAAACGTTCCACCAAGATGATTATAGTAAATATTTTCATATTACTTACACACCTCACACTATGGCTAGCTAAAAAAAGAATGCCTCATACTGAACGACGCTTTTTCGCTGCAACAGTTGAACATGCCATCGCAAATGCCGTCATGCTTGTCTTGTTTTCAGGTATTTTATACGCTATTTATTTACTTTGGCATTCGATACACGTAATGACAATATATAGCTTATTTACAATCTACTCTATAATGCAAATATACTATCGAAAAAAAGCTGGCGAACCTCGAGGTTACCTAATAGCGAGCGCTGTGGTTCAACTATTTATTGCAGCTGCCTTTACATGGCTGTATCTTGCATTTAATGTACACTTTTAATCGATATTTCTCTAAATAGTTTCGATAAAGTGCATTTTAATCAGTGGAGGGCCAATTCGTCCTCCACTGATTATTTTCACTTCAACGCAATACATATATTTTTTGCTTCTGTGAAAAATTCCAAGCTATGGTGGCCGCCTTCACGTCCTATGCCACTCTTTTTAAAGCCTCCAAAAGGAGCTCGTAAGTCGCGCACAAACCAGCAATTTACCCAAATTGTACCTGCACGTACATCATGAGAAATACGGTGTGCACGCTGTAAATTTTCGGTCCAGACAACTGCATTTAAACCGTACTCTGTTCCATTAGCTATTGCAAGTGCCTCTTCCTCTGTATTAAACGGGATAATTGTAACGATAGGACCGAAAATCTCCTCTTGGCAAATGCGAGCTTGCGGATTTTCTTGTAAATAAATTGTTGGCTGTAAATAATAACCCGTACTCAATTGAGCTGGTAATTTAGGTCGTTTACCACCATAAATAAGCGTAGAATTTTCATATTCAGCTACACTTAAATAGCTTGTTACCTTGTTATAATGTGCTTCACTTACGACTGGCCCCATATTCGTCTTAGCATCTTGCGGATCACCAACTACTAATGCTGCCGCTGCTTCTTTAAAACGTGTAAGGAATTCATCTAGAATCGCGCGTTGCACTAAAATACGCGAACCCGCTAGACAAACTTGACCGGAATTCATAAATGCCGCTTGAATCGATACGGGGATGGCTTTTTCTAAATTCGCATCTTCAAAAATAATATTCGCTGCCTTCCCCCCTAACTCAAAGGAAACCTTTTTCAATGAGTCAGCACCGTTTTTCATGATTGCTTTTCCTGTCGTTGTTTCCCCTGTGAAGGAAATTAAATCAACTTCGGGGTGTGTCGTCATAAATTCCCCTGCTGACTGTACTCCAAAGCCGTGGACAACGTTAACGACCCCGTCTGGAATGCCCGCCTGTTGTGCAATCTCACCAAGTAACGATACAGTTAATGGTGTAATTTCTGCTGGTTTTATGACTGCTGTATTTCCTGAAGCTAGGCATGGACCAAGCTTCCATGTTGTTAACATAAACGGTAAATTCCAAGGAGTTATTAATGCTGCAACCCCAACTGGTTCATAGCGTGTATAATTTAAATAAGCATCATCCATCGGGTATACTTCACCGCCTTGCTGTTCCATAAAATCAGCAAAAAACTTCAAATTTTCCGCGGCACGAGGAATTTCACGTTCTAATGCTACTTGATAAGGCTTACCTACATCTAATGCTTCAAGGCGCGCTAACTCCTCTTTGCGTTCTAGAATAATTTCTGCCATTCGACGAATTTTGGCTAAACGCTCAGATAAAGGCATTCTTCGCCATGGACCTACTTCAAAAGCTTGCCGTGCCGCTTCACACGCCCGATCCACGTCTTCAAAGCTTGCTTCATGGACTTTTGCAATAATTTCCTGGGTCGCAGGATTTTTCACCTCGAATAATGTTTGAGAAGAAGATTCTACATATTCTCCATTTATAAATAGTTTAACTTCTTTCAATTTCGTTTGTGTATTCTCCATCGTAGACCACTCCTTATTATTCATTTTGACGACGCTGGATAGACTTCCCTGCAATTCCCCAATGAGTGCTTGGGATTTCATTTAAGCACACACGAACTGTTTCAAGTGGTGCATCTAAAACAGATGAAACAGTTTGGCTTACTTCTGCAATTAACCGTTCCTTTTGCTCGGGTGTCCGTCCTTCAATGAATGTTACTTGAATAAATGGCATTACACCTGCCCCCTTTGCTATCGTTCTATTTGAACTATTAACGACTCCATTCCGTCAAAGCTTACAGTAAAGTTATCACCTGCATGCATTGTTGCAGAGCCTGTTAGCGCGCCACTTAGCACAATATCTCCAGCTCGAATATGCTGTCCACGAGCGATTAATTTATTAGCCATCCATGCAATGGCTCGTGCCGGATGTCCCATTACAGAACCTGCTGTACTTGTCGCAAAAATCTCATCATTTTGTGTGAAAATACAGCCCATATTCACAAGATCCACCTCGTTCACCGCATATTTTTGCGAACTCACTATGTAACGCGAGGAAGAAGAGTTATCAGCAATCACATCCGGTAATGTAAAATTGAAATTTAAATAACGACTATCGATAATCTCCATTGCAGGCGCAATATAGTCAGTTGCTTCCAACACCTGTGCAACGGTTACAATCGGGCCACCTAAATCCTGCTTAAATACAAAGGCAATCTCCGGTTCAATTTTCGGATGAATGAGAGACTTTAATGAAATCGGCTGCTTTGCATTTAACTCCATATTCGCTAACAGCATACCGTAAGAAGGCTCATGAACTCCCATCATTTGTTGCTTTGCCTTACTCGTTAACCCAAGCTTTAGCCCTGAAATGGTTGTTTCCTCATGCATACACTTCAGTTCAATTAATTTGTCTTGAATATTATAGGCAGTTTCCACCGTCAGCTCTGGGTATTGATCAACAAACTTCGTAACCTCTGTCATTTCTCGCTCTGCTTTATACAACTCATACGCAATTTGATCTAACGTATCGGTTTTCATCATCGCGCGTTCCTCCTTACTGTCTGCTTATGATTGGCTATCTCACGAGCAATTTCTGCGATTAAATCCTCTTGCCCACCTACCGCCTTCTTTCTGCCAAGCTCCACTAAAATTTCACGCTCATCTACGTTATATTTTTTTGCCGCTTCCTGCGTAAATAATAAAAAGCTAGAGTAAACACCTGCATAGCCCATTATTAAACTAGAGCCAGTTATTTCTTGAGGACGAGGCATAAAAGGTGCAACCACTTCATTCGCAACATCAATTACACTATATAAATCAATACCAGTTTCATAGCCCAGACGATCAAAAACAGCCACCATTACCTCCGTTTGTGTATTACCACTACCTGCACCTAAACAGCGTAAACTACCATCCACATACGTAGCACCCGCTTCAATAGCAGCAATCGTATTGGCCATTGCAAGTGATAAATTATTATGTGCATGAAAGCCAATCTCACAGGACACATGCGATTTTAATGCAGCTACTCGTTCCATAACCTGATGCGGTAGCATAGCACCTGCTGAATCCGTCACATAAATAATTTCAGCGCCGTAACTCTCAAATAACTTTGCTTGTTCAACTATTACAGATGTTGGAGCCATATGTGCCATCATTAAAAATCCAACTGTTTTCAACCCTAGCTCTCGACTTAAGTAAATATGTTGACCAGCAACATCGGCCTCGGTTACATGGGTTGCAACACGAGCCATTTTAGCTCCAGCCTTTACTGCATTTTTTAAATCTTCCTTTACACCAATGCCTGGTAAAATTAGCACCGAAATAGCCGAATCCCCACATTCTTCTCGTGCTGCTTCGATTAACTTCAGCTCATCTACTTTGGAAAATCCATACTGTAATGAGGAGCCCCCTAATCCATCTCCATGGGATACCTCAAAATATTTCACCTTTGCCTTCCTTAAACCACGCGCAACCTCTCTCACCTGCTGCTCTGTAAATGCATGACGCATAGAATGACTACCATCACGCAATGTTACATCTAAAACTGTTATTTTTTTCATAACACTCACCTCCGTTTAATTCGATTTCACTGTTTCATGTTGCTGTTTAGCGATTTCATTACCTACTTGTACTGCTGCAGCCGTCATAATATCGAGGTTTCCTGAATAAGTCGGGAAGAAATCTCCTGCCCCTTCAACCTCTAAAAAAATCGATACTTGTTGACCATTAAAAATAGGTACACTTGTCAGTCGATATCCTGGTACATATTGTTGAACAGCTTGCACTATATCTTCAATAGCTTTTAATATTTCTTGCTCCTTATTACGCTCATTTACTAAAACATGCACAGTATCACGCATCATAATCGGCGGATCAGCTGGATTTAAAATAATAATGGCCTTGCCCTTATTCGCTCCGCCCACGTCCTCTATTGCCCTTGCTGTAGTTCGTGTAAACTCATCAATATTAGCCCGAGTACCAGGTCCAGCGCTTTTACTTGCTACGGTAGCAACAATTTCCGCATATTCAACATCAGCTACTTGATTAATCGCATAGACAATTGGAATAGTCGCTTGCCCACCACAAGTCACCATATTGACATTGTCGGCCGTTGCGAATTTTTCCAAATTAGCACACGGCACAACAAATGGACCAATAGCAGCTGGCGTTAAATCAATAATCTTTTTACCAAGAGCTAGCACTTTCTCACTGTGTATCGAATGTGCCTTTGCCGTTGTGGCATCAAACACAATATCAAAGAGCTCTGGACAGGCCACTAATCCTTCAATTCCATTGGGGATTGTAAGATAACCACGAGACTTTGCGCGTTGAATTCCCTCAGAGGCAGGGTCAATTCCTACCATGACACTCATTGATAAGTACTCACTACGTTCGATTTTGTACATTAAATCGGTACCGATATTACCCGAGCCTAAAATCGCAACCTTTAGTTTTGCCATCTTCATTTCTCCTCCTTCAGCCTAAACGTAGCGGATACAGCACCTAAATGAGCAAACTCTGCTACAAACGTATCTCCGTCCTCAATTGTGACTGCGGCTGTCAAAGCACCTGCCAACACAAATTCACCTGCATGCAAACCGATATGATATTTACTAAGCTTATTAGCTAACCATGCAACTGCACGTAATGGATCACCCATTACAGCTGCAGCGGCGGCACTATCAAATAGCTCGCCGTTTCGGTAAACATTCATCCCAATATGTGGTAAATTTACATCTAGCAATTTTGTAGGCTTTCCACCAATAATCACCATGGCAGAGGAACCATTGTCTGCAACCGTATCTTCAAAACAAATTTTCCAATCAACTATCCGGCTATCAATTACTTCTAATGCAGGGACGATGTAATCCGTTGCCTCAATAACATCCTCCACTGTAATATGTGGTCCATATAAGTCCTTCTTTAAAACGAACGCAATCTCAAATTCCAGCTTTGGTTGAATAAAATGATTGAGTGAAATTGTTGCACCATCGACCTCCACCATATTCGATAAAATATGACCGTAGTCTGGCTCTGACACATTAAATTGCTGCTGCATTACCTTACTCGTTAAACCGATTTTCTTACCGACAATATGCTTTCCCTCCTGTTGCTTTGAAGCAATTTGGAGTAATTGAATAGCATAAGCATCATCTACAGTTATATCTGGAATAGTAGATGTTAAAGGAGCGATAGGTTGCTTCGATACCTCAGCTTCCTGTAATTTCTCTGCGTATAATTGTCTATCCATAGCCTACCTCCTATATCTGCACTGGTGTTTCTGATGATAATGCACCATATCGTCCATTAAAGAATAGCAATGGCTCCCCATCTTCTAGATGCATGTTTTTCACTCGTCCGATAAATAACGTATGATCACCTTCTATATAGGTACTTGCCACCTCACAGCTAACTTGCGCAATAGCACCTTCAATTGTTGGCGCACCTCGTAAATCACCGAATGTTACATTCCGCTTTTCTTTGATTTGTCCGGCAAATAGCATTGACAGCTCTTGCTGCTGGGCCGATAAAAAATTGACAGTAAATGTTCCACTTTGTTGGATATGCTTTAGCATAGAAGCTTTTTCACCAATAGAGATGACAACTAATTTTGGATCAAGTGAAACAGACATGAACGCATTTGCAGTCATGCCATGAATTTTGCCATTTACATTTGTTGTAATCACTGTGACACCTGTTGCAAATTTCCCCATCGCATTTCTAAATAGACGATCCTCCATTACATAACCTCCTCAAGATATAGTGCTGTCTCAAATACTTTGTAGTAGTATTTAAGACAGCTGTTTGGACTTTTTTACTTCACTGGAATCTTTACTGCTCGATCTGGTGTGCCATACAGGAAATACTCATTTGGTAGTGGAGAGCCATACCAAATAATCGCTTCATCTAACTCATTCTCGCGCCATGTTATCGGCTTCCAATCAGGATCGAAAATCAAGTAGCCTGAATCGCCAAATAATTCAACTCGATTGCCACCAGGTTCCATTACATACATGAAGTACGCTTGACTTACACCATGTTTACCAGGGCCAGCCTCTATTTGAATACCATTTTCTACAAAAATATCTGCTGTATCCATAAGATGCTGTGGATAGCCATACCAAAATGCAATATGATGGAAGCGGCCACTATTGCCAGTTTGGTCGTTCATTAACGCTACCTCATGTACAAGTGGACTAACACTCATCCATGCCCCGATTTCTTCATTATTGTTCAATACAATTTGTTCCCGTAACTTGAAGCCTAAATGCTCAGACATAAACTCACGGTTTTTTGCTACATCCCTACACATTAAGTTGATATGATCTAAACGACGAGCGGGAACACCCATTAATGGACGCTTTTGCGGACGACTTTTTAATAATGTTTTTTGATCTTCAGCTGCCTGGAAATAGTCCACTTCCCACAAAATTTCTTGATTGTGTCCATCTGGTGTGACAAATTGGTAAGCACGACCATGACCTAAATCACCATCAATCCAACCTTTTCCGTAACCGCTTTTTTCTAAAGATGCGACCCGACGCTCCAGCGCTTCTGGTGAACTTGCTCGCCATGCAGAATGTCCAAGACCCGCTTCTTTTCCTTCGGTAAGCTTTAGTGTGTGATGATAAAAATCTTCATAACCTCGTAGATAAACCGATTGCCCCTCACGTGCTGTAATTTGTAGCCCCATATAATCTGTGAAAAACTTTAAAGATTCCTCAGGCTTTGGTGTGAAAAGCTCCACATGCGCTAGTTGCGCTACATCAAAATTTGTCATCAAACATTCCCCCTACTGTTATCATTATTTATTTGTAAAATAATTCACATCATCTGGATTAACCCAAGTCGGATCTGTCCACCCCGTTAAATCGTAATCTGCCATACATTGCTCTGCAAAAGCGATAAACTCATCTGTTTTACCACTACCTTGAGCACCAAACAATGTTTGTAATCGAATATCCTCATGATTTCCAGCATAATTACGTTCGTATAATTCACTTCGACCACCAAATTCAGTACCAATTGCATCCCAAAGCAACTTAATTGTTTTAATTTTTTCAAGTGCTTCAATACCATTTGAACCACGGTAAAGCTTATTTAATGTTGGACGGAATTCCTCGTTTAAAAAATCTCTTGCACTAGATGGCTGGACAATTAAATTCCCTGCTACAATCTGCTGAATAATGCCTTTAATTTTTGGCCAACCTTCCTGTAAAAATACGCGATATGCTAGTCCACCATTTAAATTCGGAATAACGATGCCATTTTCTTTTTTCTCAGGATTCAATGCCATCGCGTCACTTAATGACCAGAACATATGACGCCAAGCAATAATTTCTCCAATATGAACCTGAACACCACGGAATTGGTCAGTGCCTGCCGTTTTTAATGCCTTCAACAGTACACCAATAATAAAATCTAATTTCACCGCTAAGCGTGTGACCCCTTGGAAAGTAAAACGATTAATGAAACCGCTTTCTACAAAGAATGAAGTTGTCTTTTGCATATCTTCATAAATTAAAATATTTTCCCATGGGATAAGCGCCTGCTCAAATACAAGTACTGCATCATTTTCATCGAAACGGCTACTTAGTGGATAATCAAATGGAGTACCCATAATCGCAGACGTCATTTCATAAGATGCTCGACTAATAAGCTTTACACCAGGAGCATCCATTGGTGCAATAAAGACAACAGCAAACTTTTTATCTTTAATCGGTAAACCATACGTGCCCACAAAATTGTAATTAGTAATAGCTGAACCTGTAGCTACCATCTTCGAACCACTAACAATCAAGCCTTTGTCTGTTTCGCGCTCCACTTGGATAAAAACATCCCCTACTTCATGGACATCTTTATGCCTATCAACAGGTGGATTCACAATTGCATGATTAAAGAACCAATTTCGTTCTTGTGACTCTTTGTACCAACGCTTCGCATTTTCTTGATAAGGTGAATAGTATTCAGGATTCCCGCCAAGTGTTGCTAGGAAGGATGCTTTATAGTCTGGTGTCCGTCCCATCTGCCCATATGTAAGGCGGGCCCAAGCAACAATAGCATCCCGTCCTTTAATTAAATCATCCGCGCTGCGTGCTGCTCGGAAATAACTATGGGTATAACCTCCACTACCCGTATCCGTTTCACAAGTTAAAATATCTTTGTATTTTGGGTCATGCATGGCATCATATAAACGTGAAATCGATCGTGCTGAATTCCGAAAGGCTGGGTGAGTCGTGACATCCTTTACACGTTCACCATGTAACCAAATTTCCCGACTATCCTTTAAACTTTCTAAATATTCCTGCCCTGTCAATGGCTTCGTACCTTGTTTTACAACCATTCCCTTCCCCCTACAATTATTTTTTCTTGTTTGACATGTCTATTTAAATATAATTCTTTCGGAATTTTTAGATAATTAATAAAAAGTATAGAATTCTACTGTTTTTCCTTCAAAATTGAAAGGAATATATGCAAAAAATAGAAAAAAGCCAGCAAAATCGCTGACTTTCCTTACTTTTTATTTTCTAATGCTTTCATTACATAATAGATTTTCAGGGCTAACTGGCATCGAAAGCGTCCATCTCCTGTCCGTAAATCTTCCTGCAATAAAGCTTCGATTTTTTCCATTCTATAACGAAAACCTGGAATTGAAAGACTTAAAGCCTTTGCTGTTTTATTGACATTACCACTATGGTTTAAAAAAACCTCTAGCGTATGGGCAAGTGCTGCATTATTTTGCTCATCATATTTGATAAGCTGACCTAGCACCTCTTCATAAAACTGTAAAAGTTCCCTTGGGTTGGTTGTCTTTAAAAATAGCATAATATGCTGAAAGTTTTCGTAAATAGCAGATTGTGTCTGTCCAGGTGCTGCATATCGTAGAAATTGACAAATTAGTCTAGCCTCATTGTGGCTGTTTCCAATTTCCTCTAGCTTATCGGCATTTTTCCCTACACCAATTTGGAATATAGATTGCTTAAATCGCTCTTTTAATCGTTTCGTTAATAGGCTAACAAAGTCCGACATATATTTGATATTCTTTTCACAATCCTCCAGAATAAGTAAAATCTCTTGATTTTTAATAAAGCACTCAATATTTAAATACTCTGTCATTAAAAAGCTATGCAAAGTTTCCAGTTCCTCATACTCAGAAGTTATGACAATTACACGATTGTTTTTACTGGGATCAAAATAGAAAATGCTACGAGCCTTTTTAATAAGTGCCTCTGTGGAAGATTGTCTATTCATAATTTCATCTAAAAAATCAGACTTTCTTTGCCATTGTGATTGAGCAATTTGCATTTGTGTATATAAATAAATTGAGAGTACCGTCACAGCGCGTTCAATAATCATTACCTGCTCTCGCATTAGCTCATTATGACTAAGAATCACTAAAGTCCCCAATTGTTTTTTCATCGTCATAATCTCATATTCACGTCGAAACTCTTTTTTCTTACGATTTCCTTCAAAATAGATGTGCTCATCATCCTTATGCATAAAATAATAACCAATTGGCTTCATTAAGTATCTACGTTCTATTGTTACACTACATTGCAACGCATCACTTAAAAGATGTAAGAGTTGATTTAACGTATAGCCCTCAAGCATTGCATGTGTCATTTGTTTGTGGATGGTGTCAGAATGTAGAATAGAATTATTCAGTGATTTTAACTCATTATACGTAGCGTCTAATTCATCAGATAAAGAAGTTTCTTGAAAATATCGTAATAAATCTAATTGCTCTGCTGTGGCATGCCCCTTAGTTCGAACGACAAATTTACAATAGTCATCACATTTACCACGACATTTTTCCTCAAAAACAACGACTTCTCTCGAATAAGTTTTTGCTAGAAAGCCTGCTACATAACCAATCAAGGTCCAGCATACACTTTCGTCACTAAAGCCAAAATGGCGAACATGCTCCTCCGCCTCGTAAGAATGGAACCACTTGCCTTCCATTTCAAATTTATCGTCACTTATTTCAAGTACATCAATTTCTACACTGACAACGCCCTCTAATGTATGGATTGCAGCACCTGCTCTTATCAACTCTTTTAACTCTTTCCAATTGTACATTTTCTCAATAGAGCCACCAGCACTATAGCCGCACGCCCAACCATAGCGTAATAAAAAGCCCTTTGCTCGCTCCATATTCAACGTTTGAATAATATCACGCCTAAAAAATCCAAGTGCCTCAGCTGATTTTAGGATCATTCGATTTCCATTGAACTTTATAATGCCCGAACGCGGATTAATATCAATGGCATTTTCAAACACTAAACGATTTGCTTTCACTATATACACCCCCATAAACTTGCAGTCTTTACAACAAAAAAGGCTTGTACATTTCTCCAAATCGAAATCACTAGATTGAAAGTGTTTACTTTTATTTTCAATAATAGCATAAATTTATTTTATTGATAATTCAAATTATTAGGAAGGAATTTCGGTAAAATATGAATTTGCATTGATAAACTTCAAAAAAAAATGTACTGATCCTTTGATGAATCAGTACATTTTTCATGTTGTTGAAATACTATTATGTCAATGAAATCAAGGTGACAATTTAAAAAGTATAGCCCTTTTTCAAAACGAGGGGTTGATCTCCGTTCCGACTGAGTGCTTTGCCGCTGACGCTTCGCTTTCGCGCAGAGCAGAGCTTCCTGGGGGCGTCCGATGAGCCGCTTGGGGCAACAGGAGGTTGGTCACGAAGGCGTTATCACAGGACGTGATGCTTTTAGCCTTCGTTCCCTAATATGCTCGCTCCAGGGTCTCATCTGTGACGCTGAATCCCCGAGGAGTCACTCAGTCCATATGCGTCAAGTTAAGGATAATCAGATTACATGTCTTCGTTTGGTGGTAAAGAAAAGCACAACCACTAACATGAGGAGGAATGTAGGATGAAACCGACACATGCACCCTATTCTTTAAAGCAGCTGTTCTCGATATTGTCGCCCAAAAGAACTTCATCAGATTGCTAAAACAACTAACTTTATACAAAGAACAAGAAAATTAACTCTTTCTGCCTTCATGAAGCTTCTCTTTGAACAAACAAAAGGCTTATCACAACCTTCTCTCACGACCCTTTGCACGCATTTGAGTAAGCAGCAGGTCTACATGACGAAAGAAGGGCTAAATCAACGATTCAATGAAAAGACTGTGTGCTTTCTTCGAACCATTTTTCAATGCTTGTTTGCTCAACAATCAACGCTGTCATTGGCCAAGATGCCAATTAAGACCCACTATCCTTTGACACGGATACGCATTCTTGATGGCACGTCGATTAAATTGCCAGCTACTTGTATCTCTACCTACCCTAGTACAGTTGGAGCAGGCGTTAAATTTCAAATGGAGTTTGATTACCTCACAGGAAGTTTCCCATATATCGAACTACAAGCTGGTAAGGCAGGCGATTGCCCCTCTGGTATGAAACGTTTAGAGACAGTTGAGAAAGGCGATTTACTGTTACAAGATCTTGGTTACTTTCAATATAAACTGTTTCAAAAAATTGATGAAAAAGGAGCGTTTTATATTTCGCGTGCACGTGTGGATACTACGTACTTTGTGGATCATCCCCATCCTCCTCAACATCCCGATGGACGTATTCGAAAGATGTATGCTTATGAACGGCTAGATTTAGAAAATGAGTGGCCAACACTGAAACGTGGGGAAATGCGCGAATTTCCACGTGTGTATTTGGGGAAAGAGGAAAAATTACCAACGCGCTTGATTCTCTATCGTTTCACTAAAAAAGAACAACAACGACAAGAATATCGAATTAAACGTCGTGCTCAAACTAAGCCCGGTCAAATTAAGCAAAAATCCAAAGCATTATCGGGCATTTCTACCTTAATTACGAATCTACCTCAAGAAATTACAGCTAAAGAAGTTGTACAACTGTATCGATATCGTTGGCAAATTGAATTATTATTCAAAACCTGAAAAAGTGATTTCAAGGCGTCCTACTTTCGAAAAATGAAACAGGCAAGATGGGAATGCCACCTCTATGCAGAACTAATTATTCTCTTAATTAGCACTTTATTTTCCTATCAATTTCGAATTTACTTTTGGCAGGAAAAACAAATTATTCTGAGTGAACGACTAACCATGCGGGCAATCCAACCAAAAATAGGGATACTTTGGCGCGCTCGTGATCAACCGAGTTGGCAAAGTACCCTACAAGAAATTGAATGCATCCTGTTTGCGATTGGACGAAAGCGCACCACCCACAAACCCTAAGCGGTTGGAAAGAGGAGATTTCAACAAATACGCATTTTTCCAAAAGGGGAAATGTGTATTTCGTGATGGTCTTTCGTTCAGGATACTTTTTATTTTCCCTGTTTATCAAAAAATGAAACTCCTTTTAAGAATAGGGGTACCACTAATGGCGGTTGATAGATGGGAGTAGAAAAGTAATCTTGCTTAACTTGACGCATATGGTCACTCAGTCTACACTCCAATCAACCATTGCTCATAGTATTTTCTTCTGGCAATTCACACAAATGTATAGTGATAAATTTGAAGTCTTAGCCATCACTATATTGTGCAAAAATGGAGCTTTGATAACATTTTTCTATACGAAAACAGAGGAGTACTTTATGTAAAGTTACAAAGTAGTTTGTTTTACGCATAAAATGTAGGTTAACAGCTGTAGAATTGTACCACTATTCTATCCATTTAATGATGGTGAGTAACATGCTTTTACTTTACTTTTCTTTTGAGGGAAGGAAAATATTTAAAGTTCTACACTATTGCTGATTGGAGTGCAAGGCTACTCGACCATAGCTGTCAACTTAAGAAATGTGTACTTCTTCTAAAAAGTGGTATAGATATATACAAAACTTTTTTTGGAAGGGGTGCTTTTGATGTCGACACCGAAACATATACAATTACTCCAAAAGCTATTTGAAGTCATTTGTCCTGAAAGAGTAGATGAAATAGCCAAAGAAACGGGTTTTATTCAAAGAAAGCGACTAGTCTCTGCGAGTGACTTCCTATCCTTATTGTTTCATGTCCATGGGAATTTAGCAGATTGCTCAATCCAAGAGTTATGTACAACCTTACAAATGAAACAAGCCATTTCCATTAGTCGGGCAGCCATGGATAAAAAATTTACCCCGGAAGCCACGGCTTTTTTACAACGACTCATTCAAGAATTCGTATGGGCACAACATCAACTATCTTTTTCTTCGCTCTCTCTGTCTGAACCATGGCCATTTACCAGTATTCGGGTACTTGATTCCACCACAGTTAGTGTACCAGATCGTTTTCAAAAGCGCGCTCAAAAAACCAAACAAGCATCCGCCAAAATTCAATTTGAATTGGATCTTTTATCCGGTCAATCGACATTTCTTCACGTTGCTTTTCACCGAATGAATGATGCGAAAGTAGGTGCCATGCGGATTCCGTTTCTGACAGAACATGAACTTTGTCTACAAGATTTGGGTTATTTTAACTTCGAACAATTAAAAAAAATCGAGGAAAAAAAGGGTTTTTTTATTACAAAAATACGGACAGATGCGTATGCCGCTTTCGAAAATCTATTTCCTTCCTATCACTCAAATGGTGAGGTTATTCAAAGTAGTCTTTATCATCGCATTGATTTCGTGGCACTTTGTAAAAAGTTACTACCAGAGGAACTTTTAGAATTAGAGGGTGTTTATTTTGGACGAGATGCTCATTTTCCAGCTCGTTGTATTATTTTTTCCCATGATGAGCAGGGGAAAGCGCAACACATCAAAAAAATTAATCGACGAGCCCAAAAATCAGGAAAGGTGCCCAAACAAGTGGTACGTGATTTAGCAGGTATTACGATTTATATGACGAATCTGCCAGAGTGGATGTCTGCTCGTCATATCATGGAATTGTATCGCTTACGTTGGCAAATTGAGTTGCATTTTAAAGTGTGGAAATCTGATTTAGGCATCAACCACTTCAAAGTGATGAAGAAAGACAGGTGGCTTTGTCATTTATATGGGACCATCCTAGTTTATTTTATTAGTCAATTGATGGCCTATCAAATAAGAAACTTCATCTGGAAGGAGAAGGGCATAGAAATTAGTGAGATGGTGGCCATTCGTAGTATCGCGACAGAGATTTTACCGAAGCTATATGAAGAATGCATAAAAAAAGAGAATGCATTGAAAGACTTTATCCATTTGACCACCGAGTTCCTGCTCAAGACGGCCCGGAAATCAAAGTCCACCAAAGGAACAGCCTTTCAACGCCTTCAATTCACGTAAAATATCCAAATATAACCAACTCACCTAGAGGGGTTTATTTGGATATGTCTAAAATACTTTTTCCCATTTTAACGATAAATGAAACCTATCATTTCTAATTATAAAATCATTTGATTAGATGTGTAGAAATCTTAAGTTGACAGCTATGGGCTACTCGACTCCCGTGGAATAGCGAGACAGACGAGAAACTGAGGCCAACACGATGTTGGTCACGAAGGCATTGTCACAGGACGTGACGCACTTAGCCTTCGTTCCTCCAGCGCAGGAAGCGGCTCGTCGCTCGCCCACAGGAAGCCTTGCTCTGCGCGAAAGCGAAGCGTCAGCGACAAAGCGAGTAGCCTGGAACGGAAATCACCTTCATTTTGACTAAATATTCACAAAGAGTCCCTTGACTATTTAATTTTTCAACACTATGAAAAATGTACTGATCCTTTGATGAATCAGTACATTTTTGACTTATAGCTTATTCACAAGTTCTAAAAGTGCAGTTAAAGAGTCTACCTCATATGTTGGTGTAACAGTACCAGTTGGAACATTATTTTCGCGATTAATCCATACGTTCCGCATGCCCACACGTGATGAACCTAAAATATCAGTATTTAAATTATCTCCTACCATAATGGCATCAGCAGCTGTAATGCCTGCTTTCTCCATAACATGCTCAAAAATTGAAGCATCTGGCTTTCCTTTACCAAAGTCTCCAGAAATAATAATATGGTCAAAATATGGCGCTATTTCTGGTGTAATTGTCAGCTTTAAGTTCTGCAAGCTTGGAGCTCCATTCGTTAATAAAATGAGCTGATATTTTCCTTTTAGCTCATCCAGCACAGCAAACGTATCCTCATATAAAAAAGGAGATACCTTACGTTCTGCCACAAATCGCTCGCCAAGCTCTGCACCTAACTTCGCATCATCAATTCCTAATGCTGCTAAGCCCTTTGTCCATGAAGCTGTACGGTACTCTGGTACAATTCCCTTCATTTTTTGGAAGGAATCTGTTGGATCATCAAATGTTCCCCAAAGACCTTCAAATGGGTTAATACCAATTAACACTGTATAATCATATGTTTCATAGCCCTCATAGAGTGTGCGAGCTTCCTTTCGCACCGCTTCCTCTAGCTCTGCCAGATCTACATTATGTATAGTTGCTGCATATTGACATGTTTTTTCAAATGCTGTTTTAACCGATTTTTTATCCCACAGCAGTGTATCATCTAAATCAAAAATAATTGTATTAATTGACATTGTGTCAGCTCCTAGCTTCCTTTAATACTGCTTATTTTAGCATATTTTCAAAATATTTAGGATGGCATTTTATGCACATTCCTTCTAAATTAAACAAGCTATGCGTAACCTTCCGCACAGCCTGTCATGTACTTATACTATTTATTTTTATTACGCAGACGTTCCATTAAGCTCTTTACCTCAGCTTTTTTTTGCTCTGTTTCCTCTAGTAAAATTTCAATATGATAAATGTCGTTTATTTCTTCAATTAACACACGATCGCCCACCTGTACTGGCTTATTCATGGCGGACTGTAATATGATTAGTTGTTCCTCTTCCTCTGGGTACTTCAAGAAAACTGCATAGCCATCTTCAATACGGTCTAAGGTATATTTAGTCGAGCTCACTAACAAGTTCCCCTTTCGCATTCTTTAATTGTGCAGCATCTCCATCATTTAACCAAATTTGTTTTTTCGTCCACTTTAAATAATTTTGGCCTTCTCTCGCATCTGTTCCACTTGTCACATACATAATTTTACCTGGCTGTAATGTCACATTTGGAAATTGGAATACTTGATTCCCCTCTATTGAAATAAGCTGCCAATCTTTTAACGATACTGCTTCACTGCCATTATTTTTAATACCGACAATCTCATCCACTAAGTCCTTACTAACAATCTCTACAGTTGCGGCATTTTGAGGTGGTGTTGAGGCAATGGCTCCTGACCATTCTTTTGAATGCACATCATAGTTTACCCCATCTGTGGATACGATAACCGTTCCTGCTTCTGCAGTTGCATAAATCTTACTACCAACAGCTTGCAATCGCTCAACGACTTCAGCATGAGGATGCCCATATTTATTTCCTTCCCCATAGCTTAAGACAGTTACTTCTGGATGCACTGCTTGAATAAATTTCTCCGAGCTACTCGTATTTGAGCCATGATGACCTGCCTTTAAGACTGTTGCTTGTATATCATTTTGTAGCATATCTTTTTCCAATGCTATTTCCGCGTCTCCTGTTAATAAAAATGAAACATTACCATACATAATTTTTAAAACAATGGATGCATCATTATTATCTGTAGCATGTTCATTAGCATTTAATACCTTAACAATAAGATCATCATCAAACGCTATATTTTCTCCTGTTGTTGGAACATGATATGGAATATTTTTCGTATCAATTAGTGTCAGCATTTCTTCAAAGGTTTGAGATGTATGTACCTTTCCTGAATCATAAAATTGACCAATATCGATTGATTGTAACACAGGAATTAAGCCCCCAATATGATCAGCATCAGGATGTGTTGCTACAACTATATCGAGTTTATTTACACCTAGCTCTTTTAAATAGGAAACCACCTGCTGACCTGCTCCCTTAACACCTCCATCCACAAGCATTGTCTTATCATTTGCTGACTCAATAAAAATAGAATCTCCCTGCCCTACATCAAGGAAATGAACACGCATTTCTTGTCCAGCAGTTACTGGTACTTTTTCTGTCTTTAAAACCTCTGTACAGCCCGCTAATAAAAAAATACAAAGAAGTATTACTATTATTTTTTTCATATTCTTACTTCCTTTCTATTTTTCTATTATACAAAAAAGAGCAGCTTGGAACTGCCCACTATTTTCTAAAATTTTCTATGATGAACTACTCTTTTGTAAGAGATTCTCAAATATTTTTTTTGTTTTCAAACGAATACATTCATAAGGCTTTTGCATTGCCTGTTGCACGCTAACTTTTTCATCTACTAAAGACTCAACAACCGTAAAATAATCGTACAATGCAGGTTTATCAATATCATCAATATTCCCTGACAATAAGATTGCCTGCGCATTAGCTAATCTGGCTGCCTTTGCTATTCCTAGCGGTGCTTTTCCATGTAATGTTTGACGATCTGATTTCCCTTCCCCTGTTATAACAAATTGAGCACCTTCTATATGTTGTTTTAATTGAATGGCATCCATTACAATATCAATGCCTGCTGAAAAGGTGCTATTTAAAAAGGCTATGAATGCACCGCCCATTCCTCCTGCAGCACCTGCCCCTTTGAAATCATGCAATCGAATGTTATATTGTTTTTCAACAATATCTGCAAACTGCTTTAAACAGTTATCAAAATAAGCAATTTGATGCTCTTTTACGCCTTTTTGAGGTCCAAATATAGCTGTTGCCCCCAGCTCTCCAATTAAAGGATTATCCACATCACATGCAATAGTAAATTGCGCTTCAGCTAATCGTGAATCTAGACAACTACTATCAATAAAGGCTAGTTCTAGTAAAGCTGACACTCCTTCATCAATTAATAGGTCATTCTCTTTTCTAAATTGCAGTCCTAATGCCTTTAGCATGCCAATACCAGCATCATTTGTAGCACTACCGCCAATTCCAATAATAAACTTCCTAAATCCTTGATCTAGTGCAGCTTTTATTAATTGACCAGTTCCATATGTTGATGCCAGTTCAGGATTTTTTTCATTGTCCTGCAATAACATAATGCCAGATGCCTGAGCCATTTCAATGACACATGTAGCGTTATCACCTAGAACACCATATTTCGACTCTACTTCTCTCCCTAATGGATCAAGCACCTGCGTCGAAAAACAGTAACCATCTGTAGCCATAACAAGTGATTCCAATGTGCCTTCTCCACCGTCTGCAACTGGTAACATCACAGTTTTAATTGTCTGGTTCACATCCATGATTCCTGCCTGCATTGCATTTGCCACCTCACTGGCTGACAAGGTTCCCTTATATGAATCTGGACTAATAACGACTTTCATTTTACTCCTCCACTTCATTTATTTTTAACATGATTATACTTCAGAGCAAACATTCTTGTGAGCGTGAAAAAAGCAACCTGAACAACTCAGATTGCCTTTACCTTTTATGCTTTATATAATTCATCTAAAAACTCAATTTTTTTACCTATAGCATCTTCAAATGTCATGATATAGGCAGCAGGGTCCTTTGGATTATGAAACTGCGTAATTTTCCCTGTTTCAGGATGAACAAATTTAGAAGAAGCGCCACAGCCGATCCCTAAAATTGTCTGTACCTCTTCCATGATCACAATATTATAGATGCTTTCCTCACCAGCTTTACTATAGCCGACATTTTCTAAATTACCTAAAATATTTTTTTGTCGATATAAATAGTACGGAACATAGGCATTTTCTTTTGTCCAATCTTGTGCCATTTGCATCATTTCTGCAACAGTATCACGATCCGCTACTTTGTATTTATCCTTATTACGAGTCATCTCTGATGCACGCTTAAATGATAGTGTATGAACAGTCAATGACTCTGGTTGCATCTTAGCAGATTCCTCTAAAGAATGCTGGAATTCTTCGATACCTTCATTTGGTAAACCAATAATCAGATCCATATTAATATTGTTCATACCTGATTCACGCGCAAGCCAAAACTTATCAACGGTTTCCTGAACTGTATGATGACGTCCAATCGCTTTTAACGTTTCATCTGTATAAGATTGTGGATTAACACTTATACGGTCAATCCCCCATTTTTTTAACACTTCTAGTTTTTCTGTAGTAATCGTATCTGGTCTACCCGCCTCAACTGTCACTTCACGAATTGTGTCAGGATGTGGGAAGGAATCGTACATCGTCTGATACAACGCATCCATTTCGTGTGCCTCAATAGAAGTTGGTGTTCCACCACCCCAATAAATGGATGTGATTTTCATATCGTTGTCCTTCAGCCATTTACCCATTTCTCTTAATTCAATATGCAGCCCCTCTAAAAATGTAGTGACACGGCCTTGCTTTCGATTGCTTCCAATCGCATATGCAGGGAACGTACAATAGGCACACTTTGTTGGACAGAAAGGAATTCCGATATAAATACTTATTTCCTTTCCAATGTTATCGATATCAGGAATCGTTACTAATTGTCGTTCAACAATATCTTTTAAGAGTCCAACCTTTTGTGCAGACAGTCGGAAGTCACGAATAAGTATGTCAGCAATTTCTTTCTCGGTCATGCCCTCTTTTCTAAATTTATGATAGAGCTTAGTTGGACGGACACCCGTTAAAATTCCCCATTGCTGTTGCATCCCTGTATATTGTTCAAGCACATCTAAAAAAACATGAGACAGGGCACGCTTAATACGAATATTTAGTTCACGTCCTTCAGCCTGTGTGTCATATTGAATATGATATTCATTTGTAAAATACTTTCCCTCTACCTCTAATACTGCTTTTGTTGATAAAGAAAAATCCTCAGCAACATGATACTCGAAGCATATGGATATGTCAGCTCCTTCAGACTTTACTTTTAGCTTGGAATCCTCAAAAAATAAATTCGCAATATGATTTAATACGCGAATCCAATCCTCAGGATAATTTTGATCTATGTGAATAATTTTCATTTTCTTCGCTCTCTTCTTTCAAAATTACGGCAACCATAGTGTAACAAATTTTTATTAGGTTAAGCAAAGCTACAAATAGAAGTTTTAAATAACAGAATATTCTGTCTAAAGATAGACAATTTAAGTTATTCTCTTTATAATTTTTAGTGAAGGTGGTGTTGATAGTGGTTCTTATAAAAAATAATTATTTTTCTTCCGCTCCAAGCTTTATTCACCAGCTAGAAGTATTATTTCATCACTTTGATTTAGAGCGTTGTGATGAAAAGACCTTTTACATTACTGTTTTATTAAAATATCGCATGCATAAAGTTCCTTGTGATTTTATTTATATTATGGATCAAGAAGAGATTTACGGTGCTATCTCTATCAACAAGCACTACGAACAGGCACGAAAATTTATCCAGCAGCATTTTCGACATGCATTACTGTATTCAGATGAATTAATAGTAGCAAAAAAATTTATGCAAACCTTTCATTTCAAGCAAAGTGTTCAAGCCTTTGCGAAGAAGTATCCGAAGTTTATTTTAAATACTCCTGAAAGTAAAAACAGTAAGCTAGAATACCTCCTCTAGCTTACTGTCATGTTGTTGAAATACTATTATGTCAATGAAATCAAGGTGACAAATTAAAAAGTATAGCCCTTTTTCAAAACGAGAGGTTGATTTCCGTTCCGACTGAGTGCTTTCCTGGGGGCGTCCGATGAGCCGCTTCACTCGCGTTGCTCGCTCCAGGGTCTCATCTGTGACGCTGAATCCCCGAGGAGTCACTCAGTCTACACTCCAATCAACCATTGCTCATAGTATTTTCTTTTGGCATTTCACACAAATGTATAGTGATAAATTTGAAGTCTTAGCCATACTATATTGTGCAAAAATGGAGCTTTGATAACAATTTTCTATACGAAAACAGAGGAGTACTTTATGTAAAGTTACAAAGTAGTTTTATACATAAAATGTAGGTTAACAGTTGTAGAATTGTACC
Organism: Lysinibacillus sp. B2A1; assembly: GCA_002973635.1. Lineage (GTDB taxonomy): Bacteria > Bacillota > Bacilli > Bacillales_A > Planococcaceae > Lysinibacillus. The sequence goes on from CP027224.1 coordinate 4,645,072, forward strand.
AATATTCTATCCATTTAATGATGGTGAGTAACATGCTTTTACTTTACTTTTGAGGAAAAAAATATTTAAAGTTCTACACTATTGCTGATTGGAGTGCAAGGCTACTCGACTCCCGTGGGATAGCGAGACAGACGAGACCCTGCACGGAGCGTTAGCGCAGGAAGCGGCTCGTCGCTCGCCCACAGGAAAGCGAGTAGCCTGGAACGGAAATCACCTTCATTTTGACTAAATATTCACAAAGAGTCCCTTGACTATTTAGTTTTTCAACACTATGACAGTAAGCTAGAATACCTCCTCTAGCTTACTGTTTTACTTTGAAACATTATTTTAAAAATTCCTCTGCAAATTCAATTGGTACATATGTTTTATTCGCTTCTAACAATGCAGGTGCTACATGAAGTGGGTGTAAAGCTTTGTTAATACCAAACATTTTTTCGCCACGAGTAATTGTGTAAGATAAATTACCCTTTGTTACGATTGCCCCTTTACCCGTCGACTCCACTGTAAAACCACGTTTTTCAGCAATCAAGCGCAAAGGAACCATCTTTGTTCCTTCTACTTCATACGAATCTGCCTCAATAATGGCTGCAATCTCTGCTTCAATAGTATTTTCTACTGTATTGGCAAATTTGTTATCAAGAACGATTACTTTTGAAGGTGTTGTCTGAGCTGGGATGCTTTTTGTAGAAGCTGTATAGAAAACAACTAGATGCTCCTCTGCTAAGTCCTTAGCTGTGACTTTATCTCCCCGTGAATTGACAAGCTCCGTCTTTTCCCCAATGTTTAATTTTAAAATATCATAAGTATTTGTTAAGTTTTCAAAGAAATAATCAACCTCAACAAATCCAACTTCTTCCGTTTCAACAATGACAACATCAGGATTGAATTGTGGTGGATAAATTAATTTTTGAGGCTTGTTTGCAAATGTATACGCAACTATTTTATCTCCCTCTTTAAGTTCCACTTTCTTCCCTGTATTATCGAAAACAGGTGTTTCATTTGTAATTTCTAAAACATTCGTTTGATCGCCATCTTTTACCGTGTAATATGTAATTTTTTTGCCAGCATGGACTTTCTCAACTGCCCCATGTGTATTGTTGAAAATGTGCACAGGATCAATTTGAATTTGCGGTGCCTCTGTAGGTTTTTCATTGGCTGAAGCGACTGGAACTACTGCACTCCCAAATAATAATGCTGTCATTGCTACAGGTGCGAATTTCTTCATGTTCATAAAATCTCTCCTTATTATTTAGATTCCTAGAAGTAGTCGTTTTGAAATGGTAAAAGTTTCATTAAAAGAAGTAAAAAAACCATCATTTGATTGATGGTTTTCAGTCAATGTTTCAGTGACTACTTATCTCTTACAATTTCGCTTAATCCTGTAATATCTATACCGTTTAAGGCTTGTGAAGCTAGTCGATCCGCTTCTGAATTTTCTTTCCTGGATATGAGCTGATATTCAGGTTGAATGCTAAGCTCCTCTAACCTTGCATCAATTTTATCTGCCCAGCTCGATAGATCCTTTTCCAGTGCAGGCCATTCCCCACTTAATTGATTAATCACTACTTGAGAATCACCAGTGAAACAAACAGGCAAATGATGAACATTCAGTAAATCAAGCTCAACGATTCCTAAATAAAGCGCTGCATATTCTGCCTCATTATTGGAATTTAGCTCTGATGAAAAGGCATTTCTTCTTAATCGATATGGTTTGCCATTTTGCTCATAATAAATGACACATCCTAGCCCTGATTGTTTTGTAGCACGATCAAAGCCGCCGTCAAAATAAACGGTAATGTTATGTGGCTCTGTCTCAATTTCCTTTAAATAGGCCTTCAGCTCCTTTATCGACCAGCTTGTTTCCTGTCGATCAATACAATGCAACGATTTAACTCTCCCCGTTCGCTCCATATCCTCAGCCAGTAGTAATGCTTGAGCTGCAGGCATTTCTTCTGAACGTAGTACAGTTGTTGCACCCTTTAGTGCTTTATATGTCCATTCAATAATTACATGCATAGTAATTGCCTCCATTATTTTTAAATTGTGTATAAAGTGAAAACGTGCCTCAACCATGGAGACACGTTTCTTTCCTAATTGTTATATGTGCAATTAATAGTTTATTTATTCCTATGGAACTTCGACGAGTACGTTATATTCCCTCATACAATGTTTGTATAGGCTTTACTAAAATACGATTTACCTCTTCGATCACCTTACTTAATTTCATTTCAGCTTCAAGCATTGAAGAGATTTTTTCATTTTGCTGCGCCAGTTGAGCTGCCTTTTGAGCGTATACTAATTCATCTTCCAATATTTCCTCACCAGCTAGTTGCTTTTTTTGCAGCTCTATTTGAATTTTACGAAAGTTTTTAAAAACATTTAATGCCTCTTCATCATTCTTTACTAGTTCAACCGCCTCTTTCAACTCTTCGAATTCCGATGTTTTACGGAATGTTCCCTCTAAAGCATTAATTTCATTATAAATATTAATCATTCTTTTATTTCCCCTTTTTAAATAAAATAGACAATTAATCCTTGCACAATTCCAATCAAGCCGCCAAGAACTGCACCTAGTACTGTAATCATTTTAAACTCACGTTTTGAAATACCTAGTACAAGCTCCTCTAGTTTCGCCACAGGGAAAGTATCAACCTGCTCACGAACTACTTCTTGTAAATTTAAGCGTTTTAATACATCTTCTAATTTCTCTTCGGCTTTAACAAAGGCTTTGTCAATAGCTTGCGGAATGACTGTTTCCTTCATCCATGTATTGCCCTCTGTCCAGTAATATGAAATAGGCTGATTCAAACGTTCCTCAACTGCTAGCTGCTCTTTTACATAACCTTGCACTTTCATTAATATTGAATCAAAGCGAATATCCTGTAAAAAATCCATTGCAGGACGTTCTTTTAATTTATCCCACTCCTGCGTAAAGATTTTCGTTAATAATGCCGTTGTGCCCTGTGCCTGTAAAAATTTTATAAGTTCACGCTGAACCTTTGCCACTAACGAAGAAGAGTCACCTAAAAACATATTGATCATTCCACCAAGTGAACCTTTAGACGACAAAAAATCATCAATCATCGCTTTTATTGTTAATTCGCCTTCAGGTGATAAAAAATAATCCTCACCCTTCTCTAATATATGACGAACTACTACTGGAATCTTTGCTTCAATTGTATATTGAATATCTGCTGATAACAGTGTATGAATTGACTTCGTTGATAATGTATTCTTCATTGACTCAAATTGTCCCTCAACAATTGCTTCAATCTTATTCTCAATTGTTGTTGGCATGTTAGAAAATCCAGCTAATGTAAGCCAATCTTGAATTGTTTTATCATTCGTAAAAATAGTTTCTTCTACCTTTGTTTGCACAAACTGTTCTACTTTGTCTTGAATGTCTTTAGAAAAGAATTTTTTTCTAAAGGTTTCAGGTGTTAATAAATAGTTTACAACAGTTAATCCAAGCTGCCTTGCTAATTCGTCACGTCGTTTTGGGATAAGCCCTGGTGTAAATGGTACACGCCAATTTTTAATATATATTGCTTCATGTGGGCGAAAAAGCATTTTTATGGCTAGGTGATTCGTTACACCGCCGATAGCGGCTCCAATAATGGCCATAAATAGTAAAGTCACTAGAAAATTATCCATTAGTACCCTCTCATTTCAATTGTATTCATGATTGGCGGATTTTGTCGCCTGTTGCACTCATTATAGCAGAGCAAGGATTTTCAACGAAAGAAAAACCCTTGGATAATTAAACACCTTGCATCATTTTCTTCAGGTAGAATAGTTGCAAATTTACTACTATCCTTGAATAATATTAACTACATATATAAGAAATGGGGTTTGATTATGATTCAGCATTTCAGCTTTAAGCCTTTATTTGAAAATTCTCAGCTTCCTGGCTGGGCTATTTCCTTTTTCTATCAACGCGAACGCTTTACAGCTGAGTATTTAAAGGATGGCAATATCCAATGGAGTGGGCCTATTCCTCCAAACGAAGAAAATGTTAAAAAAATGATTCATGAGCTTATGTTGTATCATGTGTACGACTAACAAAAATAGTAAATTATTCGTGTAACAGCGATTCTATATATACCCATTTTTTACTAGTGTTTGCACATCATTTATGCTAAAAATATTTCCATCTATTGAAATTGCAGCATTTTTCTTATACATTTATGTTATCAAGTTGATAATAAATGTTTTGTATGCAGGGGGCTATTTCAATGAGTAAAGTCACACTTTTAGATGACTTAAACAGTTATAATTCAAAAGCATTAATTCGTGCAAAAGTAAAAGAAGTTTTTTCTGAATTTTCCGCTAAAATTTTCGAATTAGTAGATGAAGCTGGCACTATCAATAGTAAAAAATTCGAGTCACTTTCTGGCTTTAAAAGTGATTTTTACAATGAATATTGCAGCCAATTAAAAGCATTATTCGACACGCCAACTAGTTCATTCGGAAAAAAATCTGTAAAAAGTATGTATGTAACATATAATGGCAAAAATTATCTTTTAACACAGCAGGGTATTACGGAAAAGGCACCTGTTACCATATCGTGCTTTACAGGCGAAATCCCATTAAAAGAAATGCTTCATGATGTTGAAAAAGCGTGTTTAAAATTGCGCTTCCAACAAGAATAATACTTAAAGCAAAAGGAGCCCTCTCACTAGCTGAGAAGGCTCCTTGTTTGATGCTATTAAAAATAATTCATTTAAAAAATTCGCAGATAAAGCTCTCTTGAGATTTTTTGACGTGTCGTTTTTATATGAGATGCAAATGCTTCCTTCTCTAAATAAACTATCTTTGCTCCTTTTAAAGGTAGCATAATGATTTTTGATTTTCAATCTTTTGGTGTTAGTTTTTCCAAATTACGGATTGATTATCGAGAGATAAAAAATTGTTGTCAATATTTGTGTTTTGCATCTAAATATTTTATGATTGAATCATCCAACAATTTTTTAAATCATAGGAGGTGTACACTTTGTTTACTTCCCTCATTTGGGCGGGGACAAAGGAATTATTTGGACGGAGACATATTGGAGATAACCATTAGGTTGGCGGCATTCGCCCTACTAATAATCATGACAGGATTTTTCGTTGCAACGGAGTTTGCAATTGTTAAAGTAAGATCAACACGTATTGATCAGTTGCTAGCAGAAGGTCATAAAAAAGCAAAAAATGCAAAACGTGTTGTTTCAGATTTAGATGAATACTTATCTGCATGTCAGCTAGGTATTACAATCACAGCACTTGGCTTAGGTTGGCTTGGTGAACCTACTTTTGAAATTATATTGCACCCAGTGTTTGAGTTTCTAAATTTGAATGGTAGTATTACATCTATCCTTTCATTCATACTTGCATTTTCAATCGTAACGTTTATGCATGTAGTTATAGGGGAATTGGCGCCAAAAACACTTGCCATCCAAAAAGCAGAATTAGTGACATTAAACTTTTCTGGCCCATTAATTTTATTCCACAACATTACGTACCCGGTCATTAAGTTATTGAACGGATCTGCACGTGGCTTAACAGGCCTTTTCGGTCTAAAGATGATGTCAGAATCAGAAGTTGCTCATACTGAAGAAGAGCTACGTATGATTTTGTCAGATAGTTTAAAAGGTGGAGAAATTAATAATTCAGAATATGAATATGTAAACAGTATTTTTGAGTTCTCAGAACGTCTTGCAAAGGAAATCATGGTACCACGTACTGAAATCGTTGGAATCGAAAAAGAACTTACCATTAAAGAAGTATTCGATTTAATGGGAGTAGAGCAATACACTCGTTATCCGATTATTGATGGTGACAAGGACCATATTATCGGCCTAGTCAATATGAAACACTTATTAACCGCTTACATTAAAGACCCTGCAAATGGTGATAAGCCCGTAATTGACTATATGCAGCCGATTATTCGCGTGATGGAAACGACGCAAATTAACGATTTGCTACTTAAAATTCAGCGTGAACGCATTCATATGGCCATTTTAATGGATGAATATGGCGGAACATCTGGTTTAGTGACGATTGAAGATATTATTGAGGAAATTGTCGGCGATATTCAAGATGAATTTGATGAGGACGAAATCCCAGAAGTACAAGAAATTGCAGAAGATCATTTTATTTTAGATGCAAAGATGCTAGTAGAGAATGTAAATGATATGCTAGGTACTGACATAGAAGATGATGATATAGATACAATCGGCGGTTGGTTTATGACAAAGCGCTTTGATGCAGTCGAAGGAGATAGCATTGAAGAGCAAGGCTATGAGTTTATCGCAAAAGAATTAGATGGTCACCATATTTTATACTTAGAAGTTCTGAAATTACCTGAACGTGATTTATCAAATGAAAATGAAGAAGTAAGTATCTAAAAATTGCCTTGTTTTATTTACTGTGTTACGATTAACATCGCACTTAAAAGATACAGGCTATAAAAAATGTATACAGCTCACAACCTATAGTGGCGGGGAGCTTATATAGAGATAACATTATAAACTTTAGCAACGACTCCCTTTCACAGAAGGGAGTCGTTTTATAATGCCCGAAAGTTTTGCAAGGAGGAAACAAAATGGAGCTTTATACAAATTTACGTCAAGGGGAAAAAGGTGCTTGGTTATCCATCGCAACATATTTGGTTCTGAGTTCTATAAAATTAACAATCGGCTATATAGGCGCATCAGAAGCGCTAAAGGCAGATGGATTAAATAATACTACTGATATTATCGCCTCTATTGCAGTACTTATTGGATTACGAATTGCCCAAATTCCACCTGACTCTAATCATCAATATGGGCATTTGCGTGCCGAAACAGTTGCCTCACTTGTTGCGTCGTTCATTATGTTAATTGTTGGCTTACAGGTACTTATTAATTCGATAAAAGGCCTTTGGGAGCCAGTTAATACAACACCATCATTATTAACTGCCTATGTCGCAATTGGCAGTGCCATAGTGATGTATATCGTTTATCGTTATAATTTAGCACTTTCTAAAAAAATAAAAAGTGCAGCTGTGAAAGCAGCAGCCTATGATAATCGTTCAGATGCTCTTGTAAGTATTGGTACAGCAATCGGAATTTTTGGAGCTATTTTCGGTTTCCCTATTATCGACACAATTACTGCACTTCTCGTTGCACTTCTAATTATTAAAACAGCAATTGAAATTTTTTGGGAGGCTGTTCAAAGTCTCACAGATGCTTTTAATATCGAAGAAGTTGAGACTTTGTCTGTCCTTATTCGCAATGTTGATGGAGTAATCGAGTTGTTAGACTTTAAGGGGCGCGCCCATGGCAATATGTACTTTATCGATGTCACTGTCACTGTAGACCCTTACTTAAATGTCTTTGAGAGTCATCGTATTACAGAGGAGATTGAAAAAACGATTACTCGTGAAAATCGATTCTGTCAGGTACTCGTGCATATTGAACCACATATTGAAATCATTCCTCCAGCAAACGACAACAAAGGGGCTGTCCGAAAAGTCGATGTAAATTGACTTTTCGGTACAGCCTTTTTCCATTTTTGTATACAAAAAAACCGCCCTCTTTTGTAAAATGAAGTTACCAGACCACATTCAACAGAAAGGACGATTTTTAATGAATAACCAAATGATTACTCAAGCAGATTATAACATGCAAATGGAAATGACTCTAGAAGGAATTTCAGAGGCGGGCATCTCTCAGAAACATCCTAAACCTCTTGTGTTCCAGCCTTATACAAATCGTCAAAGTATGATGATTATTGATATCGAATCCTATATTCCTGAGCATCATGTAGCGCGTTTGGTCGATGAAATGGTGGAATCTATTCCAGATGAATTGTTATTTTCCCATTACGTAGGTGGTGGTCGTGCCCCTTATCATCCTAAAATGTTACTGAAAGTCATTTTATATGCCTACACGCAAAAAACTTATTCTAGCCGAAGTATGAAACGAATGGTCGAAGAAAGTCTACCCGCTATGTGGTTAGCAGGCATGCAAGAACCTGACCATCGTACCATCAATGATTTCCGTGGTGTTCGTATGCCAGCCATCATAGAGGAGGTGTTTGAACAATTCCTCCTTCAACTGATGGAGCAAGAATTCATTGACCTTGAGCACATGTTTGTGGATGGTACGAAAATTGAAGCGAACGCCAATAAATATTCGTTTGTATGGGGCAAAGCGATTGCCAATCACGACCAAAAGCTACGTGATAAGATCCAATCGCTGATAAAAGATGTGCGTGCTGTGACAACCCAAGAGTTACGTGAGGACAAACTAGAAGAACAACTAGCAAAGACAGTCGAACAACTAACGGAGGAAGTGCAAGCGTTAGAAGGTCAATATGAACAGACAACGGACAAAGAGGAAAGAAAACGACTTCGAATGGAGAAATCTAAACGCAAAAAACACATCCAAACGATTGAAACGGATTATCTGCCAAGACTAGCACGTTATGAAGCGCAAAGAGAAATTCTTGGTGAACGTGGTAGTTATTCGAAAACAGACCCGGATGCCACGTTTATGCGAATGAAAGATGATCATATGAAAAACGGTCAATTAAAAGCTGGGTACAATGTACAAGTGGCCACACAATATCAGTTCATTATCGGATACGAGTTATTTCAACGACCAGGAGACACACGTTGTTTCCAACCATTTATGAAACAACTACTCGAAGCGTTACCCAAAGCGCCAATACAGGTGATAGCAGACGCGGGCTATGCGAGTGAAGAAAATTACTTATTTGCGATTGGCGAAGAAAAGGAACCACTATTTGAATTACTGGCTCCGTATAACACGTATGTAAAGGAACAAACAAAAAAATATAAACAGGATATTTCGAAGGTGCAAAACTGGCCCTATCGCGAGGAAGAGGATGTCTTTATTTGTCCGAACAATCGGAAGGTGATATTTAAACGCTATAGTCAACGAAAAAATACCGGAGGATACGAACAAGACTACAAAATTTATGAATGTGAGGATTGTACAGATTGTCCGTTGAAAGCGCTTTGTACAAAAGCAAAAGGCAATCGTCAAGTCCACTTGAATCCGGTCTATGAAGAAATGAAAGCAAAGGCACGAGCAGCCCTTGATGACGAACAAAAAGCAGCCCTTTATGCGAAGCGCAAAGTGGATGTCGAAACTGTGTTCGGTGACATCAAGGGCAATCGGTCGTTTACGCGATTTTTATTGCGTGGGCTAACTAAGGTCCGAACAGAATTTGGACTCGTAGCAATCGCCCATAACCTACTTAAGGTAGCTGGCATCCGCCTCGCTAATTTAAGCCAAAAGGAAAAAGGTCGATTTGGAAAACTACTCGTTTTCCAAATCGACCTTTTTATTTAGGGACTTTTAGGACAGCCCCTTTGTTGTTATTTGATTGCTATATAAATATCAACCTGTGCTTCTTGTGGGTTGGCACATCGTTCATCGTATATCTCAAAATCACCTGTGTATGCTCTTTCTACTTCTGAACCTGCAAACCAAGCCCAGATATCTTGCCAAACCTTAATCACAATGTCTGGCATTGACCCTTTATCTGAAGTAAAAACCAAATATTTAGCAGCTGGCACTGTTTTTACGACCATCCCTTGTGTCACTTCATCTGTCGCTGCTACTTCCATTCCAAGGGTAATAGAATATTTTCCATTAACATCTGTTTCATAGTCAGAATATAAACCGATTACTACTTCATTGACTGGATTTTTTATTTGTCCAATCACTTCTTGCTGATAAAAGTCTGACCATAATTGAGGAATTTTAGCTTGAGACGTTATTTCATTGACATTACTCGTTTGAGCTGAAATTCCTACGATTTGAAATGATTCTCGTTCTATCATTTTTGGCTGTTTTATTTCTTCTCTTCTCCATCTTTTTAAACTTGGTAAGAAAGAAGATAACATTTGACGAGCCTCTTCTTCTGCCATCCCATCTTCCTTTAAATGTGGCACACAAATCTCAACCATTTCCTCAACTGTCAAATTCGGCTGTTTAAACCCTCCTAATTCATAACAATACATGCAATATTCTTGACTTTTCTGACCTTCTTTACCTGTTCCCAATAATGTTTCATCTGCTAATGGCATACCGCAGCTTTGACAATAACTTTGCATCATTAATCCACCCTTCATACTATTTATTATGACTATAGCAAAGGAAACCTGACAGCTGTATGTCATCTTTCAAAACAAAAATTAAATATCTTTATAAAGCTCCACAATTTCCTGTGCTCGCTTATGCACAATAGCTCTTAAATGGAATGGCTCTAATACTTTTATACGGTGACCAAAACTTAGAAGAAAACCGTATAACCATTCATCCTCTGGCAATGAAATGTTAACTGTTAAATTTTCATGATCTGTATGCTCAGCACCAAATGTTTCTTCTACTAATGTTGTTATCGTAGAATCGAATGACAGCTTTAGCTTTATTACATTTTGAGGACGGTGCCACTCTTTGTTCCATGGGAGTTCAGACAAATGAACTTCTTTGCGCTGGAAGGTTATCATTTCTTCTTTTATATTTTTCATTCTAGCTATTTTAAATAAGCGAAAGTCTTCTCTTAATGTGCAGTATCCGTAGACATACCACACCTTTCCTTTTTGGACTAATGTATGTGGCTCTAAAAATCGATTGGTTACTTGACCATGTGTCGTAGAATAGGTGAAGCTTACACAGTGTGCTTGTTCAATGGCTTTTTTTAATAGTGTAATCTGCTCCTTAAAAACAATAGATGGTCCCCAAGGGCTAAGATCAATAAATAGTTGGTTGATGGATTGCTTTATTTCTTCATCAGCAACACTTGTTAACTTTTCGAGCACTGCTTCTGCATAGGAATCGTCATAGGTTGTAAGTGCACTTTTTATGGCAATGGAAAGCGAGGTAAGCTCCTCCTTTGTCAGAACCTGTTTATCGACACGATACCCCTCTATCAAACTAATTCCACCGTTAACCCCCTGCTGACTCAAAACAGGAATTCCAGCACAGCTAAGTGTTTCGATATCACGGTAAATTGTACGAACTGACACATTAAATAACTCAGCAAGCTCCTGTGCTGTCACTTTTTTTCGATTTATTAAAATCATTGTCATCATTAAAAGGCGTTCTAATTTCATGTTTAACCCATCCTTTATCAATCTCGGCTGCTACTATATTTATTGCATGATGTCATTTTAGTCATTAATTAACCATTTTTCATCACAAATTAACCATTTTGTTTTGCATTTTAATTACTAATATCCTATCTATTTTAAGTATTTTTTAAGTACTTTTTGAGTTTTATTTAAGTCGAATGTACTATAATAACGCCTGATAAATTATTACAATCATTATACTATTTTTACAATATAAGAAAAAAACTAGTTTAATACAAGGATTTATGAGGAATTTATTGATTTCGTTATTAAAACTATGTTGTTTCCCGCCTTATTAAGAATAGTTTGATAATAAACGCTTATACAATTATTTCAATTCTCTTAACACAACAGACAAAACTTCCATCCTCTTTATAGAGCGCTGAAAACTATAGTATCTATTTGTGACAAAGAATTTAGTGCTTTGTTTTTATGAAACCTCAATAGGATTATGAAAAATGAAATACGAGTACTAAATCTCAGTGTCAAATTTTTATATTTAAGCGAAATTCGCTTTTTTAGTGCTCACTATATATTAGGAAGCCTTTTCAAGCACAATGAACTAGAGTTTAATGGTTTTCAATTTAATTGTAAAAAGGAGATTTTGATGTGATTAGAGCCGTTTTAATAGACAATGAACCACTAGCATTACACTATTTTCAAAATAAACTACAAGCATTTCAGCAAATACAGGTGGTCAAAACCTTTACAAGGGTAGAAACTTTTCTGCAGGAGCTTCCCGCATTAGAATTTGAGGCAATTTTTTTAGAGGTAAAGCTCAATGAACTAACTGGACTGGAAGTAGCTGATATTATCAAAACGGATCGTCCACATGTTAGTGTTATTTTTATAACTTCCTATCAAGAGTTTGCGTTACAGGCATATGATATCGGAGGGCTTGATTATTTACTTAAGCCAATTAATCACGCTCGTTTAGAAAAGGCTATTGCTCGAATAGAGCATGAATATTCCATTCAGCAACTCATTCAGAAGGCTTCGAAAACGATGCTAAACGTTCAATGCTTCGATCAATTTGCAGCCTATAGTAACAATAGTTTAATTGCGTTCAAAACGGAGAAAACAAAGGAATTATTTGTTTATTTTATTTTACATCCAAATATTCCTATTCACCGTGATTATTTAATAGAAATTTTGTGGCCTGATTTAGACTATGTTAGGGCAAAATCGAATCTTCATACAGCTTTATCTTATTTAAGAAAAACCTTAAGCAATATAGGTTATGCCAACTGTATAGTATTTTCAAATAAATATTATATCTTTGAAAAGCCAAGCATTCTTTGCGATTTATATGATTTTCAGAGATACTATGATGATTTTTTAAAGCAAGAATTCCCCCATATTTCATTAATTAATCAATGTCTTTCCATTTATAAAAATGGGCTGCTTATTTTTGACGATTATGAATGGGCGACAGCCTATAAAGATAAACTGACTAAATCATACATAGATTTATTAGAAAAAGGCTTTCAAGCTTCTGTATTAACGGATACGACAAAGGCACTTGATTTCTTAAATAGCCTACTAGATTTTGATCCATATAATGAACAAAAACTGGAACACTATTTACACACTTTAATAAACGCTGGGCTATATGAACAGGCATACAGAGTTTTTCAAGACTATGAACAAAAGTTAAAAGAAGATTTGGCCCTTACGCCAAGCTCAACATTACTAGAAATTACAAATAAATTTTTTATTCAAAAATAAACAATAAAAAAACGACGGGCTACTACAAATTTGTAGGAACTCGCCGTTTTAACTCACTTTCACACACCACTACCCTCTGTCAGTCCGTGCTTTACAGCATAAAGAGCCGCTTGAGTACGATCCTGCACCTGTAGCTTTGTGAAAATATTAGATATATGGGTTTTTACAGTTTTCTCTGTAACAAATAAGGAGGAAGCAATTTCTCGATTACTTTTCCCTTTTGTCAGCTCTGCAAGTACATCCTGTTCACGAGGTGTTAGTGGGTTTAATACATGAGGTGCATTTTCAGTTTCTTGCCGATCCATTTCCAGCGTCGATGTGGCCTCTGGATGTAGAGTATTTTCGCCTCTCATTATTCGGCGAATGGACAATACCAGTTCATCAGGTTCTATGTCCTTTAATTGATAACCTGCAGCACCTGCCTCCATAGCTGGTACGACATGGTCCCGATCCGAAAAGCTTGTGAGCATCAAAATTTCAATTTGTGGAAATTTCGCTTTAATGCGCTTAGTTGCCTGAATACCATCCATCTCAGGCATGACTAAATCCATAAGAATAATATCTGGCTGTATGCTTTCCGCTAAAGTTACTGCCTCCAGTCCATTTTTCGCTTCCCCCACAACTTCAATGTCTTTCTGCGTTTTTAAGAAAAATAATAATCCACGACGTACTACATGGTGGTCATCTGCAATTAATACACGTATCATTCTCTTCCCTCCTAATACGGCAAGCGGATTAACAGTTCTGTTCCTTTGCCAATTTCACTAACCCAGTCAGCTGTACCACCAACTGATTTTGCACGATCCTTTATTGACTGCAAGCCCATTGAAAGTAACCTCGTGTTATTATCGATGACAAAGCCTCGTCCCTCATCACGAATCACAAGCAAAATGTCTGTAGACGTAACCGTTATATATAATGCAGCCTCCAGCACACCTGCATGACGACGTACATTATTAAGTGCTTCTTGTGCTACTCGAAATAATGTTTCTTCAATGCGTGAAGGAAATTGCAATACACCTGAAACTGTCACATGCAACTTTAAGCCGAGCATTTCAGCATATACTTTAATCGCTTCAAGTAAACCATTCTCCAAGCCTTTTGGACGAAGCTGCCAAATTAATGCACGCATTTCAGTTAAGGCATCCTGTGTTAAATGTTGAATTTCCTTAAATGTTTCTTTAATAGCACGATCATTCGTCATTTCAATACCAGCTCTCGCCGTTAGAGTAACTGAAAAAAGCAGCTGATTAACCGAATCATGTAAATCTCTAGCTAGACGGTTGCGCTCCTTTACAAGTGCCATTTCTTGCTCCTGCTTTGTCAGTAAAATTCGCTTAATGGCTGAACCCATTTGAAAAGCGACAGATTCAAGTAAAGCTAGCTCCTCCTGTGAAAAACGCACAGTATCCTTTGAGGCAACATTTAAGACCCCAAAACGTTCTTGTCCTGATTGAAGAGGCACTGTAGCATGATGTGTAATGCCCTCGTGATCACCAACATTTGCTGCAATCGCACTCTCAATGCGCTGGCATTCAATGATATTGGAGGCTTTTTTTAATTCCTCATTACGATAGCGAGAAACACACCAGCAGCCTCCCTTTTTTAAATAATGGCAGTTTTTAAATTCCAATGCTTCTGGCAAATTTTCATGAACAACAAGCTCCGATCGCCCTTTTTCATCGATAAAAAAAATCCAGCCTGTTTCAAAGTTTGTCCCATTTAAAAATCTCACAAGTGCACCCTTTAACATTGTCACTATTTCAGTTTCTTCATTTAACAGTTCTGCAATCTCTTTTAAAATACTGATATTCGAATGCTCATTCTCCCTCACAAAAACACCTCTTCTTCGGCATTACTAATGTTAATGATAACATTTCAAAGTCTTGAACGTCTGCCTAAGTCGTTCATACTTTAGACTGAAATTCTTTTTAAAAAGGAGATACCTTATTTTGTGTAAGTTAATTTACATATAAAACTAGAACAACTATAATCGTACAAGGATATGGTTTAATAAAGGAGAGAATAGATATGTCTAAAAAAGTAGAAAATGGCTTATTATTTATTTGGATTGTCTCTGTCGTTGCAACACTAGGTTCCTTATACTTTTCAGAAATTCGTCACTATGAACCTTGTAAAATGTGTTGGATTCAACGTATTTTCATGTATCCAATTGTCATCATGACAACAATTGCCTTTATACAAAAAAATGCACGTATTGCGGTTACAACAGCTGTTTTTGCCATTATGGGTGGCAGTGTATCACTTTATCATTATGGAATTCAAAAGCTTAGTTTTTTAGCGGATACTGCACCTTCTTGTGGTCTTGTTTCCTGTACTGGTCAATATATTAATTGGTTAGGCTTTATCACAATCCCATTTTTAGCGCTAACTGCATTTATTTTAATTGCAGGGGCAAGCTTTTATGTAATGAAGGCTGTAAAAGCTGCAAAATAATTAAGAGACCGTGTTCTACAATTAGGAATACGGTCTTTTCTACGGAGGAAGATCTATGTTTCATTATGAAATTAATGAAGATAATTTAACCATTGAAGAACTGCTGCGTAATCATTGGCGACTTGGTAAAAAATTAGTTCATGAATTACGAATGTCAAAAGCAATTACAACGGTGGACGATGAGCCCGTTCAATGGAGAGCCCCGCTTCAGGCAGGTGCAATTCTAAAATTTACGTTTCCGATACCTACATCCAATTATCAACCCACACCAGTATGTGCAATTGATATTATTTATGAGGATGACCATTGCTTAATCGTTTCCAAACCAAAAGGTATGTCAACACATCCAAATGATGCTCGTGATACTCATACTTGTATGAACCATGTCATGGCACATATTAAAAAGCAGAGTGGTGTTTATGCAGAGCATGTCCATCGACTGGATAGAGGCACGCAAGGACTATTGCTGGTGGCAAAGCATCCGCTCGCTAAGTCCATCCTTGATCGTATGATTGAAGAAAAATCTATTATTCGCACTTACGCTGCAGAGGTACAAGGAAATTTACAAGCGTCTTCAGGTACAATCACCGAACCTATTGGGAAAGATCGACATCACGCAACAAGACGTGTAGTTTCCAAAACCGGTCAACATGCTGTAACACACTATGAGGTAGTTGCTCGCTATAAGAGTTCTTGTATTGTCCATCTCATTTTGGAAACAGGCAGAACACATCAAATCCGAGTACATTTAGCTCATATCGGGCATCCCATTATTGGAGATACAATGTACGGAGCTAGGGAAACGGCAAGTGGAGACTATGAGCTCCATGCTATACAGTTAGAATTTGAACATCCATTTTTAAATAAACAAATTGTTGTAAAGGACAAACAGTAAATCCTTGCTCAAAATCATAAAAAGCGCGAGAAATCAGAAAAGTTGATTTCTCGCGCTTTTTTGAGGTGAAAAATTTTTCACTTAGCCTTATACACAATTTACTTATACTTCAATAAAAGTATAAATATATTATTTAATATTTCTTAATCTATTTTTTACAACAAAATTAATATACATTTACCATTAATGGTAATGACGAAGAATTTCTTTCATGATAGAATAAGAGTAAATTGTCAGTCATCTGACATATTATGAGGGAGGAATTCATTGATGAAATGGGTTAAAAGTATTGCAGCAACAACTCTAGTTGCTAGTTTATTAGCTACTCCTGGTTTTGCTGCCCATGCAGCGGAAACAGCACCAGCAGCTACGAAAGATGGTTTCAAATTAACAATTTTACACTCCAATGATACACATTCACATGCAGAGTATGCTCCACAACGTGCTACAAAAATAAAAGAGCTACGTGCAGCAAATCATAATTCACTTTTATTAGATGCAGGTGACGCTTTGACTGGCACGCTTTACTTCAATGAATTCACAGGAGAAGTTGAAATGAAGTTAATGAACTTAATGGGCTACGATGCTATGACATTTGGTAACCATGAGTTCGATTTAGGATCAAGCCCAGAAGGTCATACTGCTCTAGCGAAATTTGTAAAAGGAGCAGAATTCCCATTACTGGGGGCCAATCTTGATTTTTCAAAAGAATCTTTATTTGATGGCTTACAATTTAAAACAGTCACAAAAGACTTCGAAAATGGGAAAATTTATAACGGTATTATTAAAGAAGTCGATGGAGAAAAAGTAGGTATTTTTGGTTTAACAACTGAAGAAACTCCTTCTATTTCAAGCGTTGCTAATGTACAATTTGCCAATTATATCGACTCTGCCAAAAAAGCAGTAGCAGAATTTGAAAAACAAGGTGTTAATAAAATTGTTGCCCTTACTCATTTAGGATTTGATGATTCAAAAGATTTCGATAACGATCAATTACTAGCGGCAGCTGTAGAAGGTATTGATGTTATTGTTGGTGGTCATACACATACTAAATTAGACAAAGCTGTGAAAGCAGAAACATCCTTTAAAAATCCTACAATTATCGTTCAAACAGGTCAATATAGCGAGAATTTAGGTGAGCTTGATTTAACATTTAATGATAATGGTGCGGTTGTTGAATATTTCGGGCAATTACACGCTTTAAATGATAAAGAAAATCCAGTTGCAGCAGACCCAGAAACAACTGAAATGTTAGCTCCATATACAGAAAAAATTTCAGCTGTAAAACAACAATCAACAGGAAATACAGCTGTTTCAGTATTGGATGGTAAACGTGGTCTTTGGGGCGTTCGTGCTGGTGAAACAAACCTTGGAAACCTAATTACAGACGGTATGCTTGCTGGTGCCAAGAAGATTGATCCAGAAGTACAATTTGCCTTCCAAAATGGCGGTGGTATCCGTGCAGGCATTGATGCTGGAGATATTACAGTTGGCGAAGTAATGACAGTCATGCCTTTCGGAAATGCACTTGGTATCGTAAAATTAACAGGTGCTGAAATCTATGACATTGCTGAACATAGTGTAAAAGAGTTTCCGAAAGAATCTGGAGGCTTCCTACACTTCTCTGGTTTACAAGTAGAATTCGATGGAAAAGCTCCAGCTGGTAAACGAGTAAAATCAATTAAATTAAATGGTAAAGATCTAGACAAAGCTACTTACTATAAAGCTGCAACAAATACCTTTACCGCTAAAGGTGGAGACGGCTACGAAACACTTGAAAAAGCTTATGCTGATGGACGTGTAAGTGAGCCTGGTACTATTGATTATGAAATGTTCATCGAACACTTGACTACATTGAAAAATGTTAATCCAAAAGTAGAAGGGCGCATTATTGCAACAATTCCATTTAAGGATATCGCAAAAGGCTCAGAAACAGAGGGCTATGTTCGTGATCTTTATTACCGTGATTTAACAAATGGTACGACTGCAACAACATATTCACCAAATGCTAACTTAACTCGTGCTCAGGCTGCCTCATTTATCGCACGTGCATTAAAGCTTGAGGCAAAAGGTCAAACAACATTCTCGGATCTTGGAAATGTAAATCCTACAACACAAAAGGAAATCACTGCTCTTGCCGAAGCAGGTATTGTTAAAGGTGCAAATGGTAAATTCAATCCTAATACAAAAGTAACTCGTGCTCAACTTGCATTAATGTTTGCTCGTGCATACAATCTTCAACATGATGCAAAAGCTGGCTTAAAAGCTGATTTCAGTGATATTGCACAATACAACACTGAAACTAAAGATGCAATCTCACTTATGAAAGACTTAAAGATTGTTAGTGGTTCAAATGGCAAATTTATGCCAAGCAATAACGCAACACGTGCTCATATGGCAAAAATGCTTTCTAACTATATTCCATATGTAAAAGAATCAAAATAATAGAACCTGAAAATCCCGCTATCAGACTTGAGAGCGGGATTTTTTCATTTAATAGCAGAGTTTAGTTAAAAATCGAATTTAAAGTTATCTGGATCCTGCCCGAAGCGTTCATTACAGTTTAAAGAAGCTATTTGATCCATTTGTGCTAAGGTTAACTCGAAATCAAAAACCTGTGCATTTTCCTCAATACGACTTGGCGTAACTGATTTTGGAATAATGAGTGTATCTCTTTGTAAATGCCAGCGCAATACTACCTGTGCAGCCGTTTTGTCAATTTCTTGACCAATCTTTGTAATAGCTGCGTTATCAAGCACACCTCCGCGACCAAGTGGAGACCATGCAGTCACAGCAATGCCATGCGCACTACAGTAAGCTCTTAAATCATCTTGCTGTAAATATGGATGCACCTCGACTTGATTAACCATTGGCTGTATATTTGCCTTTGCCAATAGCTTTTGTAGATGATGCTCATGGTGATTAGATACACCAGTTGCCCGAATTAACTTTTCATCATATAAGCGTTCAATGGCTCGATATGTTTCTTCAAATGTTTCAGGTACTGCCCAATGTGTTAAATACAAATCTAAATAATCCATATTTAACTTTTTCAACGATACTTCAAATGCTCGTAACGTCTCATCGTAACCTTGGTCATTATTCCAAACCTTTGTCGTAACAAATATATCCTCACGCTTAACACCTGAATAGCGAATAGCTTCGCCCACTTCTTCTTCATTGCCATAAAGAGATGCTGTATCAATAGCTCGATAACCAAATTTAAGTGCTTTATCAATAGCCTGTAATGTTTCATCACGCTCTGTCATTTTATAAACACCTAAACCTAAGCGAGGCATTTCTATACCATTTGTTAATGTTTTTGTTGATTGTAAAATCAAGAATAACAACCCCTTTCTTTTCCTAGTTCCATTATACAAAAAATTGGTTTTAAGAAAATAAGGAAAATTCTTGAGAAGCCATAACTAGTCCTTTTTGTCATCTTCAGGATCATCTACTTGGATAGGATCTGGAATACGGTCATCCTCCACAAGCTCTAAGCCATCACGTAAATGCTCCATTTGCTTTCCTAAATCCTGCAAATCTTTAAAGTTTCTAGCCATTGTACCATTTTCTATATTCGGAACCTTTTTTTCCATTATCATCACCTCTCTAATAGTTTTCCCGAAATAGTTATACTTGAACCATTTCTGACATATTTTATTTTTCTATGTCATTTTATTTTTCTAGTAGATAAGCTATACTAAATGGAGATGTCTTTATAAACATGAGGAGGGTTCTTCCATGAAATTATTATTAATTCTTGGTGTAACTGTTGCATTCTTATCTGCTATTTTCACTGCTGGTTACGAAGGCGACTACAAATCAGACAAATAATACCTCTAGAAAATCACTAAGCGTTTTATATGCTTAGTGATTTTCTTTATTCAAGAATTACTTCTCTTTTATTTTGATGAATAAAATGACTTGACTTTCTGTACTTTATAAAATAAACTTACTTACATAAAGTAAGTTGATAACTAAAAATAACTTTTAATATACGGAGGGTTCTCTATGCATTTTCATGAAAAACCAAACACTTATGTCACAAATGTTGAAATTAAAGTAAGTGATTTACAACGCTCAATAGCCTATTATCAAGAGGTGATCGGCTTTAAAATCTTACATCAAGAATCCTATAAAGCTACTTTAACTGCTGATGGAAAAACAGCGTTACTAACAATCGTTCAACCTGAAACTGTAGAAGAAAAAACGAGATTTACTACTGGACTTTATCATTTTGCACTTCTATTACCTACACGTCGTGATTTAGCAAATGTTATTAGTCATTTTCATAAAAATGGCGTGTATTTTGGGGCCTCTGACCACGATGTCAGTGAAGCACTATATTTAAGTGATCCTGATAAAAATGGCATTGAAATTTATGCTGATCGACCTGAAAATACATGGACTTGGCATTCTAATCAAGTGCATATGGTTACAGAGCCACTTAATGTTCAATCAATTTTAGCAGAAGGTAATAATACATGGAGTGGTCTTCCTGCTGGTACAGTAATGGGTCATATTCATTTATCTGTATCTAGCTTAACGGAAGCAGAGGAATTCTATACAAAGGGATTAGGCTTTGACATTGTCACACGCTATGGTGCACAAGCATTATTTATTTCTACAGGCCGCTATCATCATCACATCGGCTTAAATACTTGGTACTCAGAAAATGCGCCAAAGCTTGGTGAACATCAAGTCGGCTTAAAAACTTTTTCTCTACGTTTAGATAATGAACAACAAGTAGCAACAATGAAAGAAAATCTTCGTGCTATTGGTGCTCCTGTTACTGACATCGCTGGAGGTTTCCAAACTGAGGACCCTGCTGGCAATAAAATTTTATTAAAATTTTAGGAAATGGCATTCTATCCATCAGTTTTTGTGTTCTATCATCCTCTTGGTGAATTCTATCCATCAGTTTTGAGGTGCTATCCATCAAACTCAAAAAAGCAGTTCTCACATGATGGAGAACTGCCTTTTTTAATGTAGCCCTGGATAACCTTGTTGGCGTAATGCTTCATATATAACAATAGCCGCTGTATTAGACAGATTGAGTGAACGTACATGCTCACTCTGTGGAATTCGCAAACACATATGTCGACGCTCATAAGCAAAATCCTTCGGCAAACCCGTTGTTTCTTTCCCAAACATAAAATAAATATCGCGGTCTCTATCACTAAAATCATGTGTTGTGAATGGCTCTTCACTATACGTTTCAATTAAATAAACATCGCCATTTTTTGATGCATCTAAAAATTGTTCTAGTGAATCGTGATACACAACATTAACACTATGCCAGTAATCTAACCCAGCACGTTTCAGCATTTTATCGTCTGTGGAAAAGCCAAGAGGACGAATTAAATGTAGTGAGGTATTTGTTCCGGCACAGGTACGTGCAATATTACCTGTATTTGCTGGTATCTCTGGTTGATATAAAACGATATGCAGTGGCATAACGGTACACTTCCTTATTAAAAATTTCAGATGAAAAAGTAATTCTTATCTTAAATCGCACTGTTAGGGTGGTGCTTCCCTATATTAAATATTATTGCAGTTTTTTTGAGCTATTTCTCCCTCGTATTGAGCGGTCTCTGAGCTTTTTGAGCGGTTCTCCACGCTTTCGAGAGCTCCCCTTATTAAATCAATCTTGGGATACTCATCCACTCTATTGAAAAAATTGTAACCCTTTGTCAATTTCAATGCGTACCTCTTCGTCACTTTCCTTAGCTTTCGCCTTAAGTAATGCGGAATGGGCTTCTTCCCCCCCTATCTTTCCTAAAGCCCATGCTGCTGTCCCTCGAATAACAGGGCGATCATCCTTTTCCAGAAGTGCAATTAAATCTGGAACAGCCGCTTCTTCTTTAAAATGAGCAAGGGCCAATATAGCATTGCGCTGAATGGGCTTCTTCCCCCGCCATGAGCCAGAAATATGTCCAAACTTATTTTTAAACTCACGATTTGAAATCTTCAAAAGAGGCGTTAGCAATGGCTTGGCCAGCTCTGGGTCTGGTTTAAATTCTTCATGTATCCAATTGATTTTGCCTTTATTCTTTGGACATACGGTCTGACATGTATCACAGCCATACAATCGATTGCCAATATGTGTACGAAACTCATCAGGTAGTGTTCCCTTTGTTTGCGTTAAAAAGGCAATACAGCGCTGAGCATTTAGTTGTCCTCCCTCTATTAAAGCACCTGTTGGACAAACATCTACGCATAAGCGGCAGTCTCCACATTCATCCTCCATAGGCTTATCTGGTGCAAAGGGGATGTTTGTGACAAGCTCTCCTAAATAGACATATGAACCAAATTCGGGTGTAATAATGGCGCAGTTTTTCCCGCTCCAGCCTATTCCTGCACGTTCAGCAACTGCTCTATCGACAAGTGCTCCCGTATCCACCATTGATTCAATTCGGACATCTTCTACTCGCTCTTTTAGCCAAACCGATAGTAATGTCAATCGTTCTCGTAATGCTGTATGATAATCGATTCCCCAAGAAGCACGGCAAAAAATCCCGCGTCGTGCTCCTTTTTTGCCAACAGGTGCATTCTGCATACGTGACGGATAGGCTACTGCTATCGCCACTATACTCTCTGCTCCGTCTAACAATTGTAGGGGTTCGGTTCGTTTTTCAATATCGCTTTCCTCAAAGCCGGACTGATAGCCAAGCTCTTGCTGGCGGCGCAGTCGATTTTTCAATTCTGTAAACGGAGCTGCTGTTGTAAAGCCAATTTTGTCTATACCAATGGACATTGCATACGCCACAAACTCATGTTGCAGGTCATGTATGTTCATTTTATTTCCAACTCCTTACATGATACAATAATAGAAATAGATAAAGTAGGTGATGTTTTATGGATATATCAATTAATCAATCCCTATTGACACAACATCCCGAGCTAAAATTCGGCATTATCCATTATACCAAAATTGTTGTAGCAGAATCGCCTCAAATGATTAAAGGTCGTATGCAATTGTATCAAGAAAATCTCTATATAGAAATGCAGGAAAACCCTGTTACACAACGAGAAGGAATTGCAGAATGGCGGCAACTTTGGAAAAGGCTTGGTGCTGATCCAAATCGGTACCGTCACTCAGCAGAAAGCTTAATGCGTCGAATCAGTAAGCAAAATTATTTAACACCTTATCATTCGGGAGTAGATTTAAATAATTTCTTTTCCCTGCAATATGAAATTCCAGTAGGTTTATATGATGTCGATAAACTACAAGGAGATGTGGAAATTGCACTTGGCGAAGAGGAAACTGGCTATGAGGGCTTAAACGGACGCTTTAACTCATTAAATAATATTCTCTATAGCAAAGACGCTGAAGGAGCATTCGGGTCACCGTTTGTCGATTCTAAGCGTACTTCTGTTTCAGAGGAAACGATTGAGGCTCTACAGATTTTCTACCTTCGACCATCACTAACAGAAGAAAATGCAGCTAAGCTTTTAGCCTCAGCAGGGAAAATGTTTAATCAAATTCATGGAGGCGACTATAATATTGCCCTATTAACCAACGTAGTACCAGCTACGACACTATAAAAAGGAAGTGTTTGTATGATTAATCTTGCAGAAGCCGTTAAACTTAAAAGTATTTTAGGAAAAAAAGTTCAGGAGCTTATTAGTGAATTACATCGTAGTGCCTTTGTAACTGTGGAGAAGGGACAAGCCCCAAAAACAAGTAATCGTGCAATGAAGGTCATTGAGACAGAATTAGCTCAAGTACGTCTTGACGCTCGTACATTAGATCGATTAGTCTATGAAGCAAATATCAATAATTCAGTAGACTTTAAGGGTAAAACATTGGCTTTAGTTGAAGCTATTGAGCTTGCAACACAGCTCCGTGCAGATGCTGAGCTTTGCAAACAATTTAGTATGCATGAAAAAGAAAGTGTGCGAATGGGCTATGGAGAAAATACATTGCTTTATGAGATTGCTATGTATGAGCCAGATGAATATCGTGAGCGTGCCATTCAATTAGAAAAAGACGCCCATAAATTATCAAATCTTATCAATGCAAAAAACTACAGTGTTACTATTAGCTTCGATGACTCTCAATATTTTTAAACAAATAAAACACCCCAAATGTTAAATTTATAACTTTTGGGGTGTAACACTGTATGAAAGACTCTTATTTTAATTAGCTAAATCATAATTAACTTCAAATTGTCCTAAATCCATATCAGCTAAAAGGAAAGTTACATTATAATTAGAATCAGTATATGTATGACTTTTTTTCTCTTCATCTAAAGCTTTCCCTAACTCTTCTTCATTTTTATCTAAATTTAAGCCAATTGCATCAGTAATTGACATTGCTGATAAAAATCCTTCTTCCCATTCGTCACCCTCTTCACTTACCTCATTAGCAGGGATACCTTCTACAGAAATATTATAGCCAATTAATTTTTTTTCCTCATTATATTTAGCCACTATTGTATAATGACCCTTATATTTTATAAAGTCCGCATCCAATAGAGTTTGTGAAAGGATTTTGTCCTCTTTCATTAAATCACTAGTTATTGGCTCAGGAATTTTCTCTAATGTTATAGGATTCTCTGTATCCTGTTTATATAAATCGACTCTGACATTGTATTTTTGAACAAACTTTTCTACAGCAGCTTTTGATTCAGTATCTACCTCATCATATTTTACTGGAACAATTTTTTCTTCCTTTACTACCTTTTCTTCTTTAACATTCTTCTCTTTATCCTTTTCGGCTCCTTCGCCAGAACACCCAACTAGCATTAGAGCTAGTAGTAAAAACAAAGCCTTCTTCATTATCTTATTTCCCCCTAAATTTATTTCCGTATTACTAAATATACAAATTTGAATATACTTTTCTACAAAATATTTCCCCATTCGCACATTACAATTATGATAAACTAATACTAATATTTCCATAGTAATTATTAACTATTTTACAATATTTTAAATTACCTTTAGTCCTTTTTCTGCTAAGGCTTTCCATATTCTCTGAAACTGTATACAATAGATGTATGGAGTCTTGTACTCCATCTTGGATGTGTTGTTTTCAATCTAGCTTTTATGAAGCTAACTTAACTTAAACCAATAACATGTGACCTGTTACCATATGACCGATGACCAATAACCAACTATAGGCAAAGGCTATACTCAGAAAACTTGATTATTTTTTGAAAACACCGTCCAAAGGCTCTCTTACATCTTGCATGTAGGAGAGCTTTTTTTATGTCTAGTTTGCCCTACTAAAGGACAGAATGGGTATATCCAAAAGAAGGGGGTCAAACAATGACAAAACAAAATGATTCAACTCATCAAGATGATACAACTTTAACGAATCGACAGGGGCACCCCATTACCAACAATCAAAATTTAAGAACCGTCGGTAATCGTGGACCTGCTACACTTGAAAATTACGATTTTTTAGAAAAAATGAGCCATTTTGACCGTGAACGAATCCCCGAACGAGTTGTACATGCTCGTGGTGCAGGGGCTCATGGTTATTTTGAAACCTATGGTGCTGTCGGAGATGAGCCTATTTCTAAATATACAAGAGCAAAGGTATTTCGAGATAAAGGTAAAAAAACACCTGTTTTCGTACGTTTTTCAACCGTTATACATGGTGGTCATTCCCCAGAAACTTTACGAGATCCACGTGGCTTTGCTGTAAAGTTTTATACAGAGGATGGAAATTGGGACTTAGTCGGTAATAATTTAAAGATATTCTTTATTCGTGATGCTATGAAGTTCCCAGATATGATTCATGCCTTTAAGCCTGATCCCATTACAAATATTCAGGATGTGGAACGCTTTTTTGATTTTTGTGCAAGCTCTCCAGAAACCTTCCATATGGTCACATTCGTTTATTCACCTTGGGGTATTCCTGCAAATTATCGAATGATGCAAGGCTCTGGTGTTAACACATATAAATGGGTAAATAGTGAGGGCAAGGCTGTCCTCGTAAAATATCATTGGGAGCCTTTACAAGGTATAAAAAATTTAACTCAAAGAGAAGCTGAGGAGATCCAGAAGAAGAATTTTAATCATGCAACGCAGGACTTATACGATGCGATTGAACAGGGCGATTATCCTGAATGGGAATTAAATGTACAAATAATGGAGGACGGGCCACATCCAGAGCTAGATTTTGATCCATTAGATGATACAAAGCTTTGGCCGAATGATCAATTTCCGTGGTATCCAGTGGGGAAAATGGTGTTAAATAAAAATCCTGAAGATTATTTTGCTGAGGTTGAGCAGGCAACTTTCGGTACAGGTGTACTGGTAGACGGTTTGGATTTCTCAGATGATAAAATGCTACAAGGTCGCACATTCTCATATTCTGATACTCAGCGTCATCGTGTAGGTGCAAATTATCTACAGTTACCAATTAATGCTCCTAAAAAACGAGTAGCAACCAATCAAAATGGCGGTCAAATGATGTATAAACGTGATTTAGCGCCTGGACAAAATCCACATATTAATTATGAGCCTTCCATGCTAAATGGATTAAAGGAAGCAACTCAAACAGACAAAGAATATACACCACATATTGCAGGCAATCTTGTACGTGAGTCTATTGATCGTCAAAGCAATACTAAACAGGCTGGCGAAACTTATCGGAATTTTGAGCAATGGGAGCGAGACGAGCTTCTTGAAAACTTAATTCGTGATTTGTCCGTATGTAATATGGCTATTCAAAAGGCAATGATTGCTTTAGCAGAGGAAGCTGATAAAGAATATGGTCGCTTGCTAAAAGAAGGATTACAAAAGGCTGAAAAAAACGCATCGACATCAAAGCCCCTCGGCAATATTGATGGTGACGATGCTCCTGAAGATGCTATCAATAAGGGACATGATGCAGAGCCTTACTAAGAAAAAGAAGCACTCTACACAAGGGACTGATGCCCAAATGCAGAGTGCTTTTTTAATGCACACCAGGTAAAATTTTTAGCACCTTTTCCTGTGCGTCTAAAATGGCATCTACCCCTAATGGAATAGCAATATTCGTTGTTTCATGACCGATTTTAAAGCCTGCTACCACAGGGATCCCTAACTCCCCAAAATACTCCTTCATTAACATTAGAAGTGCTGCTTCATCCGCTCCTGTCTGTGTAAATGAACCAATTACAATTCCTGCTAACTGCTCAAGCTTTCTTGCCTGCTTTAATTGCTGTAGCATTGAATCTATTCGTGGAATGGACTCTGCAATTTCCTCAATTAATAAAATTCTTCCTTCTGTCCTGACTTCAAATTTTGTTCCAATTGAACTTACTAGACGACGTAAATTTCCTCCAATAATTTGCCCGCGGGCTATACCATTTGCTATTGTTGTTAATGGTGAAATTTCTTCAGTATATTGTATTTCAATGGGTGAAAATAATTGCAAAAACATCTTTTTCGATAGCTCATCAATTCTTCCAACAGACATCAGTAGAGGTCCATGAAACGTTACTAAATTAGCATATTCATTAATTGCACAATGTAAATATGTAAGATCAGAGAAACCCCAGAAGATTTTTGGATGCTCCTCTAATAAAGTATAATCAACTTTCTCAGCAATACGTGCAGAGCCATAGCCACCTTTAACACAGAAAATGGCCTTGACCTCTGGATTTCTAACCATCTCGTGAAAGTCGGCTAGTCGCATCTCATCACTACCTGCTAAATAAGCATGCTTTGCTTGAATCGTATCTCCAATAATATAGTGAAGACCTAAATTATCAAGAAAGGATACTGCCTCTCCTAGCTTTTCGGGTTCCACTAGACTCGACAAAGCCACTATGCCAACTGTATCTCCCTTTTGCAAATGTGGTACGGTGCGTTTCATCCGAATTCCTCCTCCCTTTTTCCTTATTCTAGCATACTGATTATAAGGAGGCATTGATTATTCATCACCATAGTGACTATAATTATCCATAATATTCTTATTTAAAGGAGTTATTGCATCATGAAAATCCCACCATACGTATTATTATTGCTCGCGACTCTTTTATGGGGTGGTAATTTTGTTATTGGGCGTGCTGTTAGTGGAGATATCCCACCTCTTACACTAGCCTTTCTAAGATGGTGTGTCGCCTTTATCGTATTTTTCCCCATTGCTTATCGGAGTTTAAAGCATGATTGGTATATGCTCAAGGCAAATTGGCCAATCGTTATTATTTTATCTCTAACAGGTGTTGCAGCATTTAATACCCTTGTTTATATCGGTCTACATTATACAACGTCTATTAATGCATCCTTAATGAACTCATCGACACCAATTATGATATACATATTATCCTTTATTTTTTTGAGGGAAAAACTATCAAAATATCAGCTGCTTGGAACTGCTTTATCACTTAGTGGTGTCATTTTCATTATTTCAGGAGGCTCGATTGCAAGCCTAGTTGATTTTACCTTTAATAAAGGTGACTTAATTGTACTCGTCGCAGTCTTCTGCTGGAGTATTTATTCACTTCTCATTAAACATTACGCCAATCGCTTACCAGGGCGTTCAACATTCCTAGTAACCATTTTTACTGGAGCCATTATGCTATTACCATTTTATATCTATGAAACCGCAACGTTGACAAGTTCGATTCATTGGCAGTGGTCGACAATAGCCGCCATTCTCTATGTTGGGATTTTCGCATCCGTTGTTGCCTTTTTAAGCTGGAATAGTGGCATTGTACAGTTAGGTGCAAATAAGGCAAGTATTTATTTAAACTTCATCCCTGTATTTGCATCCATCTTTGCAGTACTGTTTCTTGATGAAAAGCTTCATGCCTTTCAAATTGTTGGGGGACTTGCTGTTGTGGCAGGGGTCATCGTATCGGGTAGAAGAGTGGGCTAAAGTTATATCCTATCCATTAATTTGATCATTCTATCCATCGGTTCGGGGGCTTCTCTAGCAATTCGTTATTTTTATCCGTCAATATGAAGGTTCTATTCAATATTAAATAAGCGTAGACTCCAATTAGTTGAAATCTACGCTTATCATCTATTTTGTTCCGCCGTAAATAACCGTTACATTTGGATGATTTAGTAATTGGCTTGCTGGGAAATCTTCATTTACAATTCCACTTTTTAATCGTTCAATTGCATCTAGCTTTTTCTCACCAAATGCAATCAACACAATTTCCTTGGCATTCATAATCGATTGAATACCCATTGTAATAGCATGTGTCGGAACATCCTTAGGATCATCAAAATAAATCGCATTTTCAGTACGAGTAGATTCTGTAAGCTCTACTATGTTCGTAAGTGATTCAAAGGGTGTTCCTGGTTCGTTAAAGCCAATATGTCCATTAACACCAATACCGAGAAGCTGTAAATCAATGCCTCCTGCTTCCTTAATTCGAGCATCATACGCTGCACACTCCGCAGCTAAATCCTCTGCCTTGCCGTTAGGTAAATGTATATTTTCTTCTTTTATATCTACATGATTAAATAATTGCTCATGCATAAACGTCCAATAACTGGCTGGACTTGTTTGATCCAAACCTACATATTCGTCTAGGTTAAACGTGATAACATCTTTAAATGAGACCTGTCCAGCTTGTTGACGCTTCACTAATTCCTCATACATTCCTACAGGTGAACCACCAGTTGCTAGTCCTAAAATGCTAACAGGCTTTTCCTGTAATTGCTTTGTAAAAATATTCGCTGCCACTTCGCTCATTTCATCATACGAATTGACTTCTATCCATTTCATTGTTGTCATTTATATACCTACCTTACAATATTTATTATGAACTTAACTGGAAATTAATTTACTAAATAGTAGCTAATATTTAAATTTTACTAGTTATCTATCTACTTTTCTATTATTTTCTTTAAAAAAGTTTGTACGTGTAATCTCAAGCCATTTGGGTTATGTTAATAAATAAGGAAGTGAGGCGATAGTATCGTATGAATTCGCAAATATTGCAATATTTAAAACATATTCATTTTCAAGGTCCTTTAACTGAGCCGACTATTAAACTACTTGGGCAGCTGCAAACAAGGCATTTAAATTCTATCCCGTATGAAAACTTAGATGTTGCTTTGAAACAAGACATCTCCTTCTCTATTCCTGATATATTTCAAAAAATAATTATTCATAAACGCGGAGGCAATTGCTTTGAACTAAATATTTTATTTAGCTGGCTACTCTGTGAGCTTGGTTTTTCTGTGACAAATCGATATGCACAGTTTTGGCGAAATCTTGAAGCAGATACACCTATCGAAGATGTACCTATGCATCAGTTATTGCTGGTCAATTACGCTGGTCAATCCTATATCTCTGATGTTGGCGTGGGTGCACTAGCTCCCTGTAAGCCAGTTCCACTAATAGCAGGTCGTCTACATCGTGAAGGCAACGAACTTTATAAAATTGAACAAGATGATGCAAACGGATGGATGCTGTATGAGCAAACAAAACATACTTGGCGTTTACTCTATAGTTTTTTTGACGACGCAAATGATGCAAAGTTCGCTCCAAGACTTTCTAAACAAAAAAATAAAATCGCTATGATTCGTACTCCTCGTGGTCGACATACTATGCTTAACAATGAATTCCGAATATACGAGGGACAATCCTTAACAACCTATACAACTCAAAACGAAAAGGAATGGCTACAAGCCCTTCATCGCTTTTTTCATATTTCATTGGATTAGATACTTCATAACAAAAAGCAAGCTTTCTTATTAATAGAAGACTTGCTTTTTCTGTTACGAAGAGTTAATTTTCAGTACGATCAAGAAGCTCGTAAATAACCTCATCATTGTAAAGCTCTTTAACTAATCCGATACCATCTACAAAGTAATATGTCCATACATTATCACTGTAAACGGATTTTTCCTCTATAACAATGACATTATTATAGTTAACACCACCTGCTCGGACAGTGCCATCTGTCGCTTTAACAGTAATTCGTATGCCTGAAATAACTCCACCATCATCTTCATGTCTAATAACACCAATTCTAATCGGTAGTGAGAAATATATATCATAATGTGTACTTTCATTACTCGCCAATCCCTGAGCATAATGAAGACTCTCACTTAATAGATACTCTTCATCAAATAACTCGTTTGAATTTAAATCAGTTATTGTCCATACATCATTCTTATTGTTATTATGACTATATTCATATTTTAATGTATAGCGATTCTTATCATTCAACGAATAATATGAATATATGTAGTCATATTTAGTATCTTTTAAAAGATCTGAATTCGATAACGTTAATGCGCGAGCCAAAAATGCTGAAAAGTGAGCTCGTGTTAAAGGTAAATCAGGCTTAAATGAGCCATCCGTATAGCGTCTTGTTATATTATTACTTGCTATTGTGTAAATTTCCTTATAGCCCTTCGTTTTTTCTGTCACATCTGAAAAATAATATCGCTCAGATTCCTTTAATTTAAATGCTCTTTGCAGCACAATCGCCATGTCCCCTCTTGAAAGAGTAGCCTCTGGATTAAATTTCTGCGCCGAATCGAAAATGCCAGCATTGTGCACTGCTGCAATATCTTTAAAATAGGCATGTGTAGTCGGTACATCCTGATACTTTGGATCCTTCACATTTGCTGTTTGCAATCCTAAAGCGCGTGTTAACATAACAGCCGCCTGCGCTCTTGTTACATAGGCATTCGGTTTAAATAGGTCATTTGGATAACCATTAATAATTCCTTTTTCCACTAGGTGATCAATTTCCGTAATCAAAGTATTATCATCAGACACATCTTTAAAGCTTGCTGCATGTACACCCTCTAGTGGTATTAAACAAACAGCTAGAAATAGTACACATGCTATTTTCAATATCTGTTTCATATCTCTCCCTCGCTCTCTCTATTAATCATCATATACTTTTTACACACCATTTCCAATAATTCCTAACATAATACTATGTGATTACAGTGACAATCCAAAATTCAACCATTAAAACGAGTTAATTTTAGAGGCAGAACTAAATAAAGATGCCCCAAATGTTAAATTTGTTGAATTGAATGTAACCGATTACAAAAGTGTTGAACATGTCATTACAAATGTATATGAGGAATTTCAAAGATTAGATTATTTATTCAACAACGCTGGAATAGCTATGTATGGTGAAATTTACGATATGTCGATAGACGAATGGCAAGACATTGTGGATATTAACTTATGGGGTATTGTTTATGGAACACAAGTTGGCTATCAAATCATGAAAAAGCAAGGATTTGGACATATCATCAATACGTCATCAGCAGCAGGATTGGGACCATCTCCTATTTCTACAGCATACTCAACAACAAAGCATGCTGTTGTAGGCTTAACGACATCACTCCATTATGAGGCTGAGGAATATGGTATCAATGTAAGCACCCTATGTCCGACTTTTGTTGATACACCTATTTTTAATAAAGCAACAGCTATTAATATCGATAAAACGGCGATGTCTAAGCAATTGAAAAAGCAGAAAATGATGTCTCCACAGCAATTAGCAAAAATCGCTATTGCAGGCATACACAAAAATAAGCCAATTATTTGTCCAATGCGTAAAACAATGGATATTGTCTTTACAATCTTTCCTTCGTTACACCGAGCATTAATGAAAATGGTCTGTAAAGTAAGTCGAAATGCACGATTAACATAAACATTCTAAATGGTAAAAAACCGCTATGTTTTCAGCCATCAAGAGATGAAACACATCAAAAATAGGCTGTTCGGTACAAAGGAATATGTCTCCTTCGTTATATTTTTTACATTTTATTACAAAACAATTCGTAGGAGTCTCGCGGTTTTTTACCTTGATATTTAACCCCTTTTAAGAGACAAGCAGCTAGTTATTTATGCTCTTCCTCATCGTTTTTATAAATACCAAAAAGTAATATAATTAGTCCTATAACAAAAATAATAAGAGATAGAAGCATCATAATTGACGCTGCCCAACCATTTCTAGCCAGCATTCCATACGTTACGCCAATTAAAAAAGATAAAAATGGTGCAAATACAATCATTGTAATAATACCCCAAACTACATATTTCCCTTTTTCTGACCCACCCTCACTTATTTGGAATACCGCTATTAAACCTGCTAATACAATCAACAAGGCAATAACAAATGCCATGTCAAATCACCTCCTTCTTTCCTTCTACAATATGCTTCATTTGTTTAGTGATTTGGTAACTTAACACTAGGCATATTAAAAAAAACTATAATTGACTGAAATCAGCTCCACATTATTGTGAAAACCTGTTTAATCAAAAAAACGCCACAACCATTAAAACATGGTTGTAGCATTTTATCTAAATAACATCTTGCAAAATAACACCGTCACTCATTTTAATAATACGATCCGTATAAGCTAGCATTTCTTCATCGTGTGTCACCATTAAAGTAGTAATATTTAATGTTTTAGTCAAATCTCTAATAAGTAACATGACCTCTTTTGATTTCTGTGAATCTAAACTTGCAGTTGGTTCATCTGCAAACAGGACTCTTGGTTTATGAATGATTGCCCGGGCAATAGCAACACGTTGCTTCTCTCCTCCTGACAATGATGAAGGATAAGCCATTTTTCGATGGTCCATCCCTACTAGTTCAAGTATTCGACTAACTTCATTTTTTTGTTCCTGCTTCTTTAATTTTGATTCAGAAACATCTAGCATTAATAGTAGCTGCTCCTCAACTGTAAGAAAAGGTACAAGATGTGCAAACTGAAAGACAAATCCAAATTTACTTGCTCGTACTTTTCGAACCTCTTCAGAGCTCATGATGGACATATTTTTCCCCTCAAAGATAACTTGCCCATCTGATGTAGGCTGAAGTCCAGCAGCTATTGTTAGAAGCGTACTCTTACCAGATCCAGACGCACCAACCATTGCTGTTACTTCTCCATCTTTTAGAGAAAGATTTATTCCCTTAAGAATCTCTTCCTCTATCTCTCCATTTGTAAATGTTTTTCTAATTCCATTGATTTTAAATAAAGTCATATTAAGCCTCTCCTTGCTGTATCGCTTGTAATGGTTCAATATTTTTTATTTGCATTCCTGAAATTGTAGCACCGATAAAACCAATAATTAAAAACACAATCGATAATTGAACGGTAGTTGCGATTGTTAAAACAAACGGCATTCCTTTTGGGGTAATTAAATTAAATGCCTGACTTAAGCCTACAGATAAAACAAGAGAAATAACTGTAATGATGGCCATCTGTGCCCATATCATTTTGAATAGTTTGCTTGTTTTCAAACCAATGGCCTTTAAAATTCCGTATAAGCCAATTTTTTGGACATTCATCATATAGAAAAAGATAGCGAACAACATTCCGCTAATGACTATTAAAAACCATACAATCATATTTAAAGACATTTGCTCCGCATTATAGCTTGGGATTGTCTGAAGAAATTCTTTATTTGAAAATGATTGTAACCCAGCAAATTCTTTTGAAGAATCTCCATTTGGTACAAAAATCAGCTGCATTTCATCAACACGATATATTTCTTGATAATCTTTTTTATTTATATAAGCGACTGGCGCATGACTATATTTTTTTTGCTCTACGAATCCTTTAACTATAAACTTTCCACTAAATTGATTATTTGTTAATGTATCTCCTACTTTAATTCCTTTTTCTTTTAAAGAACTATCTAAAATAACTTCCTCATGTTTCACATTTGCAAATAGCGTTGAAGCAGTTGCAGTAGTAAATGCAACGCTCTGCTGCTTATTGTCCATATCATCTAAAAAGCCCATTTGTATCGAGAAAGCTACTGCATTCTTTTCATTGCTCAATATTTCATTTTGAGTGCTACGATCAATCTTTGAAAGATTATATGTTTGATCCGCGTCCTTACTTAAATAAAATTGCCCCTGTGGTAAATCTTTAATTAAAGCGGCATTATCTTGTGATAATCCATTGGCCAAACCAGAAATAATAAAAGTTAATAAACTAACAAGAAAAACAATTGAGCCTAATATTAAAAACCTTCCTTTATTTTTCTTAATTTCTTTCCAAGCAAGATTCATATTAAATGCCTCCGTTCTTTTTAATACTCTAAGCTTAAAATTCTTAAATGAACGGAGGGTGAACTAAATATTAAAAAGCTCATAAACCCTAAATTAAGGTTATGAGCTATGGGTATTGATAATTTATTACTTAGACAATTCCTCTAAACGAATTACAGCCTTTTGATGATATTTTGGAATTTCTTCAAATTTTGTTTCATATAGCACCACTTCTTCTACTAAAAACGTTGGAAGCCCCATTTCTTCAGTCATCACTACATCAAAAGGCATTTTACCATGTGTTTCATCCCATTTTCTTGCTACTGTTATATGTGGGACAAAAGGTTTTTTATCTAAATCAAATCCTGCCTTTATACATCCCTTGTATACAGTGTCCCTCACATTATTTAATGGCTGAGATTCATAAATACTAGCCCATAAAATTCTTGGATATTCTTTTCTTCCGAAAGTATTCAATCCTTGAATGCTTAACTCGAATGGAGGAACCTTCATTAGGCTTTCCTTTATCTCCTTCAATGCCAGTTGTAATTGATCCATATCCGCATTCCCTAAAAAAGCTAATGTAATGTGATAATCCTCCAGATGAACCCACCGTTTAAAATGCATACTTGTTTTTATGGTTTCACATTTCTCATTAAGAGCATTTTTAATAGGTAACGGAAGTGGAACAGCAATAAAAAAATGTCTGTTCATATTTTTACCTCTCATCTTTTACTATCAGCAGCTATTGGTTACTACCCGCCCATACATCCATTGGGTAACGACCTTGTTCTTTAAGACTAGCTCGCTACAGACTCATTCACATCATGGATTGCCAGGTATGCCATTAACAATGTGCATTCAACATCTGGAGCCATTTTACCACCATCTCCACATATATAGAAATGCCCATCTTGAGCTAGTATTTTAATGAACTCCTGTGCACCTTCAGTCTGCCCCATCACATGTTCCACATATTCCTTCGGTTGCTCACAAACGCCTGTCGATTTCGCGGAAAGATGCCTAAATGATTGCCTGTCTGAAATGTAACACCCTCTGGCAGTTTTACTTCAATACGCCATGTACTTCCTTCTATTCTACCTCACAACCCATGATTTTTTATAATATTTACATAAGGGGCATTGTAATTGCATAAGCAATCCAGAGTATAGTCACTACTATACTTTTACAACATGAATGGGCTGCCCCATAATGATTTCAGCAGCTTCCATTGTAATCTCACCTAATGTTGGGTGCGCATGAATTGTTAATGCGAGATCTTTTGCAGTCATTCCCCCCTCAATTGCTAAACTCACTTCAGCAATCATATCGGATGCCCCAGCACCTACGATTTGAGCACCGATTAATAAATCATCCTCTTTCCGAGCAACGAGCTTCACAAAGCCTTCAGGTTGATTTAATGCAAGTGCTCGACCGTTTACAGCAAAAGGAAACTTCGCTACTTTCACCTCAATACCTGCTGATTTTGCTTGTTCCTCATTGTAGCCAACAGTTGCCAATTCAGGATCTGTGAAACATACGGCTGGAATTACCAAATAATCTACAATTGATTTTTCACCAGCGATTGCTTCTGCAGCTACTTTACCTTCATATGATGCTTTATGTGCAAGTTGTGGACCGGATACGATATCACCAATAGCATAAATATTTGGCATGGAAGTTTGACCTTGTTTATCTACTTTTAATAAACCCCGTTCTGCGAATTCAATCTTAAGTGACTCAAGACCTAAATTATCTGTATTTGGACGACGACCTACAGTGACTAATGCAAAGCTAGCCTCAACTGTTTTTTCTTCTCCGCCCACCTCGTACGTTACAACTACGCCATTTTCATTTTCTTCTACACCTCTAGTCAATGCGCCAACTACAACTTCTACGCCTTTTTTCTTTAAACTTTTTTTCACGACTTGTGTCATTTGCTTTTCAAAACCAGCTAAAATGTCTTTGCTGCCTTCAATGATTGTTACTTGAGAGCCTAAGTTAGCGTAGGCAGAGCCCAGCTCGGTACCAATATATCCACCACCAATAACAACTAGTTTTTCTGGTACCTCTGGTAAAGAAAGTGCACCTGTTGAATTAATTACGCGTTTAGTGAATTTAAGTGTTGGAATTTCAACCGGGCGAGAACCTGTTGCAAGGATTGCATTTTTGAAAGTGTAAGTTTGTACGGTGCCTCCATTGTTTACTCGTACAGTGTTTGCATCTACAAAGTAAGCCTCTCCATACACGATATCGATTTTGTTACCTTTTAATAGACTTTCAACACCTCCTACTAATTTAGAGACTATGCCATTCTTGAATTCTTGTACTTTATCCCAGTCAAGTTTTACTTCATGTGCAACAACTCCCATATCCTTTGAATGCTTTGCCTTCTCAAAACGATGACCTACTGAAATCAGCACTTTTGATGGAATACACCCAACATTTGAACAAGCTCCCCCTATATACTCCCTTTCTACAATTGTTACTTTTTGCCCCATTTGAGTTGCGCGAATAGCGGCTACATATCCTCCTGGACCTGCACCAATTACAAGTGTATCAATATATTTCATCTACTATTTCCTCCTTATGGCTTGCTATAAAATGAAAAACATTATCCCAAAAAGATTTATCTTTTACACAATGATGATGACCTTTTGTTGTAACTTTAATTATTTGTTTAAAATTGCTATCATTTATTAGGACATCCACGTTAGAAATCGACACTTTTTTATCATGAATTGAATGTATGGCTAGAGCTGGAGACTGTTGATTTTTTAATATTTTCTCTAGGCACCATTCTTTTCTAGCCTTTAAAAAAACGCCTCCTCGTAATAAAAACCAACTGACAAATAACCAACCAAAGGGGATATAGGGTATTTTTACTTTTCCAGCCATTGATTGACTAATACTGTTTAATGAAGTAGGCATTGAATCAGTAATAAGAGCCTGTAGCCTTAAATCTGTGGCATTGACAATACTTGCAGCTATCCCTCCCATTGAATGTCCTAAAACATAGATTGCATTACTATTAATATCCGGTCTTCCTTCTACATAATCAATTGTTGCCGTTATACTTTGTACAAATGATGCGATACTCACTTGTTTCTGTATTGCTGCACTTTGCCCATGACCAAGAACATCCACAATGATCACGTCATAACCGCTGGCTAATAGAGGATCGACATATCGTAACATGTCTGATTTATTAGAGCCCCATCCATGTATTAATAGAAAACAACCTCTTGCCTGCTCACTATTAATAAGCCATCCTCGCATTGAGCCTGTATCCAGTTCTATATCAATGTTTTCATAAGTCGAATTCGGATATTTTTTATCCTCTTTTATTTTAGGTGTAAAAATACGCAAAATTATATAGCTCCTTAAGAACATAATAGCTACTATAATAGCAACACATAAAAAATACTTCATCATAACACCTCCTCAAAAAGATACCTTTTAG
Source organism: Lysinibacillus sp. B2A1 (assembly GCA_002973635.1). Classification (GTDB taxonomy): domain Bacteria; phylum Bacillota; class Bacilli; order Bacillales_A; family Planococcaceae; genus Lysinibacillus. Next base: position 4,683,687 of record CP027224.1, read on the forward strand.
TCTCTTTTATTTTTTAAAAAAGACGGCTTTACTGCCGCTCAGTAGCAATCATTGAAATGTATTGCCTTGTATTATTTATGATGATTTTCGTTATTTGACTATCTTTCTTTAATCGATCTAAAACAAGTCCACCTTCAAGTATTGACACAAGGTAAAGCGCAGTGTCATATGGCTGTATTGACTGTTTCAACTCCTGTCGCTTCATCCCATCCTCTATAATTTTCATCAACCACATTATCATCATATCTATTGCTTCATTAATATGTGGCAGTAACGCATTCCCTTCCAAATCATCCATTTCTATCGCTGCGTTATAAATTGGGCATCCCCCTACTATTGGTTTTCCTTCACTTAATTGTAAAAATGCCTCTATAAATGCAATTAATTTGTCGCTTGCATTGTTGTGCTGTGAAACACTTTCCTTTAGATGGTTTTGCATTATTTCAATGGAGTAACGAAAAGATTCTACCATAAGTTGTTCCTTATCCTTAAAGTGTCGATATATCCCCCCTTTTTGAATATTCGTTTCCTGAATTATGTCATTCATTGTTGTTGTCATATACCCTTTTTTATTAAACATCATAGCTGATTTTCGAATAATATTATGCCTTGTTATTTCACCTTTTTTCATTTCAACCTCCAAAAAGATACCATTTAGTCTCTTTTAATATAAAGGAATTCTGATTCAATTTCAATAATTATTTAACAAAATAATTTATGGCGGATTTATTTGCCGAAAGATACTTCACCAACATTGAGCTCATTTGTAAAACGTGATAGATTAATTCAAATAAGGGTCTTAAATCGAATTAAATTATTTTTAGATGAGGATGCAAAAAGTCGAAAAATAGGTAAGGCGTTTCATACCAAAATAGTAGTATGATACTATGGTCTTCAAATAAAAGTAAAAAGGATTACGGCAAAAAATTACGCTGTAATCCTTTTATTATCGCTTAATGCTTAAATTGTTTAATCATTACCATGCTGAGTATCCAAAATCAGCACTAAAATCAACTGTTGATTTATCACTTATTTCAATTTCTCTAATTTGATGCTTAAAAATTGTCATAGCATTTGCTTCAAAAATTGAATAATTAAAATCACCAAATAAAGTTTTCAATTGATTGTGCGAATTTAAAGTTTCTAAAAGGGCTCTATGTGCATTTTTAGATGAAATAACCGCAATATATTTACCAGCAGGTAGATTATTAAAAGTATAATTACCATTTGTATCAACTAAAGTTCTATATACATCCTTTAACTCATTTTTTCTATCTATCCAATCAAATAATTGTTGCTTTGTATAATTTGGATATGTTGCATTCGTAGGGAATAGATAAATTACAGCACCAGTATCTCCTTTATTACCAATAAAATCGTTATATTTCCAAATAACTGTACCTTTTAAAGTACCATTTCCCTTGCTTGTATTATTTGTCGCAGGTTTTTTTCCTGTCTTTAAATAGCTGTCTGTTCTACTGATAAATGTTTTTAAATGAGCTTGTGTTAATTTATCATTAGGTTTAAACGTGCCATCTGGATAACCAGCCGTAATTCCTGCCGCCACTAATTGTTGAATCGCACTATAGGCACTATCACCTTTCTTTACATCTTTGAATGCCTCATTTCCTGTAGGTAACTTTGATCCGAATGCTCTTGAAATAAAAATAGCAACATGAGCTCTAGTTAATTCTTGCGAAGGCTTGAAAGTACCATCTGGATATCCGGTTATAATCCCTTTGTCAACAGCCGACTGTATATAACCACTCGCATTGTGACTTTTCGGAACATCTTTGAATTGTGTATCTCTTTGTGTGCCATCTAAACCAAGTAATTTTCCAATTTCAACAATCGCCTCTGCACGATTTGATAATTTGTCTGATGCTTTCGCTTCAAATGCATTGAATGAAAAAATAGACAAAATCAAAGCAAAGAATAATGAATACAATACTTTTTTCATTTCATATTACCCCTTTAGTTAAACATGATTTAGTTCAATCATACCACAATTAGTTCTATTAAATTAAGACTATATTATAAGAAAGTTTAAATTATTGAAATAAATTGTCTATTAAGTTTTTGTATACACTGTGCATTAAAATGGTATAAATAGTATTCAGTATATTTTAGATGTAAGTACTCCCTAAATAGTCCTATATATACGTTGTGATTATTCACTTGTAAATGGTCTAAAAATTCTAATTTTTCAATCTCCAATAAATCATTAAACACTAATTTTTTCTCTACCATCTTTGTTTAAAAAAGAATATTTAATTGGATGATTTTTCTCAGTTAATAAGCAAAAAAGAATGATTCCAATATTAATAGGAATCATTGCTTTATTAGCATTATTCATTAAAGTTGATACAGGTGATGGACGTATTTAGTCATTTTATAGCTTAGAAAAGAAGTGAAAATCCTTTTATATAAAAGATTTCTCATTTTTGAAACACCTGTTTTTAATATCGTTTGGCATATTTAAATTTTTTCGGTAATTGATAATGAATGTGAGAATATTCCTTTTGAAATACTACCCTTACTTTTGATTTGATGTTTCTGTTGTATTTATTATCCCAATTAAAAGTATGATCCACAAAGGTGCATTTCCAATGGCATGAACTGCAAATGATGCCCATGTAGATTGAGTATATTGCGCAATTAAAGGAGCTATCAGCATACTAGGAATCATTCCAATAACGTGCCATTTTAATGCTATATGTAACACCCAAGCCCATAGCAACCCGTTTAATATCCAAGCCATATCGCCAAACATTGTTTCTTGTATCGGTAAAAGATAACCTCTCCACATCATTTCCTCACTAAACATTGCAATTATGTGAATGGGCATAAAAATCATTAGTAGTTTCCAGTTACCTTTTAATGAAACACCAAAAAACTCCCTTGGGGGAATATTGAATTTTTTTAAGGGATTAAACGGTTCAGATAAATAGCTAGGTGGTGCTAATAGTTTATACTTTGCTAATACTTTTCCTATGGGTTCTAAAATTTGGTCAAAGACTATAGTTAATATAACCGCCAGGACAATCCATAGCCAATCATCTCTGCTAAAGAAAACCAAGTAAGCATTGAATATCGTCTAACACCTTTTGTTGATATTGAACATTTGATAAACTCGTTTAACAATGAAAATTCCTAGTAACTGCTGATTTTACATCGGCAGTTTTTTATGCTTACATTACCGAAAAAAATTAAGTGCCACTACATACATTACCGACTAAATCCACTCTATTTTTTTTATTAAAGACAAAGATTTTTTTCGAAACCTCTTGATATCAATGGTTTTCCTTCATTATTCTTCGGTAAAAGTACAAAGCGAGGTATACCTCGCTTTGTACTTTACCGAAGGAACTAAAAACATTATGCTCACTTTACCGAATTTTTATGCTTGTTCATAACATATTCTTAATGATCTTAGCACTTTACCTATATCCATTTAACACTTACTTTGCGGCATTTATTTCTCCATAATGTTTAACTTCTATCTCGTGTGTAATAACTATTATAAATGCGTTTATTAGTACGTACAGAAACGCTCGTTTAACCATGTACATTTTTGATTTCCCACTGTATATTACAACTTTACATGGAGGGGCGAGCATGATAACCTCGTTCGGTCAGCCAGTCCTTGTAATAGCTCGCTTTTGGCTAGCGAATCATGCGAGTAGAGGTCTCCATATCAAGTTGTAATTATGCATTAACATGTATAGTGGAGTGCATTTTGAGCGAAAGTGTACATATTTATTGGCCCTCTCCTTCTTTTATGTTGTTGTTATATTTTTTCCCTCAATTATTTCGAAGCCTTTCTACCCTCTCCACCCTTTGATTTGTTAAGTGGTGGATTGTGTGGCAACGCCTCACAAGTTCTCTACGAAACAAAGACGATGGCGTGGAATCATCATCTCCATCCAAATCAACCTGAGATGCCAAGCATAGCCATGGCGAAAACTTCTCTCGTGTTTTGTCTAGACAACAATTATGATACGTGAGTTTTCGCTTCTTTTCTATAGCAAAATGTGAAATTATTGAATTAATAGAAAATCAACCACGAGTTGTGGTGAAGAGCCCGTCGATAACTCAAGAGTCAAATTTAAGAAATAAAAAATAATTGAAAATTTGGTAAGAATAGGATAATATATAATTAACTCGAGGGTAAGTTGCTATAGCATAATAATATTCCTTATTATTTTGGTAGGTACATAGTATTTTAGATAGCTTAATGGGCTTTTAAATTTGATTATTATAAGTGATAATTATCTTCTGTTTTTGTAATATTTTTTTACAAAAATATACGATTAACCCTAAATAAATTAATTTGAAAATGCTACTACACAACCAAAAAATGGAGGTTTTGAAATCTAGTAACCTAGTAACGTTTTTTTTTAAACATTTATATCTATTACATTACCAAGCTATTTTATTGCTAACTTTTAATTAAAATCAAAGACACAATAAAGAATAGGGGTTAAAAATGAAGAAAAAATATGTTTTAAGCGCTATGTTTTTACTAATGATGAATGCAAGTGTATTACCTGAAAATACTAAGGCAGCTTCAGAAATAGAAAATGATAATGCCGTTTCAAACGTAGATATAAATTATATAGAAAACAAAGAATATTATGATGAATTAGAGAGACAAAGAGATTTAGAAATTGCAGAAAGAGAAAAACAACGTGCAAAACAAGGTTTAGCACGAGCTTCTGCCTATTATACAATACCAGTTACCTATAATATGCAAGAGTATACTAATTTTTGTGGTCCAGCTTCTGGGAGACAGGCTTTAAGTTTCCACAAAGCAAACAGTAACAGTAACCAAGCTCTACCAAGCCAAGAACAATTCGGTATCACTATTGGTGTTTTAAAAAATGGTAATGGGACATCTTCTACAAATCTAGCAAATGGTTTAAATCAATATAAAAATGTATATGGTTTTAGTTCAAATCCGTATATAGTAGGTAATCTTTCTCAAGCTACTAATCCTACAAATACATTTATTTCACGTATTAGTGCTACCTTAGGAGATTCAAAAACAGCACCAATTTTACTAACAGAAACACAATGGATTTCTCAATATAAAGGTAAAAATTATCGTCATTATGTGACAATAAGTGGATACAATCAGTCCGATAACACTCTGCGGGTTGTAGATCCAAATCATAATACACAATATACAGGCACAGGAACATATTGGACTTCTATTGGTAATGCAACAGATACAAGTACTGATAAAACAGGTATTGCTAAAGCGGTATATAAAGCTGAGGGTGGGAATCCTGTAATGGTTTGGTAGAATAAAATTAAAGTAACACGCCTGTTGATTAACTAACTCTAACTAGTAAAATCAAAAAAGAGAGATTCCATGTAAAATGTAAGTTACCACACCAACATTTACGAAACGGAGGAATCTCTCATGGCTACGAATAACATGATTTTCACACTACTTCAAAACTTTATTTAACAGGAAGAAGAAACAGAGATTTTAACCAAATATGGATTCGTGGATACTACACGAATCTATATTTAGTAGTTCAGGTACTTTTGAGTGGAAAAGCTTGAGCCACGCAGTGGATGTCGTTGCTAGTCATGGTGTGAAAAAAGTCGATCATTCTACTTTATCCAAACGTTTAGAAGAGCTAGATTATGTGATTTGTTTAAAAGATAATATCCTACTTAATCGAAAAAATCACTTAAAGGTACACGTCCTAAGCAGTTCAATGAGGTCACTGATTTCACCTGCACTTTAGGGACACTGAAAAAACAAACGGAGAAACGTAATCGTGTCGTTAAATTTATTGATTACGAAGTAAAACGTCGCGTGTGGTGACCATTCTTCGCCATGTAACGGCTGAAGAAATTGCCGACATGTTTAAATCACGCTGGACAATTGAATCGCTCTTTCGTTGGATTAAACAAAATTTAAACGTGCAGGTATTGTTTTGAACGACACCCAATGCCGTATTTAGACAGCATTTCGCTACACTTATTGCGTACATATTACTGAAGTTTTTACACAGGCGAATCCAAAAGAAAAAGATGGTGAACACTTATCTTTTGCAGGTTTTACACGCCTGTTTCTATGTGATGTACTTGCCAATCGATTGGCAAGTACATCACATAGAAACTATTGGTGTCGTCCCGTCGTTATATCAAAAATCTACCACGTAATTTTCGCTAATCAACATGTGAGTTAAAATAATTAAGGTATTTGGAGAGATTACTTTGAAAAAAAAAATATTGGGAGCACTTGGATTAATTGCTAGCTTAGTTATTATTCTACTTGTTATTTTTAAAGTGGTTCACATTAATGAAAACAATAACAATGCTGAAAATGATACGCTTGAATATTATCAAATAGTTGATAAAGATTTAAATAAAACAGTGGATGTTCCTTTTTCTAGCATAACTTCTTTTAGAGGTAATGCTGACTCAATTTTCATGAGTGTGAATCATAATAGTCCATCTGGTCTAGATAATAAAATTATTCAATATAATAGAGAGACTCAGAAATACAACACTATATTTAATAGCAAATTTAAATTGCCATCTGTTCAAGGTTTAGAAATAAATGATAATTGGTTAGTCTGGGTTGATGCTGATGAAACTGGGGGACAGGAAAATCCGTATTCAATGAATTTATACACGAATGAAATACAACCATTAACACAAGAAAATGACCCAAATATCAAAAATGATTTTCCTATACTTGTTGAAGACTATGCTGCTTGGATAGCAATGGATACAAGGACGCGCAAACCGAAAGTTATGTTGAAAAATCTAAAAACAAATGAAACTGAAAGTATATTTGATTTAAATACCTATACATTTATGAATATGTTTTTATCTGCGAAAGATGGAAAAATATTATTTTCTGATAAAAAAAATAATTTTGGTTATCTGTATTTATACGATGTGAAAAGTAAAAAAATAAAAGAAATAAAAACTGACTATGAATACATTGGTTGGGCAAGTTTGCTAAATGGCCAACAGTATATTTATCTAACCTTTAATGACCCTAGTGAAGCTGCATTAGATGAACAAAAGCTTATTTTTTATAATGTTTCTAAAGAACATACCCAAGAAATTGTTTCGGATGTGTTAAATGTAAATGCTCTTTACACAGATTTTAATAATCAAGTGTTTTTTTCTTATAATAACGATGAATATTATAGAAAATTTAATGTCAAGAATAATTTACTAGTTGAAAATGAAAGTTTGGAAATCTCTAACATTTATAGGTTTTCTGCTGAAAATGATATCTATATTATTAACCAGGACCTATCAGATGAAAAACGTAAAAGCAAATTAATTATTCAAAGTGAGTTAGCTAACTAAAAAATGGCTTTCCCAATTAAGAAGAATTTTTCTAGATGATCTTATTCGTTTTATAAAAATATGATAAACGCTTAATTCCTCTCCTTCAAAAGCCAAAGAAGTGGCTGTCCCAAAAGTCAGTGATAACTGACTTTTGGTGATAGTCTTTTATTATTTACTCAACTTTCGTAGTCTAATTTCCACCTAAAATCTGTGGTATAACTAACTGTTTGCGGTTTTAGAAATATAATTGTTTTTGCTTTGAAAATTTGCTTGCAAATAAAGAAAGGTGTCCTCTCTATGATAACGGAAGAAGACTACTTTGCACAATGTCTGAAAGAAATAAAACAGGAGCTTGTTCTTCCTCAATAATCACAACTGGATTTTTTACACCTTCGTGTTTCCATCTATAACCGATGGGTGCAATTATTATTTAGGGTCATACGGTCATATGTTCTAATAATTCCATCATTCCATTTACTAAAAAATCGTTAGAATCTTTGCTATAAATGTCGTAATCTTTTTGTTCGATGCTACAAATATGTACATCAAGTTTTTGTAACTCTCGTTTAATAATAAGTACCTTAGCTGTATCTTCACGCCATAAACGGCTTGTATTCATCACTACGATACGTTTGATGTTATCTTCTGATAATGTTGCAAATAATTCTCCAAGACCGTCACGTTCAATAGTTGTTCCGCTGATACCTAAATCATAAAAGACTTCAACCAACTCTAAATTATTTGCTTTGCAGTAATCAATAATTGCACTTTCTTGAGCACCTTTTCCATAACCTTTTTCTGCTTGTGTTTCAGTAGAAACTCGAACATAACCAAAAACCTTCTCCATAACCACCAAATCTCCCAATAATTAATTTTAAGATTGCTCGTTTATTTTGTAAACTATTATGTCACAATTCATCCTATCTGTTTTATAAAGTCTCTTACTGGAAGAAACAAGAAAACCAAAGCTGATATTTCAACTTTGACCTTTATTAAACGATTATTTTGAATATGACTTAGCTGCTTCTTCTAATACCTTATACTTGCAACAACGACCAATTAAATGATTACGTTCACTTTTATCCTCTTTTTTATCACCTGTAATGCTTAGACTAGCAAAAATGTACATTTGGATACAGTCATTTATAAGCTATCACTATAAAAGAAAAAAATTTAAAAAAATCTCTCGATATCTATTAAAATATAAAAATAAAGTGGTTATAATTGTTTCAGATTAACCGGTTATATCATTAATAATACAATCAAATATGCTAACAAGGGAAAACCCCAGGCAACAAGTTATTCCGATAGATTTTATCTCTTTTGGAATAACTACTGCTTGGTTTTTTTTGTAATTGTAAACAAAACGAAGGTAATGAAAATTCAACAACCATCAGTGACATTAACAATCCCTGTTCCTTCCGATTCAATACTTATTAAAAAAGTCGAATTAGAAGAACTGAAAAAGGCTTAGCTAGTAGGTGTATGCTGGTCAATGAAAGACCTAGAAAAAAGAGTTAACAAAAAAAACGAATGGATCAAAGAAAATATTCTTTATCCTTCGAAAATCAGAAAAAAACTTGATGTTGAGCCAAGGGGGTTTGTCTATTACCCGTCCAAAGGTGCAACATGGTCATTTCAAGCATCTAAAATGGCAGAGTTCCATGAAAAACATTTTAAAGATATTTTTCTTAATACCATTAGTAAATGAGCCAATTTTTCGATTGGCTCCTCTTTGAAAATTTTTACTTATAGAAAGTAATTATATCGTTAAAGATAGAGCGTATGTTCTTTAAAAAATTAATGAGGTGAATTGCAATGGCGAGTATACAAAAACGTGGTAAAACATATCAATATACAATTAGCCGTATAGTCGATGAAAAACCAGATCCGATTCGAAAAGGAGGTTTTCATACAAAAAAAGAAGCAACAATTGCAGTAGCTGAAATTGAAGCTATGCTAAACAAAGGGATTGTTCCTCACTTAAAACCAGCTCCCTTTGATGAATACTTCGATAACTGGGTAAAGCTGTATAAAAGTAACTTATCACTAGCGACATTAAAACATTATGACTACACATATAACCGCATTAAAGAATATTTCAACAGTAAACCTTTACAAGAAATTTCAACACAAGATTATCAAAAGTTCTTAAACCAATTGGGATCTACACGTTCCAAGGAAACTGTAGAAAAAGTAAATGGTCATATTCGTGCATGCGTCCTTGATGCAGTTGACGAACAAATCATACCACGTGATTTCACAAGGAAAGCTGAATTGAAATACACAGTGGATGCAAAAGAAGAATTAGAGAAATACTTAAATTATCAAGACAGTATTTTATTGTTGAATGGTCTTAAAGATCGATTAGATCAAGGTTTAGATTATTATTTGCTATTATTAGGTTTAACAACCGGATTACGTTTTGAAGAATTAGTTGGACTTGTATTTAGTGATTTTGACTTCAATCATAATGAATTAAATATAAATAAAACATGGGGATATAATAACAGAATGCCTACAGGATTTGGACCTTTAAAAAATAAAGCGTCCAAAAGAAAAATTAAATTAGAAGGCACAACAATGGAGTTATTTAAAGAACTATTCAAATCAACTCCTGATAATGAACATCATTTAGTGTTCTATAATGAAAAATCAATATATAAAGTAATAACGAATGAACGAGCAAATGATGTTTTAAAGGAAGTGTTACTCGAATTAAATATTCGACCACTTATTACAATGCACGGTTTAAGACATACTCATGGTAGTATTTTATTGCACAAGAAAGCGTCTTACCAATACGTAAGTAGACGCTTAGGTCATAAAGATATTGAAACAACAATGAGAACTTATGCACATCTTTTAAAAGAAACACTTGAAGAGAACGATCAATTGGCAATCGATACTTTTACAGAAATGTATCAGTAGAAGAACAATTAACACCTCACAATATACAAATTAAATTTAATTAAAAAAGCCCATGTTTATTTTTCAAACATGAGCTTTTTTATTTTGCTTCCCTTAATCAATCACATTTTACCGGATCGCAGCTTGTGTAAAAACTTGTGTAAAATGAACCTGCCTATGTGTAAAATGTGTGTAAAATGATTTCAATTCTTATCGTTTCCTATCGTAACCCCAAAAATGTAAAAAGCTCATAAACCTTGTTATATCAAGGTTTATGAGCTTTCTAAACTTATTAATCGGGACGTAAATATACGTGATGATACCGGTGGTCGGGGTCGAACCGACACTCCAAAGGAACACGATTTTGAGTCGTGCGCGTCTGCCAATTCCGCCACACCGGCATAATGTAGATAAAAAAAACCGGATAATCCGATTGAAAAATAAATTATGGAGGCGGCAACCGGATTTGAACCGGTGGTAAAGGTGTTGCAGACCTGTGCCTTACCACTTGGCTATGCCGCCATAAATAGTTAAATGGAGCGGAAGACGAGGTTCGAACTCGCGACCCCCACCTTGGCAAGGTGGTGTTCTACCACTGAACTACTTCCGCAAAAAATGGCTGGGGTACTAGGATTCGAACCTAGGGAATGACGGAATCAAAATCCGTTGCCTTACCACTTGGCTATACCCCAAATTTTTTAATGGGGCGACTGATGGGAATCGAACCCACGAATGCCGGAACCACAATCCGGTGCGTTAACCACTTCGCCACAATCGCCATAATTATATTTTATTGGATTTATTAATTTTATAGAAAATGGGGCGACTGATGGGAATCGAACCCACGAATGCCGGAACCACAATCCGGTGCGTTAACCACTTCGCCACAATCGCCATAAAATTAATTGGCAGGGGCAGTAGGAATCGAACCCACACCAAAGGTTTTGGAGACCTCTATTCTACCGTTGAACTATGCCCCTATTTCAATAAAACTGGTGGAGGGGGACGGATTCGAACCGCCGAACCCTAAGGAGCGGATTTACAGTCCGCCGCGTTTAGCCACTTCGCTACC